>JBBINS010000045.1:0-18405 GCA_037443765.1 Gammaproteobacteria bacterium
GGCGGCACCTTCGACATCTCGATCATCGAGATCGCCGAGGTCGACGGCGAGCGCCAGTTCGAGGTGCTCTCGACCAACGGCGACACCTTCCTCGGCGGCGAGGACTTCGACCGGCGGGTCATCGACTACATCGCCGACGAGTTCCGCAAGGAGTCGGGCGTCGACGTCCGCAAGGACCCGCTCGCGATGCAGCGCCTCAAGGAGGCCGCCGAGAAGACCAAGATCGAGTTGTCCTCGAGCCAGCAGACCGACATCAACCTGCCGTACATCACGGCCGACGCGTCGGGCCCGAAGCACCTCAACGTCAAGCTGACGCGCGCCAAGCTCGAGTCGCTGGTCGAGGACCTCGTGACCCGCACCATCGGCCCGTGCCGGACCGCGGTCAAGGACGCGGGCATCTCGCTCTCGGACATCGCCGAGGTGATCCTGGTCGGCGGCCAGACCCGCATGCCGCTCGTGCAGAAGGCCGTGAAGGACTTCTTCGGCAAGGAGCCGCGCAAGGACGTCAACCCGGACGAGGCGGTCGCCGTGGGCGCCGCGATCCAGGGCGGCGTGCTGTCGGGCGAGGTCAAGGACGTGCTGCTCCTCGACGTGACGCCGCTGTCGCTCGGCATCGAGACGCTCGGCGGCATCATGACGAAGCTGATCGAGAAGAACACCACGATCCCGACCAAGGCGACGCAGGTGTTCTCGACCGCCGACGACAGCCAGCCGGCGGTGACGATCCACGTGCTGCAGGGCGAGCGCGACAAGGCCTCGGACAACAAGTCGCTCGGCCGCTTCGACCTCTCCGACATCCCGCCGGCGCCGCGCGGCATGCCGCAGATCGAGGTCACCTTCGACATCGACGCGAACGGCATCCTGCACGTCTCGGCCAAGGACAAGGGCACGGGCAAGGAGCAGAAGATCGTCATCAAGGCCTCGTCCGGCCTCTCGGAGGACGAGATCAAGCGGATGGTCAAGGACGCGGAGGCGCACGCGGCCGAGGACAAGAAGTTCCGCGAGCTGGTCGAGTCCCGCAACCGTGCCGACGCGCTCGCGCACCAGGTCGACAAGTCGCTCAAGGACCTGGGCGACAAGGTCGGCGGCGAGGACCGCGCCCGGATCGAGTCCGCGCTCGGCGACCTCAAGAAGGCGATGGGCGCCGACGACAAGGAGACGATCGACCTCAAGGCCGAGGCGCTCTCGAAGGCCGCGGGCGACGTGCTGCAGCGGGCCTCCGCGGCGGGCGCCGAGGCGGCGGCGGGCGCGGCGGGGGCGGCCGGCGCTGGTCCCGCGGGCGCCAAGCCCGGCAACGAGGACGTGCTCGACGCCGAGTTCGAGGAAGTGAAGGGCAAGGATCGCAAGGCCTGAGGGCCCGAGGTCCGCTATAACTAGAGCCGCCGCCGCGGGTCACGCACCCGCGGCGGCGCGGCCGTTTGGGGCGTGAGGGTGCATGGCGAAGCGCGACTACTATCAGGTTCTCGAGCTCGAGCGGACGGCGACCGACGCCGAGATCAAGAAGGCCTACCGCCGCCTCGCGATGAAGCACCACCCGGACCGCAACTCCGGGGAGGCGTCCGCCGAGGAGTCCTTCAAGGAGGCCAAGGAGGCCTACGAGGTGCTCTCCGACCCGCAGAAGCGGGCCGCCTACGACCAGTTCGGCCACGCCGGCCTCGAGCAGGGGCGCGGCGGCGGTGTCGACCCGGGGGAGGTGTTCGGGGACATCTTCGGCGAGGTGTTCGGCGACATCTTCGGCGGCGGCCGGCGCGGCGGGCGACAGGTGTTCCGGGGCGCGGACCTGCGCTACGAGCTCGAGCTCGACCTCGAGCAGGCGGTGTTCGGCTACGCGGCCGAGATCGAGATCACGACGCTCTCGGAGTGCGAGACCTGCGGCGGCAGCGGCGCGGCCAAGGGCTCGACGCCGGTGCGCTGCACGACCTGCGGCGGCGTCGGCCAGGTGCGCATGCAGCAGGGGTTCTTCGCGGTCCAGCAGACCTGCCCGCGCTGCAAGGGCCGCGGCAACATCATCGAGCAGCCCTGCGACAGCTGCTACGGCCAGGGCCGGGTGCGCCGCCCGCGGACGCTGCAGGTCAAGGTGCCTCCCGGCGTCGACACGGGCGACCGGATCCGGCTGTCGGGCGAGGGCGAGGCGGGCCGCAACGGCGGCCCCCCGGGCGACCTCTACGTCGAGGTCGCGGTCCGAAAGCACGAGATCTTCGAGCGCGAGGGCGCCGACCTCTCCTGCGAGGTGCCGGTCGCGTTCACGACGGCGGCCTTGGGGGGCGAGGTCGAGGTGCCGACGCTCGGCGGGCACGCCTCGATCAAGGTGCCGTCCGAGACCCAGTCGGGCCGCGTGTTTCGGCTCAAGGGCAAGGGCGTGCGGCCGGTGCGCGGCGGGGCGACCGGCGACCTCTACTGCCGGGTCGTCGTCGAGACGCCGGTGAACCTGTCGGGCGAGCAGAAGGATCTGCTGAAAAAGCTCGACGCGTCGCTCAAGAAAAACCCCAAGCACCACAACCCGCGCGAGTCGACCTGGCTCGACGGCGTCAAGAAGTTCTTCGAGAGCATCGGCCAGTGAGCACCACACCCGGCGCGCCGACGCCCGTCCGCATCGCCGTCCTCGGCGCGACCGGGCGGATGGGGCGCAGCCTCGTCCAGGCGATCCACGACAGCACCGAGTTCGAGCTCGTGGGCGCGCTCGCCTCGCCCGACAGCCCGGCGCTCGGCGCCGACGCCGGCGACGTCGCCGGGCTCAACCACCGCTTCGGCACCGCCGTCACGGCGGACCACGCGCTCGCGCTCGCGCGGGCCGACGTCGCGCTCGACTTCACGGTGGCGGGCGCCGTCCGCGGCAACCTCGAGGCCTGCCTCGCGCGGGGCTGCCCGCTCCTCGTCGGCACGACGGGCCTCGACGCCGCGACGCAGGCGGCGCTCGAGGAGGGCGTGGAGCGGATCGCGGTGCTCGTCGCCCCGAACACGAGCCTTGGCATTAACTTGCTGTCGCAACTCGTTGAACGGGCGGCTGCAGCACTGCCGCCCGAGTACGACATCGAGATCCTCGAGGCCCATCACCGCTACAAGGTCGATGCGCCGTCCGGCACGGCGCTGCGGCTCGGCGAGGCCGCCGCCGCCGGGCGCGGCGAGGACCTGAAGGCGCTCGCGACGCCGGCCCGCAGCGGGGCGTCCGGGCCGCGGCGGGCGGGCTCGATCGGCTTCGCGGTGCTCCGCGGCGGCGACATCGTCGGCGAGCACACCGTGCTCTACGCGGGGCCGGGCGAGCGGCTCGAGCTCACGCACCGCGCGCACGATCGGATGACCTTCGCCTACGGCGCGCTGCGGGCGGCCGAGTGGCTCCGGGGCCGCGCCGCGGGCCGCTATACGATGGCCGACGTGCTCGGCTTCGGCTGACACCACGCTCGACGGGCTGGTGTGCCGGGGGCGGCTGCCGTAAAATGCGGCCCCGGATCGAAATCCACGCAGCCACGACCGAAGCGGGCGGAGTCTTCAACAAGGCTCCACCCGCTTTGCACATCTGCGGCCCAGAACCGGTGGTTACGCCCCGCGAGGGATGACTCGCCACGGGAGTGAGCCTTGACGACGCCTGCAGTACTCGCCCTGGAAGACGGAACGGTCTTCCGGGGTATTTCCATAGGTGCGAAGGGGAACACGACCGGCGAGGTGGTCTTCAATACGGCGATGACGGGGTATCAGGAAATCCTGACGGACCCGTCCTACAGCCGGCAGATCGTCACGCTGACGTATCCCCACATCGGCAACACGGGCGCGACCCCCGAGGACCTCGAGTCGGCCGCGATCTATTGCGCCGGCCTCGTGATCCGCGACCTGCCGCTGCTGCACTCCAGCTGGCGCGCCGCCGAGTCGCTGCAGAGCTTCCTGAAGCGCGGCAAGCTGGTCGCGATCGCCGACATCGACACGCGCCAGCTGACGCGCATCCTGCGCGAGAAGGGCGCGCTCGCCGGCTGCATCATGACGGGCGACACGGTCGACGCGGCGGCCGCGGTGCGCGCCGCGAAGAAGTTCCCCGGCCTCAAGGGCATGGACCTCGCCAAGGTCGTGTCGGCGAAGCGCCCGTACCAGTGGAACGACGGCACGCACTTCAACGGCGCCGCCGAGCGCCCGGTGCGCGCCGCGCAGCGCCTGCACGTCGTCGCCTACGACTTCGGCATCAAGCGCAACATCCTCAGGCTCCTCGCCGACCACGGCTGCCGCGTCACCGTCGTGCCCGCGCAGACGCCGGCCGAGGCGGTAGAGGAGCTCCACCCGGACGGCATCTTCCTCTCGAACGGCCCGGGCGACCCGGAGCCCTGCGACTACGCGATCGCGGCGATCCGCGAGTTCCTGACCGGCGACGTGCCGGTGTTCGGCATCTGCCTCGGGCACCAGCTGCTCGGGCTCGCGGCCGGCGGCCGCACCGTCAAGATGAAGTTCGGCCACCACGGCGCGAACCACCCGGTGCAGGAGCTCGACACCGGCCGCGTGCTGATCACGAGCCAGAACCACGGCTTCGCGGTCGACGAGTCGACGCTGCCGCCGAACGTGCGCGCGACGCACCGCTCGCTCTTCGACGGCTCGCTGCAGGGCATCGAGTTCACCGACCGCGCCGCGTTCAGCTTCCAGGGCCACCCCGAGGCGAGCCCGGGGCCGCACGACGTCGCGGGGCTCTTCGAGCACTTCGTGCACCTGATGCTGCGCCGGCTGCAGGCGCAGCTGCGGCTCCGCGAGGTCAAGAACGCCCCCGAGCAGACCGGCGTCACCGAAGGCTGAGGATCAAGACCGACCCATGCCGAAGCGCACCGACATCAAGAGCGTCCTCATCATCGGCGCCGGGCCGATCATCATCGGCCAGGCCTGCGAGTTCGACTACTCCGGCGCCCAGGCCTGCAAGGCGCTGCGCCAGGAGGGCTACCGCGTCATCCTCGTGAACTCGAACCCGGCGACGATCATGACGGACCCCGAGATGGCCGACGCCATCTACATCGAGCCGGTGCACTGGCGCACGGTCGCGCGGATCATCGAGAAGGAGCGGCCGGACGCGCTCCTGCCGACCATGGGCGGGCAGACGGCGCTCAACTGCGCGCTCGACCTCGTCCGCGAGGGCGTGCTCGACAAGTTCGCCTGCGAGCTGATCGGCGCCTCGCGCGAGGCGATCGACATGGCGGAGGACCGCGAGCTCTTTCGGAACGCGATGCGCGACATCGGCCTCGAGACGCCGCGCGCGATGATCGCGCACAGCCTCGAGGAGGCGCTCGCCGTCCAGGCCGAGATCGGCTACCCGACCGTGATCCGCCCGTCGTTCACGCTCGGCGGCTCGGGCGGCGGCATCGCTTACAACCGCGAGGAGTTCGAGACGATCGTCGCGCGCGGCCTCGACGCCTCGCCGACCAGCGAGGTGCTGCTCGAGGAGTCGGTGCTCGGCTGGAAGGAGTACGAGATGGAGGTGGTCCGCGACTCGGCGGACAACTGCATCATCGTCTGCTCGATCGAGAACCTGGACCCGATGGGCGTGCACACCGGCGACTCGATCACCGTCGCGCCGTCGCAGACCCTGACCGACAAGGAGTACCAGCGGCTCCGCAACGCCTCGATCGCGGTGCTGCGCAAGATCGGCGTCGACACCGGCGGCTCGAACGTGCAGTTCGCGATCAGCCCGAAGGACGGCCGGGTGCTGGTGATCGAGATGAACCCGCGCGTGTCGCGCTCCTCGGCGCTCGCCTCGAAGGCGACCGGCTTCCCGATCGCCAAGATCGCCGCCAAGCTCGCAATCGGCTACACGCTCGACGAGCTCAAGAACGAGATCACGGGCGGCGCGACGCCGGCCTCGTTCGAGCCGTCGATCGACTACGTCGTGACCAAGATCCCGCGCTTCACCTTCGAGAAGTTCCCGGGCGCGAACACGCGCCTGACGACCCAGATGAAGTCGGTCGGCGAGGCGATGGCGATCGGCCGGACGCTGCAGGAGTCGCTGCAGAAGGCGCTCAGGAGCCTCGAGACCGGGCTCGCCGGCTTCGAGGAGCAGGTGCAGCTGCCGCTCAACGAGGAGCGCGAGTCGGCGCTCGTCGCCGAGCTGCGCCACCCCGGCGCGAACCGGCTCCTCTACGTCGCCGACGCGTTCCGCGCCGGCTGGACCATCGCGAAGCTCCATGAGCTGAGCGCGATCGACCCCTGGTTCCTCGCGCAGATCGAGGACCTCGTGCAGGAGGAGGCGCGCGTGCGCGACGGCGGGCTCGCCGAGCTCGAGCAGCCGCGGCTCCGGGCGCTGAAGCGCAAGGGCTTCTCCGACGCGCGGCTCGCGAAGCTGCTCGGCGTCGAGGAGTCGGTGATCCGCAAGCGCCGCCACGCCTTCGGCCTGCACCCGGTCTACAAGCGCGTCGACACCTGCGCCGCCGAGTTCGCGACCACGACCGCTTACCTCTACTCGACCTACGAGGACGAGTGCGAGGCGAACCCGACCGACCGCCGCAAGATCGTGATCCTGGGCGGCGGGCCGAACCGCATCGGCCAGGGCATCGAGTTCGACTACTGCTGCGTGCACGCGGCGCTCGCGCTGCGCGAGGACGGCTACGAGACCATCATGGTCAACTGCAACCCGGAGACCGTCTCGACCGACTACGACACCTCCGACCGGCTCTACTTCGAGCCGCTGACGTTCGAGGACGTCATGGAGATCATCGCCAAGGAGAAGCCCGAGGGCGTGATCGTCCAGTACGGCGGCCAGACTCCCTTGAAGCTCGCGCGCGCGCTCGCCGCGGCCGGCGCGCCGATCATCGGCACGACGCCGGACTCGATCGACGTCGCCGAGGACCGCGAGCGCTTCCAGCAGCTGATCCAGAGGCTCGGCCTCAAGCAGCCGGCGAACGCGACGGCGCGCACCGAGGAACAGGCCGTGCAGCTCGCGCGCGAGGTGGGCTACCCGCTGATCGTGCGGCCGTCGTACGTGCTCGGCGGCCGGGCGATGGAGGTGGTGTTCAACGAGGACGACCTCCGGATCTACATGACCGAGGCCGTCAAGGTCTCGAACGACAGCCCGGTGCTGCTCGACCGCTTCCTCGACCTCGCGACCGAGGTCGACGTCGATGCGATCTCGGACGGCACCGACGTCCTGATCGGCGGGATCATGGAGCACATCGAGCAGGCGGGCGTCCACTCGGGCGACTCGTCGTGCTCGCTGCCGCCGTACGCGCTGTCGGCGAAGCTGCAGGCGGAGCTCCGCGACCAGACCCGGAGGATGGCCCGGGCGCTCAACGTCATCGGCCTCATGAACGTGCAGTTCGCGATCCAGAACGGCGTCGTCTACGTGCTCGAGGTCAACCCGCGCGCCTCGCGCACCGTGCCGTTCGTGTCGAAGGCGACCGGCCGGCCGCTCGCCAAGATCGCGGCGCGCGTGATGACCGGCCGGTCGCTCAAGGACCAGGGGGCGAGCGAGGAGCGCGTGCCGAAGTACTACTCCGTCAAGGAGTCGGTGTTCCCGTTCGCGAAGTTCCCCGAGGCCGACCCGATCCTCGGCCCCGAGATGAAGTCGACGGGCGAGGTCATGGGCACCGGCCGCACCTTCGGCGAGGCCTACGCCAAGGCGCAGAGCGGCTCGGGGGTCGTGCTGCCGCGGCGCGGCGTGTGCCTCCTGTCGGTGCGCGAGCGCGACAAGCCGGGCGCGGTGGGCCTGGCGCGCGAGCTGATCGCGCGCGGCTTCGAGATCGTCGCGACCGAGGGCACGGCGCGCGCGCTCGAGTCGGCCGGCATCGCCTGCCGCCGGGCGCTCAAGGTGCGCGAGGGCCGCCCGCACATCGTCGACATGATCAAGAACGACGAGATCGACCTGATCGTCAACACGACCGAGGGCAAGCAGGCGGTGCGCGAGTCGCGCTCGATCCGGCGCGAGGCGGTGGCCCGCAAGGTGACCTACTACACGACCGTGCCTGCGGCGCGCGCCACCTGCGACGCGCTCGACCACCTCGACGAGGTCGAGGTGAACAGGCTGCAGGATCTGCACAAGGAGTTGGTGGCGTGAAGCGCAGTCCCATTACCGTGCGCGGCGCGGAGCGCCTGCGCGCGGAGCTCAAGCGCCTGAAGTCCGAGGACCGGCCGGCCGTGATCAAGGCGATCGCCGAGGCCCGCGGCCACGGCGACCTGTCGGAGAACGCCGAGTACCACGCGGCCCGCGACCAGCAGGGCTTCATCGAGGGGCGGATCAAGGAGATCGAGAGCCGCCTGTCGCACACCGAGATCATCGACGTCTCGAAGCTGCCGCAGACCGGCAAGGTCGTGTTCGGCACGACCGTCGAGCTCGAGGGCACCGAGGACGGGGTGCGCGTCACCTATCAGGTCGTCGGCGAGGACGAGGCCGACATCCGCCAGGGCCTCATCGCCATCACCTCGCCGATCGCGCGCGCGCTGGTCGGCAAGGAGGAGGGCGACACCGTCGACGTGCAGGCGCCGGGCGGCGTGCGTTCGTACGAGATCGTCAAGGTCCGGTACGAGTGAGGCTCGCGCGGCGCCTGCTGCTCGCGCTCTGGGCGGGGCTCCTCCTCGTGACCGGCGCGGTCGTCGCGCCGACGCTGTTCGCGGTGCTCGACGACCGGCAGCTCGCCGGCTTCATCGCCGGGCACCTCTTTCGCACGGCGACCGTGCTCTCGGCCGCGATCGCGGCCGCGCTCGTCGTGCTCGCGGCGCGCGAGCCCAGTGCCGCCACGCGCGCGCGACAGGCGGCGGCGGTCGGCCCCGCGATCCTGCTGTCGGTCAGCGAGTGGCTGGTACGGCCGCTGCTCGAGGCGGCGCGCGCCGCCCACGGCGTCGGCGGCGGCGCGTTCGCCGCCTGGCACGCGGTCGCGAGCGCGCTCTACTGGGCCGCGGCGGTCTGGGTCGCGGTCGCGCTCGTCCGCGAGCTCCGCGCCTGAGCCCGGCCCCCGCCGCCTAGTCCGGCAGGACGATCCGCGTGAGCTTCGGGTTCGGGCGGAAGAAGAGCCCCACGTTGCCGATGCGCTGGATGAGCGTGCTCGAGGTGCGCGTCGCGAGCGTCGCGAAGGCCGCGTTGCGCGCCTCGCGGTCGCCGAGCCGGGCCTTCGCCTTGACGAGCTCGTGGTCGGAGAGGGCGCGCTCCATCTCGGCGGCGACCCCGTCGGTTAGCCCGGCGTTGCCGAGCGTGACGAGCGGGTGCAGCGGGTGGCCGAGGCGGCGCAGGTGCTTTTTCTGGCGTTCGTTGAGATCCATCCGCACATTATAGGGACGGCCGGGAAGGCCACGGTGCGAGGCTTCGATGGCAAAGCGCAGCAAGTCGAGCGAGCAGTGGCTCAAGGAGCACCACGCCGACGCCTACGTGAAGCGCGCCCGCAAGGAGGGCTTTCGCTCCCGGGCGGCGTTCAAGCTCGAGGAACTTGATGCCGCCGAGCGGCTTCTAAAGCCCGGCATGGTCGTCGTCGACCTCGGGGCCGCGCCCGGGGGCTGGAGCCAGTACGCGGCCAAGGTCTTGAGCGGAAAGGGTTTCGTGGTGGCGCTCGACATCCTGCCGATGGACGCGCTGACCGGGGTGACCTTCATCGAGGGCGATTTCAGGGAGCCCGGGCCCCTACAGGCCCTCAAGGACGTGCTCGGCGGCCGTCCGGTCGATCTTGTGATGTCGGACATGGCCCCCAATATGTCCGGGATCGATGCTGTGGACCAGCCGCGCCAGCTGTACCTCGCCGAACTCGCCCTCGAGTTCAGCCGGGAAGTGCTAAGGCCGGGCGGCGTGTTCCTCGCCAAGGTTTTTCAGGGGGCGGGATTCGACGAGTACCTGCGCGCGGTGCGCCGGGAATTCGAGAAAGTCCGCATGAAAAAGCCACCGGCGTCGCGCGCGCGCAGCGCCGAGATGTACCTGCTGGCGACCGGCAGGCGTATCCTGTAGCGTCGGTTGGGAATGCCGGCCTCGAGCCCCGCACGGAGCTTCTTTTGAACGACCTGACGAAGAACATCATCCTCTGGGTGGTCATCGCGGTGGTACTCCTCGCGGTGTTCTCGAACTTCAGCGCCCGGCCCGGCTCGAACCCGGAGATCCCGTACTCGCAGTTCCTGACCGAGGTCGACAACAACTCGATCCGCCAGGCCGAGATCAAGGGCGAGACGATCTCCGGCACCCGCGCGAACGGCGAGCCGTACGTCACCTACAGCCCCGAGACCGACAACACGCAGCTGATCGGCCAGCTCCAGAAGCACGGCGTCAGCTTCCGCGCGGCGCCGCCGGAGCGGCAGTCGGTGCTGATGCAGCTCTTCCTGTCGTCGTTCCCGATCCTGCTGCTGATCGGCGTCTGGGTGTACTTCATGCGCCAGATGCAGGGCGGCGCCGGGGGCCGCGGCGCGATGAGCTTCGGCAAGAGCCGCGCGCGGCTCCTCAACGAGGACCAGGTCAACGTGACCTTCGCCGACGTCGCCGGCGTCGAGGAGGCCAAGGAAGAGGTCAAGGAGATCGTCGACTTCCTCAAGGATCCGGCGAAGTTCCAGAAGCTCGGCGGCAAGATCCCGAAGGGCGTGCTGATGGTCGGCAGCCCCGGCACCGGCAAGACGCTGCTCGCGCGCGCGATCGCGGGCGAGGCGAAGGTGCCGTTCTTCACGATCTCGGGCTCCGACTTCGTCGAGATGTTCGTCGGCGTCGGCGCCTCGCGCGTCCGCGACATGTTCGAGCAGGCGAAGAAGCACGCGCCCTGCATCATCTTCATCGACGAGATCGACGCGGTCGGCCGCCATCGCGGCGCAGGCCTCGGCGGCGGTCACGACGAGCGCGAGCAGACGCTGAACCAGCTGCTCGTCGAGATGGACGGCTTCGAGGGCAACGAGGGCATCATCGTCATCGCGGCCACCAACCGGCCGGACGTGCTCGACCCGGCGCTGCTGCGCCCCGGCCGCTTCGACCGCCAGGTCGTCGTGCCGCTGCCGGACGTGCGCGGCCGCGAGCAGATCCTGAAGGTGCACATGCGCAAGGTGCCGGTCGCCGACGACGTGAAGCCCTTGATCATCGCGCGCGGCACGCCGGGCTTCTCGGGCGCGGACCTCGCGAACCTCGTCAACGAGGCGGCGCTCTTCGCCGCGCGCGGCAACCGCCGCGTCGTGTCGATGGAGGAGTTCGAGCGCGCCAAGGACAAGATCATGATGGGCGCCGAGCGGCGCTCGATGGTCATGAGCGAGGACGAGAAGCGCCTGACCGCCTACCACGAGGCCGGCCACGCGATCGTCGGCCTCAACGTCCCCGAGCACGATCCCGTCTACAAGGTCACGATCATCCCGCGCGGCATGGCGCTCGGCGTGACGATGTTCCTGCCCGAGCAGGACCGCTACAGCACCTCCAAGCGCCGGCTCGAGAGCCGGATCGCGACGCTCTACGGCGGCCGCGTCGCCGAGGAGCTGGTGTTCGGCAAGGACGCGATCACGACCGGCGCCTCCAACGACATCGAGCGGGCGACCGACCTCGCGCGCAACATGGTCACGAAGTGGGGACTCTCGGAGCGGCTGGGCCCGCAGACGTACAGCGAGGACCAGGGCGAGGTGTTCCTCGGCCGCAGCGTCACGCAGCACAAGCAGGTGTCCGACGTCACCGCCCACGTGATCGACGAGGAAGTGCGCCAGGTCATCGACTCCAACTTCGCGCGCGCCAAGGGCATCCTCGAGTCCCATCTCGCGCAGCTGCACAAGATGGCCGAGGCGCTGATGCGCTACGAGACCATCGACGAGCAGCAGATCAAGGACATCATGGCGGGCAAGGAACCGAAGCCGCCGCACGACTGGGACGAGTCGCAACTGACGCCGCCCGGCACCCCGCCGTCGCCCGCCGAGGCCGACAAGAAGCCGGGTCTCGGTGGCGTCGGCACGCCGGCCGGCCAGCACTGATCCCGGGCCCGGCGGCGGGCGTGCACCTGCGCTGCCGCTCCCGGCTCCTCGCGCTTGGGGACCCCGCCGTCATGGGGGTCCTCAACGTCACCCCGGACTCGTTCTCGGACGGCGGCCGCTTCCAGGCGCCCCGCGCCGCGCTCGCCGCCGCGCGTCGGATGGTCGCCGACGGCGCGCGGATCATTGACGTCGGCGGCGAATCCACCCGCCCCGGGTCGAGTCCGCCGTCGCCCGAGGAGGAGCTCGACCGCGTCGTGCCGGTCGTCGCCGCGATCGCCGCCGAGCTCGACGTCGTCATCTCGGTGGACACGAGCCGCGCGGCGGTCATCGAGGCCGCGATCGCGGCCGGCGCGCACCTCGTCAACGACGTCCGGGCGCTGCGCGACCCGGCGGCGCTCGCCGCCGCGGCGCGCGGCGGCGCAGGAGTGTGCGTGATGCACATGCAGGGCGAGCCCGGGACGATGCAGAATGCCCCCCGCTACGCGGACGTGGTCGCCGAGGTGCGCGAGTTCCTGCTCGAGCGCGTCGCGGCCTGCCGCGCGGCCGGCGTCGCCGCCGACGCGATCGCGGTCGATCCGGGGTTCGGGTTCGGCAAGAATGCCGAGCACAACCTCGCGCTCTTCCGCTCGCTCGAGAGCTTCACGACGCTCGGCGTGCCGCTGCTCGTCGGGCTGTCGCGCAAGTCGCTGGTCGGCCACCTGACGGGGCGGCCGGTCGGCAGCCGGCTCGCCGGCAGCGTCGCGCTCGCCGCGCTCGCCGCCGAGCGCGGCGCCGCGATCATTCGGGCGCACGACGTCGCCGAGACGGTCGACGCGGTCCGCGTCGGTGCGGCACTCGGCCGCGGCTAGGGAGAACTGCGATGACGAGGAAGTACTTCGGCACGGACGGCGTCCGCGGGCACGTCGGCCGGCATCCGATGACGGTCGAGTTCGCGCTGCGGCTCGCGAGCGCCGCCGCGCGCGTGCTCGCGCCGGGCGGCGGCTCGGTGCTGATCGGCAAGGACACGCGGCTGTCGGGCTACCTGTTCGAGTCGGCGCTCGAGGCCGGCTTCGTCGCGGCCGGCGTCAACGTGAAGCTGATGGGCCCGCTGCCGACCCCGGGCGTCGCGTACCTGACGCAGCAGTTCGGCTGCGACTTCGGCGTCGTCATCAGCGCCTCGCACAACCTCTACGAGGACAACGGCATCAAGTTCTTCGACCGCACCGGTGGCAAGCTCTCCGATGCGCTCGAGACGGCGATCGAGGCGCGGATCGACGAGCCGCCGACCACCGTCGAGTCCGGACGCCTCGGCCGCGCCGTGCGCACCGACCGCGAGCGCACGATCTACCAGGACTTCTGCCGCTCGACGATGCCGGCGGGGGTCGACCTCGCGGGCCTGAAGCTGGTCGTCGACTGCGCCAACGGCGCCGCCTACAAGGTGGCTCCCCGGGTGATCACCGACCTCGGCGCCGAGATCGTGCCGATCGGCTGCTCGCCGAACGGCCGCAACATCAACGACGGCTGCGGCTCGATGCAGCCGGCGCTCCTGCAGCTGACCGTCCCGGGCGTCGTCGCGGACGCCGGCCTCGCGCTCGACGGCGACGGCGACCGGGTGGTCATGGTCGACCACCTCGGGCGGACCGTCGACGGCGACCAGCTCCTCTACGTGATCGCGAAGAGCCGCAGCGACGCCGGGACCCTCAAGGGCCCGGTCGTGGGCACCGTCATGAGCAACCTCGGGCTCGAGCACGCCCTCCAGGGGCTCGGCGTGACGTTCCGGCGCGCGGCGGTGGGCGACCGCTACGTCCTCGAAGTGCTGCGCGAGCACGGCGGCGAGCTCGGCGGGGAGAGCTCGGGGCACCTGCTGTGCCTCGACAAGACGACCACGGGCGACGGGCTCGTGAGCGCGCTGCAGGTGCTCGCGATCATGAAGCAGACCGGCGCCAAGCTCGCCGAGCTCGTCGCCGCGATGCCGAAGTACCCGCAGATCCTCCTGAACGTCCGGATCGCGAAGCGCATCGACTTGAAGGCCCGGCCGGAGGTCGCCGCCGCGGTCGCCGCCGCCGAGGCCCGCTTCGGCAGCGCCGGGCGGATCGTGCTCCGGCCGTCTGGCACCGAGCCCGTGATCCGGGTCATGGCGGAGGGCGAGGACGAGGCGCTGGTTCGCGAGGTGGTCGAGACGCTCGCCGCCGTGGTGCGTCAGGCCGCGGCCGACTGAGACGCAAACCATTGATTTTGGCGGGGCCCGCGAGTATCCTGCCGCGCCTTTCGAGGACACCCCCATGCGACGACCAGTGGTTGCCGGCAATTGGAAAATGCACGGCACGCGGGCCGAGAACGCCCGGCTCGTCGACGCGCTGGTCGAGGCGAGCGACGAGGCCCCGTGCGACGTCGTGATCTGCCCGCCGCACGTGTACCTGTTCGAGATCGGGCGCCAGATCAAGGACAGCCCGATCGGGCTCGGCGCCCAGAACGTCTGCGCGGAGGCGCCGGGGGCGTTCACCGGGGAGGTGTCCGCGGCGATGCTCAAGGACGTCGGCTGCGCGTACGCGATCGTCGGCCACTCCGAGCGGCGGCTCCTGTACCGCGAGGACGACTCGCTGGTCGCGCGCAAGTTCGTGGCCGCGCAGGGCGCAGGCCTCGTGCCGATGCTGTGCGTCGGCGAGACCCTCGACGAGCGAGAGCGGGGCGTGACCGAGGAGGTCGTCGGTCGCCAGCTCGACGCGGTGCTCGCCGTCGCGGGCGTCGCGGCGTTCGCCCGCGCGGTGGTCGCCTACGAGCCGGTCTGGGCGATCGGCACCGGCAAGAACGCGACCCCGGAGCAGGCGCAGGCCGTGCACGCGTTCATCCGTGGTCGGATCGCCGCCCGGGATGCTATGATTGGGGATGGCCTGCGGCTGTTGTACGGCGGCAGCGTCAAGGCGGCGAACGCCGCCGAACTCTTCGACCAGCCCGACGTTGACGGTGGGCTCGTCGGCGGCGCCTCGCTCAAGGCGGATGAATTCGTGAGGATCTGCGCTGCGGCCGCCTGAGCGGCTGCTCGGATACGTTGTCCATGCTGCAACAGATACTGCTCGGTCTACACGTGCTCCTGTCGGCCTCGATCATCGGCCTCGTGCTGCTGCAGCGGGGCAAGGGCGCCGACGCGGGGGCGGGCTTCGGCTCCGGCGCCTCGGGCACGGTGTTCGGCGCGCGGGGCTCCTCGACGTTCTTCTCGAAGATGACCGCGGTGCTCGCGACGTGCTTCTTCATGACGAGCCTGTCGCTCGCCTACATCGCGAGCCACCGCACGACCACGGGCCCGAAGAGCCTGATCGAGCAGGTGCCCGTCACGGCACCCGCGCCGGCACCCGCGCCGGTGAGCGAGCTGCCCGCGATGCCGGCGACGCCGCCGCCGTCGGACGCGCCCGGCAAGAAGTAGTTACGAAGAGTTACCGAAGCGGGAACCCTGAGACGATTCGAACCGATGAATTGTGCCGACGTGGCGGAATTGGTAGACGCACTAGCTTGAGGTGCTAGCACCGTAAGGTGTGCCGGTTCGAGTCCGGCCGTCGGCACCACCCTCTCGATGAACAACAAGATCACTCCTTAGAGGGTGACGGAGCGGCGATGCGCCGTCTAGAATAGGGCGGATGACACGGGCCTCGATGCACGCGGTCCGGGACAGCTGGTGATGCTCGCAAATTACCTGCCCATTCTGATCTTCCTCTGCGTCGCGGCCGGCATCGGCGGCGTGCTCATCGTCCTCGGCTTCCTGCTCGGGCCGCGCCGGCCCGACCCCGACAAGCTGTCGCCGTTCGAGTGCGGCTTCGAGGCCTTCGAGGACTCGCGCATGAAGTTCGACGTGCGCTACTACCTCGTCGCGATCCTGTTCATCCTGTTCGACCTCGAGATCGCGTTCCTGTTTCCGTGGGCCGTCTCGCTGCGGTCGATCGGCCACTTCGGCATCCTGTCGATGGTCGTGTTCCTCGCGATCCTCATCGTCGGCTTCGTGTACGAGTGGAAGAAGGGGGCACTGGAATGGGACTAGTCGCCGAGGTCGATTCCGCACTCCAGGACAAGGGCTTCGTGACCGCGCGTCTCGACGACCTGATGAACTGGGCGCGCACCGGCTCGCTCTGGCCCATGACCTTCGGGCTCGCCTGCTGCGCGGTCGAGATGATGCAGGCGGGAGCGGCGCGCTACGACCTCGACCGCTTCGGCGTCGTGTTCCGCGCGAGCCCGCGCCAGTCCGACGTCATGATCGTGGCCGGCACGCTGACCAACAAGATGGCGCCGGCGCTCCGGCGCGTCTATGACCAGATGAGCGAGCCGCGCTGGGTGATCTCGATGGGCTCGTGCGCGAATGGCGGCGGCTACTACCACTACTCGTACTCGGTCGTGCGCGGCTGCGACCGCATCGTGCCGGTCGACGTCTACGTCCCGGGCTGTCCGCCGTCGGCGGAGGCGCTGATGTACGGCATCTTCCAGCTGATGAACAAGATCCGCCGCACCAGCACCATCGCCCGATGAGCGACCCGATGAGCGCCCCGCCGTCCGATCCCGCGGGCACCGCCGCGCCCGACAGCCTGGAAGTCCTCGCCGCCGCCATCGTCGACGCCGCGAACGGGCGCGCGACGCGCGCGGCGTCTTCGTCGCGCGAGCTCGCCTTCGACGTCGAGGTCGACGCGATCGTCGAGGTGTGCGCGGCGCTGCGCGACGATCCGCGGCTGCACTTTGAGGTGCTCACCGACCTCTCCGGGATCGACTACCTGACGTACGGGCGCGACGAGTGGAACACCCACGACGCGACCGGCACGGGCTTCAGCCGCGGCGTCTCCGGACGCTACCGCGCCGAGTCGCCGCCGCCCGACTCGCCGCCGCCGGCGGCGTCCGAGCGGCGCTTCGCGGTCGTCTACCAGCTGCTGTCGATCGAGCACAACCGCCGCGTGCAGCTCAAGGCGTACTGCGCGCCGGGCGAGCCGCCGATGATCGACTCGGTCGTCGAGGTCTGGCCGGGCGCGAACTGGTTCGAGCGCGAGGCCTTCGACCTCTTCGGCATCCTGTTCCGCGGCCACCCCGACCTGCGGCGCATCCTGACGGACTATGGCTTCATCGGCCATCCGTTCCGCAAGGACTTCCCGCTGATCGGCCACGTCGAGGTCCGCTACGACCCGGAGAAGCGCCGCGTGGTCTACGAGCCCGTCAGCATCGAGGCGCGGGTCCTCGTGCCGCGCGTGATCCGCGACGACCACCGCTACGATCCCGCGCTCACGAGTCCGCCGGCGACCGCCGCGGCGCCGCCGGCCCCGGGGAAGGCCAATGGCTGAGATCCAGAACTTCACGCTGAACTTCGGCCCGCAGCACCCGGCCGCGCACGGCGTGCTGCGCCTCGTGCTCGAGATGGACGGCGAGGTCGTGCAGAAGGCCGACCCGCACATCGGCCTCCTGCACCGCGGCACCGAGAAGCTCGCCGAGTCGAAGCCCTTCAACCAGTCGATCGGCTACATGGACCGCCTCGACTACGTGTCGATGATGTGCAACGAGCACGCGTACGTCCTAGCGATCGAGAAGCTGCTCCGCGTCGAGGCGCCGATCCGCGCGCAGTACATCCGCGTCATGTTCGACGAGATCACGCGGATCCTCAATCACCTGATGTGGCTCGGCGCGCACGGCCTCGACATCGGCGCGATGACGGTGTTCCTGTACGCGTTCCGCGAGCGCGAGGACCTGATGGACTGCTACGAGGCGGTCTCGGGCACGCGCATGCACGCGACCTACTACCGGCCGGGCGGCGTCTACCGCGACCTGCCGGAGACGATGCCGAAGTACGCGCCGTCGAAGTTCCGCTCGAAGCGGGAGATCGACCGCTTGAACGAGGCGCGCTCGGGGAGCCTCCTCGACTTCATCCAGGACTTCACCGACCGCTTCCCGAAGTGCGTCGACGAGTACGAGACGCTGCTGACCGACAACCGCATCTGGAAGCAGCGCACGGTCAACATCGGCGTGCTGTCGCCGGAGCGGGCGATGGCGCTCAGCTGCTCGGGGCCGGTGCTCAGGGGCTCGGGCGTCGTCTGGGACGTCCGCAAGAAGCAGCCCTACGAGGTCTACGACCGCGTCGACTTCGACATCCCGGTGGGCGTCAACGGCGACTGCTACGACCGCTACCTGGTGCGCGTCGAGGAGCTCAGGCAGTCGAACCGCATCATCCGCCAGTGCGTCGAGTGGCTGCGGCAGAACCCGGGCCCCGTGATGCTCGACGACCACAAGATCGCGCCGCCGCGGCGGGTCGAGATGAAGGGCGACATGGAGTCGCTGATCCACCACTTCAAGCTCTTTACCGAGGGCTACTCGGTGCCGGAGGGCGAGACCTATGCCGCGGTCGAGGCGCCGAAGGGCGAGTTCGGCGTGTGGCTCGTGTCGGACGGCGCCAACAAGCCGTACCGGCTCAAGGCGCGCGCGCCGGGCTTCCCGCACCTCGCGGCGATGGACGAGATGGTCCGCGGCCACATGCTGGCCGACGTCGTCGCCGTGATCGGCACGATCGACATCGTGTTCGGAGAGATCGACCGATGACTGACGCACAGGGCGCGG
>JBBINS010000046.1:0-18164 GCA_037443765.1 Gammaproteobacteria bacterium
ATCAACCCGGAATCCCGTTCCAGCATCGAGCTGGAGCTAACGGGATACCCCTGATATATGTACAGTCGCAGCGCAAAAGAAAAGCGGGGCAGCCAAGGGGAGTGGCGCCCCGCTCTGAGCACCGGGTCAAAGGGGGAGGGGAAACAGACCCGGTACCGAATAGATTGCTGCGTCGCCAAATAGTTCAACCCGGGTTTGCGTTTCATTTGTCCGAGCCCGTACGGTGCGGGAAAAGGCTCCCTCGCCTCGAGACGCCGGACGACGATGGCCACGGACGAACCCGAGTTCCGGCGCTGCCGCGCGGAGAACGCGAGCCTGCTCCGGCAGGTCGCGATCAACTGCTATGCGCCCTACTACAAGGACCTGTGGGAGCCGGGCGGCATGGACGTCTACCTGAACTCACTCTATGAACCGGTCGCGCTCGCCTCCGAACTCGCCGACCCCAACCTGCGCTTCGAGATCGCCTATCTGCGCGCGGAGCCGGTGGGCTTCTCGAAGGTGCACTTTCGCTGCGATCGCGCGGGAACCACCAACGCCGCCTACCTGGAGCGCGTGTACGTCGCGCCGTCGGTGACCGGTGCCGGCGTCGGCCGACGGCTGATCGAGCGCATGATCGCCGGCGCACGAGACCACGGCCGCGACTGGATCTGGCTGCAGGCGATGGCGGATGCCGAGAAGCCGCTCGAGCGCTATCGCGCCCTCGGCTTCGTCGAGTGCGAGCGCACGCGGCTCGATCTGCCGAAGGTCCGCTCGGCCCGCGCCGGAATGGTGGTGCTTCGCAAGGACCTGCGAGGCTGAGCGGCCTGAGCGGTGCGGCGCGAGCCGAAGCCCGCCGAAAGTCCACATTCGCGCCAATTAAGCCGATCGCCGCGCGCGACGGCTCTGGTCACGATTCCGTCCGTAGCAGCGCGTCCCCAAAACCGGCCGCGACGGATCGCGGTCGGACGCGCCATGCCCATGGACGGGCCGATGGCGATCATGTTCCTCAAAGTGTCCTCCGTCTCGCGTGGCCGCGGCGGCAGCGCGGTAGCGAAGGCAGCCTACATCGCGCGCGAGCGGCTGCCCGACGCACGCAGCGGCCTCGTTCGGGACTATCGCCGCGTTCCCGGCCTCGAGCACGCCGAAATCCTCGTGCCCTCAACAGCGACCGGCGCCGCCGCGGAATGGGTGCGCGACCGCGCCACGCTCTGGAACGCCGCCGAATCCGCGGAACGGCCACGCAACGCGCGCGTCGCCCGTGAATACACCATCTCGCTTCCGCACGAACTGTCGCGCGACGCACGCCATGCTTTGGCGAAGCAGTTCGCGCAGAGCATCGCGGATCGCTACGGAACCGCCGTCGACCTGGCGGTGCACGGGCCCACGCCGCGCGGCGACCCGCGCAACTTCCATGCACACGTCCTCGCAACGACGCGTGAGCTGACGCCGGAGGGGCTCGGCCGCAAGGCATCGATCGAGCTGAGCTCAGCCCGGCGCCGCGAGCGTGGGCTGCAGCACGTCGCCCACGAGTTCCGCGACCTGCGAACGCACTGGGCGGACCTCGCGAACGCGAAGCTCCGGGAGGCGAACATCGAGGCGCGCCTCGAGCCGCGCTCGCGGGCGACGCTCGCTCGGGCGCGCGCGGCCTCGCTCGATGCCTCAGTCGTACCGCAACCAGCCCATCCGCCGGTAGCCGCGCACGTACCAGCGCCCGCCGTGGCTTCCGACTCGCACCCCGCCGTCGCGCCGCCGGACGCACGAGGCCGGTCGCTCGACGCGATTCAGCAGCGTGCCGCCGAGCAGTGGCTCGCGTATCGCGCGGGCAGGGGAGCCGATGCGCAGGCGCGTCCGGAGCCCGACCGAGCGCGCGACCGCGGTCACGACGCGGGCCTCGAGCTCTGACAACGGTGACCCTCCTCAGAGCCGGCGCATCTCCTCGAAGAGCGTGACTCCGAAAGAATAGCTGCCGCAGTTGGCCGCGAACGGCTCCTCCACGTGGCTGAGAGTGATGCGGCGAGCCTCCTCGAGCGTGAAGGCAAGGAAGCCCTGGCCGGGTTCACAGTACGTCTCGTGGTCGCCGAACGGTGTGCCACAGAATTCGCAGTGGTTGGTCCAATAGAGCGAGCCGGAGTCCGCGCCAAAGGCGAGGCGGTAGTGCGGGGCGAACGACGTGATCCGGGCGACTACCGACGGCGCGAGCCACTCGAGGTAGCAGAGCAGCGTCGGCTCCTCCGCCAGTTCCCAGGAGTCGGTATCCGAGTCGTCCCAGGAATCGAGGGTCTCGTGGCCCGCCGGCAGGACGAAGCCATGAATTCGGCTCGCCCGGTTGCAGCGCCAGCAGCTATGGGTCGACGCCGCGAGCATGTAGCTCGGTGCGCGCACGTTGGGGAGGCAGTGAATCGGCAGCCAGCGCGCGAAGCGCGCCAGCTCGAGGTCTTCTGGCGCGAACCAGACTCGCGCGGCCGGATCCCAGCGCGCGCCCAGGCGCTTCGCCTCATCCTTGTCCCTGTACGGAACCCGCAGGTCGATCCTCGGCATGGCCCGTCACCGTCGCTGGGCGCTCGCGCGCGTTGCGATCAGTTTCGCCGGGCCACGGGCCGCAGGTCACGTCGCGAATTCGCCGCGGTTCGCCAGATATTCCGCTTTTTGCTCGCCAGATCAAACGGATGACCCGGCGCACGACGCATCCGGCGACCTTCCGGGCCGCGGTCGCTGTTCCGGTCGAGGGCACCTCAATCCAGAAGGCGCCCACTCGCGTGAGGTCCGCGGAAACCTGACAACGCGCCTGCGCGAAGTCGTCCGGAAAGCGGTGGCTCGTGGCGAGCGTGCTGCGCAGCCGCCGGGCTCGACTTCGCGTCCCGGCGTGTCGGTGCCGTCCGCATGCGCGCGCGACGGGCGGCGAGTCCATTGGTTGACGGGACGGACCGCCGCGAAGACCCGGAAGACTCGGCCCCGAGGAATGAAGGCCGGTGGCGCCGCCCGGCCGCTCAGCGATCCCGCGCGCCAGATGCCGCTGTCGCTGGTACCCGGACCTTCCGGAGCACACCGACATTGAAGACCACGTAATAACCGATCAGCAGCCCGAAGATCGCCAGCGTCAGAGGACTGCGCTGAAAACTCGCAAACGGGCTCTGGCCTGGCTGAACCGCGCCCTGGGCGTCCTGATACACCGTGAGAAAACGGTACAGCAGGCGTCCAAGAAGCAGACCGGTGACAAGCAGGCCGAAATACGTATGAGGCGTGTAGAAGCGCCCTTCGGGCGTTGCCTCGAAAGTCGTGTGACGCAAGCCGAAATAGCCGAGCACCGCGCCGCCCGCCGCGCCGGCTGCGAGCGCGCCGAGGAGATCCGGGTTCCGGGCGGATGCCACGAGCATCAGTGTTCCGATCACGGCGAGGATCGCGGTGCGGATGTACAGGCGCGGCGCGCTGAGGGGCTGACGGCCGAAGTTTCGCCGGACCCGCCGATAGACGACCCAGGCGACGAAGCCGGCCAGCAATGCCGTCGTGACGATTTGGGGATTCAATGCTCCAGTCCTTGTCCATGACTACGGGCGGGGGATCTGGCCGTGCCCCAATCCGTGCGCCTCGCGGGCTGCACCGGATCATCGGGTGAAGTCCGAACGATGTCGAGCAGTCCGGCGAACGTCGCCATACAGGAAGGGCGGGGCGGGTCTGGCGGCGGTACGCGGCGCGAGATGTCCTGCAGCGGGGGTTGTTGCGAGCGTGGCGCCCCGAGCACCAGGCTGCACAGCCTCGGCACCGCAAGCCGATTACTTCAATGCCTCCGGGTCAGCGTATAGGACGCAAACGTCGACCAGCTGCCGTCGGCCTGCTGTGACGCGAGAAGCAACGAACCGCTGGCGCCGTCGGATGCGAGCGTCAGCGTGTCGCGAAACGGCGAGCCTTCATACGGAAACAGGAGCACGAGCGTCTGGCCGTCCCGATGCCCAGTCGCAACGACACGCGCGCCGGCGGCACCGAACCGGTCGAGCCAGTGCGCGACGTAGTCGCCGGCCTTCGCGTCGAAGCCGAGGTACACGTCGGCCTGATATCCGGGCGGCGTCGCGCGGTCGACGAGGGCCAAGCGCAGCCAGCCGCCCTCCAGAACCCAGGCCGCATCGCCTCGGTAGCGGACCGGCTTGCCGAGCACGGCGCCGCTGAGCGTCCAGCGTCCGGCCAGCTGCATGAGGAATGGATCGCGCACGGAGGGAGAGGGCGGTTCCGCCGCGACGACGGTACCCGCCGAGGCGAACACCCCTGCGGCGAAGGTCATTGCGAGGATCGGCCAGCGACGCGCGACGGCGCCGAATCCGCGTATCGGCACGAGTACCCGTCGCATGGCGTTCAACTCCAGTCCGCCGGCCGTCAGATCACGCGGGTCTTCTTCGGTCCCGGCCGGCCGGAGAAGCGGACCCGCGCATCGAGGACTTCCACTTCGATCTGCGCCGGCCGCCCACCGTACACCGCGGTCTTGAGCCACTCGCTCTCCTCCTTGGCAACGGCCTTCGGCACCACGCGTTGCCAGCAGCGTCGCTCGGCGTCCCAGCGGTATCCGCGTTCGCGGAGCAGGTCCTTCGTTTCGAATGGCGATCCCGTCGCCCACAACCGGAGCGCCGGTTCCGCCGCCGCATCGAGCAGCTGCTTGAACGCGATCCGACCGGACTTCGGCAGCGGTCGACGCAGCAGCTCGAGGAGGGCGCGGCAGTCCGTCTCACTGCGATGCGCGTCGTAAAAGAACCCCGACGCCCAGCCGAGGTACTCGAGCTTGGCGCCACGGAAGCCCTCTTCGGCCCACGGCACCTGTTCGAGCGAGCAGCCCCAGGGGAGCGCCGCGAACCCCGTCAACCGCGCTTCGACGAACGGCCGGTCGAATGCGGCGTTATGGGCGACGATGATCGTCGCGTCCTGAATGACCGCGGCGATTCTCGCCTCGTCGAGCGCCTTGTCGGCAACCATCGCGTCGGTGATGCCGTGGATCGCGGTGGACTCCGGCGGTATCGGGCGTCCAGGATCCTCGAGGCCGGAGTAGACGTCCGTGACCCGTGCGATCTCGCCGATGTCCGTTCCGTATTCGAAGCGCACGAGCGCGAGCTCGATGATCTGGTCGTTGTCCCGGCTCATACCGGTCGTCTCGGTGTCGAGCACGACCGCCGAGGCCGTCGGGCCGGTCGGTCGCACACCGAAGTCCGACGCGACCTCGAGGCGTCGCAGCACGCGATAGTCCGGGTGCGCCTCGAGGACCGCGAGCGCTTCGAGCACGGCCTGGTCCGTGCCGACTGCTGCCTTGCCATTCATGAGCGGCTCTCGTCGTCGGTGATGAGCGCCATGAGGAAGCCGTCGTATCCTTTGACGCCGACCGTCTGGATCGCGGTCGCCGCAAGCCTCGGGTGTGCACCGACGAATTCGTAGGCGCGCCGCGTACCGCGTACGTCGGCGTCGTGACCTGCCGGACTGACGATCGACCCGTCGCGGACGACATTGTCGACGATGATCAGCGTTCCGGGTCGACCCAGGCGAATCGCCCACTCTATGTAGGCCGGGTTGTTCCCCTTGTCGGCGTCGATGAACGCGAGGTCGAATGGCCCCGCCTGTTCACGCTCGAGCTCGGGCAGCGTTTCGAGCGCGGCGCCGACGCGGATCTCCACGACGGCCGTGAGGCCGGCCCGCGCCACATTGCCGCGGGCGACCTCCGCGTGACGCGGGTCGACCTCGAGCGATACGACGCGCCCGTCCGGCGGGAGCGCGCGGCCGAGCCAGATCGCGCTGCAACCACCGAGCGTCCCGACCTCGAGGACCCGTCTCGCGTGCATGAGGCGCGCGAGCAGGTGCAGCATCTTGCCCTGCGCGGCCGACACCGCGATCTTGGGCAGGTCGGCCGCGGCGCTCGCCGCGCTCGCGGCCGCGAGCGCGGGGTCCTGAGGCACGAGGCGCCCCTCTATGTAGTGGTCGACGCGCGTCCAGAGTTCCTGAGCCATGGCGGAGGGTGCCTCGGATTGCGCCGCGGGACCGGGCCGGCGACGGTCCCGGCAGCCTAAGGCCGCGGCGCGCGCGCGGCAAGGCAGCGCCAGCCGTCGCACCACGTGCGCGAATCTCGACGAAGACGCCAGATATGTCGCTGCCCCACGTTCGCCGGCGACGCCATTGTGCAGCCATGTATCAGGGGCATGGGTCGGCCGGGCTAATCGTCGGGTACGGCGTCGCGCTCCTCGGGCTCGTGACGGGCCTCATCCTCGCGCGCGGCGGCATCCGCGGTTGGCTGCTCGCTCCGATCGTGGCGGTGCCGGTCGTAATCGGGTCGGCGCTGATCTGGAGCGTTCTGCTCGGGGCCGTACCGCCGCTCGCGCGATGGCTCGGCCCGCGCCTGACGATTGTCGGCGGCAGTGCGTTGACGCTTGCGCTTGGCGCCCTCGGCGGCATCCTCTCGCGGCGCGCACGACCGGGCGAGAGAGTGCAGCGGGGCACGCGGGTCGTCGACCCGCCGCGGCCTCCGGCAGTCCAGTTCCGTGTCCATCCGGCGGGGATCACACTTGCCGGGCAGGCCGTGCCGCTGCTCGACGAGGCCAAGCACTTCAAGGTCATCGGCACGACCGGCACGGGCAAGAGCACGGCGCTTCGCGGCCTGCTGCGCGGCGCCCTCGCGCGTGGCGATCGCGCGGTCGTCGCGGACCCGGACGGCGCTTACGCCGCGGAGTTCTACGAACCCGGACGGGGTGACGTGATCCTGAACCCGTTCGACGCGCGTTCCGTGCGCTGGGACCTGTTCGGCGAGCTCAGAACGAACTACGACGGCGACCTGCTGGCGCGCGCGCTGATTCCGGATCACGGCGGTGACGACCGGGCGTGGCGAGCGTACGCGCGCAACTTCCTCGGCGCGAGCCTGCGGCAGCTGCAGCGCATCGGATGCCGCGATGTCGCCGAGCTGCATCGGCTGATCACCACCGCGCCGGTCGAGGAGCTTCGGCTATTGCTCGAATCGACCGCCGCGGGTCCGTACCTCAGCGACGACAACGCACGCTTCTTCGCTTCCGTGCGGGCGATCGCGACGGCCCAGCTGGCGCCGCTCGAGCACCTCGTCGAGCCCGGCGGTTCGCCGCTCCTGTCGCTGCGCGACTGGGTTGGGGAGGGCGCCGGGTCGGCGAGCCGCGGCGTCCTGTTCCTGCCGTACCGCGCCAGCCAGATCGCGACGTTGCGGAGCGTCGTGTCGACGTGGATGCGGCTCGCGATCTTCGAGACGATGGAGCTTAGGGAGGGTGACCACCGGTTGTGGTTCGTCATCGACGAGCTCGATGCGCTCGGGCCGATCGACGGCCTCAAGGACGCGCTCGCGCGACTGCGCAAGTTCGGCGGGCGCTGTGCACTCGGCTTCCAGAGCGTCGCGCAGGTGTCAGGCACCTATGGGGCAGCCGACGCTCAGACAATCGTCGAAAACTGCAGCAACACGCTCATTCTGCGCTGTTCGGCGGCCGAGAACGGCGGCACCGCACGCTTCGCGTCGCGGTTGATCGGGGAGCGGGAGGTGCTGCGCGAGCAGGTGAGCCGCGTGCAGGGCGGCTTCTTCGACAAGCCGCAGCGTTCCCGCACCGTAAGCCTGCAGCGGGTGACGGAGAATGCCGTGCTGCCGGCCGAGATCGAACAATTGCCCGACCTGTGCGGCTATCTCAAGTTCGCGTCCGCCAGCGAGTGGCTTCGGGTTCGAATGATGATCTGACCGGCCAGCGCCCCGGAACAACAAGAGCCGGCGTCGGCAGGGACCCTCGCCAGGGCATCCGGCCGCTTCAGGTGGGTACCGTGAGCATTGCGTCGCGGGGCGTGGTCACGCATTCTCGGCCCGGGGCCCACAAAGCGAATCCCGAGGATCCATTGACCAGCGGAACGGGTGACCACGACCGGCCCAGTGGCCCGCCCGGGGCGGTAGAGAGCGCACCGCGCGGAACCGAGCCGGTGCCGGGCGATCACGGCCATGGGGGCACCCCCCAAGCGGGCCCCGTGACGGACGTCTTCGTGAGCTATGCCTCAACCGACGCGGCGGTCGCGAACGCCGTGGTCTCGGCCCTCGAGCGGCGCGGCCTCCAGTGCTGGATCGCCCCTCGCGACGTGGTCCCCGGTTCCCTGTACGCGGATGGCATCGTGCGCGCGATCAACGGCGCGAGGGTATTCGTCCTGCTGCTCTCGGAGCATGCCATCGCCTCTGGCCACGTCGGCAAGGAGGTCGAGCGCGCCTCCTCGAAGCGCCGGCCGATCATCGCGCTGCGGACCGACCAGGGCGCGCTGACTCCGGCCTTCGAGTATTTCCTCAGCGAGTCGCAGTGGATCGACCTCGGCCCCGGCGGCGTGGATGCCGCCGCAGGGAGGTTGGTGGACGCGGTCCGGCGTTACCTCGATGGACCGGTGCCGACGGACAACCGGTCCACGACGGGCTCGACGGGGGCGTCGGCAGAGCAGCACCCGGCCGCCGGACGGGGTGGCGCGGCGGGTGCCGCCAAACCGGGCCCGACCCGTCTGATGGTCGGTGCGTTCGCGGTCGTGGCGCTCGCGCTCGCCGGAATGATCGTCGACAAGTTCTGGTGGTCGCAGCGGATCGTGACGGCGACTCAAGCGACGCCCGGTACGCCGGCCGCGACCGTCGTGGCTCCGACGCAGGCGGCCGCGGCGATCTCGCCGAAATCGGTCGCGGTGCTGCCGTTCATCGACCTGAGCGAGAAGAAGGACCAGGAGTACTTCTCGGACGGCCTCGCCGAGGAGCTGATTGACCTGCTCGCGAAGATCCCGGAGCTCAAGGTCACGGCACGAACCTCGTCGTTCTCGTTCCGGGGTCGCGCCGTGACGGTCGGCGAAATCGGCCAGGCGCTCAAGGTCGCGCACGTCCTCGAGGGCAGCGTCCGCAAGGCGGGCCACACGGTGCGGATCACGGCGCAGCTGGTGCGCGTCGACGATGGCTTTCACCTCTGGTCCGAGACCTACGATCGCGATCTCAAGGACGTCTTCAAGGTCCAGGACGACATCGCGCGCGTCGTCGCGGACAAGCTCAAGCTCACACTGTTCGGCGCGGTACCGGCCGCGCCGACTCGGACCGCGAACGCGGACGTCCACAATCTCTATCTGCAGGCGCGCTACTACGCGGAGGCTGAAACGGCGACGGGGCTCGCCAAGGCCGTCGAAACATTCCAGCGCGCGATCGACCTCGATCCGGGCTACGCGCCGGCGTGGGCCGGCCTCTCGTGGTCGACGTTCCGGCAGCTGGCCAACGGGCAGATTCCGGCGCGGCAGGGGCTCGAGAAGTCGCGCGCGGCGGCCATGAGAGCGATCGCGCTCGACCCGCGGCTTGCCGACGGTTACGACGATCTGTCCCTGGTCCAGGTCTCGGCGGAGCACGACTGGGCCGGAGGCCGCGCCTCGCTCAACGAGGCGCTGCGGGCCGACCCGGCGAACGTTCACGCGCTGTTCGGCATGGCGCACCTGACTCGCGTCACCGGAAGCGTTCAGGACGCGATCCCCCTGTTCCGCCAGGTGCTCGAGCGCGACCCGTTGAATCTCCTCAACCGTCGCTACTTCGCGCGCGTCCTCTACTATGCCGGCCAGCTCGACGAGGCGGAGGCGACGGTGCGGCAGGTGCTCGAGGCGAATCCATCCTTCCCGGCAGCGCACTACGAACTCGGCCGGATCCTGCTCGCGCGCGGTCAGGCTGCGGCGGCGATGACGGAATTCGAGGCCGAGAAGACGGAGGGGTGGCGGGAATTCGGCCTGCCGCTCGGCTACCACGCGCTCGGGCGGACCGCCGAGGCGGATGCGGCGCTCCGGGACCTCGTCGCCCACTCGGCGGGCTCCGAGTACCAGGTCGGCGAGACCTACGCCGTCTTCGGCGATGCGACGCAGGCGTTCGACTGGCTCAACCGTGCGGTCGATGCCGACCCCGGCATCCAGTGGTTGCGTGGCGACCCGCTCCTCAAGGGCATCACGGCCGACCCGCGTTACGCGGCGCTGCTCAAGCGGCTCAACCTGCCACGCTGAGCGCCTGACGTAGGGTCGAGCGCCGCGGCAGTTCAGTTCTCGGTCGCGGCGAGGATCTCGCCGAACTTCGACAGATCGATGTTTCCGCCGGAGACGATCGCGACGATCGGGCCGGGTCCGGCCCTGCCGGTCAGCGCCGCCGCGAGCGGCAGCGCCCCCGCGCCCTCCGATATGACGCGGGCTTTCTCCGCCATCAGCCGCATCGCGCGCCGAGTCTGGTCGAGCGTGACGACGATGCTGCCGTCGACGACCGGCTTCATCCGCTCCCACATCCGCGGGAACACACTCTTGCCGCCGGCGCCGTCGACGAACGAGGCCTGCCACTCGGGGAACTCCCGAGGTGCGCCGGCGGCGAACGAGCGCGCTGCCGGAGCCGCCGTCTCCGGCTCGGCGCCCCAGACCCGGATCTCCGGCCGCAGCGCCTTGATCGCGCTGCCGAGCGCCGCAACGAGCCCGCCGCCGCCGATGCCGGCGATGACGGCCGCCGTGTCGGGCGCGTCTTCGAGGATCTCGAGGCCCATCGTCGCGTGGCCGGCGATGAAGTTGTGGTCGTCGAAGGGGTGCACGAAGACGCCCTCGACGCCCGGGAACGATCGCTCCTCCATCGCCCGCCATGCGACCGCGAACGGTACCGGGACGAGACGCGCGCCGAGCGCCTTCATGCGCTCCATCTTGGACGCCGGCGCCGTCTCGATCACGACGACGGTGCACGGTACGCCGGCGCGCCGCGCCGCATACGCGACGCCCTGGCCGGCATTGCCGGCGCTGATGGTCCAGACTCCACGCCGGCGCTCGTTCTCCGGCAGCATCGCGACTGCGTTGGCCGCGCCGCGCAGCTTGTAGGCGTTGATCGGCTGCAGGTTCTCGAGCTTGAGGCGAATATCGGGAAAGCCGGGCCCGAGTTCGAGCCGCACGAGCGGCGTGCGCACGATCGTGCCGGCGATCCGCTCGCGCGCCGCCTCGATCTCGGCCAGCTCGATCGGACGGACGGCCTCGGGAGCCGTGGGCATGACTCGTTTCCTTCTGCGGCTGCCGCGGGACGGCGCTGCCGTGACCCATGGCCGAGACGGAAGTAGAGCACAGTGCGCGAGCGTCGCGCCGGCCCGCGTTCGGCAGCGGGAACCGGGACCCGGAAGTAGTCGACCCCGGGTCTTCGTACCCGCGAAACGCTAACGGACGCTGTAACCGCGCGCGTCGAGGCAGGCGGCCCCGGCCCGTCCATAGTCCGCACGCTTGTCGGCGGCTGCCTCGGGCGGTACCCCGCCGCCCGCCGCGGTCGGGTCGAAGCCCGTCTGAGCCACCGCGAACTGGTGGCATTCGAAGCGATCGCGGGCTTCCTGCTCCGCCGACTGGCCGTTCCTCGGATAGACGAACATCGAATCGCCGCCCGGCGGCGCTTCCGTCGACCCCGCAGACTCGATGCCCTCCGGGGGTGCCACGACCTCGTACTGGCGGCGCTCTCCGCTCCAGCTGTAGTACGTGTCGTTGGCATAGTAGTAGGGCGCCCCGCCGAACCACACCGTCGTGTAGAAAGGCGGCAGGACGGACACGAACGCGCCGAACGGTGCGCCGCCCACGACCCACCCGGGGCCGCCGCGTCCGTACCAGTGGCCGCCGTGGTACCAGTAGTGGTCGCGGCCATGGTCGATCGCATAGCCCCCGCGCGGCGCATTGCGCACGCCGTAGCCGCGGTCGAAGTAGGCATGGTTGTGCGAGAAGCGGGTGTCGACGTGCTGGTGCGCCTCGACGCCGCCGCCATGGGCGGCACCGCCGCCGCCGTGGCCGTGTTCCTGCGCAAACGCGCCGCCCGGTGCAACGAGCGCCACCATGAGCGCGACCGCGGCAACGCTCGGCGTGCGTGCCAACGTTCGAATCATCATGCGTCACCTCTCACCGCGGTCAGGTCGCGCGCGGCATTGCGGTTGTCAACGAACACTGTAGCCACGGCCGTCCAGGCACGCCGTCATCGCGCGCCGATACTGAAACCCCCTCCGCTCAAGCGCGGCAGCGCCGGCTGCATTCGCGTCCGCGTCCGCCTGCGCGTTCAGGTGGCTGGCCTGCGCGGCACGCTCGCTCTCGACGATGCCACCGATGGCGGCACCCGCGAGCGCGCCGATCAGGATGCCGCCGCCGGCGTGCCAAGGGTTGGAGACGGCCGCGCCGACGAGCGCCCCGGTGACCGCGCCACCGGCGACATCGCTGCCCGGGGAAGGTCCGCCGGCGACCACCCGTATCCGCTGGTGCGGGGGCACGTCCGGCAGGCTCGGATCGAAACCCGTCTGCTTCACGGCCCACGCGTTGCATTCGTACCGGTCGCGGTCCTGCTGCTCCGCGGACCGTTCCGGGCTGCCGGGTGCCGGGCTGAAGTACACGTTGCGGTCCGGTGGCGCCGGCTCCCGTTGCGCCGGCTCCCGGTTGGTCGGTTCGACGGCGCAGCCGGCCACCGCCAGGACCGCGAGAGTCGGCAGCCAGCGCCAAGCCGCGCGTTCCGTGGGCCACGGTCGTGTCATCCCTGTCTCTCCGGCGGCAGATCGGCGGCGCCGCTCACGGTGTCGTGCGATGGGCTGGCGTTCACGCGACCGACCCGGAACTCCGGGTGCCGCGATGAATCGCTCACGCTGAGGATGGCGACCCGCGGCGCGTCCGTCCGTGCGCTACCGTCCGCTGCCGGCTGGCAGTGCCGGCGCGGGCCACGAGCGCACAAAGAAAAGGGGAGCGACGGTTCGCAGCTCCCCCGTGGCCCGCTCCTGAGCAAAGGCGTTCGAGGGGATCGTCGGCCTCCACAAGCGGTACGCCAAGGCGCCAGTCGAGCACGCGCCGTCTGCATGTTCGGTGCGATTCCGCACACAGGGCCGGGCCCGGCGATGGTTTCCCGACGTGTCCGGGCGGGTGCCGAACGCGACAACCCGGGACCGGAACCGGCGATACTGCGCCGGTCGCGATCTGCTGACCCACCGCCCCAGCCCCGTCGGCGGGACCCGTTGCAGCGCAGACGAGGGCACATTGGAAGATCCAGGTCCGATCGACGCGGCGCCGTCGAACCAGCCGGCGCGCGAGTCGAGCCGCCGCCTGCTGCCGTGGCTGATCGCCGTCGCATTCTTCATGGAGTCGCTCGACACCACGATCCTCAACACCGGGGTACCGACAATCGCGGCGGCTCTCGGCGTCGCGCCGCTCAGCATGAAGGCCGTGCTCGCGAGCTATACGCTGAGTCTCGCCGTCTTCATCCCGATCAGCGGCTGGATGGCCGACCGCTTCGGGACGCGGAAAGTCTTCGCCTCGGCGATCGGCTTGTTCACGTTCGGCTCCTTCCTGTGCGGCATATCGAGCAACATCCACGTCCTCGTCGCCTGCCGCATCCTGCAGGGGTGCGGCGGCGCCATGATGGTGCCGGTCGGCCGACTGACGATGGTGCGGACGTTCGCGAAGTCCGAGCTGATCCGCGCGATGAGCTTCGTCGCGATCCCGGCGCTGATCGGTCCCATGCTGGGACCCATCGCTGGCGGCCTGATCGTCGGCTACTTCCACTGGCGGGTCATCTTCTTCGTGAACATCCCGATCGGCCTCGCCGGCCTCTGGCTCGTCCGCGTGCACCTGCCGGACTTCCGTGCCGACCACTCGGATCCGCTCGACGTCGCCGGCCTCGCGCTGTTCGGGTCGGGCGTGGCGCTGCTCTCGTACGTGCTCGAGGTCTTCGGCGAGCATTCCCTGACGGGCCGGCAGAGCCTCGCCCTACTGGCCGTGTCGGCGCTGCTGCTCGCGGGATACGGCGTGCACGCGTCGCGTGCCGCCCACCCGGTGCTGCGCCTCGCGCTCTTTCGCGTCCGCACCTTCCGCAGTGCCGTATGCGGAAGTTTCCTCACCCGGCTCGGAATCGGCGGCATCCCGTTCTTGTTTCCGCTGCTGTACCAGGTCGGCCTCGGCTTCACGCCGATCCAGTCCGGCCTGCTGATGATGCCGCAGGCGGTCGCCGCGATGAGCCTGAAGCTCGTGATGCCCCGGATCCTCGCGTCGCTCGGATACCGCGCCGTCCTCGTGTCCAACACCGTGATCATCGGCGTGATGATCATGGCGTTCGCGACCATCGGGCCCGGATCGCCGGTCGCGCTGATCGTTGCCCAGCTGTTCGCCTTCGGCTTTTGCACGTCGCTGCAGTACACGAGCATGAATACCCTCGTCTACGCCGACGTCGCGGCGCACGACGCGAGCGCCGCCAGTTCCATCGCGAGCACGGTGCAGCAGATGGCCATCAGCTTCGGCGTCGCGTCGGCGTCGCTCGTCACGGCGTTCTTCATCCCGGAGCACTACCGATCCCATGCGCCCGACTTCATCAGCGGAATCCACCGTGCGTTCCTCGTGCTGGGCGCGATGACCGTTGTGTCCACGCTGATATTTCGTGAACTGAGGGCGGGTGACGGGGCGACGGTCAGCCAGGGCGTCGACCAGCACGGCGCGTAGCGGCGAACGGCCGCGCCGCTGTGAACTCTGTGGGGCACCGTACTGACCGCGCCGGCGATTGCGTTCAGCATCGTCGATGTAGCGCGCTGGCCCTCGGGCCACGACCGGCGCCGGCGGCTTTCGCCTCTCCGCGAACGCCCAACTCACTCGTCTTAATGGGACAGCATTATGAAGTTCAATACATTGATGGCCGTGACGGGCCTGGCCGTGCTCGGCCTCGCTGCGAGCGCGCCGTCGTTTGCGCGATCCAAGGCCGAGATCGACGCGTCGGCCGACGCGGCGACCAAGCACTTCTACGCGATGAGCCCGCGCAACCGGGAACTGGCTGACAAGGCGGTCGGCATGCTCGTATTCGGGCACGTCACCAAGGCCGGAGTCGGAGTGGCCGGCGAGTTCGGCGAGGGCGTGCTCCGCGTCAACGGCCAGGACGTCAACTACTACAGCGTGACGTCCGGCTCGGTCGGCCTGACGATCGGCGTCGCCAAGCACCGCGAGATCATCCTCTTCATGACCCAGGATTCGCTCGACAGGTGCACGAAGAGCGCGGGCTGGTCGGTCGGTGCGGATGCGGCCGTGGCCGTCGTCAAGACTGGCGCCGGTGGCGACTACGACACCGTCACGCTCTCCAAGCCGATCCTCGGCTTCGTCTTCGGCGAGAAAGGCCTGATCGGCGACCTGTCCATCGAGGGGTCGAAGATCTCGAAGATCAAGAACTGAGCGTCGGCGCCCGGAACGCATCCTGACTCGTGGCCGCGAGGGCCGCCAAGGAGGCGGGGGCGTACCGGGACACGCCGCCGGACCGTCGCGCGGGCACGGGTCCGCGGGTCACGTTGATGGCCGGCGGCCACCGGATGGCGGTGAGCGAACGGGCGCCGCCGTCGACGAGCGTTCCGTCCCGGTGGCGGTCCCCGGCGCCGCTCACTGCCGCAGTCGGATCTCTCCGGCATCTTGCGGGCGTCGCCCGCGCTTGTCGGCGTAGAAGGCCCGTATCCGGTCGAAGTCCTGGTCGGAGTCGCCGGTCAACGTGAGGTAGGTGTCGATACCGACGGTACGCGTCGCGTAGTCGATGTAGCCGAGCCCGATCGGCAGCTGCCCGGCGACCGCGATCTGGTAGAAGCCCGACTTCCAGTGATCCGTGTGCGAGCGCGTGCCCTCAGGGGCCACCGCCAGCCACATCCAGTCGTGCCGCGCAAACTCGGCGAGCAGCACGCCGACGAAGCCGGTCCGCTCGCGCCGGTTGATCGGGATGCCGCCGATGCGCAGGAACAGTCGGCGCACGGGCCAGCGGAACAGCGTGTCCTTGCCCATCCATCGTGCCGGGAGCCCGACCGCGAACTTGTAGAGCACGCCGACGATGAAATCCCAATTCGACGTGTGCGGGTAGACGACGATAATGCCCTTCGGCGCCGGGGGCGGGACGAGGACGCAGCGCCAGCCGAAGGCCGAGAGCAGCGCCCGGGCGGCGCGCTGCACGGGTGTCGGGCGGCGGCCGGCGAGCCGAGGTGACTGCGTAGACATGCCTGATGGTTGCACAACCGGCGGCCCGGCACAGCGCCGGTTGCCGGTTTCAGGCTTGCAGGGTTGCAGGGTGGCAGCGCCGCGATCAGTGCTCGACCTCGATCGCGACGCCGCGGCTTTGACGGGCGCCGACGGGGGTCAGCGAGTGCGGCGCGAGCGGCTCGCGCCAGACGAAGGCGCCGACCTCCGGCAACGTATCGCCCGGACCGACCCAGGCCTCGAGGACTCGCACGTGCTCATTCTGGAGCGGCACCTTGTGATGGTCCGGCGCAGCCTGCATCGCGTCGAGCGAAGCCGGCCACTCCCAGCGAAACGGAGAAGCGGACGTGGTCGCCCCTCCGGCGCAGTCATCCGCAAGCCGCCGGACAGCGCCGCCGCGAGCGTGTCAACGGCGCGGGCGCGATCCGTCAGTTGGCGGCCTGCCAGCCGCCGCCGAGAGCCTTGCCGAGCGCGATGTAGTCCTGCACCAGCTGCCCGTCGCTCGCCGCGCGCTGGTCGGCCGCGAGGTTGGCGGCGCGCTCCGCCGCGAGCACATCGATCATCGAGGCGTCGCCTGCGTCGAACCGCCGCCGCTGGAGCGCGAGATTCGCGTCGAGGCTCATTGCGGCTGCCGCGAGGCTCGCCTCGCGATTGCGCTCGGCTGCGAAGCGCACCAACGAGGATTCGGTGTCCGCAAGCGCCCGCAGCACCGTCGCGCGGTAGGAGGCGAGGGCGGCATCGCGACCCGCCTTCGCGGCGTCGACCTGCGCGCGCAGCTGGCCGCCGGCGAACAGCGGCAGCGTCAACTGCGGACCGACGTTCCAGTAGCGGCTGGCCGCGTTCGTGAGGTCGCCCGAGCGCACGGAATCCCAGCCGAAATCTCCGACCAGCGACAGGCGCGGGAACTGCGCCGCGACGGCGCCGCCCACGTCGGCGGTCGCGGCAGCCAGGTCGCGCTCCGCGCGACGCACGTCCGGCCGCCGGCGCAGCAGCTCCGAGGGGAGCCCGACGGACGTGGTCGCCGGCACCGTCGGGATCGCCCGCGGGTGCTCGAGACGGCGCGCGAGCGAGTCGAGCGGCTCACCGGTCAGCGCAGCAAGACGGAATACCGCGCCCTGCACCGCGGCCTCGAGCGACGGCACGGCGCCCGCGGCGCCGAGACGGTCGGACTCGGCGCGCCGCAGGTCACCGTCGTCCGCAACACCGGCCCGGACCTCGAGGGCGACGAGCCGCACCGTCTCGTCCAGGTTCGCGAGCGTCCGTCGCGCGAGCGTCAGCCGCTCCGCCGCCGCACGGTAGTCGACGTACGCGTCGGCGACGTCGGCCGCCACGACGAGCCGGGCGTCGTTGCGGCTCTCGGCGCTGCTGTCGAGGCGCGCGACCGCGGCCTCGACCTGGCGGAGGGTGCGTCCGGCCAGGTCGATTTCCCACGCGGCGTCGAAGCCCACGCGGTAGTCGGTGAACTCTGTGGTGCTCGGCTTGAACGGAATCAGCGCCAGGTTCTCGCCATTGAGGCTCAGCTTGTCACGGCCCACGCGCCCGTCCAGGTTGGCGATCGGATAGAACGCCGCGCCGACCATCCTCGCGCTCGCACGGGCCTGTTGGACCCGCGCCTCGGCCGAGGCGAGATCCGGGTTGCCCCCGAGGGCGCTGGCGACGAGGTCGTCGAGCAATGGATCACCGAGCGCTGTCCACCAGCGGTCGGTGGGTGCGGCGCTCGAGAGCGCGGCGTCGGTCACCGGGTAGGCGGCCGGAGCGAGCGCATGGGGATCGGGCGCGCTGTAGCGTGGCCCGACCGCGCAGCCGCCGAGCCACGCGGCCGCGAGCGCGGCAGCGAGGGCGGCCCGGGACCGGCAGGACGCGAGGACACGGCTGGGGGTGGCGGGTGACATGGCGTGAGGCTCCGTTCAGGCGATCCGGCGCCGGAACATCCAGTAGGCGGTGGAGATCGTGAACACCGAGATCAGCAGCAGCGGCCAGAGGTTCGGCCAGACCTGACCGAACCCGAAGCCTTTCAGGAAGATGCCCTTGACGATGATGACGAAATGACTGAGCGGGTCGACCCAGCTCACCCACTGGAAGAACAGCGGCATGTTTTCGGCCGGCGAGATGAAGCCCGAGAGCGTGATCGCCGGCACCATGAACGTGAAGACGCCGAGGAACGCCTGCTGCTGCGTCTCGCAGAGCGACGAGATGAACAGGCCGAACCCGGCGAGCGCGAG
>JBBINS010000047.1:0-17790 GCA_037443765.1 Gammaproteobacteria bacterium
CATGTTCGATATGCCGCCTGATCGCCTACGCACTATTTACCGGCCTGCTCAGTAAGAGGATACTTTTGCTCCGGACTTACGCGGCATTCATAAGCTATTCGCATGCGGACCGCGCAATCGCCAGTTGGCTGCACGAGGCCCTGGAGCGGTACCGCGTGCCGGTGCCTCTCAGGCGTGCCGGCGCGCCGCCGCGGATCGCCCCGGTGTTCCTCGACACCGCGGAACTGCACGCCGGGGCCGATCTCGATGCGGATGTCGGCGGCGCGCTCGAGCGGTCCCAGGCGCTGATCGTCGTCTGTTCGCCGCCGGCCGCCGCGTCGCCGCGAGTCGGGTTCGAGGTGCGCGAATTCCGGCGGCTGCATCCGGGTCGGCCGATCATCGCCGTCCTCGCCGCCGGGCGTCCGAACGCCGCCGTACGCGGACTCGACCCGGCGCTCGAGTGCCTGCCGGCGGACCTGCGGCCGGGGTCGACCCACGATGCGCTCGCCGCCGACCTGCGCCGCGAGGATGCCGACCGTCGCGAGGCGCTGCTGAAGGTCGTCGCAGGGCTGCTCGGGGTCCCCCTGGACACGCTTCGGGCGCGCGACTCGCAGCGCGGACGTCGCCGGATGGCGGCGACGCTCGCGGCGGTGGGCGCCATCGCGATCGCCATGGCGGGACTTGCCGCGTACGGACTCCACGAACGCCGGCTCGCGCAACACGCGCGCGTGCTCGCCGACCGCGAGGCGGCCTCCGCCGAAGCGGTCACGCGGTCCCTGGTCGCCGTATTCGGCGAAGCCGATCCCGCGCTCGCGAAAGGCCATAAAGCGACCTTGCGCGAGATACTCGATGCCGGTGTCGACGAACTCCTCGCGGAAACAGAGACGCCGCTGCCCGTGCGCGCCCGGCTGCTGCGCGCGATGGGTGTCGTCTACGATGCCCGCGGCTGGTACGACGCCGCCGACCGGCTGCTCAGGAAGTCCGTCGAGGATCTCGACACCGGAGATCCGGCGCTGGTTGTCGAACATGCGCGCAGCCAGGTCGCGTACGCGCACCTCCTCGCCAACCGGCGCGATCCTCGCGCGGAAGGCCTGTACCGTGCCGCGCTGCCCGTGCTCGACGCGGATCCGCGACTGACCCTGGATCAGATCGAAACGCGCGCGCTGCTCGGATACGTGCTGTGGTGGGGCGCCCGCTACGGCGAGGCGAGGCCGCTCCTCGAGGCCGCGCTCGCGCGCCTGGAACGCGAACGGCCGGAGGAGTTGTCGCTGCGGGCCAACCTCCTGCAGACTTTGGGGCGGGTCGTCCGCGACTCCGGGGATCGCGTGCGGGCGCTGCCGTATTTCACGGAGTCGGCAGAGTTGTCGCGGCAGCTGCGCGGCGAGTCCTACTACTGGTACGGCAGCGCGGTCTATGACGTCGGCAACACCGATCTGCTCCTCGGGCGCTATACCGAGGCGATGACGGAGCTCGATCGGGCGATCGGAATCTTCGAGCGAGCACTCGGTCCGCAGCACGCGTTTCTCGCCGGGCCGCTGCAGAGCCGTGCGCGGGTGCGCTATGAGCGTGGCGAATTCTCTGCCGCCCGCAAGGATCTCGAGCGGGCGCTCGCGATCCAGGAGGCGAGCGGGAATTCGCGGTCGGTCGACGTGGCGCGCGCCACGGCGTACCTCGCGCGTGTGGCCTTCGAACAGCTCGAGCCCGGCGCCGCCTACCGGATGATGGACGATACTCTGGCCATCGAGCGGGAGCGGCTGGGAGAGGAATCGGCGGAATACGCGCAGATGTTGCGCTGGAAGGCATTGCTCCTGATCCGGGACCATCGCTGGACCGAGGGCGCACCGCTCCTCGCGCACGCGCGCGGGATCGCCGAGCGGGTCGAGGCTTCGAACGCGCCCCGGCTGCTGCTTTCCCGCGAGGAGACCGCGCTCGCGTATTGTCTCGCGAGGCAGCCGGACGATGCCCGGCACGTGCTCGACCAGGCGCGGGCGCTGGATCACTCCCAGGCGGTCCCCTGGTCCGCCGCGATCGAGGACGCCATCGGCGCTGCCTGCGGGTCGGATGCGGCCGCCGTGCGGCGCGCAGCCGGCAAGGCGGCCCTCTCGACGATCGAGGCAGAGCTCGGGCCGCGCGCACCGATGCGACGCATGCTTGCCGAGTTGCCGGAGCCGGCCGCCTAACACGCGGCGAGCGCCGACCGCCCGATGCGGTCCTGGCCGAGCACGATCGCCGGTCCCGAAAGGACCCGGGCAACCAACGCCGCCTGGCAGCGCACGTTCGCTTTGAGGAAGGCGCTTTTCAGGTGGGCGCGAGCCGTCTCGTGAGAAATGCCGAGCTGCTGCGCAGCGGCCCGCAGGCAACGGCCCGCGAGGAGCTGCCGAACGACGCCGGCTTCGCTCGGAGTCATCCGGTACGTCAGGCGCAGCGCCAAGGCGGTCGGCACGACGCCGTCCTCCGCGAATACTCCGGCGCGCCACAGTGCCGGGGCCTCTTCGCCGCACACGCGCTCGAACACGAGGGCCACGGAGGTCGCGCCGGGTTCGTGAACCTTGATCAGCGCCGGGCCGTCGCCGCCCGGTCCGGAGAGCAGCGAGTGCACGCGCCGTCGGACCTGCACCGGCAGCACGAGTCGGCCGGACTTGAGCTGCACCGGCAGATTCGCCGGCAGCGGCCGCCCGAGATGCACACGCACGGTGAGATCCGATTCCAGCAGCAGCAGCCCGAAGGGCAGATGCGCACACGCGAGATCCAGCCAGCTCGCGTGCAGGTCGGCGCGCGCCCCGTCCGCGCCCGCGCCGGCTGGCCACTGCTTGGTGTACGCAAACGTCATACGCCGGCCCCGAGGATCGCGAGGATCCCGTGGCCGAGAAGGTAGACGGTTTGTTAGTGTACTGTCAACACTTACAAAGACGACGGGTTCTGCCGTCCTTTTGCGGGTCGCAGGCGATAGAGCGCAGGCGGGCGGTGCTGCTCGCCGATGCGCATCGCGCCGGTCGCCCGCAGATAGCCCTGGCTCAACGCCCACTTGCGGAAATTGCGCTTGTCGAGCGCCTCGCCGGAGAGCGCCTCGTGGCTCGCCTGAAGTTCGCTCAGCGTGAACTCCTCCGCAAGGAACATCGCCGCGAGCGGAGCGCGCGCGACTTCCTCGCGGAGCCGGTTCCGGGCGCGCGACAGAATCGCCGCGTGATCGAACGCGAGCGGCGGCAGCGACTCCGAGGGCCACCAGCGCGCGAGCGCCGCGTCGGTGCCGGCCGCAAGCGTCACCGAGTCCATCCGCACGACGGCGAGGTAGGCGATCGAGATCACGCGCTCCCGCGGGTCGCGCCCGGGCTCGCCGAATGCGCCGATCTGACCCAGGGCACTGCAGTCGAGGCCGGTTTCCTCGCGCAGCTCGCGGCGTGCGGCGTCGTCGAGGGATTCGTCGATGCGGACGAAGCCGCCCGGCAGTGCCCAGGCGCCGCGATACGGCTCGCGACCGCGCTCGATCAGCAGCAAGTGGAGCCTGAGGTCCTTCAGCGAGAACACCGCGATGTCGACCGCCACGGCGGAATGCGGGTGGCGGTAGTGGAATGGCCGTGCGGGTGCGGTGGGTTCCATGACGTGCGCATTCTGCGGGTGTGGTACAGCGCCGGTGTGCGCGCAGCCAAGGATACCGCGGGGAGCGGCCGCCCCGCACGCCGCGAAGCAACAGTGCGTCGATAGGGCGCGAGCGCCCAGACGCACGCGATCCGGCCGGATATCCGGAGCCGCCCCGACCGCTCGGATACCGCGGACGCGAACTCGGCGCGACGTCGATGACCGAGTTTTGTACCCGATCGCCGCCTAACCCAACTGGGTAATGCGACCGGATCCGCCGCTCCGATAGGCTTTCCCGCGTGATTGCTCCGGACCGCACGAGGTGGTCGCAGCGGCAAAGACGCCTGTGACGGTGACGCCGCGTGTCCGGGACGAATCGCAACGGATCGGCAACGATTTCGAAAGGACCAGCGCACTATGATCGACAAATTCTCGCGGACACGCCTCTGTCAGGCGCTTCTGGTCACTTGCCTGAGCACGGCCTTGGCGGCGTGCGGTGGGGGCGGTTCCGGCGGGGGGGCGAACAGCTCCGTGTCGGTTCCGAACGTCGTCGGCAGCAGCCAGTCGGCTGCCACGTCGTCGATTACCGGCGCCGGCCTCGCCGTCGGCGCCGTGACGACGCAATCGAGCGCGACGGTCGCCTCGGGCGACATCATCAGCGAGAGCCCGGCGGCGGGTACGAGCGCGGCGAAGGGCGCCGCGGTGGCCCTCGTCGTGTCCTCCGGGCCGGCGATGGTCAGTGTCCCCAATGTCTTCGGTGGCTCGCAGTCGGCCGCGACTTCAGCGATCGCGGCCGCAGGCCTCACGTTGGGTACCGTCACGACGCAGTCCAGCGCGACCGTCGCTTCGGGGAGCGTCGTGAGCGAGAGCCCGGCCGCCGGCACCAGCGTGGCCAGTGGGTCCGCGGTGTCGCTCGTCATTTCGTCCGGGACCGCGACGAGCTCGCCGACCCTGGGCGGAATCGTACTGGGCCTCGGCGCCGGCGCAACGGTGCACGTGCTCAACGGCGCTGACAACCTGGGGGTCACCGCCAACGGCTCGTTCACCCTGCCGACGGCGTTGACCTCGGGTGCGAGCTACAGCGTTTCGGTCGGCTCACCGCAGCCCAACGGCCAGACGTGTGCAGTGAACAACGGCAGCGGTACGGCCGCAGCCGCAAACATCACCAACGTCGTCGTGTACTGCACGGTCAACGTGACGACCGCCACGCTATCGGGCGCCTACACGATGATCAGCAACAAGCTCGACCTGCAGCAGGATGCGCTGTCGAGCGTGACCGCCGATGGCAAAGGAAGCTACACGGGGTCCGGCACGGCCGACACGGCGGGTGTCATTTCGACGATCTCGCAGTCCGGCACCTACGCCATCGCGCCGGTCAATTCGATCCCCTACCTGACGTCGAACGGCGGCCAGGGCGAGGGCGCCGTCGAATTCAACGCAAGCGCGTTCGTGCTGCTCGCGAACGCGTCCGGCGGTGGCCAGCCGGGTCTCAGCATCGGCGTCGGCGCGCTGCAGAACGCGACCGCCGCGACGATCAACGGGACCTATACGGGCGTCACGCTGGAGAACACGAGTCCCGCGAGTTCGTCCCTGTTCAGCAGCATTTCCCTCAGCAACGGGTCCGGCTCGTTCGGTACCTCGCAGCGGAACACGAACGGGGCAATCTCGCAGCTGGGCTCGTCCGGCACCGGAACCTATACCGTCACCTCCGCCGGTGTGTTTACCGCCGGCAGCGGCACCGGCATCAGCGGGGCCATCAGCCCCGATGGCGACCTGGCGATCGGGGCGCCGATCACGACTGCCGGCAACGGCAACACGCCGGGCATCTACGTCATAGTCAAACAGGGCTCGGGCGTCACGGCAGCGACGATCAACGGTGTCTACACGATGGTCAGCCTGTCGCCGGGCGCTTCTCTGACCGCGATCGACGGCAGGGCCTATTTCGTCGGTATGGCCGACGGCGCCTTCGCCGGTGTGTACGACGAGAACAACGCCGGCACGCCGTCGACGAACAACAGCGTCAGCGGCACCTATACGCTGGCGGCCGACGGCACGATGAACATGGTGGTGGCCGGTGGCCCGACGTTGACGGGCACGGTGAGCGCTGACGGCCACGTATTCGTACTGGCGGACATGACGAGCGGCCAACAGCCGACGCTGCTGGTCGGCATCCGGCAGTAGACCGGGCCGGCGGACATTCGACCGCGCGGATCCTGCCTGGCTGCCGGCAGGATCCCACGCGGCGGTTGCGGGCGGACACCAAGGCGCCGGCCGCGTCGGGCTCCCGCCTGCTACAGGCGCTCGCCGATCCTCAAGGGGGTGAGGTGCGCGCGCCACACGACCGTCGTCCGAACGGCATAATCGCGTCGTGATGGTGTGGCAGGAACCGCAGCGCGAACTGCTCGCCGCCGCGCTGCGCGGGTTCACCGAGGCGGGGAAAGCCCGCACTCGCGCGCCGGCGCAGTCCACCTTCGATGCGCCGTCAGGCCAGCGCCCGCTCAATCAGATTCGGCGGCACCGTCGTGCGCGGCACGGCGTCGGTCGCGCGGCGAGCCTTGTTGCCCCTGCCTCGCGCAGATCCGCGTTGCTCGAACCATTCGCGCACGTCCAGATCAAGTCCGATGCCGTGCATGTAATTGAAGAGCGCTTTCTTGAGTCCCGCCCCGTACAGGTCGTGGTTGATGCCGGTGGCGTCGGTGAAATTGATGTCGTTATTGGCGAACGTGGCATTCGGCGGCGGCGACAGCGTGACGCCGTACTTCTCGGGATGCTGACCGACCGGCGAATGCACGGTGCAGGTGAAGCGATGGAAGAAGCCGGACTGGATGCAGCCGGCTACGAACAGCTGGCGGACGTATTCAAGCGCGTCGACGGTGTCCTGCGCGGTCTGGGTGGGGAAGCCGTACATGAGATAGGCATGCACGAGGACTCCTGCGTCGGAGAAGGCGCGTGTGACCCGGGCCACCTGCTCGACCGACACCCCCTTGTGCATCAGCTTGAGCAGGCGATCGGAGGCCACCTCGAGTCCACCCGTGACGGCGATGCAGCCACTCTCGGCCATCAGTTGGCAAAGACCGGCGTTGAACGACTTCTCGAAACGGATGTTGCCCCACCATGAGATGTCGAGCCTGCGCTCAAGCAGTGCCGTCGCCAGCGACTTGAGCGCCTTGGGCGGCGCGGCTTCGTCGACGAAGTGAAATCCGGTCTGGCCGGTCTCGCGAATCAGAGATTCGATACGCCCGATCAGCACGTCGGTCGCCGCTAGGTCGTAGCGCGAGATGTAGTCGAGGCCGACATCGCAGAAGCTGCATTTCTTCCAATAGCAGCCATGGGCGACCGTGAACTTGTTCCAGCGGCCGTCCGACCACAGCCGATGCATCGGGTTCAGCATGTCCAGCAATGACAGGTAGTCGCCGAGCGGCAGGCCGTCGTAGGTGGGCGTGCCGCACTCGGCCAGGCCGATATCGGGCTCCTTGAAGTCGACGTAGTGATGCGTTCGCGTGTACGTGCGCACCAATGTCTCTACAGGCCGGCGGTCCTGCAGATGCTCGATGAGCGCCAGCAGCGGGCGTTCGCCGGCATCGAGCGTGATGAAATCGAAGAAGTCGTAGACGCGCGGCTCGTTCATGCCGCGCAGCTCGGTGTTGCAGTAGCCGCCGCCGAGTGCTGTGACGACGGAGGGGCAAACGTGCTTCGCGGACTGCGCGATGCGAAAGGCGCCATAGACGCTGCCGGGAAATGGCGCCGTGATGAGCACGAGGTCCGGTTGGAGCTGCGCCAGCAACTCGACCGTCAGCGCGTGCAGAAGCCCGTCGATCAGGTTGTGCGGTGCGCTGAGCGCCGCGTAGAGGGGATCGAAAGTCGGCTGGCTTGCCGCCAGAGCTTCCGCGTAGCGCACGAACTCGAAGCGCGGGTCGACGGCATCGCGGATGACATCCGCGAGATCGTTGAGATAGAGCGTCGCGACATGCTTCGCGCGGTCCTCAAGTCCCAGAGCGCCAAAGGCCCAGTCGAGCGCGTCGCCTGCGTGCTGCTGGCTGTCGGCGTACTGCTCGAGCGACGCAAAACGCGGCCCTTCCGGCAGGTAATGGCGCGAGGCGATCCGATGCGCCAGCGTGGGATCGCGTCCCTGCAGAAATCGCATGGTCGGAGAAATCGTCGCGCAGTAGGGCTCGAACTGCTCGGCGAAGGAGCGCGTCGCCGCGGTGTGCCGATCGGCGGGCAGCGCGCTCACCTGTCCGTGGATCGCTTGCAGCCCGGCCACCGACAGCAGCTGGTGCGCGAGGGTGATGGACAGGTCCGCCTGTGCCGCTTCGAATCCGCGCGAGCGCAGGAACCCCGTGAGGTAGGCCGTCGCGGGGTACGGCGTATTGACCTGCGTCATCGGCGGAATGATGGACAGGATGCGCATGTCGCTCATGCCGGAAAGTATATCCCGTGGGCCCTGCCGCAAGATTCGGAATAAGATCGCGCCATGGAATTCACGCTCGACGTCCCGCTGATTCGCGACATCCTGGCGCGGGAGTACGCACGGGCGCGTGACGAGATCCGGGCCCTCGGAGTGCTCCGCGCGCTGGAGCGTTCCCGGCGACGCCACGACGCGCGGATCGCCGCTGCCCCGGACGTCGGCACGCTGGCGTGTTGCGCGGGTTGCTCCTGGTGCTGTTACTTCACGGTGGATGTCCGGCCCGCCGAGGTGTTCAGCATCCTCGATTTCGTCGAGCGGTCGCTCACGCCCGAACAGCAGGCCCGCGTCCATGCGGAGGTGCGGGCCAACAGCGTCCTGTTCAGGGCACTCGGCGAAGGCGAGCGCGCCGCGCGAAACGTCAAGTGCCCGTTTCTCGACGACGGACGGTGCACCATCTACGCGTCTCGCCCCCAGTCGTGCCGCAACTATCACGCGACGAACGCCGCCGGGTGCCAGCGATCCTACGAGGAGCCCCACAATGACTATATCGACCCGGAATTCGCGCCGGGCGTGTACCAGTCCGGCGGCGCGCACGTCGAGGCGTTCAGCGCCGCTGTGCGCGACGCGGGCTACGACGTGGCGGCGTACGAGCTCAATGGCGCCCTCGACGCCGCGCTGTCCGACCCCGGTGCGCGCGAGCGCTTCGAGTCGGGGCGCAAGCCTTTCATCGGCCTCAGCGGCGAGGAGGTCGCTGCCGAGTTCGATGATCTCGGGCCTTGATGGGCGCCACGGCCGGGCCGCCACCGGGTGCGCGGCGTCGAGGAGCACACTCGGCTGAAGGCGACGGCCCTGCACCGCACACCCGCTGCGCTGCGGCAGCTGAAGGATTGCCGTCGCCGGGGTCGGCGACCGTACGCCGCGCCGCGTGGGAATGGTCGGCGGTCACGGAATGCCGGCGTCTGCGCTGCTCGGCGGCGTGAGCCCGGTGATGCTCGCGGCGCAGCATATCCGTCTCGCGGTGGCCGAGGAACGGACCCGCCGGGGCGTCGACGTCAATGCGCACGGCTTCGGCGGGCGCGCCGGCTGTCGATCCGCCGGGCCGTCGATCGTCATAATCTTTGCGAGGCGAGCGGGGGCGAACGTCCCGCCCGACGGCCCTTCCATCCTTAAGCGGAGCAACCCATGAAGAAGTTTCTGGCGGTCTACATCGGGACGATGGCGGCGGTCGAGAAGGCTGGCTGGAACACGATGGACGAAGCCAAGCGCAAGGCGCTCGAGGCCTCGGGCATCAAGGCCTGGGGCGACTGGATGACGGCCCACCGGGCCGTGATCATCGAGCAGGGCGGGCCGCTCGGCAGGACGAAGCGCGTCGCTGCGAACGGCGTCACGGACATCCGCAACAGCATGTCCGGATACGTCGTCGTGGAGGCCGAATCCCACGAGGCGGCGGCGAAGCTCTTCGAGAACCACCCGAGCTTCACGATCTTCCCGGGCGAAGGCGTCGAGGTCATGGAGTGCCTGCCGATCCCGGGCCAATCCGCCCGCTGATGGCCGCGGCGAGTTCGCTGCGCCTGGCTGAGGTTCGGGCGTCGCGCCGCTATGCGAGTCCCTAGGAGTCCGCGCGGCAGAAGCAATATCGATCCAAACGCAATGTTTCAGGGGGTCCTCGAACCCCTCCCCGAGTGGCGGTCGCCGGTCCTGGGCCGTCCTGCGAGGTCGAATTCTTCGTGGGCACTTCACTTTCCTTCTGCCGCGCAGACTCCTAGCCGATCTTCGCGGATTCGGAGTCGTTTGAGCCGGCTACGGCACTTGGCGGGCGGGCCATCCGACTGATTTTCGTGGGTCTTCGCGGTAAGCAGGTTGCGGAAGTGCCTGTAGTGAAGACCTTGGGTTTGGCGGGCGGTCGGCGCGTGCGGATAATGGTTGTCCGTCATGTTCCTGCGCGCCACGACCCGCAAGAAGGACGGCAAGGAGCACTGCTACTGGAGCGTAGTGGAGAACCGCCGTGTGACCGGCGGCCGGGTCGTGCAGCGGCACGTGCTGTATTTGGGCGAGATCAACTCCTCGCAGGAGCTGGCCTGGCGCCGTTCGATCGAAGATCAGCGTCCGCAGGAAGTTGACGCGGGCCAGCGCCGTCGCGGCGTTGTGGATGAAGAACTCCGGGGCGAGCGTCGTCGTGCGGGGCAGCTGGTAGCTCGGCGGGTAGAAGTTGAAGACCGTCTGCGGCGTGAAGACCGGCTGGCCCATCGCCGAGCACTGGCCGGTCAGGAACACCCCGTCCGACTGCGCGCCGAGGCCGCGCAGCACGCCGGTGATAAAGAGGGCGGCCTCCCGCAGGTGGCCGGCCGCGGCGCTCGAGGGCGTGTCGCCGCGCGGCTCGGCGTCGCTCAGGATCGCGCGCACGACCGCGCCGCGGTCACCGCGCACGCCCTGGCCGTTGTTGGCGAACACCGCCGCGACGCGCGCGGCGTAGGCGGGACTCGGGTTGCTGGTGACGAGGTGCTGAATCAGCTGCTTGCCGACGAACGGGCCGACGTTCGGGTGGTTGCAAAATCGTGTCGAGTGCGAGCTTCAGGTCCTGCTCCGGCGTCTGCCCGGGCGGCGCCGTTACGCCGTTCAGGAGCAGCTTGCCGGCCGGGTCGTGGTGGTCCGGAAACGGGACCATCGCGCCCTCGAAGTCGATCGGGTTGGTCCAGACGGAGGTCGCGCCCGGGCGCGCCGGATACGTCCAGCCTGTGAACGCGCTCGCCATGCCCTCGATCACGTCCTGGTCGTAGGTCGGGACCGGCTGGCCGTTGGCGTTGAGCGCGAGCGTGCCGTCGGCGTTGAGCTGGTTGAGGCCGATCGAGAACAGCTGCAGCACCTCGCGCGCGTAGTTCTCGTTCGGCGAGGCGCCGCGTGCGGCGTCCGGCTTGTCGTTCGCCGCCATGTCGAGGTAGTGGCCCATGACCGGGCTCCGCGTCACGTCCTCGAGCAGCCGCCGGTAGTTGCCGAACGCGTCGTTGAGCAGCAGGTTCTGGTACGCGGCCATGCCGTAGGCCTCGTAGATCTCGATGCCGGAGGTCACTAAGATCTGCGACAGCGCGAATGCGGTGCGCTGGCGCAGCTGGTCGGGACCCGCGAGTGCGTTCTGGAAGAACCGGCGCTGCACCTGGTAGAGCGAGTAGTTGTCGCGCGCGCACAGCCTGGACGCACCGGTCCGGGCCGATCCGTCGTAGGTGCAGTTCGCCGGCGGCGTGTGCGGGACGTGCGCGAAGCTGTTGTAGCCGCTGGGCGCGGTGGCGAGCTGCTCGTCGAGGTAGGCCGTGAGGCCCGTGGACGCGACGCGCGACACCTCGCTCGGCGTCGGCCCGAAGGAGGCCTGCTCGAGCAGCCGCGCCGCGTCGGCGGCGGTGAGGCCCGTGGGCGGTGGCGGGGGCGGCGCGGAACCGGAACCCCCGGGGAGCTGCCGCCGCAGCCCGCGAGGGCGGCCGCGAGGAGGCACGAGCCGAGGAGTGCGCTGCGAGGCATGGGACGCAACCTTCTGCTGATGGGGCCCGCGCGGCGCGGCCGAGCGGCGGGCCCCCTTGACCCGGAAACAGCAACGCCGTGGCGCGGGCTGCGTTGACGCACGCGCCGCCCCGCGACCCGTCCGCGCATTGAGATGCCGTTAGGCGCGGACCTGCCGCGGTCTCGCCGCCCGGCTCCCGGCGCCGTTGCGCCGTCCGTAGGCGCCGTGTCTAATCCGCCGACCACAGCGGAGTGCCCCATGAAACCCGTATTCGCCCTCCTCGCCGCCGCGGCGCTCGCCGCCCACGCGCCCCAAGCCCATGCCGACGCCGGCGAGCAGCAATTCCGCGACCTCTACAAGGAGCTCGTCGAGACCAACACGACGCTGTCGTCGGGCAGCTGCACGCTGGCCGCGGAGCGGATGGCGGCGCGCCTCAAGGCCGCGGGCCTGCCGGAGGCGGACCTGCACCCGTTCGCGGCGCCGGACCATCCGAAGGAGGGCGGCCTGGTCGCGATCTACCCGGGGCGCGACCCGAAGAGCAAGGCGATCCTGCTGCTCGCGCACATCGACACCGTCGAGGCCAAGCGCGATGACTGGACGCGCGACCCGTTCAGGCTCATCGAGGAGAACGGCAACTTCTACGCGCGCGGCGCGATGGACGACAAGGCCGAGGCCGCCATCTGGGTCGACACGCTCGTGCGGCTGAGCGAGCAGAAGATCCGGCCACGCCACACGCTGAAGGTCGCGCTGACCTGCGGCGAGGAGACCGCCGGCGCCTTCAACGGCGCCGAATGGCTGGTCCATCACGAGCGCAGCCTCATCGACGCAGGCTTCGCGCTCAACGAGGGCGCGTGGGGCGAGCTCGACGCCGCGGGCAACCGGGTGCTGATGCAGATCCAGGCCGGCGAGAAGACCGCGCAGAACTACCGCCTCGAGGTCACAAACAAGGGCGGCCACAGCTCGCGGCCGGTGCCCGACAACGCCATCTACCACCTCGCGGCGGCGCTCACGCGGATCTCCGCGTACCAGTTCCCGGCGCAGTTCAGCGACGGCAACCGGGCGTACTTCGCCGGCATGGCGAAGATCCAGGCCGCGAAGGGCGAGTCCGAGACCGCCGCGGCGATGAGCGCGCTGGTCAGGGACCCCGGCGACGCGAAGGCGATCGCGCTGGCGTCGGCCAAGGACCCGAGCTGGAACGGCATGCTGCGCACCACCTGCGTCGCGACCATGCTCGACGCCGGACACGCGACCAACGCGCTGCCGCAGCGCGCGCGCGCCGTCATCAACTGCCGAATCTTCCCCGGCGTCGGCTCCGAGGCGGTGCGGCAGACGCTCGAGCAGCTGGTCGCGGACCCGGCGGTCAAGGTGACGACGCTCGAGACGCGAGGGCCGCCCGCGGTCGCGCCGCCGCTGACGCCCGCGATCCTCGGGCCGCTCGAGAAGCTCACCGCCGAGACCTGGCCGGGCGTGCCGGTCGTGCCGATGCTGCAGCCTGGCGCGACCGACGGCGAGTTCCTGAACGCCGCCGGCATCCCGACCTATGGCGTCGAGGCGGTGTTCATCGGCACGGACCTCGGCAACATCCACGGCCTCAACGAGTACGTCGGCGTGCAGTCGCTGCTCGCGGGCCGCGAGTTCATGTACCGGCTGGTGCGGGCGTACGCCGACCAGCCATAGCGGCGGGCCGGCGACCGCGCGAGGAGGGATCGTGAGCGAGTCCGCGGCACGCGGCGCCGTTCCCGGCGACGTCGACTACATGCGCCGCGCGCTCGAGCTCGCGCGCGCGGCCGAGGCGGCCGGCGAGGTGCCGGTCGGCGCGCTCGTGGTCGCCGCCGACGGCCGCGTGGTCGGCGAGGGCTGGAACCAGCCGGTCGGCGCGCACGACCCGACCGCGCACGCCGAGATCCTGGCGCTGCGGGCCGCGGGTCGCGCGCTCGGCAGCTACCGGCTCGGCGGCGCGACGCTGTACGTGACGCTCGAGCCGTGCCCGATGTGCGCCGCGGCGATGGTGCACGCGCGCGTCGCGCGGCTCGTGTTCGGCGCGTGGGACCCGCGCCAGGGCGCGGCGGGCAGTGCCTTCGACCTCACCCGCTCGCGCTCGCTCAACCACGCGCTCGACGCGTTCGGCGGCGTGCTCGCCGACGAGTGCGGCGCGCAGCTCAAGGAGTTCTTCGCCCGCCGGCGCGCCGCTGCGGGCGGATAGGCGCGCGGCGCTATCCGTGCGACGACGGCGCCTCGCGATGCGCGGCGTTCGCGACCGTGTCGTGCCGGATCCGGAGCTCGACGCCGGTCGCCGCGAGCCGGCGCGGTGGCGCGATCAATGCGCCGCGGGTGCCGCATCTATCGCCGCGACGGTGGCGAGCAGCACGTTCGCGCCGTTCTCGATGTCGTCGGGACGCGAGAACTCCGTCGGCGCATGGCTGATGCCGCCGACGCTCGGGACGAAGATCATGCCGATCGGCCCGACGTTCGCCATTTCCTGCGCGTCGTGCCCGGCGCCGCTCGGCAGGAACCGCGTCGAGAGGCCGAGCGACTTGGCGCTCGCGGCGATCAGCGCCTGCAGGTGCGGGTCGGTGAGTGCGGGCGCCGCCGGTGCGTGCACGGTGAACTGGAAGCTCGTACCGTTCAGGCGCCCGATCGCGTCGGCTTCCTGGCGGACCTTGGCGTAGCTGTCCTCAATCCGGCGTGCGTCGAGGTCCCTGAGCTCGAGGCCGAGCGTCACGCGGCCCGGGACGACGTTGTAGGCGCCGGGCTGCGCCCTGATCCAGCCGACGGTGCCCACCTGCCGGCCCGGCACGCCGGTCACGACGCGGTTGACGGCCTCGACGAAGCGCGCTGCGGAGAGCAGCGCGTCGTGGCGCTGGTCCATCGGGGTGGTGCCGGCGTGGTTGGCCACGCCCTGGACGGTCACCTCGCAGTCGAGGATGCCGACGATGCCCTCGACGACGCCGATCTGGACGTGCTCCCGATCGAGCACGCCGCCCTGCTCGATGTGCAGCTCCACGTACGCCTCGATGCTGCCCGGCGCCCGCCGGACCTCGGCGAGCCGGTCGGGATCGCCGCCGAGGAAGCGGATGCCGTCGTGGACGGTCTTGCCGCTCTGCGACACGGAGGCGAGGCGCGCCGCATCGATTCGCGAGCCGATCGCCGAGCTGCCGAGCATGGTGCCTTCCTCGTTCTCGAAGACGATCACCTCGAGCGGGTGCCTCAGCGTCACGTGGCGCTCGTTGAGCACCTGGGCCACCTCGATCGCCGACAGCGAGCCGACGTCGCCGTCGTAGTTGCCGCCCTCCGGCACCGAATCGATGTGCGAACCGATGACGATCGGCCGCAGCGTGGCGTCGGTGCCGGCGCGGGTGCCGACCAGGTTGCCGGCCGCGTCGATCGTGACCGCGAGTCCCGCCGCCCGCATCAGACCGAGCACGTACTGCCGCCCGTCGCGGTCGGCGTCGCTGTAGGCGATCCGGCTGACGCCGCCCTGCGGGTTCTTGCCGAACTCCGCGAGCGCCTCGAGGTGCGCGCCGATCCGCCCGCCCTGGACGCGCAGTTCGGGCGGCGCTGCGACGGCGGTCGAGACGAGGCACAGGGCGAGTGCGGCGGCGGGTACGTTCATCGCGGAGAACCTCGGCGGGGAGTAGGACGTTGCAGGGGACGGTGCGCGGCCGCTCGACCGTGGACTCTACTCCGGCGGGCACCGTGGCCGGACGGCGGCGTAGCACGCGGCCCAGCCGCTAGACAACATGGCCCGCCATGAGGGGGCGGGCGTATCTGGTTGAGGGAAGGAAGCGGTCTGCCTCCAGGCATTTCGTGGGTTGCGCACTTGCGTGTGCGGAGCCACATGTAGAACGCGTTTGGGCGTGATCTACAAGAAGCACAGGCAGACCATGAACGAGCCTATCACGGGTTTTGTCGGGCTGGATGCGCATGCCGAGTCGACGGCGATCGGCTATGCGGACGCGGGCCGTGCTGCGCCGCGATTCATCGGCACGGTCGGTCCGAAGCTTGCGGAGCTGATCAAGGCGCTTGGCAAGCTCGGCGAGCCGGGGTCGCTGTTGATCGTGTACGAGGCGGGCCCGTGCGGCTACGGGCTGGCGCGTCAGCTCGCGGTGCAGGGGTATCGCTGCGAGGTGGTGGCGCCGTCGCGGATCCCGAAGGCCCCCGGCGAGCGGGTCAAGACCGACCGGCGCGATGCCTTGAAGTTGGCGAGCCTGTCGCGGGCCGGTGAGCTGGTGGCGGTGACGATCCCCGATGAGCGGGACGAAGCGGTCCGCGACCTCAGCCGTGCGCGGGTCGATGCGGTGCGGGCGCGGCTCAAGGCGCGCCAGCAGCTGCAAGCGCTGTTGCTGCGACACGGGCTGCGCTATACCGGCAAGACCGCGTGGACCGCGGCCCACGAGCGGCATCTGGCGTCGATCTCGTTTCGCCACTCGGCCCAGACCATCGCCCTGACCGAGTACCGCCAGGCGGTCGGCGAGTGCGATGCGCGCGTTGTGCGTTTGGGCCAGAGCCTTGCCCGCGAGGTCGAGTTGTGGCGCATGCAACCGGTCGTCAGTGCCGTGATGACGCTGCGCGGGCTCGATCTGGTCGCCGCGACCACGGTCGTCGCCGAGCTCGGCGATCTGAAGCGCTTTGCCCGGCCGCGCGAGCTGATGGGCTACCTCGGCCTCGTGCCCTCGGAGCACCGCTCCGGCTCCAAGCGCAGGCAGGGCGCCATCACTAAGACCGGCAACGGGCACGTACGCCGGGTACTGGTCGAAGCCGCCTGGAACTACCGCTTCCCCGCCCGCGTGAGCCGGGCGTTGCAGATCCGCCAGGAACGCCAACCCACCGTCATCCGCGATATTGCCTGGCGTGCCCAGCTGCGCTTGAGCCACCGCTACCGCAAGCTCAAGGCCCGAGGCTTGCAGCACAACAAGATCTGCGTCGCCGTCGCCCGTGAGCTTGCCGCCTTCATCTGGGACATCAGCCGGCACGTCGAGCCACATGCCTGATGCGCTCGGCCAGCTCCCGGAGCACGACGATGACGTAACCGCATGCACACCGGATCGGGAACGCGATGCGCGGACACGGTGAAGGGAACCCTCGACCGGGCTAGGGAAGCTCTGAACAGGCGGTTGCCGATGCAGGATTCGAGTGATTGAACGGACGTGATTTCATGATTTTGGGTCGGCAGATCGAATTCAGCGGCTCAGGATCGGTCGATTTCGACCGATTGTCATGCGGTTCAGGATGTGCATCGACACGTCTCCTATGCCGGCATCAATCGTCGTCTGACGAGGTACAGGTTGGCGAGCGCGAAGGCGGCGAACAGCCGGGCGGTATTTTTGGCCAGACCCCGGTATCGCACTTTCGTGCACCCCCACAGGTGCTTCACGACCTGGAAAGCATGCTCGACACGCGCCCGGGTCGCCGAGCGCTGCCGGTTCAGCTTGCGGTCATGCTCGGTCAGTGGCCGGGTCGGATGCGGCCGGCGGTTCACGCAGTAACGCACCCCGTGCTCGCGGGCAGCAACCCGGTGCAGATCGCTCCAGTACGCCTGATCCCCGTACAGCGCCTTCTCCTCGCCGTGCAACAGCTTCGGCCGCTGGTTGAACTCCGAGGCTCCCGCGTCCGTGGTCACCAGTGTGTGCACCAGGCCGTTCAGGTCCGTGCCCACGTGCGCCTTCATCCCGAAGTGCCACTCCCGCGAGTTCTTCCTGCCCTGCTTCATCTCCGGGTCGCGCGCCTTTGCCTCGTTCTTGGTCGAGGGCGGCGCATCGATAATAGTCGCGTCGACGATCGTCCCGGACTTCAGCAGCAGCCGCTTCTGCTCCAGCAACCCGCGGACCAAGGCAAAGATCTGCTCGGTCAGCTGGTGCCGCTCCAGCAGGTGCCGGAACCGCAGGATCGTCGACTCGTCCGGCACTGCGTCGTCCACCAGCTCGATCCCGGCAAAGCGCCGCATCGACTCGGAGTCGTACAGCGCATCCTCTGCCCCCGGGTCCGACAGGTTGAACCACTGCTGCATGCAGTAGATCCGCAGCAGCCGCTCCATCGGCAGCGGCTGCGTGCCGTTGCCGGCCTTCGGGTAGTGCGGCTCGATCAGCGCCAGGATCCCGGACCACGGAATGACGGCGTCCATCTCGGACAGAAACCGTTCCCGGCGGGTCACCTTGCCCTTGCCGTCCCATGCCGCCGACGCAAACGTCGTCTGCTTCATGCAAATCCTCAACCCCTGACCGCTATGGGCCTCCGCTCACAGTATCGTTCACTTGGAACGACCTGCGCAGAGCTTCCCTAGGGCCAATGGCGCTTACTTAGCGCGTAACCAGTTGGGCAGATGAGCGGGGCGGTGTCG
>JBBINS010000048.1:0-17774 GCA_037443765.1 Gammaproteobacteria bacterium
GAGGCGGCCCGCCGCGCGGCCGCGCCCGGCGCAGCCGAGCAGCTCGCGGACCTGTGCCTGGCGGCGGCCGGAGGTGCGGCGTGAACGCCCGCATGCGCCGCATCCAGCGGATCCACTTCGTCGGCATCGGCGGCAGCGGCATGGGCGGCATCGCCGAGGTGCTGCTCAACCTCGGCTACGCCGTGCAGGGGTCGGACCTGAAGCCGAACGCGGTGACCGAGCGGCTCACCGGGCTCGGCGCCCACGTCAGCTACGGCCACGCCGCCGCGAACGTCGACGGCGCGAACGTCGTCGTCGTCTCGAGCGCGGTGCCGGCAGACAACCCGGAGGTGGTCGCCGCGCTGGCCGCGCGCGTGCCGGTCGTGCAGCGGGCCGAGATGCTCGCGGAGCTGATGCGCTTTCGCGTCGGCATCGCGGTCGCCGGCAGCCACGGCAAGACCACGACCACGAGCCTCGTCGCCAGCATCCTGGCGGAGGGCGGCGAGGACCCGACCTTCGTGATCGGCGGACGGCTGAAGAGCGCGGCGAGCAACGCGCGCCTCGGAACCGGCCGCTACCTGGTCGCCGAAGCCGACGAGAGCGATGCCTCGTTCCTGCACCTGCAGCCGATGATCGCCATCGTCACCAACATCGACAACGACCATCTGATCACCCACGGCGGCGACTTCGAGGCCCTGAAGCGCAGCTTCGTCGACTTCCTGCACAACCTGCCGTTCTACGGCCTCGCGGTGCTGTGCCTCGACGACCGCGAGGTCGCCGGGGTCCTGCCCCGCGTCAGCCGCCCGGTCGTGACCTACGGCGTCGACTCGGCCGCCGACGTGCGCGCGACCGGCGTCGAGCGCCACGGGCTCAAGTCGTCGTTCAGCGTGCTGCGTCCCGATCGCGCCGAGCCGCTCGCGATCACGCTGAACGTGCCCGGCCGCCACAACGTGCTCAACGCGCTCGCCGCGATCGCGGTGGCGAGCGAGCTCGGCGTGCCCGACGCCGCGATCCAGAAGGCGCTCGCCGGCTTCCAGGGGATCGACCGCCGCCTGCAGGTGCTCGCCGAACTCGAGCTCCCGGTCGGCCACGTCACGCTGGTCGACGACTACGGCCACCACCCGACCGAGATCGCGGCGACGCTCGAGGCCATCCGCCAGGGCTGGCCGGGGCGGCGCATCGTGCTCGCGTTCCAGCCGCATCGCTACACGCGCACGCGCGACCTCCTCGACGACTTCGCCGAGGTGCTGTCGACCGCCGACGTGCTGCTGGTGACCGAGGTGTACGCCGCCGGCGAAAAGCCGATCCGCGGCGCCGACGGCCGCGCCATCTGCCGCGCGGTGCGCATGCGCGGCCGCGTCGAGCCGGTGTTCGTCGCCAAGCCCGAGGCGCTGCACACGGCGATCGGCGGGCTGCTGCGCGGCGGCGACGTGCTCGTGACGATGGGCGCGGGTCACATCGGCGCGGTCGCGCAGGAGCTTGCGGCGCGGCTCCTCGCCGGAGGCCGCTCATGAGCGCGGCCATGAAGAGCGCGATCGCCGCGGAGTTCCTGCCGCACGTGCGCTTCGACGAGCCGCTGTCCAGGCATACCTCGTGGCACGTCGGCGGGCCGGCCGACGCGTTCTATACGCCGCAGAGCGCCGACGAGCTCGCGCGCTTCCTCGCCGCGCTGCCGCGCGAGTGCCCGGTGCACTGGCTCGGCCTCGGCAGCAACGTGCTGGTGCGCGACGGCGGACTGCGCGGCGTCGTGATCTCGCTGCACCTCGGCCTCGACCGGCTCGAGCGCATCGGCGCGACGCGCGTCCACGCGGACGCGGGCGTGCCGTGCGCGCGCGTCGCGCGCCAGTGCGCGAAGTGGCTGCTCGGGCCGGCGGAGTTCTTCGCCGGCATTCCCGGCACGGTCGGCGGGGCGCTGACGATGAATGCCGGTGCCTGGGGCGGCGAGACGTGGCCGCACGTCGTCGAAGTCGACGTCGTCGACCGCGGCGGCAACCGGCGCACGCGGGCCGCCGGCGAGTACCGCTACGGCTACCGCGAGGTGCGCGCGCCGGTCGCCGGCGAATGGTTCGTCGCGGTGCGCTTCGAGTTCGCGCCGCGCCCGGGCGCGACCGCGGAGACCATCAAGGACCTGCTGGTGCGGCGCCGCGACACGCAGCCGATCGGCGCCTGGAGCTGCGGCTCGACCTTCACGAATCCGCCCGGCGACCATGCCGCGCGGCTGATCGACGCCGCCGGGCTCAAGGGCTGCCGCGTCGGCGGTGCGGTCGTCTCGGCCAAGCACGCGAACTTCCTGATCAACGAGGGCAGCGCGACCGCCGCCGACATCGAGCGGCTGATCGGGCACGTCCAGGCCGAGGTCGAGCGCCAGTACGGCGTGCGCCTCGTGCCCGAGGTTCGGATCGTCGGAGAACCCGCATGAGCGCGCCGGCCGCCACCACCCGTCACCGCATCGCCGCGGCCCGCGAATTCGGCCGAGTCGCCGTGCTCTACGGCGGCGACAGTTCCGAGCGCGCGGTGTCGCTCGAGTCCGGCCGCAACGTCCTCGAGGCGCTCAGGAGCCGTGGCATCCAGGCCGACGGCGTCGACGGGGTCCCGGCGCTGGTCGCCGCGCTCGCCGAGCGGCGCTTCGACCGCGTCTTCAACATCATGCACGGTGGCGCCGGCGAGAACGGCGTCGTGCAGGGCCTGCTCGACGCGCTCGGCGTGCCCTACACCGGCTCCCGCGTCCTCGGCGCGGCGCTGACGCTCGACAAGATCCGCACCAAACAGGTCTGGATCGCGGCCGGCCTGCCGACCCCGCGCTACGAGCGGCTCGCGCCCGGCGGCGACGTTGCCGCCGCCGCGGCGCGGATCGGCCTGCCGCTGATCGTCAAGCCGTCGCTCGAGGGCTCGAGCGTCGGCGTCAGCCGCGTGTTCGCCGCCGAGCAGCTGCCGGCCGCCGTCGAGCTCGCGCGGCGCTACGCCGGCGAGCTCTTGATGGAGACGCTGATCGAGGGCGGCGAGTTCACGGTCGGCATCCTGCAGGGCGCGGCGCTGCCGTCGATCCGCATCGTGCCGGCGGGCGAGTACTACGACTACCACGCCAAGTACGTCGCCGAGGACACGCAGTACCTCTGCCCGGGCCTCGAGCCGGCCGCCGATGCGGAGTTGCGCGCACTCGCGCTCGCCGCCTTCGACGCCGCCGGCGCCGGCGGCTGGGGCCGGGTCGACGTGATGCGCGACCAGCGCGGCGACAACTGGCTGCTCGAGGTCAATACGACGCCGGGCATGACCAGTCACTCGCTGGTGCCGAAGGCGGCGCGGGCGGTCGGCGTCGAGTTCGACGAGCTCGTGTGGCGGATTCTCGAGACCAGCTTCGTCGCCAAGGGGGGGCGATGATCGCCGCGCTCGCCAACCTCTGGCCGCGGCGCGCCAAGAACCGCCCGCGCATCGAGAAGCCGCGGCGCTTCAAGATGCCGACGATCGACTGGGCGCGGCTCGCGCCCGCGGCGCTCGGCGCGGCGGCGTTCCTCGCGCTCGCCGGCTCGGTCGCGTTCGCGCTCGACCGCCCGGTGCGGCGCATCCAGGCCGAGGGCTCGTTCCAGCGCGTCTCGCCGCTCGACGTCGAGCAGGTCGTGCGCACGCAGCTGCGCGGCGGCTTCGTGACCGCGAACCTCGACACGCTGCAGCACGCGATCGAGGCGCTGCCGTGGGTGGACCGCGCGCGCGTGCAGCGGCGCTGGCCGGACGCGCTCGTCGTGCAGGTCACCGAGCAGGCCGCCACCGCGCGCTGGGGCGCCACGGGCCTGCTGAACGCGCGCGGCGAGCTGTTCCTCAAGGATGCGCGCCACGTGCCGCCGGAGCTGCCGCGCCTCGACGGCCCCGACGGCGCCGAGCGGCAGGTCGCCGAGCTGCTGTTCGAGCTGCAGCCGCGGCTGCTCGAGAGCGGGCTGCGGATCAGCGCGCTCCGGCTCGACCCGCGCGGCGCCTGGGAGCTCGACCTCGCCAACGGCGTCAGCGTGCGCTTCGGGCGCCGCCAGCTGCAGGAGCGGGTCGAGCGGTTCCTCAAGGTGGGCGCGCCCGTCGTCGCGAGCCGCCCGAACGACATTGCGTTCCTCGACATGCGCTACTCGAACGGCTTCACGGTCGGCTGGCGCACGCCGGGCGCGCCGCTGGCGCGGCCGGCGACCGGCGACGAGACGCTCGTGAATCAGAAGCGAAACCAAAATGTCTAAGCGCAGCGACCGTCCCCTCATCGTCGGCCTCGACATCGGCACCTCGAAGGTGGTCGCGCTCGTCGGCGAGCTCAAGCCCGACGGCGAGCTCGAGGTCATCGGCATCGGCTCGCACCCGTCGCGCGGTCTCAAGCGCGGCGTGGTCGTCAACATCGACTCGACCGTGCAGTCGATCCAGCGCGCCGTCGAGCAGGCGGAGCTGATGGCCGGCGTCGAAATCAACGCCGTCTACACCGGCATCGCCGGCAGCCACGTCCGCAGCCTCAACTCGCACGGCATCGTCGCAATCAAGGACAAGGAGGTCACGCAGGGCGACATCGCGCGCGTCATGGACGCGGCGCAGGCGGTCGCGCTGCCGGCCGACCAGCGGATCCTCCACGTGATCCCGCAGGAATACATCATCGACAGCCAGGAGGGGATCCGCGACCCGATCGGCATGTCCGGCATCCGCCTCGAGGCCCGCGTCCACATCGTGACCGGCGCGGAGAGCGCCGCCCAGAACATCGTCAAGTGCGTGCAGCGCTGCGGCCTCGAGGTCGAGGACATCGTCCTCGAGCAGTGGTCCTCGAGCTACGCGGTGCTCACCGACGACGAGAAGGACCTCGGCGTCTGCCTCGTCGACATCGGCGGCGGCACCACCGACCTCGCGGTGTTCGCGGGCGGCGCGCTGAGGCACACGGCGGTGATCCCGATCGCCGGCGACCAGGTCACGAACGACATCGCGGTCTCGATGCGCACGCCGACGCAGTACGCCGAGGACATCAAGATCCGCTATGCCTGCGCCCTCAGCCAGCTCGCGAACCCCGACGAGACGATCGAGGTGCCGAGCGTCGGCGACCGGCCGCCGCGCCGGCTCGCGCGCCAGACGCTCGCGGAGATCGTCGAGCCGCGCTACGAGGAACTCTACAACCTGATCCGCGACGAGCTCAGGCGCTCCGGCTTCGAGGAGGCGATCGCCGCCGGCCTCGTGATCACCGGCGGCAGCGCCAAGATGGAGGGCGCCGTGGAGCTGGCCGAGGAGGTGTTCCACGTCCCGGTGCGCCTCGGCGTGCCGCACGGCGTGACCGGCCTCGCCGACGTCGTCCGCAATCCGATCCACGCCACCGGCGTGGGTCTGCTGCTTTACGCGCGCGCCCAGCAGTTCACGCCGCCCGGCGAGCGTGCGCCGGGCACCGTCAACGTCCAGAACGCGCTCGAGCGCATGAAGGCTTGGTTCAAAGGTTATTTCTGATTCGTCGTTTTTTCCCGCTTCACCGGAAGGAGACTCCTATGTTCGAACTCATGGATGCCTACAGCCAGAGCGCCGTGATCAAGGTGCTCGGCGTCGGCGGTGCCGGCTGCAACGCCGTCGACCACATGCTGCTCGCGGGCATCGAGGGCGTGGACTTCGTCTGCCTCAATACCGACGCGCAGGTCCTCAAGAAGTCGAAGGTCAAGACGACACTGCAGATCGGCACCAACATCACCAAGGGACTCGGTGCCGGCGCCGACCCCGAGGTCGGCCGCCAGGCCGCGATGGAGGACCGCGACCGCATCATCGAGCTGATCGAGGGCTGCGACATGCTGTTCATCACCGCCGGCATGGGCGGCGGCACGGGCACGGGCGCCGCGCCGGTCGTGGCGCAGGTCGCGAAGGAGCTCGGCATCCTCACGGTCGCCGTGGTCACCAAGCCCTTCACGATGGAAGGCAACAAGCGCATGGGCATCGCCGAGCACGGCATCGCCGAGCTCAGCAAGTTCGTCGACTCGCTGATCACGATCCCGAACCAGAAGCTGCTGTCGGTGCTCGGACCGAAGACGCGGCTGCTCGACGCGTTCACGTCGGCGAACGGCGTGCTGCAGGGGGCCGTGCAGGGCATCGCCGAGCTGATCACGCGACCGGGCCTGATCAACGTCGACTTCGCCGACGTGCGCACCGTCATGAGCGAGACCGGCATGGCGATGATGGGCACGGGCCACGCGACCGGCGAGGACCGCGCGCGGCTCGCGGCCGAGATGGCGGTCTCGAGCCCGCTGCTCGAGGACATCAACCTGGCCGGCGCGCAGGGCATCCTCGTCAACGTCACGGCCGGCATGGATCTCGCGATCGGCGAGTTCGAGGAGGTCGGCAACACCGTCAAGCAGTTCGCGAGCGACGACGCGACGGTCGTCGTCGGCACCGTGATCGAGCCGGAGATGCAGGACGAGCTGCGCGTCACCGTGGTCGCGACCGGGCTCGGCAAGCCGGCGCCCAGGGTCACGCAGCAGACGCCGGTCGCGGCGCGGGCGCAGGAGGTGGCGGACCGGATGCGGGTCGTGCCGCGCGGTCCGCGCGGCGAGAGCGGCCCGCAGGCGCCGAACTACAACGACCTCGCGCGCGAGCCGGCGCACCGCCGCAAGACCGCGGTCGGCGACGGGCTGATGCGGGCGCCCGAGGTCGACTCGGACGAGATGCTCGACATCCCGGCGTTCCTGCGCCGGCAGGCGGACTGAGGCGACGGCGCGGCGCGGGCCTGGCCCGCGCCGGGAGGAGTCCACGATGCGCGATGACCGGCGTCTGAATGCGATGGCCCGCGGGCGGCTGCGCGCCCGGCGTGGCGCCGAGCCGCGGGTCGCGGACGGCAGCGACGCGCTGGGCCGGCTGCAGGCTGTGCTGCAGGTCTCACCGGCCGAAAGTCCGTCGGCTCAAACACTTGTGGCGATTTTGGGCCCTGTGCTAGGGTGCCGGCATCTTGCCGAGCCCCCGGCCCCGGCGACACGGTTGTTGCTGCCCGAATGCTGAACCAGCGCACGCTCAAGAACTCGATCCGCGCCACGGGCGTCGGTCTGCACTCCGGTCAGAAGGTCTTCATGACGCTGCGTCCGGCGCCGCCCAACAGCGGCATCGTGTTCCGGCGCCTCGACCTGCCGGACGCCGCCGACATCGAGGCGCGCGCCGAGAACGTCGGCGACACGATGCTCGGGACCACGCTCGTCAACGGCGACGTCAAGGTCTCGACCGTCGAGCACCTGCTGTCGGCGTTCGCCGGACTCGGCATCGACAACGCCTTCGTCGAGGTCAGCGCCGCCGAGGTGCCGATCATGGACGGCAGCGCCGGGCCGTTCGTATTCCTGCTGCAGTCGGCCGGGATCGAGGAGCAGACCGTCCCCAAGCGGTTCGTGCGGATCCGCAAGCGCATCGAGGTCCGCGACGGCGACAAGTGGGCGCGCTTCGACCCGTTCAACGGCTTCAAGGTCAACTTCGAGATCGAGTTCGACCACCCGATCTTCCGCCGCCACTCGCAGCGTGCGTCGATGGATTTCTCGACGACGTCGTTCCTCCGGGAAGTGAGCCGGGCGCGCACCTTCGGCTTCATGCGCGACCTCGAGACGCTGCGCTCGCGCAACCTCGCGCTCGGCGGCACGCTCGACAACGCGATCGTGCTCGACGACTTCAAGGTGCTGAACGAGGACGGCCTCCGCTACGAGGACGAGTTCGTCAAGCACAAGATCCTCGATGCGATCGGCGACCTGTACCTGCTGGGGCACAGCCTGATCGGCGAGTTCAGCGGCTACAAGAGCGGCCACGCGCTCAACAACCGCCTGCTCCGGGCCCTCGTGGCCGATGCCTCCGCCTGGGAAGAGGTCACCTTCCGGGACCGCAGCGAGGCGCCGATCTCGTACGTCGCCGCCGCGGCGGTCGGCCACTAGTCCCTACCTAGCCGCGCGGCCGCACCCGGATCACGGTGCGCTCGATCGTCCCCACCTCGAGTGCCGTCCCGAGCGACGGCAGCAGCTCCGGCAGCAGGAACCGGAGCCGGGTCGCGTAGGCCCCGCTGTCGACCACCACCGTCAGGGCGCCGCCCGGCTCCAGGGTCGCTCCGAATACGTGTTCGGCGACCTCCGGGGGCAGGGCGCGCTGCAGCGCAACAAGGGTCCGGTTGGCCACCTCCGCGCCCGTTTTGAGGCGTTCGAGTGCCGCCTTACCTTCGGCCAGTAACTCGCTGACCGACCTTGCTTTTCGCATGAAATGCCCCGGATCCACGTCCCAAAATCGGACTAAAGCGGTTGTTCCGCCGAGGGTTTTTGTTGCATAGTCCCGCCCGCTGCACAAGGGCAAACCCGTCGAAAGGCGGGGACGCAAAGCCACCGGTCTACGGCGCGAGCTACGACAGCGGGGTTGCCAGTTATGACGGACAGACTCGTCCGGGTCGGGGTCTGGCGGGGGTCTTGGGACCGCGCCGCCAGCCGTAGCCGGCCGGAATTTGGGGCGGTGCACCATGGGTCGCCGCCGACGAGTGCCGGGTACGCGGCGGGCCCCCAGGGGCCCCTTGCCGCGCTGCCGGCCAGCCCTTCTCGGCCAGGATGCCGGGATCGAGTGATCGGTCGGTCTCAAGGACGACCGGTTGTCCGGGTCCCGTTGTCGGGCCGCTTTGGGGTGTGCGTGGAGCGACGGCCATGAACATCATTGTCTTCAGCCGGCAGCAGGGCCGGGCGCGGCAGTTCGATCTGCGCTCGCCGCTGTTCCTCGGCGTGTCCGTGACCGTGCTGGTGCTCGTGCTCGGCGCCGTGTTCGCGGCCGGCTCCTGGATCGGCGCCCACTGGGCCGAGGCCCAGCCGGGACGCCAGCTCGAGCGCTGGAGCACCGAGCTCGCCACCCAGCGCCAGGATCTCGAGGCCGCCCGCCAGCTGCTGCAGCAGAAGGTCGATGCGCTCGCGATGCGGGTCGGCCAGATGAACGCCCACGTGATCCGGCTCGACGCGCTCGGCAAGCGCCTGACCGACATGGCCGGGATCAAGAAGGGCGAGTTCGACTTCGAGAACACCCCGCCGATCGGCGGGATCGACGTGTCGGCCGCGACCGGCCAGCCGGCCAGCGTGCCGCTGCTGACCGACATGCTCGACCGGCTCTCGGACCAGCTCTCCGACCGCGAACGCCAGCTCGGCGCGCTCGAGAACCTGATCCAGACCCGGGAGCTGCGGCGCGTGGTGTACCCGCAGGGCCGTCCGGTGACGGGCGGGTTCATCTCCTCGTTCTTCGGCAACCGCGTCGATCCGTTCACCGGCTACACGTCGTTCCACCCGGGCGTGGACTTCGCGGGCGAGGAGGGCTCCGAGGTCGTGTCGGTCGCCACCGGCATCGTCACCTGGGCCGGCGAGCACATGGGCTACGGCAACCTCGTCGAGATCGACCACGGTAACGGCCTCGTGACGCGCTACGGGCACAACTCGAAGGTGCTCGTGAAGGCCGGCGAGACGGTCCAGAAGGGTCAGGTGCTGGCGCTAGTGGGCAGCACCGGCCATTCGACGGGCCCGCACGTGCACTTCGAGGTGCTGCGGGACGGGACTGCGGTCGACCCGATGGCCTTCATCAACCAGAACGCGGCGCCGCCGCTCGCGGCCGCCCGCCGCTGAGGCCGCTCCCGGCGTTTGCGGCGGCCAGAGCCGCCGTCGGACCCCCGCCGATGCCCCGGGACACCCCCCGGGCCGGCCGGCGGGTAATGCAGCCCGCTCCTTAGTACAATGCGCGACTTTTCCTGCGCTGCCCCGCACCCCCGGGCGGCCCCGAAGGATCCTGACCCGTGCTGAAGCTCCTGACCTCGATATTCGGTAGCCGCAACCAGCGGCTGCTCCGCCAGTACGGCAAGCTCGTCGTCGCCGCCAATGCGGTCGACGCGCGCATGACCGCGCTCGCCGACGACGCCTTCCCGGCGCTGACCGCCGAGTTCCGCGACCGCCTCGCCAAGGGCGCGACGGTCGACGACCTGCTGCCCGAGGCCTTCGCGGCGGTGCGCGAGGCGGCGCGACGCACGATTGGCCTCAGGCACTTCGACGTGCAGCTCCTCGGCGGCATCGCGCTCCACCAGGGCAAGATCGCCGAGATGCGCACCGGCGAGGGCAAGACGCTCGTCGCGACGCTGCCGGTGTACCTGAACGCGCTGCCCGCCCGCGGCGTGCACGTGGTCACGGTCAACGAGTACCTCGCCGGCCGCGACGCCGAGTGGATGGGGCCGGTGTACCGGTTCCTCGGCCTCACAGTCGGCGTCATCAAGTCCGGCCAGAGCCCGGACGAGAAGCGCGCGGCCTACGCCTGCGACATCACCTTCGGCACCAACAACGAGTACGGCTTCGACTACCTGCGCGACAACCTCGCGTTCCGGCTCGAGGACCGCGTCCAGCGCGGCCTCGAGTACGCGATCGTCGACGAGGTCGACTCGATCCTGATCGACGAGGCGCGCACCCCGCTGATCATCTCGGGCCCTGCCGAGGAGAGCACCGAGCTCTACATCAAGATCAACCAGCTCGTGCCGCAGCTGAAGCGCGGCACGACCGAGGAAGCCGAGGACGGCGACTACTGGGTCGACGAGAAGCAGAAGCAGGTCCACCTGACCGAGGCCGGCCACGAGCACGTCGAGGAGCTGTTCGCCGCGTCGGGCCTGATGCGCGACGGCGGCAGCCTCTACGACGCCGCCAACATCCGTCTGATGCATCACCTGAACGCGGCGCTCAGGGCGCACGCGATCTACCGCAAGGACGTCGAGTACATCGTCCGCAACGACGAGGTCATCATCGTCGACGAGTTCACCGGCCGCACGATGCCGGGACGACGCTGGTCCGACGGCCTGCACCAGGCGGTGGAGGCCAAGGAGGAGGTCGAGGTTCGCGAGGAGAACCAGACGATCGCCTCGATCACGTTCCAGAACTACTTCCGCATGTACCGCAAGCTCGCGGGCATGACCGGCACGGCCGACACCGAGGCCTACGAGTTCCAGCAGATCTACGGTCTCGAGGTCGTCGTGATCCCGACGCACCGGCCGATGATCCGCAAGGACAACTCTGACCTCGTGTACCTGACGCAGAGCGACAAGTTCCAGGCCATCACCGACGACATCAAGGACTGCCGCGAGCGCCAGCAGCCGGTGCTGGTCGGCACGACCTCGATCGAGACCTCCGAGCTCTTGTCGAAGATGCTGCAGAGCCAGGGCATCACGCACGAGGTGCTGAACGCCAAGCAGCACGAGCGCGAGGCGCAGATCGTCGCGCAGGCGGGACGCCCGGGCGCGGTCACCATCGCGACCAACATGGCCGGCCGCGGTACCGACATCGTGCTCGGCGGCCGGCCCGACGCCGAGCCCGCCGGCGCACCGCCGGCGGACGCGGCGGCGACCGCGGCCGCGAAGGCCGAGTGGCAGGCGCGTCACGACCAGGTGCTGGCCGCCGGCGGCCTGCACATCATCGGCACCGAGCGCCACGAGTCGCGGCGCATCGACAACCAGCTGCGCGGCCGTTCCGGCCGCCAGGGCGACCCGGGCTCGTCGCGGTTCTACCTGTCGCTCGAAGACAACCTGATGCGGATCTTCGGCGACCCGACGCGCATGAAGGCGCTGCTGTCGCGGGTCGGCATGCGCGAGGGTGAGGCGATCGAGAGCGCGATGCTGTCGCGCCAGATCGAGCGCGCGCAGCGCAAGGTCGAGGCCTACAACTTCGACCTGCGCAAGAACCTGCTCGAGTACGACGACGTCGCCAACGACCAGCGCAAGGTCATCTATGGCCAGCGCAACGAACTGATGGCGGCGGACGACATCGCCGACACGATCCGCGCGCTGCGCGAGGAGGTCGTCGCGGGGCTCGTCGCGCAGTTCATCCCGGCCGAGAGCATCGAGGACCACTGGAACCTGCCGGCGCTCGCCGAGGCGATGCAGCGCGACTTCGGCGCCGCCGTCGACCCGAAGGCCTGGCTCGACGAGGACAAGCAGCGCGGTCCCAAGGAGCTCGAGGCGCACCTCGTCGAGGTCCTCGAGAAGGCCTACGCCGACAAGGAGGCGATGGTCGGCGCCGCGGACCTGAGGCGCATCGAGCGCACGCTGATGCTGCAGATGGTGGACAGCCACTGGCGCGAGCACCTCGCGGCGATGGACTACATGCGGCAGGGCATCTTCCTGCGCTCCTACGCGCAGAAGAACCCGAAGCAGGAGTACAAGCGCGAGGCCTTCGAGATGTTTTCGGCGATGCTCGACCGCATCAAGTTCGACACCGTCACGCTGCTGGCGCGGATGCAGGTGCGCTCCGAGGCCGAGATCGAGCGCGAGGAGCAGGAGCGCCAGGCGCGCCTCGCGCGGATGATGCAGTTCCAGCACGCGGCGCCACCGCCGGTGGCGCTCGAGACCGACCCCGCGGTCGTCGCGGCGGGCTCCGGCGCGGGCCCGGGTGCCGGCGCGGAGCCGCCGCCCGCGGACCCGGCGGCGGCGGTCGTGGCGCCGTTCCAGCGCGCCGAGCGCAAGGTCGGGCGCAACGAGCCGTGTCCGTGCGGTTCCGGAAAGAAGTACAAGCACTGCCACGGCCAGCTGCAGCGCGAAGCCTAGGCCGGCCGCGGTGAGCGGGCCTGCGGCGGAGCGTGCGGCGACGCTCGAGGTCGTCGCAGGGGCGCTCATCGACGCCCACGGCCGGGTGCTGATCGCCGCCCGGCCGCCCGGCAAGAGCTTCGCGGGACGCTGGGAGTTCCCCGGCGGCAAGCTCGATGCCGGCGAGTCGGCGCGCGACGCGCTCGCACGTGAGCTCCACGAGGAGCTCGGCGTCGGGGTGCGGGCGGCCGAGCCGCTGCTCGCGGTCACTTACCGTTACCCGGGCGCCCGGGCCGCGGTGCGCATCGACTGCTGGCGCGTCACGGCGTGGGATGGCACGCCCGCGCCGCTCGACGGCCAGGCGCTGCGCTGGTGCCCGCGCGCCGAGCTCGTCGACGCCGACATCCTCGAGGCCGACCGCGCGATCGTCACGGCGCTCGTCCTGCCGCCGCTGTTCGTGCGCGTGCCCGCCGACGAGATGCTGGCCGACCGCGTGCCATCGGCGCCGCGCCACGAGCGCATTGCGTGGCTCGTGAGCGCGCTCCCCGCCGATATCGGCGTCGTGCGCCGCCTCGAGGACCACGGCGACCTCGTCTTCGTCGTCGACCCGCGCGCCCGGCCCGTCGGCGGCGCCGGCAGCGTCTACAGCTCGCCGCACCAGTTCGAGCGCGCCGCCCACCGGCGGGTGCTCGCCGCTCGCATCGTGCATGGCGCCGACGAGGCGCGCGCCGCCGCCGCGGACGGCGCGGACTTCCTGCTGGTTCCGGGGCGTGGCCTCGACGCGGCCGAACTGCCCGGCATCGCCGCCGCCGGACTGCCGTGGTACCTCGACGTCGAGTCGCCCCTCGGTGCCGAAGCGCGCGCGACCGGCCGCCTGGAGTGGCAGCCGGGACTCGCGGTCGGCCGGCTCTGAGCCGTGGCTACTCGAGCGCGGCGACCTCGAGGTCGACCTGCGCCGCGGTCGCCTCGGCGACGATCAGCGACTTGCCGTCCGCTGCGAGCGTGATCCCGGAATCGGGCATCAGCTCCGGCAGCTTCTGGCCGAGCGTCAGGCGGGCGTCGAGCAGCGAGTACCGCGCGAGCACGGGCGGGCCCTCCGTCGGCCGCGTGGCGAACCAGATGGCGTCGGCCGTGACGTCCCAGTTGCGAAAGTCCGCGGGCGAGAGCTCCGGCGAGATCAGCGCGTCGTCGCCGCCCGGGTCGCGGCTGCGCTGCCACAGGCCGCGCCGGTCCGGGCGCACGAAGTAGAGCAGCGCGCCGTCGCGCGACTCGATCGCCGCGAGCCCGCCCTCGGCCGTCACCTGCTCCGGCGCTTCGCCGCCGGGCCAAGGCTCGCGCCAGATCTGCCAGCCGGCCGAGCGCGCCGACCCGAAATAGAGCCAGCGGCCGTCGCGCGAGAACGACGGCGCCCGGCTCCTGCCGTCGGTGGTCACGCGCCGCTCCGCGCCGCTGCCGACCTCGACGGACCAGACGTCGAGCTTCGCGTCGCGGCTGGCCGCGAAGGCGACGAACCTCCCGTCCGCCGACCAGCGTGGCGCCTCCAGGTAGTCGAAGGCGCCCGTCGTGAGTGGCCTCGCGTCGCCGCCGGCCGCGGGCGCGAGCATCAGCTGGTCGCGCCCGCCCTGGTTCGAGACGAACGCGACCTGGGTGCGGTCGGGCGACAGCTGCGCGCCGCGCTCGAGCGCGGCGGTCTCGCGCCAAGGGGCCGTGGCGCCGGAGCCCTCGATCGGCAGCCGCGCGAGCCGGCTCGTCAGGTGCCACCGTTCGTAGGCGAGCGTGCGGCCGTCGTTCGTGAGCGCCGGCGCCCGCAGCGGGTCAGGGCGCGCGAGCAGGAGCTCGGGCGGCGTGCCGTTGACCCGCGAGCGCCACAGCGCGTCGCGGCCGGCGCGCGGCGTCGCGAAGATCAGGCTGAGGCCGGCCGGCTCCCACGCGCTGCCGGCCGTCGCCACGCCGTCGCGCGTCAGGCGCTCCGGCAGGTTGCCGCCGAGCTCGAGCAGCATGAGGTCGCCGGCGCCGGGGGCGCGGGTGCGCACGAACGCGAGGCGGCGCCCGGTCATGGCGAGCGCCGGGCCCGAGTCGCCGGGCATGCCGACGACCGGGTTCGTCACGCCCACCATGCGCGTGTCCGCGACGCTCACGGAGACGATCTGGGTCGGCAGGTTCCAGGCGGTGCGATGCGTGTAGATGAGCGCCGTGCCGTCGCGCAGCCAGGTCATCGGCCCGCCGCCGCCGAAGTCGCAGTCGCCGAGCAGGCGCATCTCGCCGCCGCCCGGCGGGATCGCGAGCACCGCGCAGGTCGACTCGGCGCGCCGCTGGAACGCGATCAGGTCGCCGCGCGGCGACCATGCGGGGAAGCTGTCGGTGCCGTCGCCGCCGGTGAGCACTCGCGGCGCACCGCCCGTGAGCGCGCGCACGTACAGCTTTTGCGTGCCGTCCGGCCGGCGCCAGCTGTAGACGAGCTGCCGGCCGTCGGGCGAGAAGCTCGGGCTCGTCTTGGCGCCGGGCTCGGTCGCGAGCGCCGTGACGCCCGCCACCCGGCCGCCGAGCAGCACGACGTGGCCGTGGTTGCTGATCACGACCAGCAGCACCGAGATCGCGACGACCATGACCGCGGCGACGCCGATCGCGAGCCAGTGGCGCTTGCCGCGCCTCAGGAAGCTCTCGACGCCGGTCGGGTTGTCGAGCAGCACGTCGGCCGCGGGCGTCCGCCGGCCGCGCCCCGGGTCCGGCGCGCCGACCTCGAGGACGAAGCAGTCGCCGGGCGCGTTCAGGATGCGCACCGCGCCATCCTCCGAGAACGCGCGCCGCAGGAAGCTGAGGCAACGGCGGAGCTTTTCGTGCGCCAGGTCCTCGGCGCCCGGGCCGAACACCCGGGCCACGAGCTGCTCGCGGTTCACGCCGCCGGGCGGCCGCTCGGCGAGCACCAAGAGCACGAGCAGCGTCTGCTCGTCGAGCGCGAGGATCCGGTCGGCCTTCGTCATCCGGCCGAGCGCCGGCCGCACGCGCCAGGTGGCGAGGTCGAAGTCCGCGACGGTGGCCGGATCCGGCGGCGGCGGCACCGGGCCGAGCGGCTTCTTGAGCGGCCGGCCGAAGGCCGTGCGGCGCCCGAGCTCGAGGTACGTCGGGCGCTTCACAGCGGCCGCACCGCGAGGCCCAGATGCCAGGCGAGGAACGCCCACTGGTCCGCGAAGTCCTCGACCTGCATCCACACCGGCCGGTCGTTGCCGTGCCCGGCGCGCGTCTCGACCCTGAGCAGCAGCGGGCTCGCGCAGCCCGCCGGTTCCGCCGCCTGCAGCGCCGCGGCGAACTTGTAGCTGTGCCAGGGGACGACGCGGTCGTCGCGCTCGGCGGTCGTCACGAGCGTCGGCGGGTAGCAGGTGCCGGGGCGCACGTTGTGCAGCGGCGAGTAGGCGTAGAGCGCGCGGAACTCGTCCGGGTTGTCGGCGAGGCCGTAGTCGCTCGACCACTGGCGCGCATTGGCGCTCGGCGTCTGGTAGCGGAGCATGTCGAGCACGCCGACCGCGGGCAGCGCCGCGGCGAAGAGCTCCGGCCGCTGCACCAGCACCGCCCCCACCAGCAGGCCGCCGTTGCTGCGGCCGCGGATGCCGAGATGCTCGCGCGAGGTGACGCGTGCCGCGATCAGCCACTCGGCCGCAGCGATGAAGTCGTCGAACACGGCCTGCTTGCGGGTCCGGGTGCCGGCGAGGTGCCACGCCTCGCCGTACTCGCTGCCGCCGCGCAGGTTCGCGACCGCGTAGACGCCGCCCTGCTCGAGCCAGGCCGCGACCGGCACGCTGTAGCCCGGCAGCATCGGCAGGTTGAAGCCGCCGTAGCCGTACAGCATCGTCGGCCGCCGGCCGTCGCGCGGCAGGTCGCGGCGGTGCGTCAGGAACATCGGCACGCGCGTGCCGTCCTTCGACGTGTAGGTGACCTGCTCGGTCACGTAGACCGCGGGGTCGAGCGCCGCAGCGGGCCGGTAGACGGCCTCGAGGCGGCGGGCGGCGACGTCGTAGCGATAGATCGCGTGCGGCGTCAGGAAGTCGGTGTAGGCGAAGTACGCGCTCGCGTCCGCGCCGCGGCCGTTCAGGCCCGCCACCTGGCCGATGCCGGGCAGCGCGAGCTCCTCGCCGCCGCTGCCGTCGCCGGCGTAGACCCGCAAGAGCGAGTGCGCGTCCCTGAGGTACGTGACGAGGAACGCGCCGCCCACGTAGTGCGCGGAGTCGATCGCCTCCGGGGCCTCGGCGACGAGCGTGCGCCAGCGGGCGGGATCGGGCGCGTCGAGGTCGATCGCGACGATGCGGCCGCGGGGCGCGCCGGCGGTGGTCTCGAAGTAGAACTCGCGGCCCTGGTTGCCGAGGTACTGGTAACGCCCGTCCCAGGCGTCGACCAGCCGCACCGCGTCCGCATCGCGCGCGCCGAGCTCGAGCACGTAGACGCCGTTGGCGGCGAAGCCGTCGCGGACGTGGATCACGAGCCAGCGGCCGTCGTCGCTGACGGTGCCGTAGGGATTGCGGGTCGCGTGGTCGCTGATCGCGTAGACGAAGCGGTCAGAGTTCTGCGGCGTGCCGAGCGCGTGGAACCAGACGCTGACCTGCTTGGCGTCGTCGCCGTGGCTCGCGTCGAGCGCCGGGTAGCGCGAGTAGTAGAAGCCGCGGGCGTCCGGCGCCCACGCGAGCGGCGTCGACTTGATGAAGCCGAGCTCCTCCGGCAGGTCCCGGCCGGTGTCGACCTCGCGCACCCGCACCGTCACCCAGTCGGAGCCGCCGTCGGAGGTCGCGTAGGCGACGTGGCGCGCGTCGGGGGCGACCTCGAAGCCGGCGAGCGCGACGGTGCGGTCGGCCGCGAAGGTGCCGGGATCGATGAGCAGGCGCGCCGCGCCGCCGGTGGCGTCGGTGACCCAGAGCGCGCTCTGGTCCTCGTGGCCGCTGTTGTAGAGGTAGAACGTCCGCCCGGCGTGCCGCACCGGCGCGACGAACGAATTGCCGCCGCTGAGCGACGCGCCCCAGCGCTCGTAGTTCCACATCGCGGCGAGCCGCTGCTTGAACACTGCGCGCGCCGGCAGCCGCTCGAGATAGGGCGCGGCGACCGCGTTCTCGGCCTCGACCCAGTCGTGCACCTCGGGGGAGTCGAGCGCCTCGAGCCAGCGCCACGGGTCCTCGACCCGCACGCCGTGATAGTCGTCGGCTTGCGCGACGCGACGCGTCGCGGGGTAGGCGGGTGCGGCACGCTCGGCGGCGACGGCCTCGGCCGCGCCGCGCCCCGGCGCGCCGCGCGGCGCGGG
>JBBINS010000049.1:0-17674 GCA_037443765.1 Gammaproteobacteria bacterium
GCGCCTATGTCGACTTCGATCGCAGCCTGAACAAGGCGCTCGTCAAGCTGCGCGCCGCGGACTCCTCGCCGGGCATCGTCGACGAGATTCTCGGCGCGCCGTGCCGGCTGTTCGACGCGCACGCCGCGGCGGCCGTGCCGGGCGCGCGCCCCGGCGCCTGGCTCGCGCGCGACGGCGAATCGCTGTTGCGCGCGACGCGCGACGGCGCGCTCTGGATCGGGCACGCGCGACGCGAGCAGGAGGCGGCGTTCAAGCTGCCAGCCCTCGCGGCCTGTCCCGCGGCGGCGGCGCTGCCGCTGGCCGCCGCGGGCGCCGCGGACCCGATCCGCTACCGGGAGGCCGACGGCGTCGGCTACCTGGCGTTCGACTTCTACAACGGGGCGATGAGCACGCGACTCTGTCGCCGGCTGGCCGAGGCGCTCGATGCCGCGGCCGCGCGGCCGACGCGCGTGCTGGTCCTCGAGGGCGGGCGCGACTTCTGGTCCAACGGCGTCCACCTCAACGTGATCGAGGCCGCCGACAGCCCGGCCGACGAATCGTGGCGGAACATCGAGGCGATCGACGACGTCGCGGAGCGCATCGTGCGGATCGGGGACAAGCTGACGGTCGCCACCGTGCGCGGCAACGCCGGCGCGGGTGGCGCGTTCCTCGCGCTCGCGGCCGACCGGGTCTGGATGCGGCCCGGCGTCGTGCTCAACTTCCACTACCGCAACATGGGCAATCTGTACGGCTCGGAACTGTGGACCTACACCCTGCCGCGGCGCGTCGGCGCCGACGTCGCGGCGCGCGTCATGGGCGAGCGCCAGCCGCTGCTCGGCCGCCAGGCGGCCGCGCTCGGGCTCGCGGACGAGGCCTTCGGTGCGGATGCGGCGGCGTTCGCCGCCGAGGTTGGCGAGCGCGCGCTCCGTCTCGCCTCAGCGCACGACTACGCGGCGCAGCTCGACGCCAAGCGCGCGCGACGCGCCGCGGACGAGGCGACCCGCCCGCTGGCGGCCTACCGTGCCGCCGAGCTCGAGCGGATGCGCCGCAGCTTCTACGGCTTCGACACCAGCTACCACGTCGCGCGGCACCGCTTCGTGCACAAGGCGCCGCATTCGTGGACCGCGCGGCACCTCGCCCGGCACCGCGTCGCCCGCTGAGCCCCGCCGCGGTCAGCCGTGGTCGTGTCCGCCCGCGCCGTGCACGTGCCCGTGCGCGAGTTCCTCGTCGCTCGCGGCGCGGACCTCGGTGATCTGGACGTCGAAGTTGAGCGCCTGGCCGGCGAGCGGATGATTGCCGTCCACCGTCACCATGTCGCCGGCCACCCGCGTGACCACCACCTGCCGCGGGCCGTGCTCGGTCTGCGCCGTGAAGCGCATGCCGGCCTTGACGTCGCCGCCGCTCTGGAACGCGCGGCGCGGCACCTGTTGCACCAGCGCATCGTCGTGCTCGCCGTAGGCCTTCCCGGCCGGGATCGCGACCACGATGTGGTTGCCCGCCGTCTTGCCCTCGAGGGCCTCCTCGAGGCCGACGATGATGTTGCCGCCGCCGTGGATGTAGGCGAGCGGCTCGCCGCCGGCGGAGCTGTCGAGCACTTCGCCGGCGTCGTTCTTGAGCGTGTAATGGATCGTGACGACCGTATCGCGGGCAACTAGCATGGCGGGGCCTCGGGCAATGGGGGCAGAAGTGTAGCGCGTGCTGCCGGGGCTGTCCGCACTGGCCGGCGGCGACTACGTGGGGAGAACGACGATGGAATTTCGGACGACCGACCTCTTGGACGCGCACCCGCAGCTCGAGGCCTGCGAGGCCGGACTCGCGCACTACGGCGGCGCGCGCCGCTTCAGCGGCGAGGTCGTGACGGTGCGATGCTTCGAGGACAACTCGCTCGTGCGCGAGCTCTTGAAGACGCCGGGCAACGGCCGCGTGCTGGTCGTCGACGGCGGCGGCTCGCGCCGCTGCGCGCTGGTCGGCGACCTCCTTGCCGAGGCCGGCCATCGCAACGGCTGGACCGGCATCGTCGTCGCCGGCTGCGTGCGCGACTCGGCGGCCATCGCGGCGCTGCCGATCGGCGTGCTGGCGCTTGGCACCCAGCCGCGCCGCAGCGACAAGCACGGCCAGGGCGTCCAGGGCGTGGCCGTCGAAATCCTCGGCGCCCGCGTGCGGCCCGGCGACGTCGCCTACGCCGACGAGGATGGCGTTGTATTCTCGCAACACCGGCTGACGGCCTGAGCCGCGCGCCGGCGTCGCCGCCGCCACCGACCCGCGTGCTAACGTGGGGTCGGAGGGGGTCCGATGGTCTCCGGTTGGCTGCTGTCCGCGATCGCGGTCGGCTACCTCGCGCTGCTGTTCGCGATCGCCTTCTATGGCGACACGCGCCGCATCTATCCGCTCAACGCGCGGCTGCGGCCGGTGATCTACAGTCTCGCGCTCGGCGTGTACTGCACGACCTGGACCTTCTTCGGCGCGGTCGGCACCGCGGTCCGCGAAGGCTGGGCGTTCCTGCCGATCTACCTCGGACCGGCGCTCTTGTTCCTGGTCGGTGCGCCGTACCTCGCGCGACTGGTCGAGGTCGCGCGCGCGCGCAACATCACCTCGATCGCCGACTTCATCTCGTCGCGCTTCGGCAAGAGCCCGTCGCTCGCGGCGCTGACGTCGCTGCTCGCGCTCGTCGCCGCCGTGCCGTACCTCGCGCTCCAGTACAAGGCGGTCGCCGCCAGCATCGACGTCCTGACGGGGTTGCCGGCGAGCGGCTCGCCGTGGCGCTTCGATACGGCGCTCGCGGTCGCGCTGCTGATGGCGCTGTTCGCGGCGCTGTTCGGCACGCGGCGGGTCGCGGCCTCCGAGCACCACGAGGGCCTGATGCTCGCGATCGCCTTCGAGTCGTTCGTCAAGCTGTGCGCCTTCGTCGCGGTCGGCCTGTACGCGTGGCGGTCGCTCGGCCCGGCGCCGGTCGGATTCGCGCGCTCGATCGACGCGATGCGCGGCAGCTTCGACGTCAATTTCGTCGCGACCACGCTGCTCGCGGCCGCCGCGGTCGTCTGCCTGCCGCGCCAGTTCCAGGTCGCGGTCGTCGAGTGCGCCGAGCCCGGTGACCTGAGGCGCGCGCGCTGGCTGTTTCCGCTCTACGTCGCGCTCTTCTCGGTGTTCGTGCTGCCGATCGCGGCGCTCGGCGTCGCGAGCGGCGTCGCCGAGCACGGCCAGCCCGACACGCTGGTCCTGACGGTGCCGATGGCCACCGGCGCGCCGTGGCTCGCGGTGCTCGCCTTCCTCGGCGGCCTGTCGGCCGCGACGGCGATGGTCGTCGTCGCGAGCCTCGCGCTCGCGACCATGGTCACGCACGACCTGATCGTGCCGGCGCTGTGGCGGACACGCCTCGTCGGCAGCGTCGACCTCGGCGGCCGCATCCTCTGGCTGCGCCGCATCACGATCTTCGCGCTGGCGTTCCTCGCCTACGGCTACCACCGCGCGGTGGGCGCGCCGACGAGCCTCGCGTCGATCGGCCTGCTGGCGTTCGCCGCGGTCGCGCAGTTCGTGCCCGGCATCGCCGCGGGGCTCTGGTGGCGCGGCGCGACGCGCGCGGGCGTGTTCTGGGGTCTGCTCGCGGGCTTCGCGCTTTGGATCTACACGCTGGCGCTGCCCGGCATGCTCGCGCCGTCGAGTCCGCTGCTCCTGCAGGGCCCCTTCGGCGTCGGCTGGCTGCGCCCGCAGGCGCTGTTCGGCATCGCGGGCCTCGGGCCGGTGAACCAGGGTGCGCTGTGGGCGCTGGTTGCGAACGTCGCGCTGCTGGTCGGCGTGTCGCTGCGTCGCGGAACGACCCTGCAGGAGCGGCTGGCCGCCAAGGCCTTCAACGAACCGCTCGGCGCCGCGACCGGGCAGGGCATCAGTCACGCGCGGGTCGGCGACCTCGAGGCGCTCGCGGCGCGCATCGTCGGTCCCGCCGCGGCGCGCCGCATGCTCGCCGAGCACGCGGCGCGCGTGCAGCGGCCCGTGCCGCGGTCCGGCGATTCGGCCGACCGCGCGCTGCTGCAGCACGTCGAGCGCGAGCTCGCGGGCTCGGTCGGCGCCTCGACGGCTCGCGTGCTGCTGACGCACGCGCTCAGGCGCCGCGGCCTCGAGGTCGACGAGGTCGCCGAACTCCTCGACGAGACCTCGCAGGAGCTGCGCTTCAGCCGCCAGCTGCTGCAGGCGACGATGGAGAACGTCGCGCAGGGCATCAGCGTGGTGGACGCGGACATGCGCCTGGTCGCCTGGAACCGCCGCTACACGGAGATGTTCGACTACCCGGACGGCTTCATCTACGTCGGCCGCGACGCGGCGGAGCTCATCCGCTGGAACGCGCTGCGCGGCGAATGCGGGCCCGGCGAGGCCGACGCGCACGTCCGCAAGCGGCTCGCGTACATGCGCTCCGGCAGCGCCTACGTGATCCAGCGCGAGCGGCGCAGCGGCCGCGTCTACGAGATCCGCGGCCAGCCGATGCCCGGTGGCGGCTACGTGACGACCTACACCGACATCACCGAGTTCAAGCGCACCGAGCAGGAGCTCAGGGACGCGAAGCTGGAGCTCGAGAGCCGGGTGGAGGCACGCACCGTCGAGCTCAAGGGGGCGCTCGCCGCGCAGCAGGCCGCCAAGCGGCTGGCGGAGGAGGCGAACGCCAGCAAGACGCGCTTCTTCGCGGCGGCGAGCCACGACCTGCTGCAGCCGCTCAACGCCGCGCGGCTGTTCGCGTCGGCGCTGTCGGCGCAGGCGGCCGAGGAGCCGCCGCTGCAGGAGATCGCCGCGCGCATCGACAGCTCGATGCGTGCCGCCGAAGACCTGCTCGACGGGCTGCTCGACGTCGCCAAGCTCGACAGCGGCGCGCTGCAACCCGAGCGCATGGCGTTCCCGATCGCCGGCCTGCTCGCGGACCTCGAGCGGCAGTACGCGCCGATCGCGGCCGTGCGGCGCCTGTCACTGCGCGTCGCGCCGACGCGCGCGATCGTCTACACGGACCGCGTGCTGCTGCGGCGCATCCTGCAGAACTACCTCGCCAACGCGCTGCGCTACACGCGTCGCGGCGGCGTCGTGCTCGGCTGCGTGCGCCGCGGCGGCGACGTCCTGATCCGCGTCAGCGACACCGGCCCCGGGATCGCCGAGCACCAGCGCGGTGCGATCTTCGGCGAGTTCACCCGGCTCGAGCGCGCCTCCCCGTGGGGCGAGAAGGGTCTCGGCCTCGGGCTCGCGATCTGCGACCGCATCGCCCGGCTGCTCGGCCATCCGCTCGACCTGCGTTCGCGGCCGGGCCGCGGCTCGAGCTTCGGCGTGGTCGTCCCGCGCGGGGCGCTGGCCGTGGTGCCGTCGCCGGCGCCCGTCGAGCCGCTGCACGTGCCGGCCGCACTCGACGGGCTCACCGTGCTCTGCGTCGACAACGAGCCGGCGATCCTCGACGGCATGGAAGCGCTGCTCGGCCGCTGGGCGATCCGCGTCCTCAAGGCGCGCGACGCGGCCGAGGCGGGCGCCTGCCATGCGGCCGGCGGCGTCGACATCGTGCTCGCCGACTACCACCTCGGCGACGGGCCGGACGGCCTCGCGATGCTGACGTCGCTCGCCGCGGCGACGGCCGGGCCGCTCGCCGCGGCCCTGATCACGGCCGACTACGACGGCGCGCTCGCGCTCAAGGCCCGGGCGCTCGGCTGGCCGGTGCTTCGCAAGCCGATCAAGCCGGCGGCGCTGCGGGCCTTCCTGACCGCCGCCCGCGCCGGCCGGGTGCGCGCGCGGGCGCGCGCCGCGAGCGGCTGAGCGCCGCTACTCCGGGTCGTCGGGTGCCGCGCGCAGCAGGCCGTGGTCGATCGCGAGACGCCCGACGCGCAGCACCGCCTGCGTGCGATTGGCGACGCCGAGCTTGCGCAGCACCGCGGTCACGTGCGCCTTCACGGTCGCCTCGGAGACGTCGAGTTCGAACGCGATCTGCTTGTTGAGCAGCCCCGACAGCAGCATGCTGAGCACGCGAAACTGCTGCGGCGTGAGGTCGGCGAGGCGCGCGGCGACCTCGAGGTCGGCCGAGCCGTGGCCGCCCGGCGGCGGCGGCCGGTAATCGGGCGGCGCGACGAGTTCGCCCTGCAGCACCGCCTCGACGCCGGCCCCGATCGTGGCCGCCTCCGACGACTTGGCGATGAAGCCCTGCGCGCCGTAGGCGAAGGCGCTCGCGATCGTCGGCGCGTCGGCGGTCGCCGACACGATCACCACCGGCAGCTCCGGGCGCGAGCCGCGCACGTGCGCGAGAGCGCTGAAGCCGTGCGCGCCGGGCATGTCGAGGTCCAGCAGCAGCACGTCCGCCTGCGGATGGCGCTCGATCGCCTCGAGCACGCCGGCGACGCTGTCCGCCTCGACGAACTCGGCGTCGGTCATCGCGCCGGCGACCGCACCGCGCAGCGCGGCGCGAAATAGCGGATGGTCGTCCGCGATCAGGATCGTGCGGCCCACGGCGGCGCGGGCTATTTCTGCGGCCGGTGATCGACGAGTTGCTTGACGACGGAAGGGTCGGCCAGCGTCGACGTGTCGCCGAGCTGATCGGCCTCATCGGCGGCGATCTTGCGCAGGATGCGCCGCATGATCTTGCCGCTGCGCGTCTTCGGCAGGCCGGGCGCCCACTGGATCACGTCGGGCGAAGCGATCGCGCCGATCTGCTGGCGGACGGTCTGCTTGAGCTCCGCGAGCAGCTGGTCGGACGAGTCGACGCCGGCCTTCAGCGTCACGTACGCGTAGATGCCCTGGCCCTTGATGTCGTGCGGGTAGCCGACGACCGCGGCCTCCGCGACCGACGGGTGCGCGACCAGCGCGCTCTCGACCTCGGCCGTCCCGAGCCGGTGACCGGAGACGTTGATGACGTCGTCGACGCGCCCGGTGATCCAGTAGTAGCCGTCCTCGTCGCGGCGTGCGCCGTCGCCGGTGAAGTAGGTGCCGGGGAAGGTGCGGAAGTAGGTGTCGATGAAGCGCTGGTGGTCGCCGTAGACGGAGCGCATCTGGCCCGGCCACGAGTCGAGCAGCACGAGGTTGCCCTCGGCCGCGCCCTTGAGCTCCTGGCCGGCGCCGTCGACGATCGCGGGCAGCACGCCGAAGAACGGCTTCGTCGCCGAGCCGGGCTTGAGGCGGGTCGCGCCGGCGAGCGGCGTGATCAGGATGCCGCCGGTCTCCGTCTGCCACCACGTATCGACGATCGGGCAGCGGTGGTCGCCGACCACGCGGTGGTACCACTCCCAGGCCTCCGGGTTGATCGGCTCGCCGACGCTGCCGAGCAGGCGCAGGCTCTTGCGCGAGTGCTTCTGCACCCAGCTCTCGCCCTCGCGCATCAGCGCCCGGATCGCCGTCGGCGCCGTGTAGAAGATCGTCACGCCATGGCGGTCGATGACGTCCCAGCAGCGCCCCGGATCGGGGTAGTTGGGCACGCCCTCGAACATCAGCGTGGTCGCGCCGCAGGCGAGCGGGCCGTAGACGACGTAGCTGTGGCCGGTCACCCAGCCGACGTCGGCCGTGCACCAGAACAGGTCGCCGTCGCGGTAGTCGAACACGTTCTCGAACGTGTAGGAGGCGTAGACGAGATAGCCGCCGCTCGTGTGCAGCACGCCCTTCGGCTTGCCGGTCGAACCCGACGTGTAGAGGATGAACAGCGGGTCCTCGGCGCCAACGGCGACCGGCGGGCAGTCGGGGCTCGCCGCCTTGAGGAGTTCCTCGTAGCGCAGGTCGCGTCCCTCCTGCCAGGCGACCTTGCCGCCGGTGCGGCGCACGACGACGACCTTCTCGACGCTGCCGCCCGGCTGGAGCGCGAGCGCGGCGTCGACGTTGGCCTTGAGCGGCACCTTGCGCCCGCCCCGCAGGCCCTCGTCGGCGGTGATGACGAGCCTGGAGCCGCAGTCCTGGATGCGGCTGGCGAGCGATTCGGGCGAGAAGCCGCCGAACACGATCGAGTGGACGGCGCCGAGCCGCGCGCACGCCAGCATCGCGACCGCCGCCTCCGGGATCATCGGCAGGTAGATCGTGACCCGGTCGCCCTTGACGACCCCCAGGCCCTTGAGAACGTTCGCGAAGCGGCACACCTCGGCGTGCAGCTCGCGATAGCTGACGCGGCGGCTCTCCTTCGGGTCGTCGCCTTCCCACAGGATCGCGGTCTGGTCGCCGCGCTTGGCGAGGTGGCGGTCGAGGCAGTTAGCCGCGACGTTGAGCTCGCCGTCGCCGTACCAGCGGATCCGGAAGTTGTGCAGGTCGAACGAGACGTCCCGCACCTCCGTGTACGGCTTCATCCAGTCGAGGCGCTTGCCGACTTCGCCCCAGAAGGCGCTCGGGTCCCTGATGCTGCGCGCGTAGTCGGCGGCGTAGCGGTCGGCGTCGACGCGCGCCTTGCGCGCGAATTCGGCGGGTACTTCGTAGACGTGGCTCATGGCGATCTCCCCCAACGCAAGGCGACCCGGGCGGCCGGGGCCGCGCGTGTGGATTGCGGTTACTTCTAGCACTGCGGCCGGGTGGCCGGGCTTCGACCTTGGTCTTAGCCCATCCCCTACGACCTTTGGCTAATTACGGGCCGCCTCCGCCGGGGGGCAGCATCCGGCAGGGATCGTTCATCAAATCGGCGCCCGGCTCAAGCCGCACTGTCCGCAATGGCACCGGCGCGGCCCGCGCGCCGGGCGGCGCTGCGCCGCACGGGTGACGGTCCGAGGGCAGATCTGCTCTACTCGGCGTCCCCGGCGGCGGCGGCGCCCGGGCGCGACGCCAGGGCGGGGTGCCGGGCAGATGTAGAGCCGAACGCCGGCCGGCGGCGGCAATTCGGTCGGGCCAGAATTCCAACGCGAGGGGGATGTGACCATGGCGAAGTCGGACTCGATCGACTGGGCGGCGGTAATCGCCGACCCGCGATTCCAGCAGTTGCATCGCAGGAAGATGGCCTTCCTGTGGGGGCTGATGGCCTTCTCGGTCGTCTACTACTTCGCGCTGCCGATCGGCGCGGCGTACTTCCAGGACGTGTTCAAGATCAAGGTCTGGGGCGTGATCAACGTTGGGCTGCTGTTCGCGCTCAGCGAGTTCGTGGTCGCCTGGGCGATCGCGATCTACTACTCGATGGTCGCGAACCGCGAGTTCGACCGCCTGGCGGGCGAGATCGCCGCCGACTTCATGAAGCGCGCGGGAGGCTGAGCCATGCAGTTCACAACCAAGAAGCTCGGTACCTTCGGCGTCGCGGCGGCGCTCTCGCTCGCGGCGGTGGCGGCACGTGCCGAGTCGAGCGCCGCGGGCCAGTACCGCTGGGTCACGTTCGCGGTGTTCGCGGCCGTGATCGCGCTGACGATGTACATCACCTACGTGGCGGCCAAGCGCGTGAAGTCGGCCTCCGACTTCTACACCGCGGGCGGCGGCATCTCGGGCCTGCAGAACGGCTGGGCGATCGCCGGCGACTACCTGTCGGCGGCGTCGTTCCTCGGCATCGCGGGCCTGATCTCGCTGTACGGCTACGACGGCTTCATGTACTCGGTCGGCTGGCTGGTGGCCTACATCACGGTGCTGCTGCTGATCGCGGAGCCCTGCCGCAACATCGGCAAGTACACGCTGTCCGACATCCTCGCCTACCGCAACGACCCCAAGAAGACGCGCATCGTCGGCGCGCTGTCGGTGATCACGGTGTCGACCTTCTACCTGACGGCGCAGATGGTCGGCGGCGGCGTGCTCGTCAAGACGCTGATCGGCATCGACTACGAGGTGTCGGTGATCGTCGTCGGCGTCCTGATGTTGAGCTACGTGCTGTTCGGCGGCATGGTCGCGACGACCTGGGTGCAGATCATCAAGGCGGTCCTGCTGGTCGCGGCCTCGCTGCTGATCGTGATGCTGGTCTGGACGCCGTACGGCTTCTCGCTGCCGGGATTCATGGCGGACGTGATCGGCGACCCGAAAGTGCAGACGCGGGTGGCGGTGCTGCTCGGCGACGCGTCCAAGAACATGACGGCGGCCGAGCTCGGCCAGCGTTTCCTCGAGCCCGGCCTGTACTTCAAGGCGCCGATCGACCAGATCTCGCTCGGCATGGCGCTCGTGTTCGGCACCGCCGGGCTGCCGCACATCCTGATGCGGTTCTTCACCGTCCCGACCGCGCAGCAGGCGCGCAAGTCGGTCGTCTGGGCGATGGCGATCATCGGCGGCTTCTACGTGCTGACGCTGTTCCTCGGCTTCGGTGCCGCGAAGCTCGTCGGCCCGGCGAGCATCGCCGCGGTCGACGCCGGCGGCAACATGGCGGGACCGCTGCTCGCGCAGTACATCGGCGGCGGGGCGGACTCGTTCTTCGGCAACTTCATGCTGGCGTTCGTGTCGGCGGTGGCGTTCGCGACGATCGTCGCGGTGGTCGCGGGCCTCGTGCTCGCCGCGGCCTCGGCCATGGCGCACGACCTCTGGGTCGGCGTCGTGCACGGCGGCGAGACCGTGGCGCCGCAGCAGCAGGTGCGGGCCGCGCGAATCGCGACGGTGCTGGTCGGCGCGCTGGCGATCACGATCGGTATCGCCGCCAAGGGCCAGAACGTCGCGGTGCTCGTGGCGCTCGCGTTTGCGGTCGCCGCCAGCGCGAACTTCCCGTGCGTGCTGCTGACGCTCTACTGGAAGCGCTGCAACACGACAGGAATCGTCGCCGGCATGATCGTCGGCACGGTGTGTGCGGTCGGTCTGACGCTTGTGTCGCCCAACCTGACCTACCCGAAGGCGGTGCGGGCGGCGGCCCACAAGGTGCTCGACGTCGAGGCGGCCAAGCGCGCCTCGATCGCGGAGGCGCTCGCCTCGGGCGACGAGGCGCGGGTCGCCAAGGCCACCAAGGAAGCGTCTGCGCTCGACAAGGCGGTCAAGAAGGCCAACGACGACCTGAAGAAGGTCGAAGGCCAGGAGACCTCGTTCATTGGCCTCGAGAAGCCGCTGTTCGAGCTCAGGAACCCGGGCCTCTTCTCGATCCCGATCGGCTTCCTCGCGGTGATCCTCGGATCGCTGCTCGGCCGCGACAAGCGCGCCGAGGACATGTGGGACGAGGTCTATGCGCGGCAGAACACGGGCATCCTGGCCTCCAGGGCGACGACGCACTGACGGTCGGCGCGTGGCGGCCGAGCGGTTGCGCTCCCCCGCCGCAGCGCCGTGTGACGCGGCGGGCCGGGCGCGATGACGGCACCGCCGCTGATCCTCGAGGCGACGATCCGTTTCCTGAGGGCGCATGAGCCCTTCGCGCGCATGGCCCGTCGCGACCTCGAGTTCCTCGCGGGCCGGGCGCGGCTCGCGTATTTCGCGTCCGGCGGCGTCGTCGTCGACGCCGCGAGCGGCGCCACCTGTCCGCTGCACGTGATCCAGCGCGGCCACGTACGCGCGCTCGACGCGCGCACGCCCGCCGACGCGACGGTGCTCGGGCCCGGCGAGTGCTTCCCGCTCGGCGCCGCGAGCCAGCAGCCCGCGGCGCTGAGCTACGTCGCGACCGAGGACGTCTTCTGCTACCAGATCGCGCTGCCCGACTGCGAGGCGCTGCGTTCGAGTTCGGCGCCGTTCGCGGAGTTCTGCGCGCAGTCGCTGCGCGCGCTCCTGCACGAGTCGCAGGGCCACGTGCGGCGGCAGTTCAGCCAGCGCGCGGTCGATCAGCAGACGCTGCTGCAGCCGGTGCGGGCGCTGATCCGCCGCGGTCCGGTCAGCTGCTCCGCGGCCACGCCGCTGCGCTCGGCCCTCGAACGGATGAGCGCGGAGGGCGTCGGCACGATCGCCGTCGTCGACGACGCGCAGCGGCCGATCGGCATCTTCACGCTGACCGACCTCATGGTGCGCGTCGTGCTGCCGGGCATCGACCTCGCCGGTCCGATCGCGGCGGTGATGACGCCGGATCCCGGCGCCGTCGACGAGGACACGACCGCGCAGGAGGCGCTCGCCGTCATGGCGACGCACCGCTACCACCAGCTGATGATCACGCGCGGCGGGGTGCTGTGCGGAGTGGTCTCCGAACGCGACCTGTTCGCGCTGCAGCGGGTGTCGATGCAGCACGTGATCGAGGCGATCCGCGGCGCGCGCGACGCCGCCGCGCTCAAGCGCGCCGCGGCGGACATCACGACGCTGGCGGACAACCTGCTGGCGCAGGGCGCGGCCGCAGAGCCGCTGACCCACACGATCGCCTCGCTGAACGACGCGCTGACGCTGCGGCTGTTCGAACTGCTCGCGGCGGGTCACGACCTCGCCGGCATCGACTGGTGCTGGCTGTCGCTCGGCAGCGAGGGGCGGCGCGAGCAGACGATCGCGTCCGACCAGGACAACGCGCTCGCCTTCGAGGTGCGCGACGGCGACCCGGAGCACGCCCGCGCGCGGCTGCTGACGTTCGCGCGCGAGGCCAACCAGTCGCTCGCGACGCTCGGCTTTCCGCTCTGCCCGGGCAATATCATGGCGGGCAATCCCGCGCACTGCTTGACCGTCGCCGAGTGGCGCGGCCGCTTCGCGTCGTGGCTCCGGGAGCCGGCCCCCGAGGCGCTGCTGGCCGCGAACATCTTTTTCGACCTGCGCCCGCTGGCCGGCCAGGCGGCGCTGGCCGAGGGCCTGCGGCGCTGGCTGCTCGACGTGGCGCCGGGCAGCCGCCTGTTTCTCAAGCTCCTCGCCACCAACGCGCTCGCGGCCGACCCGCCGCTCGGCGTGGTCCGCACGTTCGTGACCGATGACGGCGTCTACCGCGGCACGATCGACCTCAAGGCCGACGGTACCCGGATCTTCGTCGACGCGGCGCGGGCCTTCGCGCTCGGCTTCGGCATCGCCGAGACGGGCACCGCGCCGCGGCTCCGGCTGGCCGGCCGCCGCCTCGGCCTCGAGGAGCGCGAGATCGGCGCGTTCACGGACGCCTTCCACTTCCTGCAGCTGCTGCGGCTGCGTGCACAGCGCGGCCACGTCGGCGGCGACGGCGGCCCGGCGCCGCACGCCGCGCCTAACCGTATCGATCCCTACGCGCTCAACGAGCTCGATCAGCGGATGCTGAAGGAGGCGCTGCGCCAGGCGCGGTCGCTTCAGAAGCTGCTCGAGCAGACGCTGGCGCAGTGAGCGGCGGGATCGGCTGGCCGTGGCGCCGGCGCATGGACCGCCGGCGCGTCCGCGAGGCGCTGCCGGAGCCGCAGCGGGCGCGTCTCGAGCGGCTGCAGCGGCGCGAGCTCGGCCTCGTCAGCGGCCGGCGGCTGCGGCAGACGCCGCTCGCGCTGGCGCGCTTCGTGGCGCTCGACCTCGAGACGACCGGTCCGCGGATGGACCGCGACCGCGTGATCGCGATCGGCGCGGTCGCCGTCGCGGAGCGGGCGCTCGCGCACGCGGACGCGTTCGCCGCGGTGCTGCGGCAGAGCGCCTCGAGCTCGGTCGACAACATCCTCGTGCACCAGATCGGCGGCCAGCAGCAGCTCGGCGGCGTCGATCCGGCGGCCGCGCTCCTCGACTTCCTGGAGTTCCGCGGCGCTGCGGTGGCGGTCGCGTTCCGCGCGGAGTTCGACGCCGAAGTGCTCGGCCGCGAGCTCGAGCTGCAGCTCGGCGTGCGCGTGCCGCGCCGCTTCCTCGACCTCGCGGTGCTGCTGCCGGCGCTGTTCCCGGGGACCCAGAACGACACGCTCGAGGACTGGCTCAACCACTTCGGGCTCGTGCCGATCGGCCGGCACGACGCGCTCGCCGACGCGTACACCTGCGCGCAGCTGCTGCTGATCACGCTCGACGCGGCGCAGCGCATGGGTGCGCGCACGACCGGCGACCTGATCGCGCTCGAGTCGGCGCAGCGCTGGCTCGGGCGGCGGCGCTAGACCTCAGCGGTCGACGGCCCAGCGGACGATCGTGTCGATGACCGGCTGGCCGACGTACTCCGCGCCCGGGTGGTTGACGACGGCCACGACGGCGAGCGGCCGGCCGGAGCGGCTCGTGACCCACCCGGCCACCGCGCTCACCCCGTTCAGGTGCCCGGTCTTGAGGCGGATCCGGCCCTCGGCGGCGAGGTCGGCGAAGCGGCGCTTCAGGGTCCCGTCCTGGCCGCCGAGCGGCAGCGAGGCGGCGAGTTCCGGGAAGTAGCGGCTGCGATACGCCGCCGCGAGGACGCGCGCCATGCTGTCGGCGGCGATTCGCGTGCGCCGCGAGAGTCCCGAGCCGTTGTCGATCACGAGCTCCGGAAACTCGAGGCCCTGCCGGGCGAGCCAGTCCGCGAGCGCCCGTTCGCCGTTCGCGACGGTGGCGGGCGGCCCGTAGCGCTCGGCGGCGAGCGTCAGCAGCAGCATCCGCGCCATCGTGTTGTTGCTGTACTTGTTGAGCAGGCGAACGATCTCGCCGAGCGACAGCGACTCGAACTCCGCGAGCGGCCGGGCGTCGGCCGGCTTCTGCTCGAGCCGCATCCGGCCGGAGAATTCCCCGCCCTGCTCGCGCCAGGCGCTGACGAAGGTGCCGAAGGCGAAGTCCGGGGCGCGCATGATCGCGCGACGCGCCACCGGCGGCGGGCAGTGGCTCGCGAGCCGACCGCTCAGCGCCAGCCGGTCGGGCTCGTCCTCGTAGGTCGTGAAGGTCAGCGACTTCGGTCCATCGCCGCAGGGGCCGCCCGCCAGCCGGATCGCCGTCGCGAGCCGGAGGTTCGCCGGCTCCGGATCGACGATCACGCGCACTCGGTTCGCCTCCGGCACGAAGTGGAACTCCGCCGCCTGGAAGTTGACGAGCAGCGCGTCCGGCAGGACGTTGTAGACGCGCTCGCCGCGGCCGTCGAAGTGGTCGGCGTCCGGTTCCTGCAGCGCGTACAGCGAGCGGTCGATGACGATGTCGCCCTCGATTCGGCGCAGCCCGGTGTTGCGCAGTTCGCGCGCGAACCGCCACCAGCGCTCGGCCGTCAGGTACGGATCGCCGCCGCCCTGGATCACGAGATCCCCGGCGAGCTTGCCGTCGACGACCGGCGCCGTCGTGTAGGCGCGCGTCGTCCAGTGGTAGCTCGGGCCAAGCTGGTCGAGCACCGCGAAGGTCGTCAGCACCTTCAGCGTCGAGGCGGGGCTGCGCGGCTCGCGCGCGTTGAGTTCGAGGTAGGACTCGCCCGTGACGGCGTCGCGGACGACGATGCTGACCGCCGAGGCGGGCAGCGCCTGGCTGTGCAGGACCTGCTCGAGGCGCGGCGGCAGGGGGGCCGCAGCGGCGGCTGCCGCGAGACCGGCGGCGAGCGGTGCGAGGATGGCCGCGAGCGCGCGGCGCGAGGGTTGTATCATGCGCGCGAAGTGTAACGGCGCGCGGACCCGGGGGGCTACCGCGGCGCCGCTACCGGGTGCAACTTTGGCGCGGGTGGCGCTGTCTATGGACGCAACCCCACTTGAGGGATGAGGAGCTCGAACCATGAGTCGACGGCTCTCGGTCGCCGGCGTCGTCGTGATGATCGGCGCTGCATTGGCGGGCCTCGCGGCGTGCAACCGTGCGCCCGAGCGGGCGGCGGCCCCCGTGGCCACGGCGCCCGCCGTGACGGCGCAGCCGGTCAGCCCCGGCACCAGCGCCGCGGCGTCCCGCGGATTGCCGGACTTCACCGACCTGGTCGCGCACAACGGCCCGGCGGTGGTCAACATTGCCGTCGTCGAGAAGACCCGGCCCGCGGCCTTCGACGAGGGCGTGCCGGACGATCCGCTGCACGACTTCCTGCGGCGCTTCGGCATGCCGCAGCAGCGGGGCCCGCAGCAGCCGGCGCGCGGCGAGGGCTCGGGCTTCATCGTCGCTCCCGAGGGTTACATCCTCACCAACGCCCACGTCGTCGCCGACGCGAGCGAGGTGACGGTGCGCCTGACCGACCGGCGCGAGTTCACGGCCAAGGTCGTGGGTGCCGACCGGCGCACCGACGTCGCGGTCATCAAGATCGACGGCAAGGACCTGCCGACGGTCCGCATCGGCGATCCGTCGAAACTGCGGCCGGGCGAGTGGGTCATCGCGATCGGCTCGCCGTTCGGCTTCGACAACAGCGTCACCGCCGGCATCGTCAGCGCGCTGTCGCGCTCGGTGCCGGACAGCCAGTACACGCCGTTCATCCAGACCGACGCCGCGGTCAACCCGGGCAACTCGGGCGGACCGCTGTTCAACATGGCCGGCGAGGTCGTCGGCATGAACTCGCAGATCTACAGCCGCACCGGCGGCTACATGGGCATCTCGTTCGCGATCCCGATCGACATCGCGATCGGCGTCAAGGACCAGCTCGTCAAGACCGGTCACGTGCAGCGCGGCCGCATCGGCGTGGTCGTCCAGGAGGTCGGACAGCAGCTGGCGGACTCGTTCGGCCTCGACCGGCCGCGCGGCGCGATCGTCGCCCAGGTCGAGAACGCGAGTCCGGCCGCGAAGGCCGGTCTCAAGGCGGGCGACGTGATCCTCGCGGTCGGCGAAAAGCCGATCGAACGCTCCGGGCAGCTGTCGGCCGTGATCTCGCAGATCCGGCCCGGCACGAAGGTCGAGCTCGAGGTCTGGCGCGACCGCGCCAGCCGCAAGATCGAGGTCGAGGTCGGCGAGCTCAAGGAGGGCGCCGTCGCGGCCAACGAGCGAGGCGACGCGCAGGAGGGCGGCAAGCTCGGCCTCTCGGTCCGGCCGCTGACGCCGCAGGAGCGGCGGGCCGCCGGCATCGACTCCGGGCTGCTCGTCGAGGGCGTCGCCGGTCCCGCGCTCGAGGCCGACGTCCGGCCCGGCGACGTGATCGTCGGCGCGAACGGCCAGCGCATCGCGAGCGTCGAGGACCTCGCGGCCCAGACAGCGAAGTCGAAGCACTCGATCGCACTGCTCGTCAACCGCGGCGGCCTGACGATCTTCATTCCGATTAAGATCGGGTGATGCAACGACGCGAACGCACGACGGCAGGCGTCGCGCTGCTCCTCGGGCTCGCCGGCCTCGGGGCGGCGCCGCTCGCGGCTGCCGATCCGGGCGCAGCCTTCAAGGACTGCGCCGACTGCCCCGAGATGGTGCGCGTCCCCGCCGGCACTTTCGTCATGGGCACGCCGACCGCCGACCCGCACGCCGCGGCGACGCGCGCCGAGTCGCAGGCGCTGATCGTCCGGATCGCCAAGCCGTTCGGCCTCGGTCGGCTCGAGGTGACGCGGCGCGAGTTCCGGGCCTTCGTCGCGGACTCCGGCTACGACGCGCATGGCCCTTGCATCACCTGGGACGACGCGCTCGGCCGGTTCAACGCCGACCGTAACCGCGGACCGGAGAACCCCGGCCGGCCGCGCGAGGCCCGCGACGACCATCCGGTCGCGTGCGTCAGCTGGAGTGACGCGAAGGCCTACGCGCAGTGGCTCGCGCACAAGACCGGCAAGCCGTACCGCCTGCCGTCCGAGGCGGAGTGGGAATACGCCGCGCGCGCCGGCAGCACTGCGCGCTGGCCGTGGGGCGAGTCGGCGACCGACGGCTGCGACTTCGCCAACCTCTACGACCTCTCGAGCCGGGAGTCGTACGCCTTCGGCTGGGAGCCGGTGGCGTGCCGCGACGGCTACCCGGACGTCGCGCCGGCCGGCGCGCTGCGCGGCAACGCGTTCGGCCTCTACGACATGATCGGCAACGTCGCCGAGTGGGTCGAGGATTGCTACACGGACAGCTACCTCGGCCGGCCGCGCGACGGCCGTGCCTGGGTGTGGGCCGGCGGCTGCGCGCGGCGCGTCGTGCGCGGCGGCAGCTGGGTGACGCCCGCCGAGCGCGCGCGCAGCGCGTTCCGCGATTCCGCCGAGATCGCCACGCG
>JBBINS010000050.1:0-17501 GCA_037443765.1 Gammaproteobacteria bacterium
GACCTCGCGACCGCGCGGACCGAGGCGCTGCGGGCCACCCGCCAGCTCGCCAAGCGCCAGTACACGTGGCTGCGGGCCGAGCCGGGCGCGCAGCGGGTCGCCGGCCGTGGCGCACCGGCGGCGGCGGAGCTCGCGCGACGCATCCAGCTGTGGGGAGTTCGTTAAGCAAGCGCTCAGGATCGCTGTGCTAGTATTTTTGAGCACTGACCCCATGTCCGGGGCGTGAGCATCCCGGATGTGTCATCGCGGGCTAGGGAAGGCGTGGACTGCGGCTGCATTTTGTTGACTAAAAACAAGGAGATATGACAATGGCCAAAGGCCAGTCCCTGCAGGACCCATTCCTGAACGCGCTGCGCAAGGAGCGGGTCCCGGTCTCGATCTACCTTGTGAACGGCATCAAGCTGCAAGGCCACATCGACTCGTTCGACCAGTTCGTCGTGCTCCTGCGGAACAGCGTCAGCCAGATGGTCTACAAGCACGCGATTTCGACAGTCGTTCCGGCGCGCAACGTGCGCCTGCCGAGCGCGGAAGGCGCCGAGGCCGGCGAGGAACCGGTCGTCGAATGACGCGACGCGGCCGCTGGCCGGCCCCGGAGTGCCCGATTGTTTGATCGCCCGAAGAGCGGCGAGCGGGCGCTCCTCGTACGGATCGGCCTCGGCGAGCCGCCGGCACCCGCCGAGCTTCAGGAGTTCGAGGCGCTCGCGCAGTCCGCAGGCGCCGTTCCCGTCGGCTTCGTGACCGGCTCCCGGCAGCGTCCGGACCCGCGCTTCTTCGTGGGCTCGGGCAAGGCGGAGGAACTCAAGACGCGCGCCGACGAGTGCGAGGCGGCGGTGATCCTCGTCGACCACCCGCTGAGCCCGAGCCAGGAGCGCAACCTCGAGAAGCTCACCGGCCGGCGCGTGCTCGACCGCAACGGGCTCATTCTCGACATCTTCGCGCAGCGCGCGCGCAGCCACGAGGGCAAGCTGCAGGTCGAGCTCGCCCAGCTCAAGCACCTGCAGACCCGCCTCGTCCGCGGCTGGACCCACCTCGAGCGCCAGAAGGGTGGCATCGGCCTGCGCGGCCCGGGCGAGACGCAGCTCGAGACCGACCGGCGCCTCATCAACAACCGCATCCGCACGCTCAACCGCCGCCTCGAGCGGCTCGCTCAGCAGCGCGACACCGGCCGCCAGACGCGCAAGGAAGTGCCGATCCCCGGCGCGGCGATCGTCGGCTACACGAACGCCGGCAAGTCGACGCTCTTCAACGTGCTCACCGGAGCGCAGGCCTACGCGGCCGACCAGCTGTTCGCGACGCTCGACCCGACGGTGCGGCGCCTGAAGCTGGCCCACTGTCCCGAGATCGTGCTCGCCGACACGGTCGGCTTCGTGCGCGACCTGCCGCACGAGCTCGTCGCGGCGTTCCGCTCGACGCTGCTCGAGGCGCGCGAGGCGGACCTGCACCTGCACGTGATCGACGCCGCGGACCCCGAGCGCGGCGAGCGCATCCGCCAGGTCAACGAGGTGCTCGCGGGCATCGGCGCGGGCGACGTGCCGCAACTCGAGGTCTACAACAAGATCGACCGGCTCGGCGAGGCGCCGCGGCTCGAGCGCGACGCCGACGGCGTCGTCCGCCGGGTGTGGCTGTCGGCGGCGACCGGGGCCGGGATCGAGCTGCTGCGCGAGGCGCTGGCCGAACGCTTCGGCGCCCGCCTCGTGCGCCTGACGCTCGCCCTCGCCGCGAGCCACGGCCGGGCCCGGGCGGAGCTCTACCGCCGCGGCGCGGTCGTCAAGGAGACGGCGACCGACGCCGGGGGCTGGCAGATCGAGATCGAGCTCGGCGAGCGCGACCTCGACGCATTGTGCCGCCGCGAGGGCCTGGACCGTCCGCAAGCCACGCCTTGTGTCACCGGGGGAGGGTTCCTACAATCACGGCCCGCCGCGTCCCCCTCGCTCTGAGCCACCGCGGTCTTCGACGGTCAACGGAAATTCCCATGTCCTGGAACGAATCGGGCGGCAACAAGAACCCGGGGCCGCGCAACCCCTGGGACCGCAAGCCCGAGAGCGGCCCGCCCGACCTCGACGAGATCGTGCGCAACCTCAAGCGGCGCCTCGGCTCGATGTTCGGCCAGCGGCAGGGCCCGCCGCGCGATGGCGGCAGTGGCGGCAGTGGCGGCAGTGGCGGCATCGGCGGCTTCGGCGGCGTCTCCTACACGCTGGTGGGGGTCGCGGTGCTCGGCGCCTGGATCGCGAGCGGCATCTACACCGTCGGTCCCGCCGAGAAGGCGGTCGTGACCCGCTTCGGTGCGTTTGACCGGATCGAGGAGTCCGGGGCGCACCTGCGGCTGCCGTGGCCGATCGAGTCCAAGCAGCTCGTCAACACGCAGGAGGTGCTGTCGGCGGCGGACCACACCCGCATGCTGACGCAGGACGAGGCGCTGGTGGACATCAACATCGCGGTGCAGTACCGGCGCATCGACCCGCGGGCCTTCGTCTTCAACGTCGTCAACCCCGAGCAGACCCTCGGCGACGCGTCCGAGAGCGCGATCCGCGAGATCATCGGCCAGAACACGCTCGAGTACGTGCTCGCCAACGGGCGTCAGGACATCGCGCTCAAGACCCGGCTGCTGATCCAGAAGACGCTGGACAGCTACAAGGCCGGCTTCGAGATCATCAGCGTCAACCTGCAGGACGTCAGCGTGCCCCTCGAGGTCGCGCCGTCGCAGAAGGACGCGATCAAGGCGCGCGAGGACAAGGACCGGCTCCGGGTCGAGGCCGAGACCTATTCCAACGACATCCTGCCGCGCGCGCGCGGCACGGCGCAGCAGCAGATCCTCGACGCCGAGGCCTACCGGCAGCGCGTCGTCGCCGACGCCGAGGGCGAGAGCTCGCGCTTCGCGCAGCTCGCGGCGGCCTACGAGAAGGCGCCGGCCGTGACCCGCCAGCGCCTCTACCTCGAGACCATGGAGGTCGTGCTCGGCAACGCCAAGACCGCCAAGATCCTGGTCGACACCAAGGGCACCGGCAACATGATCTACCTGCCGCTCGACAAGCTGCTCGACAAGCGCGGCGCCGACGCGCTGCGCGCCCAGCCGACGCTGCCGGAGGTCACGGTGACGCCGGCACCGTCGCGCGGCGAGGCCGTCGACGCGGCCGCCGATGCGCGCAGCCGCGCGCGGGGGAACCGCTGATGCACTCGCGCCCGCTGATCGCCGCGCTCGCCGCCCTGGTCGCGCTCGTGCTCGTCTGGCAGAGCACGTTCATCGTCAGGCAGACCGAGTACGCGATGAACCTCGACTGGGGCGGCAAGATCGTCAGCACCGACTACGAGCCCGGCCTGCACTTCAAGCAGCCGCTCGTGCAGTCGGTCAAGAAGTTCGAGAAGCGCCTGCTGGCCCGCGACTACCAGCAGGAGCCGTTCCTGACCAGCGAAGGCAAGATCCTCAACGTCGGCTTCTACGTCAAATGGCGCATCGCCGACGTCGCGCAGTACTACCGCTCGACGGGCGGCAACGAGGACGTGGCCGCGGCGCGGCTCGCCGAGAGCGTCAAGGACGGCCTCAAGGGCACGATCGCCAAGCGCACGATCCAGCAGGTCGTGGCCGCCGAGCGCGCCGAGCTGATCGGCGACGTGCTGGCGTTCGCCGAGAACAGCGTCAAGCAGCTCGGCATCACGCTCGTCGACGTGCGCGTCAAGAGCATCCTGCTGCCCGACGAGGTCAGCGACTCGGTGTTCAACCGCATGCGCCAGGACTTCGCGCGGCAGGCCGCGCAGCTGCGCTCCGAGGGCGACGAGCAGGCCATCAAGATCCGCGCCGAGTCCGAGCGCCAGCGCACCGGCACGCTGTCGGCGGCGGCGCGCGACGCCGAGAAGATCCGCGGCGAGGGCGACGCCAAGGCGGCCGCCATCTTCGCGGCGGCGACCAGCAAGAACGCCGAGTTCTTCGCCTTCTATCGCAGCCTGCAGGCCTACCGTAAGACCGTCGGCCGCGACGGCGACGTGCTCGTGCTGTCGCCCGAGAGCGCCTTCTTCAGGTACCTGCGCGATCCGGCCGGGAAGTGAGCGCCGGCGGGCGCGCACCCGGTGCGGATCGCATGAACATCGACTGGCACGACCTCGGCACCGCGTTCGCGCTCTACCTCGTACTCGAGGGCGTGCTGCCGTTCCTGTCCCCCGCGACCGCGCAGCGCGCGTTCCGCGCGCTCGCCGAGGCCGGCGGCCGCCCGGTGCGGGCGATAGGGCTCGCGAGCATGGTGGCTGGCTGCGCGCTGCTCTACTGGATTCGCGGCTGACCGCCGCCGCACACGGACTTCGGAAGGCACATGGGCAAGAACGTCGTCGTGATCGGCACCCAGTGGGGTGACGAGGGCAAGGGCAAGATCGTCGACCTGCTGACCGAGCGGGCCGCCGCGGTGGCCCGCTTCCAGGGCGGGCACAACGCCGGCCACACGCTGGTGATCGACGGCCAGAAGACCGTGCTGTCGCTGATCCCGTCGGGGATCCTGCGCGAGGGCTCGCAATGCCTGATCGGCAACGGCGTTGTCGTCTCGCTGCCCGCGCTCCTCAAGGAGGCGGACATGCTGGTCGAGCGCGGCGTGCCGGTGTTCGCACGGCTCAAGGTGAGTCCGGCGTGCCCGCTGATCCTGCCGTCGCACGTGTCGCTCGACCGCGCCCGCGAGCGCGCCCGTGGCGTCAACGCGATCGGCACGACCGGCCGCGGCATCGGGCCGGCCTACGAGGACAAGGTGTCGCGGCGCGCGCTCCGGATCGCCGACCTCTTCCAGCGCGAGCGGCTCGCCTCGAAGCTCGGCGAGGTCCTCGACCTGCACAACTTCATGCTGCGCCACTACTACGGCACCGAGACCGTCGACTTCCAGCAGGTGCTCGACGAGACTCTGGCGCAGGGCGAGCGGGTCAAGCCGCTGGTCGACGACGTGAGCCTGCTGCTCAGGAACCTGCACCGCGCCGGCAAGAACATCCTGTTCGAGGGCGCGCAGGGCGCGCTGCTCGACGTCGATCTTGGCACCTACCCGTACGTGACGTCCTCGAACACGACCGCCGGCAACGCCGCGACCGGCACCGGCATCGGGCCGCGGGCCTTCAGCTACGTGCTCGGCATCGTCAAGGCCTACACGACCCGGGTCGGCTCGGGGCCGTTCCCGACCGAGCTCTTCGACGAGTACGGCGAACACCTGTCGCGGGTCGGCCACGAGTTTGGCGCGGTCACCGGCCGCCGCCGCCGCACCGGCTGGTTCGACGCCGTGGCGCTCAGGCGCTCGATCCTGCACAACAGCGTCACGGGGCTCTGCGTCACCAAGCTCGACGTGCTCGACGGGCTCGACGCCATCCGCCTCTGCACCGGCTACCGGATGCGCGGCGCGGTCAGCGACGAGCCGCCACTGCTGTCGGACCACTACGCCGACTGCGAGCCGGTGTACGAGGACATGCCGGGCTGGAAGGAATCGACGGTGGGCGTGACCAACGACGCCGGGCTGCCGGGCGCCGCGCGGCGCTACCTCGAGCGCATCGAGGCGCTCGCCGGCGTGCCGCTCGACATCGTCAGCACCGGCGCCGATCGCGAGCACACGATCATCCGCCGGCACCCGTTCGACTGAGGACGCCTCACCTGCTGCCGCAACTGGCGGAGGCGCAGGCGCCGGCCTGGCGCCGCATCGCCTGCGTTTCGGCCAGCTGCTCGATCACCGTGTCGAGATCGGCCGCGGCGTAGCAGTGCTCGGTCTCGAAGCGCGTGCCGATCTCCGCGAAATCCTTGCAGTACATCGTCGTGCCCTTGCGCTGGCGCGGCTTCAGGCCGACCTTGGCCGCCTTCTTGAGCGTCTCCGGCGACACCGCGGCGACCGGCGCCGTGGCCGCGGGGGTGGCCGGGCTGGCGGCGGCGGGCGCTGCCGGGGTCGCTGCGGCCGGGGTCTGGGCGGGGGAAGCGGCCGGCGGAGCCGGCTCGGTCGCCAGTGCGCCGGCGGCGGCGAGGCCGAGGATCAGGAGGAGCGCGCTGATTCGCATGGAGAGTTCCTCATGAAAATTGCGCTGCGCGGGGCCGCCCCATGCAGCAGAATGTCGCCGCGCCAGCGCCCGATCGGTCGGGCCCGAAGCGGAGTGGTGCCCAGGAGAGGACTCGAACCTCCACGGTGTTACCCGCTAGTACCTGAAACTAGTGCGTCTACCAATTCCGCCACCTGGGCAAGGTGCGGGCCCGGGTGAAGCCCGGGCACGGGGACGCGGAAATTTACGCAGTGGTCTACCCCCTGTCAATCAACAACTTGTGCCCCCACATCGGGTGGGCTGGCACCCCATAAGGAAATCGGCGGTCCCTTCCGGGCTCCCGCCCACACCATAGATGACACAACACCCCCACTGGCGGCGCGCCGACACCCATCAGGCCACCGAGGCCGAGAAGTACGCGCGCCCCATCCCGAGCCGGGAATACCTGCTCGAAACACTCCGGCAGTCCGGCGCCCCGCAGACCGCGGACAGCCTCGCCGAGACGCTGAAACTCAAGGACAAGGGCCTGCGGGCCGCCCTCGACAAGCGCCTCGGCGCCATGGCGCGGGACGGCCAGCTGCTGCGGAACCGCCGCAACGAGTACCTGCTGCTCGACCGGGTCGCGCTGCGCACCGGCCAGGTGACCGGCCACAAGGACGGTTTCGGCTTCTTCATCCCGGACGACGGTTCCGACGACGCCTTCCTGCCGCCCTCGCAGATGCGCGCCGTGATGCACGGCGACCGGGTCGCGGTGCGGATCGTCGGCGTCGACGGCCGCGGCCGCAAGGAAGGCGCCGTGGTCGAGGTGCTCGAGCGCCGCACCCGCCAGGTGGCCGGGCGCTTCCACCTCGAGCACGGGGTCGGCTCGGTCGCCCCCGACAACCGGCGCATCAGCCAGCGCGTCGTGATCCCCGCCAAGGACCGCAACGGTGCCGCGCACGGCAGCCTCGTGGTCGCGGAGATCGTCGAGCCGCCGAGCCGCGACGCGCTCGCGGTCGGGCGGATCTCGCGGGTGCTGCCGGAGGAGGGCGTTGCGCAGACCGCGATCGAGCTCGCGATCGCCTCGCACCAGCTGCCGCACGAGTTCCCGGCGGCGGTGGTGCGCGAGGCGCGCCGCTACGGCAAGAGCGTCGAGGCCAAGGGTCTCGGCCCGCGGATCGACCTGAGGAACGTGCCGCTCGTGACGATCGACGGCGAGGACGCGCGCGACTTCGACGATGCGGTGTTCGCCGAGCCGACCAAGGGCGGCTGGCGGCTATTGGTCGCGATCGCCGACGTCAGCCACTACGTCCGTCCGGGCACCGCGCTCGACACCGAGGCGCGCGAGCGCGCGACCAGCGTCTACTTCCCGAGCCGCGTGATCCCGATGCTGCCCGAGCAGCTCTCCAACCACCTCTGCTCGCTGATGCCCGACGTCGACCGCGCCTGCATGGTCGCCGAACTCGCGGTCGGCCGCGACGGCAAGGTCACGCGCGCGCGCTTCTACGCGGCGCTGATGCGCTCCGCGGCCCGCCTGACCTACACGCGCGCCGCCGAGGCGCTGATCGCGCGCGACCCGGAGGTGCGCGGCACGCTGTCGCAGCCGGTGCTCGATTCGCTCGAGTCGCTGCACGACCTGTACCGGGCGCTCAGGCGCTACCGCGAGTTGCGCGGCGCGCTGGACTTCGAGTCGGCCGAGGTCAAGGTGATCGTCGGCGACGACGGCCGCGTCGCGGACCTCAGGAGCTACCCGCGCAACGACGCCCACCGGCTGATCGAGGAGTGCATGATCGCCGCCAACGTCGAGGCGGCGCGCTTCCTCAAGAAGCACAAGATGCCGGCGCTCTACCGCGTGCACGCGCAGCCGGACGAGGAGCGCATCCTCGACCTGAAGCGCTTCCTCGCGACCCGCGGCCTGCTGCTCGAGACCGAGGGCGAGATCGACCCGCTGAAGCTCGCCAAGCTCCTGAAGCAGGTGCAGGGGCGGCCCGACGCGCCGATGCTCGAGGGCATGATCATCCGCTCGCTGGCGCAGGCCGTGTACCAGCCGGAGAATATCGGCCACTTCGGCCTCGCACTCGAGGCCTACGCGCACTTCACCTCGCCGATCCGCCGCTACCCGGACCTGCTCGTGCACCGCGCGATCCGCCACGCGCTCGCCGAGGGTGCGCCGGAGGACTTCGAGCACCCGGCGCGCCAGATGGAGCAGCTCGGCCAGGAATGCTCGATGCGCGAGCGGCGCGCCGACGAGGCGTCGCGCGACGTGGTCGCGTTCCTGAAGTGCGAATTCATGCGCGACCGGCTCGGCGAGACGTTCGCCGGCGTCGTCACCGGCGTCACGGACTTCGGCCTGTTCGTGCAGCTCGAGGGGCTGCAGGTCGATGGCCTCGTGCACGTCGCGACGCTCGGCCGCGACTACTTCCGCTACGAGGAGGACCGCAAGGCGCTGGTCGGCGAGCGCAGCGGCGAGCGCTACACGCTCGGCGACAAGCTCACGGTCAAGGTCACGCGCGTCGATCCGTCCGAACGCAAGATCGACTTCGAGCTGGTCGGCAAGACCGAGGACGCCTTCCACCCGCGGCGTCGCGAGTCGGCGGCGGGGGCGCGGCCCGAGGGCGCGCCGCGCGCCAGGACCGCGAAGAAGGGCGGCGCGCGCCCGCCGAAGGGCGCGAACGGCGGCGGGCGCGGCCGCAAGGGCGGTCGCGGCCGATGAGCGAGGAGACGGTCTACGGCATGCACGCGGTGCGTGCGCTGATCGAGCGGCGTGCCAAGGCGGTGCGCCGCGTGCTCTTGCAGGCGGGCCGCGTCGACCGGCGCGCGCAGGAACTCGCCGACTACGCGCGCGCGCAGGGGGTCGTCGTCGAGACGCGCCCGGCGCCCGAGCTCGACGCGCTCGCCGGCGGCGGCGTGCACCAGGGCGTCGTCGCGCGGGTGGAGCCGGCCGCGCCGCTCGCCGAGGAGGACCTGCTAATGCGGCTCGGCGAAGTGACCGGGCGCGCGCCGCTCGTGCTCGTGCTCGACGGCGTCCAGGACCCGCACAACCTCGGCGCGGTGGTCCGCGTCGCTGCCGGCCTCGGGGCTGCGCACCGCCGACGCCGCCGGCGCCGACGCGGTGGTCGTGCCGCGCGACCGCGCGGCGGGCCTCACGCCGGTGGTGCGCAAGGTCGCCGCCGGCGCCGCCGAGACGGTCGCGTTCACGCAGGTGACGAACCTCGCGCGCTTCCTGCGCGCGCTCAAGGAGCAGGGCCTGTGGGTGGTCGGCACCGACGGCGAGGCCGAGGCCCTCCACTACGCCGCGGACCTCAAGGGCCCGCTCGCGCTCGTGCTCGGCGCCGAGGGCAGCGGCATGCGGCGCCTCACGCGCGAGCATTGCGACCTCGTCGTGCGCCTGCCGATGCGGGGCGCGGTCGCGAGCCTGAACGTGTCGGTCGCGGCGGGGGTCATGCTCTACGAGGCGCTCCGCCAGCGCGCTGCCGCAAGCGCCTGAGCCCGCTCACTTTTTGCACTTGCGTCGGCGGCGATGGCCGCCTAGACTACGCGGCTCCTCAAGGCTCGGTCGGGCCTCGGGGTTGATCTAAGTTACTGATTCTCCTTGCTGCACTGGCCGTCTCAGCCTGGCAGCTCACAGCCACAGGGAGCACACATGAGACATTACGAGATCGTGTTCCTGGTCCATCCGGACCAGAGCGAGCAGGTCCCGGCCATGGTCGAGCGCTACAAGGGCATGATCACGGCGGGCGGCGGTCAGGTGCATCGCTTCGAGGATTGGGGCCGGCGGCAGCTCGCCTACCCGATCGCGAAGGTGCACAAGGCGCACTACGTGCTCATGAACATCGAGTGCGACGGCAAGGTACTGGCCGAGCTCGAGGGATCGTTCCGCTTCTCCGACGCCGTGATCCGTCACCTCACGACGCGTGTCGACGCCGCCGTCACCGAGCCTTCGCCGATGGCGAAGTCGGGCGACGACAAGGGCGAGGACAGCCGCCTCGACCGTGGCGATCGCGATGACCGGGACGACCGGGGCGACCGGGGCGACCGGGGCGACCGCGGCGACCGCGGCGACCGTGGCGACCGCCGCGACCGCGACGACCGCTAGTCGCGCGACTGACCCTCCGAAGGAGCACGAACCATGGCCCGTTATTTCCGTCGCAAGAAGTTCTGCAAGTTCACCGCAGACGGCGTCGAGCAGATCGACTACAAGGATCTGGCGACCCTGAAGAACTACATCACCGAGACCGGGAAGATCGTGCCGAGCCGGATCACCGGCACGCGCTCGTTCTACCAGCGTCAGCTGGCCGAGGCGGTCAAGCGGGCGCGCTTCCTCGCGCTCCTGCCGTACACCGACCAGCACTGACCCGGAGCGCGCCCCGGGGCCATGCCCCGCGGGTCGCACACGCATGCAGAGCCTCGCTGAGTGGTTGACGGCCTCGCGCGCCAGAGTGTACTTCGGCGCCGTGGTCCTCTCGTTCCTGGCCGTCACGCCACTGTTCGTGACGTGGCTGCCGGGGGCGCTGCTGGTGCTGCTCGCGCTGCGCCAGTCGACCCCGGTCTCCGAATGGGTGGCCGGCGGAATCGCGGCCGCGACGGCGGCCTGGCTGCTGCTGTCGGTCGGGGCCGGCGCGGTTCCGGCGGTGCTGGTGGCCGCGGGGCTGATCGTGCCGCCGCTGCTCGCCGGGCGGCTGCTGGCCCGCGGCGGGTCGCTGAGCCTCGCCTTCCAGTTCGCGACGCTCGCGGCGGTCGCGATGCTCGTCGTGGTGCACCTCGTGCTGTCGGACCCGCCGGGCGTCTGGCGGCCGTTCGTCGAGCAGCTCGCCGGCGACCTCGACCGCATGGCGACGATGATGTCGAACGCCGGCAGCGGCTGGCGGCCGCGCGATGCGGAGCTCCGCGACGCCGCGTCGGCGGTGGTCAACTGGGGCGTCGTGGCGTGGCTGCTGCTGTTCAACACGATCGTCGCCGCGGCGGTCGGGCTCTACGCCCACGGCCGGCAGCTGAAGACGGCGCTCCTCGGTCCCGCGTTCCGCGAGATCAAGGCGGGCCGGACGCTCGCGAGCGTCGCGCTCGTGCTGTCGCTGCTGTCGCTGACGGTGAAGTGGGACTTCGCGGTCGATACCTCGCGGCTGTTCGCGGGCGCGTTCCTGCTGCAGGGCCTCGCGCTGCTGCACGCGTCGCGGGCGGCGCTCGGCTTCAGCACCGGCTGGCTCGCGGCCGCCTACGTGCTGCTCTTCGTTCCGGTGGCCGCGCTCTTCGTCGAGAGCGCGCTCGCGATGTTCGGTTTTCTCGACAACTGGATTCCGTTGCGGCCTCGCCTCGCGGCGCTGGCGGCGAAAGGCAAAGGCGGTGCGGGCTGACCCCTGCGCCTCGATCAATCTTCGATTCAGCGATCTACAGGTGCTTCCATGGAAGTGATCCTTCTCAAGAAAGTGGCCAACCTCGGCAACATCGGGGACAAGGTCAAGGTGAAGTCCGGCTACGGGCGTAACTTCCTGCTGCCCACGGGCAAGGCGACGCTCGCGACCGCGAGCAACGTCGCCAAGTTCGAGGCGCAGCGCGCCGAGTTCGAGGCCAAGGCCATCGCCGACCTCTCGAGCGCCGAGCAGCGGGCGGTGGCGCTCAAGGACTTCCGCCTGACCATCAGCGCCAAGGCGGGCACCGAGGGCAAGCTGTTCGGCTCGATCGGCACCGGCGACATCGCCGAGGCCCTGACCCGCGCCGGCCACCCGGTCGAGCGGGCCGAGGTCCGCATGCCGCTCGGCCCGATCCGCGTGACCGGCGAGCAGGTGCTGACGCTGCACCTGCACACCGACGTCAACGTCGACGTCACGGTCGCGGTCGTTCCGGAGGACTGAGTCCTCCGGCCCCCCGGACGGGCGCGCTGCGCCCGCACCGCGGGCCCGCCCCGGGGTAGAATCGGCTGACATTCATCAGCCGACAGGCTCCGAGGTAACCGATGGCGCTCGCGGGTTCTCCGCGCCGGCCGCAAGACGCGACCGACGGTCTGCGGCTGCCGCCGCACTCGGTGGAGGCGGAACAGGCCGTCCTCGGCGGCCTGATGCTCGACGCGTCCGCGTGGGACGGCGTCGCGGACCTGATCCAGTCGCAGGACTTCTACCGCCGCGACCACCAGCTGATCTTCGAGGCCATCGCCGGGCTCGTCGACGCGCGCAGTCCCTGCGACGCGGTGACGGTGTCCGAGGCGCTGTCGGGCCAGGGCCTCGTCGACGAGGTCGGCGGACTCGCCTACCTCGCGCGCCTGACGCGCGACACGCCGAGCGCCGCGAATGTGCGCGCGTACGCCGCCATCGTCCGCGACCATGCGCTGCTACGACAGCTCGTCAACGCCGGCGGCGAGATCGCCGCGATGGCGCTCGACACCCGCGGGCGCGCGCCCGGCGAGCTGGTCGAGGAGGCCGAGCGGCGCGTGTTCGAGATCGCCGAGCGCGGCACCCGCACGCGCGCGGGCTTCCAGACGGTGCGTGACATCCTGCCGCGGACGATCGACCGGATCGACCTGCTGCACCAGAATCCGGGCGCGTTCACCGGCGTCGCCACGGGCTACACCGAGCTCGACAAGATGACGGTCGGCCTGCAGCCCGGGGACCTCGTGATCGTCGCCGGCCGCCCGTCGATGGGCAAGACGACGCTGGCCGTCAACATCGCCGAGAACGCGGCGATCGAGCGCAAGGTGCCGGCGGCGATCTTCTCGATGGAAATGTCGGCCGAAGCGCTGACCATGCGCATGATCTCGTCGCTCGGCCGTGTCAGCCAGGCGCACCTGCGCACCGGCGCGCTGTCGGCGGAGGACTGGCCGCGGATCACGAGCGCGACCGAGGTGCTGTCGCAGGCGCCGATCTACATCGACGAGACCGCGGCGCTGACCCCGACCGAGATCCGCGCGCGGGCACGGCGCCTGAAGCGCGAGAAGGGGCTCGGCCTGATCGTCGTCGACTACCTGCAGCTGATGCAGGTGCCGGGCACGAAGGAGAACCGCGCGACCGAGATCTCGGAGATCTCGCGGTCGCTGAAGGCGCTCGCGAAGGAACTGCAGTTGCCCGTGATCGCGCTGTCGCAGCTCAATCGCAGCGTCGAGCAGCGCGTCGAGAAGAAGCCGGTCATGAGCGACCTGCGCGAGTGCGTCACCGGCGAGACGCTCGTGTGCCTGACGGACGGGCGGCGCGTGCCGATCCGCGACCTCGTCGGCCAGACGCCGCGGGTCTGGGCGATGGACCCCAGCCAGAAGCTGGTGGCCGCGCAGTCGGACCTCGTCTGGTCGGTCGGGGTGAAGCCGGTGCTGCGGGTCAGCCTCGCGAGCGGCCGCTCGATCCGCGCGACGGCGAAGCACCGCCTCTACACCGGGCGCGGCTGGCTGACGGTCGGCGCGCTCGCGTCCCACGACCACGTGGCGACGACGCGGCGCATTCCCGCGCCGGAGGCGTCGCCGCGCGTCGCCGACCCGAAGGTCGTGGTGCTCGCGGAGGTGCAGGCGGCACGGCACGGGCGCGTGCCGGCGAACCCCGCAGGCCGCGCGCCGGGCGGCGCCGCCAATCGGATTCGCTACGCACAGGTCGGACCCGGCGGCGCCATGGGCTACGCCTACGACGACGACCCGAGCGACGACATGCGGTTCGAGTGGTCGGAGCCCGACCTCGTCTGGGACCGCGTCGTGTCGATCGTGCCGGACGGCGACGAGGAGGTCTTCGACCTCACCGTTCCGGGCCCCGCCAGCTGGCTGGCGGACGGGATCGTGAGCCACAACTCCGGCGCGATCGAGCAGGACGCGGACCTGATCCTGCTGATCTATCGCGAAGAAGTGTACGAGCCGAACACGCCGCGCAAGGGCATCGCCGACATCATCATCGCCAAGCAGCGCAACGGCCCGACCGGCGAGGTGCACCTGACGTTCCTCGGCGAGTACACGCGCTTCGAGAACCTGGTCGCCGAGTCCTACGGCGAGGGCGTGTTTCGTTGACCGCGGACGGCGCGCTCAGGATCAACAAGTACCTGTCCGAACGCGGCCTCTGCTCGAGGCGCGAGGCGGATGCGTGGATCGCGGCCGGGCGCGTGACCGTCAACGGCGCGGTCGCGACGCTCGGCACCAAGGTCGGCGCGACCGACGAGGTGTGCGTCGACGGCGCGCCGCTCGGCGCGCCGACCCACCACGTCTACATCGCACTCCACAAGCCGGTCGGCGTCGAGTGCACGACCGACCAGCGCGTCGCCCACAACATCGTCGACTTCGTCGCCCACCGCGAGCGCGTGTTCCCGATCGGCCGGCTCGACAAGGACTCCGAGGGCCTGATCCTGCTGACCAACGACGGCGACATCGTCAACCTGCTGCTGCGCGCTGAGCACAGCCACGAGAAGGAGTACCTCGTGACCGTCGACCGGCCGCTGACGGACGAGTTCCTGAAGGCGATGGCGGCGGGGGTCGAGATCCTCGGCACGATGACCTCGCCGTGCCGCACGGAGCGCGTCAGCAAGAACGTCTTCCGCATCGTGCTGACCCAGGGGCTCAACCGCCAGATCCGGCGGATGTGCGATGTTTTCGGCTACACCGTGCGCCGGCTGATCCGGGTGCGCTTCGTCAACGTCCGGCTCGACGGCCTCGAGCCGGGGCGCTGGCGCAACCTCACCCGCGCCGAGCTCGCGGCGCTGCTGCCCGAGCGCTTCGGGCGCGACCGCCGCCCCACCGCCGAGGAGAGCCGCCGATGAAACTCGCCGCTGCCTGCCTGCTGGCGCTCGTGGCCGGCGCCGCGCTCGGCGCCGAGCCGCGGGCGCGCGACCTCGGCATCCCGTTCGACGGCACGCCGGGACCGCTCAACGCGATCACCGACGTCGCCGGCGTCACGGTCGGCGAGGTGACGCTGATCGAGTCGGGCGACCCGAAGCACCAGGTGCGGACCGGCGTCACCGCCGTGCTGCCGCGCGGCCGCGACAGCGGTCGCCTGCCGGCCTTCGGCGCGTCGTTCGCGCTGAATGGCAACGGCGAGATGACCGGCACCGCCTGGATCGAGGAATCGGGGATGCTCGAGGGTCCGGTGCTCCTGACCAACACGCACAGCGTCGGCGTCGTCCGCGACGCCGCGATCGCGTGGCGCGTGAAGTCGGGACAGGCGGACGCGAGCGGCTACTGGTGGTCGCTGCCCGTGGTCGCCGAGACCTGGGACGGCTACCTCAACGACATCAACGGCTTTCACGTGCGCCCCGAGCACGTGTACGCGGCCCTCGACGGCGCGCACGGCGGCCCGGTCGAGGAGGGCAACGTCGGCGGCGGCACCGGCATGATCTGCCACGAGTTCAAGTGCGGGACCGGCACTGCCTCGCGCGTCGTCACCGTCGGCACGCAGGGCTACACGGTCGGCGTGCTCGTGCAGGCGAACTACGGCGTGCGCGACACGCTGCGCATCGCCGGCGTGCCGGTCGGCCATGAGCTGCGCGAGCACCGCGTCTGGACCGACCCGGCGCTCGGCGGCGACACCGGCTCGATCATCATCGTCGTCGCGACCGACGCGCCGCTGCTGCCTCACCAGATGAAGCGACTCGCCAAACGCGCGGCGCTCGGCCTCGCCCGCAACGGCAGCTACGCGGGCAACGGCTCCGGCGACCTGTTCGTCGCGTTCTCGACCGCGAACGTCGACGCGGTCCGCGACCAGGCGCTCAATACCGCGCAGTTCATCGGCAACGACGCGATCGATCCGCTGTTGCTCGGCACCGTCGAGGCGACCGAGGAGGCGATCGTCAACTCGATGGTCGCGGCCCGCGACATGACCGGCCAGGACGGCCACTACGCAATCGCGATCCCGCACGACGCGCTGCGCGCGCTGCTCAAGCGCTACAACCGCCTCGTGACGCGCTGACCGGCGGCGCCGCGGGTCAGCGGCGGCCGGTGGCTCGCGACGGCGCCGCGGGTCGCGCGGCGGGCCCGGGCGTCGCCGCGACGGCCGCGGTGCCGCGCCAGCGCTCGAAGTCGGGCCGCAGCAGCGGCTTCGCGTAGAGGTAGCCCTGGCCCGTGTCGCAGCCGAGCTCGCGCAGCTTGCCGGCGGTGCCCGCGTCCTCGATGCCCTCGGCGACCACCTTCAGGCCGAGGCTGTGCGCCATGTCGAGCGCGGCGCGCACGACCGCGGTGACCTCGGCGCTCGCGGCGAGCGCCGTCACGAACGAACGGTCGATCTTGAGCTCGTCGACCGGCATGCGGGCGAGGTAGCTGAGCGAGGAGTAGCCGGTGCCGAAGTCGTCGATCGCGAGCCCGACGCCGAGCGCCCGCAGCGATTCCATCCGGCCGAGGGCCTGGGCGGGGTCGGTGATGAAGCCGCTCTCGGTCAGTTCGAGCACCAGCAGCTCCGGCGCGAGGCCCGCCTCCTGGAGCGCGTCGCGGACGTGGCCGTCGAAGTGCGCGTCGGCGAGGTCGTCGGCGCTGATGTTGACCGCGACCGCGAGCGGCTCGCCGCGCGCCGCCCACGCCGCCGCCGTCGCGGTCGCCTCGCGCAGCGCATAGCGCGTCAGCTTGCGGATGAAGCCCGCCTGCTCGGCGAAGGGCACGAACGCGCCCGGCGGCAGCAACCCGCGGGTCGGGTGCTGCCAGCGCATCAGGGCCTCGACGCCCTGCAGCGCGCCGTCCTTGAGCGCGACTTTCGGCTGGTAGGCGAGCGTCAGCTGCCGCTCGTCGACGGCGCGCTGCAGCTCGCCGAGCAGCGACAGCTGCTCGGGCGTCGCCACCTTGAGGCTCGGGTCGTAGCGGCGCAGCGCCAGGTTGTCGCGCCGCGCCCGCTCGAGCGCGAGGTCGGCGCAGCGCAGCAGGTCGTCGGCGTCGCGCGAATCGGCCGGCGCGGTCGCGAGGCCGACGGTGGTGCTGACGTCGATCGCCTGCGACGAAACGACGACCGGCAGCGCGAGGCGCTCGAGCAGCCGCGTGCCCCACTGCTCCGGCGTCGTGCCCGCGCCGAGCGGCGTGTAGGCCGCGAAGTAGTCGCCGGCCACCCGGCCCACCGCCGAGGCCAGCAGCGGCGGCTCGAGCAGTCGCGCGGCGATCTGCTTCAGCACCGCGTCGCCGACCGCGTAGCCGAGGCACTCGTTGATGCGCCGGAAGCGGCGCACGTTGATCAGCGCCACCGCGATGCAAGGCGCCTGCGCGGCGAGCGCGGTGCCGAGCGTCTCGGCGAAGGCCGTGCGGTTCATCAGCGCGGTCAGCCGGTCGGTGTACGCGAGGGTGCGGATGTCGTGGTCGCGGGACTCGACCGCCTGGCGCATCAGCTGCAGGCCCTCGGCGAGCGTGCCGATCTCGTCGCGGCGCTCGACGACGACCTCGGCGTCGTAGCGGCCGCCGCGGATCCGCTCGACGCTGGCGGCGAGCGCCCGCAGCGGGCGGGTGATGTTGCGCGCCAGCCAGAACGCGGCGACCGCGGTCAGGCTGAGGCTCAGCAGCGCGATCACGACGAGGCGCTCGCTCAGCCGGTCGAAGGGCCGGCGCGCCTCGGACAGCGAGCCCGACAGCGCCGCCCGGACCGGCACGTCGGCGACCGACGCGAGCGGCAGCGAGCGCACCA
>JBBINS010000051.1:0-17265 GCA_037443765.1 Gammaproteobacteria bacterium
GGCGCCGATCACCATGCCGATCGCGGCGAGCTCGTCCTCGGCCTGCAGCACGACGAAGTTGCGCTCGCCGGTCGCGGGATCGACGCGGTAGCGCTCGCAGAAGCCGCGGAACGCGTCCATCAGCGACGTCGAGGGCGTGATCGGGTACCAGGCGCCGACGGTCGCGCCGGCGTAGACGCAGCCGAGCCCGGCCGCGGTGTTGCCGTCGATGAGGATGTGGCCGGCGGTCTTGTCGAGCCGGCGCACCCTGAGCGGCAGCGGGCAGGGGAGGTTCGCCTTCGCGTAGCTGTAGCCCAGGTCGATCGCCTTCATGTTGGCGTCGACCAGCTTCGGCTTCTTCGCGTACTGCTCGGTGACGAGGGTCCGGATCACCTCGAGGTCGATGTCGAGGAGCGCCGCGAGCACCCCGGCGTAGCAGATGTTCTTCATCAGGATGCGGTTCCTGACGCCCTCGAAGTTCTCGTTGCAGAGACGCGCGAGCGGCACGCCGAGCACCGTGATGTCGTGCCGCTCGAGCAGCGAGCTTCTCGGCCAGGTCGAGTCGTAGAGCAGGTAGCCGCCCGGCGCGACCTCCTTGACGTCGCGGCCGTAGGTCTCGATGTTCATCGCGAGCATGAGGTCGACGCGGCCGGTGCGCGAGTGGTGGCCGTCGGCGGAGACCCGGATCTCGTACCAGGTCGGCAGGCCCTGGATGTTGGACGGGAAATAGTTCTTGCCCACCACCGGCACGCCGCTGCGGAAGATGGACTTCATGATCAGCGTGTTGGCGCTCGCGGAACCCGTGCCGTTGACGTTCGCGAACTTGAGGACGAAGTCGTTCAGGCGCTCTGGCGCGTGCTCGGTTGCTGGCATGGTGCCTCGTCATCGCTGGCGTGGGGGATGTGGACCGTGGACTTCTGCATGTCCCAGGCGGCCGTCGGGCAGCGCTCCGCGCACAGGCCGCAGTGCACGCAGAGATCCTCGTCCTTGACCATGACCCGGCCGGTCTGCTTGAGCGCGGCCGAGACGTAGAGCGGCGCCTTCGGGTCGCGGCGCGGCGCCTTCAGGCGCGCGCCGAGGTCCGCCTCGGTGCCGTTGCCGGTGATCGTCAGGCAGTCGACCGGGCAGATGTCGATGCAGGCGTCGCACTCGATGCAGAGCGGCGCCGCAAACACCGTCTGGATGTCGCAGTTGAGGCAGCGCTCGACCTCGAGCGCGGTCTGCTCGGCCGTGAAGCCGAGCTCGACCTCGATCTTGATCTTCTTGAAGCGCTCCGCGAGGCCGACGTGCGGCACGAGCCGGCGCTCGGCCGGGTTGTAATCGTTCTTGTACGACCACTCGTGCAGGCCCATCTTGCGGCTCGCGAGCGTCACGCCGCGCGCCGGGCGCTCGGCAACGTCGAGGTCCTGGCAGTGGCGGTGGATCGAGATCGCCGCCTGGTGGCCGTGCTCGACGGCCCAGATGATGTTCTTGGGGCCGAACGCGGCATCGCCGCCGAAGTACACGCCTGGGCGCGTCGACTGGAAGGTCGTGGCGTCCACCTTCGGCACCTGCCACTTGTCGAACTCGATGCCGAGGTCGCGCTCGATCCACGGGAAGGCGTTCTCCTGGCCGATCGCGAGGATCACGTCGTCGCACGGGAACACGCGCTCGCCGACGACGCGCTCGCCGACGATGCGGGTCCCGTCGACCTGGTACTCGATGACGTCGAAGCGCATGCCGGTCAGCCGCCCGCCCTCGATCACGAAGGCCTTGGGCGCGTGGTTGACGACGATCTCGACGCCCTCGCTCTCGGCGTCCTCGAGCTCCCACTCGGAGGCCTTGAAGAACTGCCGCGACTTGCGCGCCATCACCTTGACGTCCGTCGCGCCGAGGCGGAGCGAGGAGCGGCAGCAATCCATCGCCGTGTTACCGACGCCGATGATCAGCACGCGCTCGCCGATCTTGCTGGTGTGGCCGAAGGCGATCGAGTGCAGCCAGTCGATGCCGATGTGGATCCGGTCGCTGTCGTCGCGGCCGGGCAGGCGCAGTTCCTTGCCCTTCGGGGCGCCGGAGCCGACGAACACGGCGTCGTAGGTACCCGAGGCGAGGAGCGCCTTCAGGCTCTTGACGGGGCTGTTGAGCTTGAGCTCCGCGCCCATCGTCACGATCGCGCCGATCTCCTCGTCGAGCACCTCGCCCGGCAGGCGGAACGCCGGGATGTTGGTGCGCATGAGGCCTCCCGTGAGGCCGAACTGCTCGAGGATCGTCACCGAATAGCCGAGCGGCAGCAGGTCGTTGGCGACCGTCAGCGAGGCGGGCCCGGCGCCGATACAGGCGACGTGCTTGCCGTTCTTCTGCTTCGGCGCCTTGGGCAGCCGGTCGCTGACGTCCTCGCGGTGGTCGGCGGCGACGCGCTTCAAGCGGCAGATCGCGACAGGCTTCGCCTCGACGCGCCCACGCCGGCAGGCGGGCTCGCACGGCCGGTCGCAGACCCTGCCGAGGATGCCCGGGAAGACGTTCGACTCGCGATTGACGAGGTAGGCATCGCCCAAGCGGCCCTGCGCGATCAGTCGGATGTACTCGGGAACGTCGGTGTGGGCGGGGCACGCCCACTGGCAGTCGACAACCCTGTGGAAGTAGTCGGGATGGCCGGTGTCCGTCGGGTCCATCGTGCCTCGTCGCGAGCGAACCGCAAAAGGCGGCGCGGCAGTATAGTCGCGGCCCGCCGGATGTCACTGTAGGGACACGTCGCAATGCCGACGGTTCCGCACCGACCGTCGGCGGTCGCGCGATACGGGCCGATACAAAGGCGGGCGCCACCGGCGGGGCTCGGTCGCGCGTCGCGCCTCCGGGCGCGTGGGCGCGCGGCGCGGCCGAGGCGCGCAAGCGCTTTTCGAAAGGGCCCGACTGCCGTATACTTGGCGGCTCGTAGGGACCGGCTCTGGCGGAGCGGTCCTGGTTCAGATGAAGCCCCCGAGGGGGCTTTTTCGTTTGGGTCGGGGGCCGAGAGGCCCGGTGACCCCCGAGAGTGGGCCAAGGGCCCATTTTTTTGGCCCTTTTTTTGGATCCGGGTGGTTCGAGAGCGAGGCTGGGGGTCCCTGTCGGGGCCGGGATGGGGCGATGCGCGAGGCGCTGATACGGCTCCTGGAGCCCGAGGTGGCGGCGCTCGGTTGCGAGCTCGTCGAGCTCGAGTTCCATCCGCACCGCGGTGGCGGGCTGCTGCGGCTCTACATCGACCGCACGGACGGCACGACGGACGGGGTGACGGTCGAGGACTGCGAGGCGGTGAGCCGCCGGGTGAGCGCGACGCTCGACGTCGCGGACCCGATCGCCGGCGAATACACCCTCGAGGTGTCCTCGCCGGGCTTCGACCGGCCGCTGCGGACGCGGGCGCATTTCGAGCGCTTCGCGGGTGGCCGGGTGAAGGTCGAGAGCCTCGTGCCGCGCGCCGGGCGGCGCCGCTGGACCGGGACGCTCGTCGCGGTGGGCGACGCCGGCGTGACGCTCGAGGTGGACGGTCAGCCGGTGGAATTGGCATTGAACGAGATCAAGACGGCGCGGCTCGTGCCGGAGTTCGGCACGCGACGGGAGTGAAGACATGCGGACAACCCTGAAAGAGATCGTCGACGCCGTCGAGAGCGTCGCCAACGAAAAGGGCATCGACAAAGAGATCATCTTCGAGGCCCTCGAAGCGGCGCTCGCCTCGGCGACCCGCAAGCGCCTCGGCGAGGACATGGACGCGCGCGTCGCGATCAACCGCAAGAGCGGTGAGTACGACGTGTTCCGGCGCTGGAAGGTGTTCGCCGACGACTCGCGCGAGCTCGAGTTCCCGGAGCGCGAGCTTCGGCTCGAGGACGCGCTCGACGTCGACCCGGCGGCCGAGATCGGCGGCTTCGTCGAGGTGCCGCTGCCGTCGGAGACCTTCGGCCGCATCGACGCCCAGACCGCGAAGCAGGTCATCGTGCAGAAGGTGCGCGAGGCCGAGCGCGCGCAGGTCGTCGACGCCTACAAGGACCGGATCGGGACCCTCGTCAGCGGCATCGTCAAGCGCGTCGACCGCAACGGCGTCTACGTCGACCTCGGCCAGAACGCCGAGGGCTTCGTGCCGCGCGAGAACCTGATCCCGCGCGAGCCGATCCGCACCCAGGACCGCATCAAGGCGTTCCTCAAGGAAGTGCGCTCGGAGCCGCGCGGCCCGCAGCTCTTCCTGTCGCGCACGGCCCCCGAGTTCCTGATCGAGCTGTTCAAGCTCGAGGTGCCCGAGGTCGGGCAGGGGCTCATCCAGATCCTCGGCGCCGCCCGCGACGCCGGGGTGCGCGCCAAGATCGCGGTCCGCAGCCTCGACCCGCGCATCGACCCGGTCGGCGCCTGCGTCGGCATGCGCGGCAGCCGCGTGCAGGCGGTCTCCAACGAGATCGCCGGCGAGCGCGTCGACATCATCCCGTTCGAGGACAACCCGGCGCAGTTCGTCATCAACGCGATGCAGCCGGCCGAGGTCACCTCGATCGTCGTCGACGAGGACCAGCACTCGATGGACATCGCGGTCGCCGAGGAGAAGCTCTCGCAGGCCATCGGCCGCGGCGGCCAGAACATCCGGCTCGCCTCGGAGCTGACCGGCTGGAAGCTCAACATCATGAGCGAGCAGGCGGCGGAGGAGAAGAGCGAGGCCGAGACGACCGCGCTTCGCGACATGTTCATGAAGGCGCTCGACGTCGACGCCGACGTCGCGACGATCCTCGTGCAGGAAGGCTTCTCGACGATCGAGGAGATCGCCTACGTGCCGACCAACGAGCTGCTCGCGGTCGAGGAGTTCGACGACAACATCGTCCGCGAGCTCAGAAACCGCGCCCGCGACGTGCTGCTGACGCAGGCGATCGCGACCGAGGAGACCGCCGAGGGCGGCGCCCCGGCCGAGGACCTCCTGACGCTGGAGGGCATGGACGAGGATCTCGCCAAGACGCTGGCCGCGCGCGGCATCCGCACCCGCGAGGATCTGGCCGACCAGTCGATCGAGGACCTCGAGGGGATCGAGGCGCTGGACGACGCGCGTGCCGGGCAGCTGATCATGGCCGCCCGCGCCCATTGGTTCGCCGACGGCGCGGCGTCAACTTGAGGAGCTTCCTGCATGTCTGACGTCACGGTTGCCCAGTTCGCCGAGGTTCTGAAGGTCCCGGTCGACAAGCTGCTCAAGCAGCTCGACGAGGCCGGCATCCGCGTCGCCGGGGCCGACGACCACATCAGCGACGAGGCCAAGACCGAGCTCCTGTCGCACCTTCGCCGCGCCCACGGCCGCGGCGCCGAGGAAGTCGCGACCGCGGGCCCCCGCAAGATCACGCTGAAGCGCAAGACGCAGAGCGAGATCAAGGTGAGCGCCGCCCAGGGCCGCGCGCGCACCGTCAGCGTCGAGGTCCGCACCAAGCGCACCTACATCAACCGCGGCGTGCTCGAGGAGCAGGCGCGCCTCGCCCAGGAGGAGATCGACCGCGCGAAGGAGGCCGAGGAGGCCGCGCGCCGCGCCGTCGAGGAAGAGCAGCAGCGCAAGGAGGCCGAGGAGGCCAGGAAGCGCTCCGACGAGGAGAACCGCAAGCGCGAGGAAGACGCGCGCAAGGCCGCCGAGGAAGAGGTCCGCCGGCAGGCCGAGCAGCGCGAACGCGACGAGGCCGAGCGCCAGCGCAAGGCCGCGGAGCGCCCGAAGGCCGTCGAGGCCGACTCGCGCGAGACGAAGTACGGGCGCCAGGAGCTGCACGTCGCGACCGACGTCAGCTCGCGCTACAAGAAGAAAAAGCCGATGCGCGGCCGCCGCGGCGCCGCCGCCGCGACCGAGGGCCGCCATGCCTTCGAGATGCCGACCGCGCCGATCAAGCGCGAGGTGTCGATCCCGGAGACGATCACGGTCGCCGAGCTCGCGCAGAAGATCGCGGTCAAGGGCAGCGAGGTCATCAAGACGCTCATGAACATGGGCGTCATGGCCACGATCAACCAGCCGCTCGACCAGGACACCGCGGTGCTGGTGGTCGAGGAGATGGGCCACACGGCCAAGGCGATCCGCGAGAACGCGCTCGAGGAGGAGCTGCAGACCGAGGTCGCCGACGGCGCCGACGCGCAGCCGCGCCCCGCGGTCGTGACGATCATGGGCCACGTCGACCACGGCAAGACGTCGCTGCTCGACTACATCCGCCACACCAAGGTCGCGGCGGGCGAGGCCGGCGGCATCACGCAGCACATCGGCGCGTACCACATCGAGACGCCGCGCGGCATCATCACCTTCATCGACACGCCCGGCCACGCGGCCTTCACCGCGATGCGCGCGCGCGGCGCGCAGGTGACCGACATCGTCGTGCTCGTGGTCGCGGCCGACGACGGCGTCATGCCGCAGACGATCGAGGCGATCGAGCACGCCAAGGCCGCCGAAGTGCCGATCGTCGTCGCGCTCAACAAGATCGACAAGCCGGAGGCCGAGCCCGATCGCGTCAAGAACGAGCTCGTCAAGCACGGCGTGATCCCCGAGGAATACGGCGGCGAAGTGATGTTCGTGCCGGTCTCGGCGCGCACCGGCGCCGGCGTCGAGCAGCTCCTCGAGGCGCTCGCGCTGCAGGCCGAGGTGCTCGAGCTCAAGGCGCCGACCGACGGTCCCGCCGCGGGCGTCGTGCTCGAGGCCAGCATCGAGAAGGGCCGCGGCGCGGTCGCGACGGTGCTCGTCAAGCGCGGCACGCTGAAATCCGGCGACCCGCTCCTCGCCGGCCAGGAGTTCGGGCGCGTGCGCGCGATGTTCGACGAGACGGGAGCCGCGGTCGAGACCGCGGGCCCGTCGATCCCGGTGCAGGTGCTCGGCCTCTCGGGCGCCCCGAACGCCGGCGACGAGCTGCTCGTCGTCGAGAGCGAGCGCAAGGCGCGCGAGGTCGCGCTCTACCGGCAGGGCAAGTTCCGCGACGTCAAGCTCGCCCGCGCCCCGACCAAGATCGAGGACGCGTTCTCGCCGCTCGACGGCAAGCTCCAGACCGTGCAGGTCGTCATCAAGGCGGACGTGCAGGGCTCAGCCGAGGCGCTGCGCGACGCGCTCGGCAAGCTCTCGACCGACGAGGTCGCGGTCAAGGTCGTCTCCTCGGGCGTCGGCGGCATCACCGAGTCGGACGTGATGCTCGCGATCGCCTCCAAGGCGCGGATCATCGCCTTCAACGTCCGCGCCGACGCGGCCGCGCGCACCGCGATCAAGGACAACGGCGTCGACCTTCGGCACTACAGCATCATCTACGAGGCCATCGACGACGTGCGGGCGGCGCTCTCGGGCATGCTCGCGCCGGAGGTCCGCGACCAGATCGTGGGGCTCGCGCAGGTCCGCGAGGTGTTCCGCTCGAGCAAGTTCGGCCAGGTGGCGGGCTGCCTCGTGACCGAGGGCTACGTCAAGAAGAACAACCCGATCCGCGTGCTCCGCGACAACGTCGTGATCTTCGAGGGCGCGCTCGAGTCGCTCCGGCGCTTCAAGGACGACGTCAACGAGGTCCGCGCCGGCACCGAGTGCGGCATCGCCGTCAAGGACTACAACGACGTGCGCGCGGGCGACCAGATCGAGTGCTTCGAGCGCGTGGTCACGACCCGTACGCTGTGACGTGCCGAAGGACTTTCACCGGAGCCAGCGGGTCGGCGAGCAGATTCACAGGCTGCTCGCCGAGCTCATCCGCCGCGAGGTCAAGGATCCGCGCGTCGGCCTCGTGACGATCACGGCGGTCGAGGTCAGCCGCGACCTCACGCACGCGAAGGTGTTCTTCCTGCCGTTCGACCAGCAGCGGCCGGCCGAGGAGGTCGGCGCCGCGCTCGCCTCGGCGGCGGGGTTCCTGCGCATCCACCTGAAGAAGCACCTCAAGATCCGCAGCGCCCCGGAGCTCCGGTTCCTTCCAGACGAGTCGATCGAGCGCGCGGTCCGGCTCTCGGCGCTCATTAACGCCGCGGTCAAGAGCGATGTGGAGCGCGCCGAGGCCGCGCCCGACGCGCCCGCGGACACCGGGGACGAGCCGCCGCGATGAGCGGGCCCGCCCGCCCGCGGCTCGAGTGGCGGACGGTGGACGGGATCCTGCTGCTCGACAAACCGGAAGGCCTGTCGTCGAACCAGGCGCTGCAGCGCGTCCGGCGGCTCTACCGCGCCCGCAAGGCCGGCCACACCGGCAGCCTCGATCCGCTCGCGACCGGCGTGCTGCCGCTCTGCTTCGGGCAGGCGACCAAGGTCGCGGGCTTCCTGCTCGACGCCGACAAGACCTACCGCGCGACGCTCGCGCTCGGCAGCCGCACGGCGACCGGCGATCGCGAGGGCGAGGTGGTCGAGCGCCTGCCGGTGCCGGAGCTCGAGGAATCGACCGTCGAGGCGGCGCTCGCGCGCTTCCGCGGCCTCACCGAGCAGGTTCCGCCGATGTACTCGGCGCTGAAGAAGGACGGCGAGGCGCTCTACGCGCTCGCGCGCCGCGGCATCGAGGTCGAGCGCGCACCCCGCGCCGTGCGGATCGAGGTGCTGACGCTCATCCGCCTGGACGCGGACGCCATCGAGTTCGAGGTGACCTGCTCGAAGGGCACGTACATCCGCACACTCGGCGAGGACCTGGCGCGCGCGCTGGGTACCGTCGGCCACCTGCGCGCGCTGCGGCGGACATCGGTGGGCGGGGCATTCGCCCGGGCGGCGCCGCACCCGCTCGAGGCGCTCGAGGCGCTCGCGGGCGATGAGGCGGCGCTCCTGCGCCTGCTGCTCCCGGTCGACGCGGCCCTCGAGGGGTTCCCGGCGATCGTGCTGGAGGCCGGCGACGCGAGCCGTTTCCGGCACGGCCAGACCGTCGAGGCGCCGTCCGCGCCCGTGGCGAGGCTTCGTCTGTATGCGCCGGGAGGGGTGTTCATCGGCATCGGCGAGTGCGATGACGGACGCTGGGTGCGGCCACTCAGACTGATGAGCGGCGCGGACGAGGGGGCCGGCGCGGCGGCTGCTGTAACAGCCATCTGAAACAATGCCTTGCGGCGTGTTTCGCGTCGCGGACGGTGATCTGCCCGCGGGCGGCGAACGGCGCGCCGAAAGCGCTGGTGCGGGCCGCCCGCGCTTTACGGCGCGAGGCCGAACGCGTACCCTTCGCGGCTCAATTTTTCTATTGAGAACAAGGCCCTGCGATGCGCATCACGATTTTCGGTTCGGGTTACGTCGGCCTCGTCACGGGCGCCTGCCTCGCCGAGGCGGGCAATCACGTCGTCTGCGTCGACGTCGATCCCCGCAAGGTCGAGATGCTGAGCCGCGGCGAGGTGCCGATCCACGAGCCCGGCCTCGACGAGATCATCGAGCGCAACCAGGCGAAGGGCCGGCTCAAGTTCACGCTCGACGCCGCCGAGGGCGTCGCGCACGGGCTCTTCCAGATGATCGCGGTCGGGACGCCCCCCGACGAGGACGGCTCGGCGGACTTAAAGCACGTGCTCGCGGTCGCGCGCACGATCGCCGAGCACATGAACGACTACAAGGTCGTGATCACGAAGTCGACCGTCCCGACCGGCACCGCCGACAAGGTCCGCGCGGCGCTCGTCGAGACGCTCGCCGGCCGTGGTTCCGCGGTCGAGTTCGACATCGTCTCGAACCCCGAATTCCTGAAGGAAGGGGCGGCGATCAACGACTTCAACCGCCCCGACCGAATCATCATCGGCACCGACAATCCGCGCGTCACCGAGCTCATGCGGGCGCTCTACGAGCCGTTCACCCGCAACCACGACCGGCTGATCGTCATGGACATCCCGTCGGCGGAGCTCACGAAGTACGCGGCGAATGCGATGCTCGCGACCAAGATCTCGTTCATGAACGAGATGGCGAACCTCGCCGAGCGTCTCGGCGCCGACATCGAGAAGGTGCGCCTCGGCATCGGCTCCGACCCGCGCATCGGCTACGGCTTCATCTACCCCGGCGTCGGCTACGGCGGCTCGTGCTTCCCGAAGGACGTGCAGGCGCTCGAGCGCTCGGCACGCGCCGTCGGCTACGAGTCGAGCATCCTCGGCGCGGTCGAGGCGGTGAACGCCCGCCAGAAGCGGGTCCTCCACCAGAAGATCACGGCCCACTTCGGCGGCAAGCTCGCCGGCCGGACCTTCGCGGTCTGGGGCCTCGCGTTCAAGCCGAACACCGACGACATGCGTGAGGCGCCGAGCCGGGCGTTGCTCGAGGGCCTGTGGGCCGACGGCGCGAAGGTCCGCGCCTACGATCCGGTCGCGATGGCGGAGGCGCAACGCGTGTTTGGCGAGCGAGGCGACCTGACGCTCTGCGCGAGCATGGAGGAAGCGGTCCAGGGCGCCGATGCGCTCGTGATCGTCACCGAATGGCAGGAGTTCCGCAGCCCCGACTTCGATGCGATCAAGGCCGCATTGTCGTCGCCCGTCATCTTCGACGGCCGCAACCTCTATGATCCGCAGCTGATGCAGCGCTTCGGCTTCAGTTACTACGGCATCGGACGCGGCGCGAAAGTGCCGACGGCCGGCGTCTGATCGCACCGGACTTCGAGGAACCGTCACGATGCTGATCCCCGTCATTTTGTCCGGCGGCTCGGGCACGCGCCTCTGGCCGCTGTCGCGCGAGCTCTACCCGAAGCAGCTCTTGCCGCTCGTCGGCGACGAGACGATGCTCCAGGACACTGCGCGCCGGCTCACCGGGCTCACTGAGGCCGGCCCGATCGTCGTCTGCAACGAGCACCACCGCTTCATGGTGGCCGAGCAGCTGCGGCAGATCGGCTCGACGCCCTCCGCGATCGTGCTCGAGCCCGTCGGGCGCAACACGGCGCCCGCGGTCGCGATCGCGGCGCTGACGGCGCTCTCCGCCGCGGTGCCGGGCGACGAGCCGCTCTTGCTCGTGATGCCGGCCGATCATCTGCTCCGGGACGTCGCGGCGTTCCACCGCGTGGTGCTCGCCGGCCAGGTCGCCGCGGCCGCCGGCAAGCTCGTCACGTTCGGTGTCGTGCCGACCAAGCCCGAGACCGGCTACGGCTATATCCGCCGCGGCAGCGGCGCGGGCCCGGTCTACCCGATCGCCGAGTTCGTCGAGAAGCCGGACGCGAAGCGGGCCGCGAAGTACGTCGCCGCGGGCGACTACCTGTGGAACAGCGGCATGTTCCTCTTCAGCGCGCGGCGCTACCTCGGCGAACTCGGCCGGCTCGCGCCCGAGATGCTGGCCTCGTGCGAGGCGGCGCTCAAAGGCGCCAAGCACGACCTCGATTTCACGCGCCTCGATGCGGCGGCCTTCGGTCGTTGCCCGAGCGACTCGATCGACTACGCGGTGATGGAAAAGACCAAGGATGCGGTGGTCGTGCCCCTCGACGCGGGCTGGAGCGACGTCGGCTCCTGGTCGGCGCTCCACGAGAGCCTGCCGCCCGACGCTGCCGGCAACGTGACGCGCGGCGACGTCATCACCGAAGACTCGAGCGGCTGCTACCTCTACTCGTCGCAGCGCCTCGTCGCGACCGTCGGGCTCAAGGACCACGTCGTCGTCGAGACCAAGGACGCGGTGATGGTCGCGCCGAAGGACCGGGTGCAGGACGTCAAGAACCTGGTCGCCCGCCTGAAGAAACTCGGCCGCAGCGAGCCGGCGCTCCACCGTGAGGTGTTCCGGCCCTGGGGCAGCTACGACAGCGTCGACGGCGGCACGCGCTTCCAGGTCAAGCGCCTCAGCGTGAAGCCCGGCGCGACGCTGTCGCTGCAGATGCACCACCACCGCGCCGAGCACTGGATCGTCGTGTCGGGGACCGCGCGGATCACCTGCGACGAGAAGGTGTTCCTGCTGTCCGAGAACGAGTCGACGTACATCCCGATCGGCGCGAAGCACCGGATCGAGAACCCGGGCAAAGTGGAGCTGCACATCATCGAGGTTCAATCCGGCTCCTATCTCGGCGAAGACGACATCGTCCGGTTCGCGGACAACTACGGGCGGCAGGGGACGAGCACGTGAACGGGCCGGAGGCGAGGGCCTACCTCGCTCGTTGGCACGAGGTGGCCGCCGTCGAGCGGGCGGAACTCGCCGCCCTGTCGCTGGATGCGAAGGTCGCCCAGTTCGCCTCACTGTGCGGCTGGCGAGCGGTACTGCCGGCGGCACCCCGGCCTCGCGACGAGTCGATCACTGCGCGCTGGGCCCGGATCCGCGCCGCCTGTCGTGACTAGGGCGCTGCCGGCCGATTTCGCGGCGACGCTGGCGGCGTTTCGCCACTGGCTGGCGGCCTGCAGCGCCGAGGGCGTCGTGATCGGCGGCCTCGCGGCTTCGCTGCTCGGCCGGCCGCGCTTCACCCAGGACATCGACGTGCTGGTGCGGCTCCCCGAGGCGGACTGGGCCGTGGCGCTCGAGCGCGCGCGGGCGTTCGGACTCGATGCGCGGGTTGAAGACCCGCTCGGCTTCGCGCGGCGCAGCCGCGTGCTGCTGCTCAGGCATGCGGCGACCGGCATCGATCTCGACGTCGTCATCGGAGGACTCGCGTTCGAGTACGACGCGATCGCGGCGGGCGTGGACGTCCTGATCGGCGGCGAGCCGGTGCGGCTGCCGCGGGTCGAAGACATGGTGGTCATGAAGGCGATTGCGCACCGCCCGAAGGACCTCGCCGACATCGAAGGCCTGCTCGCGGCGCATCCGCAGCTTGACCTGTCGCGATGCCGACGCATCATCCTCGAGTTCGCCGATGCGAGCGCGATGCCTGACATCCACGCGGATTTCGAGCGGCTCGCGACGCAGGCGGGGCGCTCGGAGCCGAGCCCCGAGTGACCCCTGCCGCCGCGCGCGGAACTGACGCCGGAGACACCTGCCGATGACACCGATCACCGCCTTCAAAGCCTATGACCTGCGCGGCCGGATCCCGACCGAGCTCAACGCCGACATCGCCTACCGCGTCGCGCGCGGCTACGCGGAGTTCCTGAAGCCGAAGCGCATCTGCGTCGGCCGCGACATCCGCCTCTCGAGCGCCGAGCTCGCCGCGAGCGTGATCCGTGGCCTCGTCGACTCGGGCGTCGAAGTCGTCGACATCGGGCTCTGCGGCACGGAGGGCGTCTACTTCGCGACGTTCGCGCTCGGCCTCGACGGCGGCATCATGGTCACGGCGAGCCACAACCCGCCCGACTACAACGGCATGAAGTTCGTCCGCGAGGGCTCGCGGCCGATCTCGGGCGACACTGGGCTCAAGGACATCCGCCGGCTCGCGGAGGCCGGTGCCTTCGCCGCGGCGGCGCGGCCCGGCACCGTGACGCCCATCGATACGGGGCCGAAATACATCGAGCATCTCCTCTCGTACGTCGACCGCAACACCGTCAAGCCGATCAAGATCGTCTGCAACGCCGGCAACGGCGGCGCGGGACTCGTGATCGACAAGCTGGCACCCCAATTGCCGTTCCAGTGGGTGAAGCTCTACCACGAGCCCGACGGCACGTTCCCGAACGGCGTGCCGAACCCGATGCTCGAGCAGAACCACGCGCCGGTCATCGAGGCGGTGCGCCGCGAGCGCGCCGACCTCGGCATCGCCTGGGACGGCGACTACGACCGCTGCTTCTTCTTCGACGAGGAGGGGACCTTCATCGAGGGTTACTACATCGTCGGTCTCCTCGCCTCCGTGTTCCTGAAGCGCAACCCCGGCGGGCGGGTCGTCCACGACCCGCGCCTGACCTGGAACACGCTCGACATCGTCAAGGCGGCGGGCGGGGAGGCCGTGCTCTGCAAGTCGGGGCACGCGTTCATCAAGGCCAAGATGCGCGACGTCGATGCCGTCTACGGCGGCGAGATGAGCGCGCACCATTACTTTCGGGACTTCGCGTACTGCGACAGCGGCATGATCCCGTGGCTCGTCGTGGCGCAGGTGCTGTCGGACACCGGCAAGTCCCTGTCGGCACTGGTCGGCGAGCGGATGCGGCTCTTCCCGGCGAGCGGCGAGATCAACCGCCGGGTGCCGGACGGTCCGACGGCGATCGCCGCCGTCGAGGCGCGGTATACGCCGGGCGCGCGGAGCGTCGACTACACCGACGGCCTCTCGATCGAGTTCGACGACTGGCGCCTGAACCTGCGCTCCTCGAACACCGAGCCGCTCATTCGCCTCAACGTCGAGAGCCGGGGCGACCTGAGGCTCATGAAGGCCAAGACGGCGGAGATCCTCGGCCTGCTCGACTCGATGGGGGCGGTGGCGGCCGACCACTGAGTGCGCGACGATCCGCGATTTCAATCGATTGCGATTGTGGAAGTCACGGATTGACGAATGAGAGTGATTCTCAATTACCATGGGGCAACGACTGCCGAGACCGCCCCGTGCCGCTAGACCGTTCGTCCCCCGCCGCCGACCAGACGCTGGGTCTTGAGGACCTTCCGCTCCACACCGACGCGCGCATCGTCGCCGTGGAGCCCCGCACAGGCCGCGAGACGGCCGATCTCGCCGAGCGGCTGGCCGAGATAGGGTTCCTGCCCGGCGAGCGGGTGAGGCTCCTGGCGCGGGCGATTTTCGGCGAGCCGCTCGCGGTCCGCGTCGGGAGCGACACCTTCGCGCTCCGCCGGGCCGAGGCCGCCTGCGTGCGGGTGGTCGCGATCGTCCCGACCGGCGGGCCCCGATGAACACGGCGGTCGCGGATCCCCTGGTGGCGCTCGTCGGCAACCCGAACTGCGGCAAGACGGCGCTCTTCAACCTGCTGACCGGCAGCCGCCAGAAGATCGCGAACTACGCGGGCGTCACCGTCGAGCGGAAGGAGGGGCGACTCCGGACCCGGTCGGGCCGCCGCGTTCGGGTCCTCGATCTTCCGGGCGCGTACAGCCTTCGGCCACGCACGCCCGACGAGCAGATCACCTGCGACTTCGTCCTCGGGCGCCTGCCGGACGAGCCGCGCCCCGATGTCGTCGTCGCGGTGGTCGACGCGACCAACCTCAGGCGCCACCTCAGGCTGGTGCTCGCGCTCAAGCGCCTCGGCCAGCCCGTCGTCGTCGCGCTCAACATGGTCGACCTCGCGCGCCGGCGGGGGCTTCCGATCGACGCCGCGGCGCTCGGCCGCGAGCTCGGCCTGCCCGTCGTCGAGACCGTGGGTGTCCGTTCCGGCGGCGCGCAGGAACTCCTCGACTACCTCGAGCGGGAGCACGCGAGCGGCGAGCCGGTGCCCGCCGACGGGTCGGCAGCGCCGGCCCGGAGCGTGTCGCTCGACGAGGCCGCGGCGGTCGCCGCCGACATGGCGTCGGTGGCCGCCGACCAGCACGAGGTCGAGCGCATCCTCGGCAGGCTGCGCCTCGACGGCGTCCCGTCCGACACGCCAAGCGACCGGATCGACCGCGTCGTCCTCCACCCGGTCGCCGGACCGCTGATCCTCGCCGCGACGATGTTCCTGATGTTCCAGGCGGTGTTCGCCTGGGCCCAGCCGTTCATGCAGGCGATCACCGCGCTGATCGCCGCGCTCGCGGGCGTCATCGGCGCGGCGCTCCCGCCCGGCCTCCTGCAGAGCCTGCTGGTCGACGGCGTGCTCGCCGGCGCCGGCAGCGTGCTCGTGTTCCTGCCGCAGATCGTGCTGCTATTCGCGTTCATCCTCTTGCTCGAGGACTCCGGCTACCTGCCGCGCGCAGCGTTCCTGCTCGACCGGCTGATGGGCAGCGTCGGCCTCTCGGGCCGCTCGTTCATCCCGCTCTTGTCGAGCTTCGCCTGCGCCGTCCCTGGCATCCTCGCGGCGCGCACCATCCCGAACGCCCGCGACCGGATCGTGACGATCCTGATCGCGCCGCTCATGACCTGCTCGGCGCGGCTGCCCGTGTACACCCTCCTCATCGGTACCTTCGTGCCAGCGCGGACGCTCGGCCTCGGGATCGGCCTGCAGGGGCTCGTGCTCTTCGTGCTCTACGCGGCGGGGGTCGGCGGCGCGTTCGCGGTGGCCTGGCTCCTGAAGCGACTGCGCGGGTCCAATGCGCTGCATCCGCTACAGATGGAGCTGCCGACCTACCACGTGCCCAGCCTTCGGAACCTCGGCATCGGCCTCCTGCAGCGCGTCGAGGTGTTCGTGCGCCGCGTCGGCACCATCATTCTCGCGCTCATGGTGCTGCTCTGGTTCCTGAGCAGCTTCCCGGCGCCGCCGGCCGGTTACCCGGGACCCGCGATCGAGTACAGCCTCGCGGGGCGCCTGGGGTCGCTGCTCGCGATCGTGTTCGCGCCGATCGGATTCAACTGGCAGATCTCGATCGCGCTCGTGCCCGGCATCGCGGCGCGCGAGGTCGTGGTCGGTGCGCTCGGGACGGTGTACTCGCTCTCGGCGACCGGCCGGGACGTCGCCGGGCAGGTGGCTCCCCTGATCGCGCGCGCCTGGTCGTTGCCCACGGCGTTCGCGCTCCTCGCCTGGTACGTGTTCGCGCCGCAGTGCCTGTCGACACTCGTCGCCGCGCGCCGCGAGACCAACTCGTGGCGCTACCCCGTCGTCATGGCCGCGTACCAGTTCGTGCTCGCGTACGTCGCCGCCGGCCTCACGTACTACGCGAGCCGCTGGTTCCTGGGACTGTCGTGAGCGAACTGTTCCAGCGGCTGGTCGTCGGCGCGGCCGTGCTCGCGAGCGCCGTGTACGCGTTCCGGGCGCTCGCGCCCTTCGGCTGGCGCGTGGCGCTCGCGCGCCAGTTGACCGGGCGCTTGCCCGACCGGGCGCTCATCTGGCTGGCCGGGCAGGGGGCTTGCGACGCCTGCGGGCCGCGTCCGATCGCTGCGCCGCCGGGGCGCCGATCGCGGTAGGCCGGCGCCTAGCCTGAAGTTCCTTCCTACCTCGCGCGATAAATTCCATGTTTGACAGATACATGCATGGATTCGGGGTGTTCGGGTTCTGACTACACGCTGATTTTTTCGATCAGCTCGAAGGCGCGCCGCTGCAGAGCGGTCGGCGTGGTGAGGATCTCGAAGGTAGCTGGATGCTCTAAGTCGCCGGGCGTGCGGCAGGTGTTGCGCACAAGGGTGGCGAGTTCGGCGATGAGGGTACGGATGCTGTGTGCCGGCGCGCCGTCTTCGGTGATGTGCGTGTGGACTTTCTCGAGTGCAGCCGCTGATCGCTTGGCCGGCGCGACCGGATCGCGCTTGGTCTTGGCGGTCTGGTCCTCATCGGCGAAGAGCATCGGCCGCCAGGCTTCGATCAGGTGCCACTCGACGTAATAGGCGAGCATGCACAGGAAGATGTGCGCCCGGACGCGGCTCTCGAGTCGGTGATGGATCGGACGGATCTTCAAGTCCACGGTTTTCAAGGAACGGAACGCCCGTTCGACTTGCGTGAGCGCCTTGTAACTGCGCACGGCCTCGGGCGCCGACATCTGCTTTTTGGGTAAGGCGGTGCGGATGACGTAGATGC
>JBBINS010000052.1:0-17000 GCA_037443765.1 Gammaproteobacteria bacterium
ACGCCCGCCGAGCCGATGGCGGCGCGCGAATTCGGCGCCGCGACCCGCAACCGGCCGTCCGCGGACGAGGAACGAGAACTCGGCGAAATCGCGGCGCTCCTCGCGCGCGGCGCACAGCCGCGGGCGACGTCCGCCACCGCCGCGTCATCCGGCACGACCCCGCACCCCGAGCGCGCCGCCGCGCCCGCGCCGCCCGCCCGCGAGCCGGAGGCCGACGAGATCAACATCCTAGAGCCGACGGACGTCGAGGACATCATTCTCGGCGACGGCGGCGGCGAGGACATCCCGGACACCGCGCTGGAATTCGACCTGCCGGCGGAGAGCTGGGAGCAGGTATTCGTCCGCGACCCGGCGACGCCGGCGGCGCCGCTCGACCTCGATCTCGCCGGCGAGGTCCCGCCGCGCGGCAGCGAGCCGTTCGAGGCGCCGGACGAACTCGTGATCCTCGAGTCGGCCGAGGACCCGCTGGCGCGCACCGACGAGTACCAGGTCCCGGACTTCGGTGCCGAGCTCGAGCTCGAGCCGTCGACGCCCGACGTGCTCGCGGCGACCGAGGTCACCGCGCTCGAGCCGGCGGAGCTCAACGAGCTCGAGTTCGAGCCGCGCACGCCCGGGCACGCCGCCGAGCAGCCGGCGGAGCCCGCGGCAGCGACGCGGCGGACGACGCCTTCCTGGACGCCCGTTCCGACCGACGACGAGTTGGCGGCGGCCGCGCCGGCGCGCGACGAGGGCGATCGCGACGAGCCCGAGCACAGCGGCCGCCGCGCCGCGGCCGTCGCGGCGGCCGCTGTGCTCGGGCTCGGCCTGCTGGCCCAGATCGTGCACTACGAGCGCGACGCGCTCGCCGAGTCGACGCTGGTCGGGCCCTCGCTCGCCGCGCTCTACGCGCGGCTCGGCGTGCCGCTCGAGCCGCGCTGGAACCTCGCCGCCTACGACGTCCGGCAGTGGGGTGCGCAGAGCGAGGAGACCGCGGGCGTGCTGCGGCTGCGCGCCAGTATCGTTAATCGAGCGCCGCGCGCGCAGCCGTTTCCGCTGCTCAGGGTCACGCTCGAGGACCGGTTCGGCGGCCAGGTCGGGCGCCGCGAGTTCACTCCGGCCGAGTACCTGCCCGGCCATGCGACGCCGCGCGAGCTGCTGGGGGCCGGCGCCCGCGCGGACGCGGACCTGAGCCTCGCCGACCCCGGCAACCAGGCCGTCGGCTTCGAGCTCGACGTGTGTCTTCCGCGCCACGGCGCACTCGCGTGTGGCGCCGATGCCAAGGCCGGCGGCGGCTGATGCGCATCGGCCGCTACGAGCTCGCCGCGCCGCTCGCTCTGGCGCCGATGGCCGGCGTCACCGACCGGCCGTTCCGCCTGCTGTGCCGCAGCCTCGGGGCCGGCCTCGCGGCGTCGGAAATGGTGACCTCGGACGTCCGCCTGTGGCACACCGCGAAGTCGCGGCGCCGCATGGACCACGCCGGCGAGCCCGAGCCGCGCGTCGTGCAGATCGCCGGCGGCGAGCCGGCGATGATGGCCGACGCCGCGCGCCGCAACGTCGACCTCGGCGCCCAGATCATCGACATCAACATGGGCTGCCCGGCGAAGAAAGTCTGCAACCGGGCGGCGGGCTCGGCGCTGCTGCGCGACGAGGCGCTGGTCGCCGACATCCTCGCCGCGGTCGTACGCGCGGTCGAGGTCCCCGTCACGCTCAAGATGCGCACCGGCTGGGACGCCGCGCAGCGCAACGGACGGCGCATCGCTCGCATCGCGGAGGACCTCGGCGTGCAGGCGCTCGCGGTCCATGGCCGGACGCGCGCGGATCTCTATCAGGGGGCGGCTGAATACACGACGATCCGCGAGATCAAAGCGGCGGTGCGGATTCCGGTTTTTGCGAATGGCGACATCGACTCCGGCGCGAAAGCGCGCGCGGTACTCGAAGAAACCGGCGCAGATGCCGTGATGGTCGGGCGCGCCGCACAGGGACGGCCGTGGATCTTCCGCGAAATACGGCATTTCCTTACGACCGGCAGGGGCTTCCCGCAGCCGGCGCACGACGAAGTCCGTGATATCATGCTCGCGCACTTGGAACAGCTGTACGCCTTCTACGGCGAGCACGCCGGAGTCCGGGTGGCACGCAAGCATCTCGGCTGGTATCGCGACGCGGCGATGCCGGCCCACCAGGACACACGAGACGACACCCTTTCCGTAACCAGCGCCGAGGCGCTGTTTCGCGAGATGCGTGTCGCCGAGTCGGCCGTGGTGCAGCTGACGCTCGCGCGCGCGTGGTTGGAGGCGGCGGTCGGCGTTGCGCCGGCGGCCGGGGGGAACCAAGAGCCGGAGCCGGGCGCGGACTCGCCGACGAGCGACGGCGTGCGCCCAAGGGCCAAGGTCGCGTAGGTCGCGGCCGCCGCCCGCGACCGGCGGGACGACGGGGACGAACGATGGTCGACGGCAAGAAGGCGGCCCGCTCGCGTCGCGAGATCGTGGTTCGCGCGCCGCCTCGCGGCGGAATGAAGGACGTGCCGCTCCGCGAGCACGCCGAAGCGGCTCTCGGTGCCTACTTCGAGCGACTCAACGGGCACCGGCCGTCCGGTCTGTACGAACTCGTGATGCGTGAGGTCGAGGAACCGCTGTTCCGCGCCGTCATGCGCCACACCGACGGCAACCAGTGCCGCGCCGCCGAGATCCTCGGCATCAACCGCGGCACGCTGCGGCGCAAGCTTGAGGATTACGGACTTGTCGAATAGCGGCGCCGGTCGCGCACCCATCCGCCGCGCGCTGCTCAGCGTCTCCGACAAGAGCGGGATCGTCGAACTCGGCAAGGCGCTCGCCGCACGCGGCGTCGCGCTGCTCTCGACCGGAGGCACCGCGAAGCTCCTCGGCCAGGCCGGCCTTTCGGTCACCGAGGTGTCCCAGTACACGGGCTTCCCGGAGATCATGGACGGCCGCGTCAAGACGCTGCATCCGCGCGTGCACGGCGGGCTGCTCGGCCGGCGCGGCACCGACGACGCCGTGATGCGCGAGCACGGCATCGAGCCGATCGACCTGCTGGTGGTCAACCTCTACCCGTTTGCCGCGACCGTCGCGCGCCCGGACTGCAGCTACGACGACGGCGTCGAGAACATCGACATCGGCGGCCCCGCGATGCTGCGCGCCGCCGCCAAGAACCACGCCCACGTCGCCGTCGTCGTCGATCCCGCCGACTACGCCGCGGTGCTCTCGGCACTCGACGCCGGCGGCACCGACTTCGCGCTCCGCCAGCGGCTCGCGGCGCGCGCCTACGCGCACACGGCGCGCTACGACACGATGGTCGCCGACTGGCTCGGCCGCGCGACAGCCCCGGCGGCGGCGTTCCCCGAGACGCTCGAGCTGCGCTACGTCAAGAAGCTCGACCTGCGCTACGGCGAGAACCCGCACCAGCACGGCGCCTTCTACGCCGACGCCGTCGCGCGCGGCACCGGCATCGCCGCCGCCCGGCAGCTGCAGGGCAAGGAGCTGTCGTACAACAACATCGCCGACGCCGACACGGCGCTCGAGTGCGTGCGTCAGTTCGCCGACCCCGCCTGCGTGATCGTCAAGCACGCGAACCCCTGCGGCGTCGCGCTGGCCGCGACGCCGGAGGCGGCCTACCGGCAGGCCTACCGCACCGACCCGACCTCGGCGTTCGGCGGCATCATCGCCTTCAACCGCGCGCTCGACGCCGCAACCGCGCGGGCGATCGTCGAGCAGCAGTTCGTCGAAGTCATCGTCGCGCCCGTCGCGAGCGACGAGGCGCTCGCGGTCACCGCCGGCAAGGCGAACGTGCGCGTGCTGGTCACCGGCGAGCTCGGCGGTCCGTCCGGACCCGCGCTCGAGTACAGGAGCGTGGCGGGCGGGCTCCTGGTGCAGGACCGCGACACCGGCGCGATCGACGCCGCGGCCCTCAAGGTCGTCACCCGCCGCGTGCCCGACGCGCGCGAGCTCGCCGACCTGCTGTTCGCGTGGCGCGTCTGCAAGTACGTCAAGTCGAACGCGATCGTCTACGCCCGCGACCGGCTGACGCTCGGCATCGGCGCCGGCCAGATGAGCCGGGTCGTGTCGAGCCGGATCGCCGCGATGAAGGCGGGCGACGCGGGGCTCGCGGTCCGGGGCGCCGCCATGGCCTCCGACGCGTTCTTCCCGTTCCGCGACGGCCTCGACGTCGCGGCGGAGTACGGCATCGGCGCGGTGATCCAGCCCGGCGGTTCGATGCGCGACGACGAGGTGATCGCCGCCGCCGACGAGCACGGCATGGCGATGGTGTTCACCGGCATGCGCCACTTCCGGCACTGACGACCGCGGGGCACCGATGCGCGTACTGATCATCGGCTCCGGCGGCCGCGAGCACGCCCTCGCGTGGAAGGTCGCGGCCTCGCCGCGCGTCACCGCCGTGTACGTCGCGCCCGGCAACGCGGGCACCGCGGCCGAGCCGCGCTGCACGAACGTCGCGATCCCGGCCGAGGACATCGCGGCGCTCGTCGCGTTCGCGCGCCGCGAGCGCATCGACCTGACGATCGTCGGGCCCGAGGGCCCGCTCGTGCTCGGCATCGTCGACGCGTTCCAGGCGGCGGGGCTGCGCTGCTTCGGGCCGTCGCGGGCCTGCGCACGGCTCGAGGGCTCCAAGGCCTTCACCAAGGAGTTCCTGACGCGGCACCGCGTCCCGACGGCCGCCTACGCGCGCTTCACGCGCGCGAGCTTCGACCCGGCGTTCGTGCGCGCGCAGCGGCCGCCGATCGTGGTCAAGGCCGACGGCCTCGCCGCCGGCAAGGGCGTCGTGATCGCCGCGACCCACGCCGAGGCGCTCGCGACCATCGAGGCGATGTTCCAGGGCGCCTTCGGCGGCGCCGGCCAGACGGTCGTCGTCGAGGAGTTCCTGCCCGGCGAGGAGGCGAGCTTCATCGTCATCGTCGACGGCGCGCGGGCGCTGGCGCTCGCGACCTCGCAGGACCACAAGCGGGTCGGCGACGGCGACCGGGGCCCCAACACCGGCGGGATGGGCGCCTACTCGCCCGCGCCGGTGGTGACGGCGGCGCTGCACGCACGGATCATGCGCGAGGTGATCGAGCCGACGGTGCGCGGGCTCGCGGCCGACGGCACGCCCTACACGGGCTTCCTGTACGCGGGCCTGATGATCGCCCCCGACGGCACCCCGAACGTGATCGAGTTCAACTGTCGCCTCGGCGACCCCGAGACGCAGCCGATCCTGATGCGACTCGAGTCCGACCTCGTCGATCTCGTCGAGGCCGCGCTCGGCGGCGAGCTCGCGACCGCCGAGGCGCACTGGGACCCGCGCGCCGCAGTCGGCGTCGTGCTCGCCGCGGCCGGCTACCCCGAGGCGCCTCGCAAGGGCGACCCGATCGAAGGTCTCGAGGCGGCGGCGCGCCTGCCCGGCAAGGTGTTCCACGCCGGCACCGAACGCCGTGGCGACGCCGTCGTGACCAGCGGCGGCCGCGTGCTGTGCGCCGTCGGCCGCGGCGCCACCGTCGCCGCCGCGCAGCGCGAGGCCTACGGGCTCGTCGACGCGATCCGCTTCGCCGGCATGCAGTGCCGCCGCGACATCGGCTTCCGCGCGATCGCCCGCGAGCAGGCGGGCGGGCGATGAGCCGCCTGTCGATCCGCCGGCCGCACGCGCTCAAGCACTCCGAGGCGCACCGGCGCGTCTCGCACGTCGCCGAAAAGCTGTCCGAGCGCTTCGGCGCCGTGTGCCACTGGGAAGGCGACGTGCTCCGGATCGAGCACCCGAACGTCAACGGCTCCGTTCACGTCGGCCGCGACGAGATCGTCGTCGACGCCCGCCTCGGCTTTGCGCTGGCGCTGTTCCGGGGCCGTGCCGAGGCCGAGATCGCGCGCATCCTCGACCAAGAACTCGAGGCGTGAGCCCGCCGGTGACCGAGATCCGCTGGGCCGTGCCCGGCGACGCCGGTACGCTGGCGGCCTTCGCGAAACGGGCGTTCGTCGAGGCCTACGGGCCGCTCAACACGCCGGAGGACGTCGCCGGGCACGTCGCGCGCCACTACGGCGTCGAGCACCAGGCGGCCGAACTGGCCGCGGCCGGCAGCCACTGCGTGCTCGCGCTCGAGGCGGGGACGATCGTCGGCTACGCGCTGCTCGCCATCGGTGCCGCGCACGCGGCGGTCGCGGCGCGCGCTCCGTGCGAGATCCGGCGCTTCTACGTCGACGCCAGCCGCCACGGCCGCGGTGTCGCGGCCGCGCTGATGGACGCCGCGGCGGCCGCGGCACGGGCCGCGGGCTGCACCGCGCTCTGGCTCACGACCTGGGAGCACAGCCTGCGGGCGCGGGCGTTCTACGCGAAGCACGCCTTCCGGGACGTCGGCACGACGAGCTTCCTGCTGGGCGCGACGCCGCAGGTCGACCGGCTGCTGGTGCGGCGACTCGACTGACGGGTGCGGCCGGCGGCAGCGACGGCGCCACGGTCGGGGTTACAATGCCGGCCCCGCACCAGGAGTGTCCGATGCCCGCCATCCCCGCCCCGCGGCTCGCCGCGCTCGTCTGCCTCGCCTTCGCCGGCCTCGCCGCCGCCGCACCCCCCGCCGTGCCGGCCGCCGATCCCGCGCTCGCCGCCTCGGTCGCCAACCCGGCGCGCGAGCCGCGCTTCGTGGCACGCGACGCCGCGCGCCATCCGGTAGAGGAACTGACGTTCTTCGGCCTCAAGCCCACGATGACGGTCGTCGAGCTCTGGCCGGGCGGCGGTTACTGGACCGAGATCCTCGGGCCCTACATCGCGAAGCAGGGGCACTACTACGTCGCCCTGCCCCTGCCCGGCAACGCCGAGGAGGACTCGGGCGTCGCGCGCTGGCGGAGTCGGGTTGCGGCGCAGCAGGGTCGCCTCGGCGACATCGTCGAAACGACGCTCGGCCCCGGCCACTTCGAGATCGCGCCGGCGGGCTCCGCGGACCTCGTGCTGACGTTCCGCAACATCCACAACTGGATGGAGGCCGGCTACGCCGACGACGTGCTCGCGGCCTGCTACAAGGCGCTGAAGCCGGGCGGCATCCTCGGCATCGAGGGCCACCGCGGCCGAACCGACCAGCCGCAGGACCCGAAGGCGCGCTCGGGCTACGTCCGCGAGGACTACGCGATCGCGCTCGCCAAGAAGGCGGGCTTCGAGTTCGTGGCCTCCTCGGAGATCGACGCCAACCCGAAGGACGCCAAGGACTGGCCCGATGGCGTCTGGACGCTGCCGCCGACGCTGTCGCAGGGCGACAAGGACCGCGCCCGCTACGTCGCGATCGGTGAGGCCGACAACTTCGTCCTGAAGTTCAGAAAGCCCGCACGCTGAACCCGGGCGGAACCGCAGCGCCCGGCGGCAGGGCCGCCGGGCTCCCGGGGTCGTCTCGCGCGGCGACGCGTGGCGGGACCGGCCGCTAGAACTTCAGCTGCATCGCGAGCCCGATCGTCCGCGGCTGGTTCGTCAGGTAGCCGACGCGCGCGCTGCGGCCGCGCTCGTAGTCGAGCGCGAGGTGCGCGTTCGTGTCCCAGATGTTGTTGACGTAGGCCGCGAGCTCCCAGCGATCGGTGCGCACGCCCGCGCGGATGTTGCCGAGCGTGTACGACGGCAGCTCCGAGTTGAACGAGATCACCGTCGACGGCGACACGCCGCCGTAGGTGATGAGACGCGCCGCGTTCGGGTCGGACGCGGTGCCACCGATCTGGCCGAAGCCCGGCTCCTCGTTCTCGAACTGCGCGTAGCTCGAGCCGACGTACTGCACGGTGAGCGTCGTGAAGAAGTCGCGCGTGTCGGTCAGCGGCAGCGTGTAGCCGGCGTTCGCCGCGGCCTGCACCTGCGGCGCGGTCGGCAGGCGGTTGCCGTCGGCGAGGCCGCCGACCACCGTCGTCACGCCGCCGACGGTCGAGGTCACCGACGACTGCAGCGTCGCGTTGATCAGCGTCGCCGACACGCCGAAGTCCCAGTTTGCGGTCGGGCGGGCGAAGAGCTCGGCCTCCACGCCGTGCGACTGCGCCTTCGGCACGTTGAAGACGAGACGCGACGAGCAGGTGCCCGCGGTCACCGTCGCCTGCAGGTCCTGGATCTGCGTGTAGAAGGCGGCGACGTTGAACGTGACCTTGTGGTCGGCGAAGCGGAACTTGCCGCCGAGCTCGTAGTTGCGCGAGGTCTCGTCCTTCCAGTTGCCGAAGCCGCCGAACTCGAGCTTGTCCGCCGGCGAGCACAGCGGCAGGTTGATCGGGTCGTTGATGCCGCCGAGACGGAAGCCCTTCGAGACCTGCGCGTTCAGCTGCGCGTCGTCGTTGATCTTGAACGACACGATGCCGCGCGGCGAGACGCCGTCCGACTTCACGTGCCCCGGCACGCCGCCGGGCGGGGTGTCGGACGCGAACACGCCGTTGAAGTTGAGGACGCGGTCCTCGGTGTAGTTGTAGTAGCGCAGGCCGCCGGTGAGGCCCCACTGGTCGGTGACGTGCCAGGTGGCCTCGCCGAAGGCCGCGTACTGCTTGAGCGTGTACGGGATGTCGGAGAAGAACGGCGTGTCGACCAGACCGACCGGGTTCGGGCCGAGCGGGAAGCCGTTGGCGGCGTTCAGGTTGTCGTAGCCCGGCGTCGGCAGCGTCTGGCCGTAGCGCCGGTTCACGTGCTGGAAGAACCCGCCCGCCAGCCAGTCGACCGTGTTCTTGCCGTTGGAGGCGATGCGCAGCTCCTGCGACAGGACGTTGAGGTGCGTGCGGTCCTCGAGCTCGGAGTTGATCCGCACCGCGTTGTCGAGCGCGGCGCCGGTCAGCGTGCCGTTGAACACGTCGTAGGTGACGCTGCCGGAGAGCTGCGTCGCGTCGCGTGAGACGAGCAGCTCGCGGTGCGTGTACGAGGAGATCGACGTCAGCGTCGCCGGCCCGAAGTCGTAGTCGATCTTGAGGTCGCTCAGCATGAAGTCGTCGGTGATGCCCTCGCGCTGCTGCGTGTACTGCTGCCGATCGCCGATGTTCACGGCGGGCTGCGTGGTCTGGTACGGGTTGCCGAGGATGTTGTAGGCGTCCTCGCGCGGGAAGCCGTTGGTCGACAGGTTCTGGTAGACGATGCGCGGCGTGACCGTCAGCTGGTCGTTCGGCTTCCAGAGCAGCGCGAGCCTGAAGCCCGCGCGGTCGCCGTCGTTGACGCCCTTGATGACGCTGCCGTTCGGCTGGATCGCGCCGATGAAGCCCGGCAGGTGGTGCTCGTAGCCCACGAAGCGGACCGCGACGGTGTCGCCGACCGGCAGGTTGATCGCGGCGCGGATGCTGCCGCCGAACGTGCCGCCCTTCGGCTCCTCGAACGACGCGTCGGTGATGCCCTCGAACACGCCGAGCTTCGGCTGCGTGGTGATGTAGCGCACCGTGCCGGCCTCGGAACCGGCGCCGAACAGCGTGCCCTGCGGCCCGCGCAGCACCTCGAAGCGGTCGAGGTCGAACAACTCGAGGTCGGGCGTAAAGAGCGCGACCGAGACCGGCGACTCGTCGAGGTAGACGCCGACCTGCTCCTTGACGCCCGGCTGGTCGCGGATGACCTGGCCGGCGCTGATGCCGCGGATCGCCATCTGGCTCTGGCCCGGACCCAGGTCCGCGATCGCGAGGCCCGCGACGTTGCGGGCGAGGTCGATGAGATTGGCGGAGCCGGAATTGCGGATCTGTTCCTGCGAAGTCGAGGCCACCGAGAACGGGACGTCCTGCAGGTTCGCGGCGCGCTTCTGCGCGGTCACGACGACCTCCTCGAGCGCTCCGGGCGCGGTCTCCGTGGTGCCGGCGGGGCCGGCGGCGCTGGCGGCGGCGGCGAGGGCCGCCGACACGGCGGCGGCGAGGATGGTGACTCTGGCGTGACGGCTGATCATGGAACCCCCGGCGTTTGCGTTATTGCGGGCCGCCGTGTTGCGCGGGCCGCACCAAAACCGGGCGTCAGTATCCATAAACATCGCAGGGCCTGCAACGCTATGTTGCGCGCGAGCAACAACCGGGGCGACGGGTTGGCGACGCCGCTCAGGCGCGGCGCGCGGCGCCGCCGGGTGGCAGCGACAGCGTGACGACGAGGCCGCCGTCCGGCGCATTCGCGGCGCGCGCCGATCCGCCGTGCGCGGCGAGCACGCGGGCGGTGATCGCGAGCCCGATGCCGTCGCCGCCGCTGTCGCGCGTGCGGGACTCGGCGACGCGATGAAACGGGTCGAAGATGCGCTCGAGTTCGGCCTCCGGCACGCCGGGACCGTGGTCGCGAACGCGGATCCGGACCGCGGTGGGATCGGCGGCGAGCTCGAGCGCGACCGCGCTACCGGGCGCGGTGTAGCGCACGGCGTTGCGCACGACGTTCTCGATCGCGCTCGCGAGCCACGCGCCGTTGCCGCGCAGGTGCGGCGCCGCGGCCGGGGGCTGCCAGTCGATCGCGACGCCGCGGCCCTGAGCCTCGAACGCCGCGTCGCGCGCGATTGCGTCGAGGAGCTCGACGAGATCGACCTCCTCGGCGAGCAGCTCGGCGCGGGCGGTCGCGTCGAGGCGCGCGAGGTGCAGCACCTGGCCGATCAGCCGGTCGAGCCGCTCGATCTCGTTCTCGAGCCGCACGAGCTCGCGGCCGGCGTCGCTGCCGGGCTGGCGGGCGAGACCGACCGCGACGCGCATCCGCGCGAGCGGCGAGCGCAGCTCGTGCGACACGTCGCGAAGCAGCTGCTCGCGGCCCTTCACGAGGTCCCTGAGGCGCCCGGCCATCGCGTCGAAGTCGCGCGCGAGGGTGCCGAGCTCGTCGCCGCGCGCGCTGACGGGGGTCGCGACGCGCGCGTCGAGGTTGCCGCCGGCCAGCTCCCGCGTCGCGGCGCCGAGCGCGCGCACCGGCCTCGTGATCGAGCGCGTCAGCAGCCAGCTCGCGCCGCCGGTGGTCGCGAGCGCGAGCAGCAGGACCGCGATGCGAGTCTCCGGGATCGCGCTCAGCAGGCCGAAGGGGCGATGCGGCGGCAGCACGAGGATCCCGTAGCGCCGGCCGTCGGGCGCGACCAGCTGCGGCAGCGGCCGCGCCGGCACGACCTCGACGCCCGGATAGTCGGGCAGCCCGCCGCGCGGTGCCTTGAGCAGCCGGCCGAAGTGCGGCGGCAGCGGCCGGCCGAGCAGCTCGCGCCCGTCCTCCGTCACGACCAGCACGCGCAGGTCGCCGCCCGCCGCCGGCTCGCGCCTCAGCCACTCCGTCAGGGCCGGCTCGCCGCCCTCGGCGAGCGAGCGCGCGGCGCCGCGCATCAGCTCGCTGGTGCCGCGCGGCACGTCGTCGCCGCGCTCGGCGAGCGCGAGGTACGTCAGGCCCGCCGTGCCGCCGACGATCAGCACCATGACCGTCCAGAAGGCGAGGAAGATCCGGCCGTAGAGGCTGTTCACGCCGTGCCGGCGTCGTCGGGCCGCGTCAGCAGGTAGCCCGCGCCGCGGATGCCGCGGATCTCGAGCTCGGCCTCGGGGCCGAGGCCGAGCTTGCGGCGCAGGTTGCTGACGTGCGTGTCGATGCTGCGGTCGTAAAGCTCGAGCTTGCGGCCGAGCGCCTGCTCGGTGAGCTGCTCGCGGCTCGCGACGCGGCCCGCGCCGCGCAGCAGCACCTCGAGCACGCGGAACTCGGCGCCGGTGAGCTCGACCGGCACGCCGTGCATGCTGGTCCGGTGGCGCGACGGGTCGAGCTTGAGCGGCCCGAGCGTCATCGGCTCGTGCGGCGCGCGGCTCTCGCTCAGGCGCCGCAGCACCGCGCGCATCCGCGCCACCAGTTCGCGCGGGTTGAAGGGCTTGGCGAGGTAGTCGTCGGCGCCGAGCTCGAGGCCGACGATCCGGTCGACGTCGTCGCCGCGCGCGGTGAGCATGAGCACCGGCGGCGGCGATTCGCGCGAACGCAGCGCGCGCAGCACGTCGAGGCCGTTGCGGCCCGGCAGCATCACGTCGAGCACGACGAGGTCCGGCAGCCGCTCGCCGCCGGGCTCGGTGAGCCGCGCGAGCGCCTCCTCGCCGTCGTGCGCGACCGCCGCCTCGAAGCCCTCGCGACCGAGGTACTCGGACAGCATCGCCGTCAGCTCGCGGTCGTCGTCGACCAGCAGCACGCGGGGCAGCGGGGTGGCATTGGACATGCAGCCATGGTGCCGTCGGCGGCCGGCCCTGTCACGCCGGCCGGCGCCGCTTGACGAATCTTTTCTCCTCCTTTGCGGAGCGCCGTCACAACCCGATGCCCCCGGCGCGCACGCTTGATTCAACCGCGCGCCCGGGCGGCCCCGTCGAGGAGGCGACGATGGAACGCAGACCCGTGATCGGATCGCTCGCCGGCGTCGGCGCGGTGCTCATCCTGGCCGGCGTCGCGCTCGCGGCCGCGACGCAGTCGGGCGCGGCGACGACCGGGCCGCGCGCGCCGCTGCCGGTGGTGCCGGCGGGCCTCGTCATGCCGCTCGTGATGCCGCAGGCGCTCCTCGGCCGCACCGCCGACGAGCTGCGGCTCGCGCCGGCGCAGCGGCAGGCGATCCGCGAGATCCTCGACGAGGCGCGGCCCGGCCTCACGCAGCTGCACCGGCAGATGCTGGCCGGCGCCGAGCTGCTGGCGCGGACGGCGCCGGACGACGCTGCCTACCAGAGCGTGGTCGCCAACGTCAGCCGCTCGACGGCCGACCTCGCCACGCAGTTCGTGCTGCAGGTGAGCGAGCTGCGTTCGCAGGTCCACGGCGTGCTGACGCCACCGCAGCGCGCACAACTCGCCCGTCTCGAGGCGAATCTGCAGGCGGGTCTCATCGAAGGTCGCGGGGCACCTCCCGCCGGCGCCGCACCGCCGGACCGCGACCGCGGCCCGAAAGGCCCGCCCTGACCCGCGCCCGGCTGCCCGCTCAGCGGGCGCGGCGCTGGGCGCGCACGTACTCGACGTAGCGCCACAGGTACCAGCTCGCGGTCGTCCGGTACGGCGCCCAGCGCGCGCCGAGCACGGCGAGCCGGCGCGGCTTCGGCTGCACGCGTTTGCCGTACAGCAGCCGATAGCCCTCGCGGATGCCGAAGTCGTCCACCGGCAGGATGTCCGGCCGGTTGAGGGTGAACATCAGCAGCATCTCGGCGGTCCACCGGCCGACGCCGCGAACCGCGGTCAGGCGCTCGATGATCGCCTCGTCGTCGAGCCGGGCGATCGTGCGCCGGTCCGGCACCGTGCCGTCGAGGGTCTTCGCGGCCACGTCCTTCATCGCGGCCACCTTGGCGCGCGACAGCCCGCAGGCCCGCAGCCGGGCGTCCGGCGTCGCGACGAGCTCGGCCGGGCCGGGATAGCCCCCCTGGCCGCAGCGCTCGCGGAATCGCCCGAGGATCGCCGCGGCGGCGCTGCCGTGGATCTGCTGGTGCACGATGGCCGACAGCAACGCCTCGTACGGCCCGCCGCGGCCGCGCTTGAGCGTGCAGGGCCCGATCAGCTCGATCGCGCCCGCGAGCCGCTCGTCGCACGCGGCGAGTGCAGCGACCGCCTCGGGCGTCATCGGCCTGCCGTCAGCGCTTCATCGACCCGAAGAACTCGTCGTTGGTCTTGGTGTCCTTCATCTTGTCGATGAGGAACTCGACCGCGGCGAGCTCGTCCATCGGGTGCAGGAGCTTGCGCAGGATCCAGATCTTCTGCAGCTCGGCCGAGTCCGTGATCAGCTCTTCCTTGCGCGTGCCGGAACGGTTGATGTTCACCGCCGGGTAGATGCGCTTCTCGGCGATGCGCCGGTCGAGGTGGATCTCGGAGTTGCCCGTGCCCTTGAACTCCTCGTAGATCACGTCGTCCATGCGCGAGCCCGTGTCGATCAGCGCGGTCGCGATGATCGTCAGCGAGCCGCCCTCCTCGATGTTGCGCGCCGCGCCGAAGAAGCGCTTCGGGCGCTGCAGCGCGTTCGCGTCGACGCCGCCGGTGAGCACCTTGCCGGAACTCGGGATGACGGTGTTGTAGGCGCGCGCCAGGCGGGTGATGGAGTCGAGCAGGATCACGACGTCGCGCTTGTGCTCGACGAGGCGCTTGGCCTTCTCGATGACCATCTCGGCCACCTGCACGTGCCGGCTGGCCGGCTCGTCGAAGGTCGAGGCCACGACCTCGCCCTTGACGGTGCGGGTCATCTCGGTCACTTCCTCGGGCCGCTCGTCGATCAGCAGCACGATCAGGTACACGTCCGGATGGTTGTACGTGATGCTGGTCGCGATGTTCTGCAACAGCATCGTCTTGCCGGCCTTCGGCGGCGAGACGATCAGGCCGCGCTGGCCCTTGCCGAGCGGCGCGCACAGGTCGATGACCCGCGCCGTCATGTCCTCGGTGCTGCCGTTGCCGCGCTCGAGCTTCAGGCGCTTCGTCGGGTGCAGCGGCGTCAGGTTCTCGAACAGCGCCTTGTTGCGCGAGCTCTCGGGGGCGTCGAAGTTGATCTGCCCGACCTTGAGCAGCGCGAAGTAGCGCTCGCCGTCCTTCGGGGGGCGGATCAGGCCCGAGATCGAGTCGCCGGTGCGCAGGTTGAAGCGCCGGATCTGGCTCGGGCTGACGTAGATGTCGTCGGGGCCGGCCAGGTAGGAGCCGTCGGCCGAGCGCAGGAAGCCGAAGCCGTCCTGCAGGATCTCGAGCACGCCGTCGCCGTAGATGTTCTCGCCGTTGCGCGCGTGCGCCTTGAGCAGCGAGAAGATCACGTCCTGCTTGCGCTGGCGGGCGACGTTCTCGATGCCGAGGCCCTCGGCGACCTGGACGAGCTCGTGGATCGGCTTCTTCTTGAGGTCGGTCAGGCTCATCGAGCGACGGACGCCCTCGAGCTCCGCCATCGAGATGATTCCGACGTCGTCGGCGTCAGGGAAGTCGTCCTGCGGGCCGCCGCCGCCCTGGTCGCGCGGGCCGCGCCAGTTCGGGTCCCGGTTGCCGTCGGCGTTGCCGCGATGGCCGCCGTGCTTCTGGCCGCCGCCGCCACCCTTGGGCCGGTTCCGGCCCGGACTGCCGAGATAGCCCCTCACAGGTGGCTGTCCAGGAAGGCGGCCAGTTGCGACTTGGATACCGCGCCGACCTTCTGGGCCTCGACGGTGCCGTTCTTGAACAGAATCAACGTCGGGATGCCGCGGATGCCGTACTTGGGCGGCGTCGCAGGGTTCTCGTCGATGTTGAGCTTGGCGATCTTGATCCGGTCGCCGTAGTCGGCTGCGATCTCGTCAAGAATCGGGGCGATCATCTTGCAGGGGCCGCACCACTCGGCCCAAAAGTCGAGCAGCACGGGCTTCTCGGCTTTCAGAACATCGCGATCGAAATTCGAATCGGTGGTGTGAATGATGTTTGGACCGCTCACGCGGAAAGTCCTCCTTCGAGGGGAACAGGGAGCCAAAAACAGGGTTTCTTGGCAGTTGGAACAGCGGAAATGAACGTTCTGGATGGGGTACGGGGATAGATTGTTGGCGGTTGGATCGGCTCCGGCGACTGGCGCGGGGCCCTTGAGCCGTGGTCGGCGTAGCGTTGCGGCCGTGACTGTGCGGCTGCATTACGGCAAAATGCACGCTTCTGGGAGGCAACCGCCCCTGCGGGGGCCCGATGCTCCTCGGGGGATCCGTTCGCGGGTAGCCAGATTCTCCGGATGAAAGGCTCTAAGAGCCCGACGTTAAGACCCGATCTAAAGACCCGATTCGAGACCCGATCTAGCCGACCTAGGGACCTGAATGGGTGCGGCAGGGCTGCCGAATGAGACGATGTTTTATCTGGTCCACGGTCGCTTTGCAAGCCTCCCGGCGGCCGTGAACCCTAGCCAAATGTGGTATCCGTGACAGACCAGACCGCCGTAACCGACCTCAGTTTCTCCAGCCTTCACCTGCCCGAGCCGCTCGCCCGCGGCATCGCCGACGCCGGATTCGAACGGTGCACGCCCATCCAGGCAGGCACCCTGCCCCGGGCCCTCGCCGGACTCGATGTCGCCGGCCAGGCACAGACCGGGACTGGCAAGACCGCGGCCTTCCTGGTGGCGATGTTCGCCAACCTGATGCGGACCCCGCCGCCGCCCGACCGGCCGGTGACCTCGCCGCGCGGCTTCATCCTGGCGCCGACCCGCGAGCTCGCGGTGCAGATCCACAAGGACGCCGAGCTCCTCGGCCAGTACTGCGGGCTGACACTCGGGCTCGCCTTCGGGGGCGTCGACTACGAGAAGCAGCGGCGCCAGCTCGAGAGCGGCGTCGACATCCTGATCGGCACGCCCGGCCGGATCATCGACTACTTCAAGCAGCGGGTCTTCGAACTCCGGCACGTCCAGGTGCTGGTGCTCGACGAGGCCGACCGGATGTTCGACCTCGGCTTCATCGCCGACATCCGCTATCTGATGCGGCGCATGCCGGAGCCGGCGCAGCGGCTGTCGATGCTGTTCTCGGCGACGCTGTCGCAGCGCGTGCTCGAGCTCGCCTACGAGCACATGAACGAGCCCGAGCTCATCCGCATCGAGCCCGAGAAGGTCACGGCGGACAAGGTCCGCCAGGTGATCTACTTCCCGTCGATGGAGGAGAAGGTCGGCCTGCTGGTCGGCCTGCTCAAGAAGCTGAACGCGACCCGGACCATGGTGTTCGTGAACATGAAGCGCACCGCCGAGCGCCTCGAGGCGACGCTGCGCGCGAACAACATCGACGCGGAGGCGATGTCGGGCGACGTGCCGCAGAACAAGCGCCTCAGGATGCTGCGCGACTTCCACGAGGGCCGGCTGCCGGTGCTGATCGCGACCGACGTCGCGGCGCGCGGCCTGCACATCCCGGACGTGAGTCACGTCTTCAACTACGACCTGCCGCAGGACCCCGAAGACTACGTCCACCGCATCGGCCGCACCGCGCGCGCCGGCGCCGCCGGCGATGCGATCAGCTTCGGCTGCGAGGACTACGTGCAGTCGCTGCCGGACATCGAGGCGTTCATCGGCCGCAAGCTGCCGGTCGAGGCGGTCGACAAGGAAGTCGTCGCCGAGGTCGTCTCGGCGCCCCACGACAGCTACAGCCGCGGCGGCCGGGCGCACGGCGGGCGTGGCGGCGGGCCCCGCTCGGGTGGCGGCCCGCGCTCCGGACCGCGCG
>JBBINS010000053.1:0-16794 GCA_037443765.1 Gammaproteobacteria bacterium
GCGCCCCCCGGCCGACGTTGCCGCCGCGGCGCCGGCCCCCGCGGCGGCGCTCGCCGCCACAGCGCTTCCGCTCGGCGCGCCCGCCGTGCGCGAGCACGAGGTCGCGGCCGACTGGAAGGTGCTGGTGGAGCGCTGGCTCGAGCGGCCGACGATCGGTGCCGAGCTCCGCGGCACGGAATTCGACGGCGCGCCGCCCGATCCCGGCGCCGGCTGGAGCGGTCGCCGCTACCGCACGCTCGTGGCGCGCGTCGGCGCGCCGTCGGAACGGGCGAGTTTCGTGGCGCCGAACCAGTTCATCGAGGCGGGCGCGGGCGGCGTGCTCGTGCTGCAGGTCCTGCCGGTCGCGCCGGGCCGCTCCCGGCTGCGGGAGTTTCTCTACACCCGCGACGCGCGCACGCGCGAGGAGCGGGCGCTCGCCTTCCTGGCCGCGCGCCTCGTCGCGCGCCGCATCAGCGCGGAAATCCGGCTCGCCGAGTCCGTGCAGCGTGGCCTAGAATCCCCTGGTTACCTCGCCGAGTCCGTCGCGGCCGCGCCGCCCGCACTCGTCGCCTTCCGCCAATCGATCGCCCGCCTCCTGCCCGGCGGCGCTCGCGACCCTGGAGACCCGGCATGACCACCGAACTCAGCACCCGTGAGTGGCACGCGCGCGCCGCCGCACTGCGCTACCAGACCGGCCACTTCATCGACGGCGAACACGTCGACTCGCTCGCCAAGGGCCGCTTCACGGCCGTCAACCCCGCGACGCTGCAGCCCCTGTGCGAGGTGTCGGCCGGCGCCGCCGCCGACGTCGACCGGGCCGTCGCCTCCGGCCGCCGCGCGTTCGCGAGCGGCGTCTGGCGCCGTATGGCGCCGCGCGACCGTCTCGGCGTGCTCAGCCGCTTCGCCGGGCTGATCCAGGCGAACGCCGAGCGCTTCGCCCTCATGGACACGCTGACCATGGGCAAGCCGATCCGCGACATGCTGGCGATCGACGTGCCTTCGGCGGTGCAGACCTTCACGTACTTCGCCGAACTCAGCGACAAGATCGACGGTGCGGTGACCGCGACCGCCGCGGACGCGTTCCACTACATCCTGCGCGAGCCGCTCGGCGTCGTGGGCTGCATCGTGCCGTGGAACTACCCGCTGCTGATGGCGGCATGGAAGGTCGCGCCGGCACTCGCGGCCGGCAACTCGGTCGTGCTCAAGCCCGCCGAGCAGTCGCCGTTGTCGGCGCTGCTGATGGCGGAGCTGTTCGTCGAGGCGGGCGGGCCCGCGGGCGTTTTCAACGTCGTCAACGGCCTCGGCGAGACGGCGGGGGCCGCGCTCGCGCTGCATGCCGACGTCAACAAGATCGCGTTCACCGGGTCGACCGAGATCGGCAAGCTGATGCTGGTCTACGCCGGCCAGTCGAACATGAAGCGGGTGGCGCTCGAGTGCGGCGGCAAGTCGCCGCAGATCTTCCTCGCCGACCTCGATGACCTCGACCGGGCGGTCAACTACGCCATCAACGGCATCTTCGGCAACATGGGCGAGGTCTGCAACGCGGGGTCGCGGCTGCTGATCGACAAGCCGATCGCCGAGGCCTTCGTCGCACGCTTCGTCGAGCTCGGCCGGACCGCGTACCGGGCCGGCGACCCGCTCGACCCGACGACCAACCTCGGGCCGCTCGTGACTGCCGGGCACCGCGCGCGCGTGGTGTCCTACATCGAGCGCGGCAAGCGCGACGGCGCCCGCCTGGAGTTCGGCGGCGACGTGCCGTCGCTGGCCGGCAGCTACGTCAACCCGACGCTGTTCTCGGGCGTCAACAACCAGATGACGATCGCCCGCGAGGAGATCTTCGGGCCGGTCGCCGCGGCGATCGAGGTCGACGGCATCGCCGAGGCGCTCAAGGTCGCGAACGACTCGATCTACGGGCTCGCCGCTTCGGTCTGGACGCGTGATCTTCGCACCGCACACACCGCGGTGCGCGACCTCGAGGCGGGCGTCATCTGGGTCAACTGCTTCGACCACGGCGACATGACGCAGCCCTTCGGCGGCTACAAGCAGTCAGGCCAGGGTCGCGACAAGTGCCTCGAGAGCCTGCTGTCGTACACGCAGACCAAGTCGGCGTGGATCCACCTCGGCTGATCCCGGCCACCGCCGCGGCGCGCTAGCCTGCACGCCGCCGGCGCCGATCCGAACGCGGCCCATTCCTCGTCAAGCGCTTGCGCTTTCAGCGGCTGCGGTGCCGTCCGAAAGCCCGACGCGACGACCGAAGCCGCGCACGACTCGCGAAGCGAAACACTGCCGAAGTACTGTCGAGTGCTCTTGCGGCGTACACGCCGCGAGGGTTCGTCAGCCCGGCGCGAGCGCGTCGCGCACCCACCGCTCGAAGCGGTAGACGTCGTATTCCTCTGGCATCAGAAAGCCGCGCTCGTGCGGCGCGGCGTGCAGTCCGCGTTGCACGAGCTCGCACGCCGCGCCGTCCTCGTCCAGCACCTCGGCCGAGAAGCGGCAGACGTTGTCGATGTCGACCGTGGGGTCCGCGAGCGTCGCGCGCGGGAACAGCCACTCGAGCGTGAGCTCGGTCTCCTCGGGCCCGAGCGGCAGGAGGCGCGTCGAGCGCACGTGGTCGACGTGGAACACCATGTAGTGCGACGGCAGGCTGGTCATGAAGTGATAGCCGACGCGGCGCTCCTCGGCGGTGAGCGTCGCGAACTCGTGGCCGAGCGAGCGGCCGTCGACCGACCACGTGGCGGCGTCGCGCCTGAGCCCGCCCTTGTACCGCGGGTCGTCGTCGCCGGCATGCGCCTGCCAGTTCGGATCGTCGCGCTCCTCCATGATGCCGCGCTTGTAGATCGGCACGAGGCTCGACAGATTCGGGTGCACGCCCGGGCAGTGCAGGCACTCGTTGTAGTTCTCCCAGAACACCTTCCAGTTGCACTTGAGGCGCGTGACGCGCTGGCGACCGGGAACGAGGTCCTCGATCGGCCAGTTGGCGAACTGCTCGGTGTTGGCGTTGAAGTTGTCGGCGAGGCCGCGCGTGGGATCGCCGAGGTTGACGTAGACGAATCCGCGCCAGACCTTGATCGACACGGCGTAGAGCGACGCCTCGCCCGGGTTTATGTGGTGCGGGCGGCCGGCGGACGGGATGCGCGCGAGCTCGCCGTTCAGGCGATAGCTCCAGGCGTGGTACGGACACGTGATCGCCGCAGCGGGAAGCCTGCCCTCGGGCTCGCTGCACAACGCCGAGCCGCGGTGCCGGCACGTGTTGTAGAAGGCCCGGAGCTCGCCGTGCTCGTCACGCACCACGAGCAGCGGCTGGCCGCCGAGCGTGAACGTGCGGAACGAGCGCGGCTCGGGCAGCGTCGCCGCACGGCACAGGTAGACCCAGTTTCGGTACCAGATGCCCTCGAGTTCGCGGGCATGCTGCGCCGGGTCGTAGTACCAGCTGCTCGGCAGCGTCCGCTCGAGGCGCTTCAGGCCATTGAAGCCGCCAACGGTCGGGTCGTCGTGTGTCTCGGCGCTCATCGTTTCTCCTCGGGCCGCCGTCTCACGCAAAGCGGCTCGGCGCAGCCGGCAGCCGGATCTCAGGGATGTGCCTTTCCAGGAGCTCGTGGAATTCGGTCATCCAGGTCTCGATGCTCGACAGCGGTCCCGGCGTGTAGCTCGGCGAGGCGAGTCCGCGCTGCACGCGCTCGCACAGCCGGCGGTCCTCGTCGTTGACGCCGTTGTTGATCCGGTTGCTGAGCTTCCGGAGCACCCGCATTTCGCGCCGCTCGTCCGGCAGCCCGAAGATCGCGTAGCGGATCACGCACTTGCCCGGGCCGCGCGGCAGCACCTGGAAGAAATCCATGAGCTCAGGGTACACGTCGATCCCGAGGTTCGGCAGAGCGCTGTAGAACCGCCAGCACCGCTTGTAGTCGGCCGGCAGGTGGTCGACGGTCGGCCCGACGAGGCGCTGGTAGTGGCGCTCGCTCCAGCGCGGCGACGGCTGGTCCTTGAGCCAGCTCGTGCCGCGGGCGATGCCAGGCGCGCCCCGCTGGTCGTCGTAGTCGGGCGTGAACATCCGGTTGAGACCGGGGTGCCCGATCGGCACGTGGTACGACTCGAGATAGTTGTCCATCGCGACCTTCCAGTCGACGTTCCACTCCTCGTACGAGACCGCGGTCAGCGGCACCATTTCCTCGAAGCGGTAGGGCGCGAGCTCGTCGAGGAACGGCGCCCACTGCTCGCGGACGGGCGCTGCATCGCCGGTGAGGCACACGAACACGAAGCCGAGCATCACCTCGACCCGCACGGGCTTGAGGCCGTGGGCCGCCCGGTCGAGACCAGGGAACGTGTCGCGGGACGGAACGCCGAGCAAGCTGCCCTCGTAGTTGTACGACCAGCCGTGGTACGGGCAGACGATCGTGCCGGGGCAGTGGCCGGCGCCGTCCAGGAGGCGCGCGCCGCGGTGCCTGCAGACGTTGTGGTAGGCGCGGACCTGCCGCTCCTTGTCGCGGAGCACGACGATGCTGTCGGGACCGAGGTCGAAGGTCACGAAGTCGCCCGGGTTCGGGATCGAGCCCACGTGGCAGCCGATCTGCCAGCTCGGCCGCAGGATGCGCTCGAGCTCGAGCCGCTGCATCTCGGCGTTGTTGTAGACCCACGCCGGCAGCGCCCGGTAGCTGCGATTCGAGACCGTGGCATTGCGATCGAAGGCGGGCACGCTGGCCATCGGAATCTCCTCGAATACCGGCCTATATGTTCGTTCAATCTACCCCGGAGATGCGCTGCTCGGCAAGCTCCGGCACGCTCAAAACGCCCCGGCTTGTCAACAGGATTTTTGTGTTGTTTATCTTTGTGTTGAAAACTTTTTACGGTCGTTGAATCGGGTCCCTGTCGACGTTCAAAGATTGATGCACCGCGATCCTCATTCAACTTGTATGGATATATAAATTTCGTGGACTCCGGGCTCGCGCCGATGGTAGCGTTCGCGCCACGGTCGTCATGCGACGAAGGGGAGCGCGCCATGCCTCGGGACCTCACGAAGAGCAACTCCCACTGGAAGAAGGCGGTCACGCGGCTGCCGCTCGGGGTTGCCTCGAATTTCCGCTTCTGGGGCGAGGGCCGGACGATCTACGTCAAGGAAGGCCGTGGCGCGCGGATCACCGACCTCGACGGCAATCGCTACGTGGACTACCGCCTCGGCTACGGCCCGGCGATCCTCGGCTACGCCGATCCGCGCGTCGACGAGGCCGCACGCGAGGGCATGAACGTTGGCGGCGTGTTCGCGCTCTCGACCGAGCGCGAGTTCCGGGTCGCCGAGCGGATCGCCAAAATGGTCCCGGCCGCCGAACTCGTGCGCTTCTCGAATTCCGGCACCGAGGCGGTGATGGCGGGCCTGCGGCTCGCGCGCGCCTACACCGGCAAGGACGATTACATCATCCTCGAGGGCAGCTACCACGGGCTGTTCGACGCGGCGATGTGGTACACGCCGATGGAAAAGTGGTCGCAGCAGGGCGAGCCCGAGATCCACCCCTACAGCCAGGGCATCCCGCTCGGCGTGCGCAGCTTCGCGCATTTCGTGCAGGCCAACGACCTCGAGCAGCTCGAGCAGACCTTCAAACGGACTGCCGGCAAGGTCGCCTGCATGCTGATGGAGCCCATCATGGGCAACTGCCTCGGCATCGCCGCCGAACCCGAGTACCTGCGCGCCGCGCGGGCGCTGTGCGACAAGTACGGCGTCGTACTGCTGATCGACGAGGTCAAGACGGGCTTCCGCGTCGCGCGCGGCGGCGTGCAGTCGCTGCACAACGTCAAGCCGGACCTGACGACCTTCGCCAAGGCGGTCGCGAACGGCTACCCGATCTCGGTGCTCGCGGGCCGCGAGGACATCATGCGCAAGCTGGGCAAGGGCGTGGCCCACGGCGGCACCTACACGGCGCACTCGGTATCGCTCGCGGCCGCCGAGAAGTGCCTGGAGATCCTCGACGAGACCGACGCTCTCGAGCGCGTGGCCGACTTCGGCACGCGGATGATGAAGGGCATGAGCCAGATCCTGACGGCGCGCGGTATCGCGCACAGCTTCGTCGGCCACGCGTCGATGCCGGGCCTCTACTTCGACTCCAAGCCGCCGCGCAACTACCGCGACTGGAAGGGCAGCGATTACGCCTTCTACGACGCGATGGCGCAGGTGCTGCACGACGAGGGGGTGCTGTGCGAGCCCGACTCGCGCGAGCCGTGGTTCATCTCGGCGGCGCACGACGACTCGTGCCTCGCCGACACGCTGCGCGGCTTCGAGGTCGCGGTCGACGCGACGCTGAAGTCGCGCGTCGCCGACAAAGTCCGCGCCTGAGTCGGCGCCGTTGATGGCCGCCGCGAGCCAGAGACGCCACGACGTCATCGTCATCGGCGCGGGACACAACGGACTCGTCGCCGCCTGCTACATGGCGCGTGCCGGGCTCGACGTGCTCGTGCTCGAGCGCAACGACTACATCGGCGGCGCGGCCGTCAGTCGCAAGCTCTACGAGGACTTCACCTACTCGAATTGCTCGTACGTCTGCAGCCTGCTGCGCCCCGAGATCATGCGGACGCTCGAGTTGCCGCGCTTCGGCCTGCAGATCATCCCCTACGAGGGCGGCTGCACGATGATGCGCGACGGCGGGCACCTCGCGCTCTACGACAACCACGATGCGCTCCGGCGCGAGCTTTCGCGCCACTCTAAGCGCGACGCGGAGGCCTACGACCGCTTCTCGCGCGACATCATCCGGCAGTGCAAGTTCATCAAGCCGCTCCTGATGCGCGAGCCGCCCGACCCGACCTCGTTCAAGCCACGCGACCTCATGGAGCTGCTCTACCTCGGCCAGCGCCTCTACAACGTCGGCGAGCAGCGGATGTACGACACGATCCGCTTCTGGACCATGAGCGCCGCGGACTTCCTCGACGAGTACTTCGAGAGCGAGATCGTCAAAGCGCACTTCTCCGGCAGCTCGATCATCGGCACCGCGCTCGGCCCGCGCTCGCCGGGCAGCGCCTACGTGCTGCTGCACCACTACATGGGTGACATCGACGAGACCGTCGGCGCCTGGGGCTTCGCCCGCGGCGGCATGGGCGCCGTGACCGCGGCCCTCGCGGGCTCCCTGCAGGCGAGCGGTGGCTCCGTCCGCACCGCGGCGCCGGTCGAGCAGGTCCTGATCCGAAACGGCCGGGCGCGCGGCGTCGTACTCGCGAGCGGCGAGGAGATCGAGGCGAACACCGTCGTCTCGAACATGGACGTCAAGCGCACGTTCCTCAAGGCGGTCGCGCCCGAGCACCTGCCGGAGGACTTCCTGACCGCGGTCGGACGTTTCAAGATCCGCGGCTCATCCGGCAAGCTCAACATCGCGCTCGATGGGCTGCCCACGTTCCCGGCGATCCCGGCGGGCGCGCCGTGCATCCGCGGCGACATGCACATCACCGACACGATCGCGATGATGGAGCGTGCATACGACGACTGGAAGGAAGGTCGCTGGTCGGCTGCGCCGTACGTCGACATGCTGGTCCCCTCGCAGATCGACCCGACGATGGCGCCGGACGGCAAGCACTACATGTCGGTGTTCGTGCAGTACTGCCCGTACGAGCTCGCCGACGGCCCCTGGACGGACGCCAAGCGCCAGGCCTTTGGCGCGACCGTCATCGACGCGATCGCCCGCCAGAGCCCCGACTTCAAGAGCCTGATCCGGCATGCGGAGATTCGCACGCCCTGGGACATCGAGAACGAGGTCGGCCTCACGGAGGGCAACATCTTCCAGGGCGAGCTGACGATGGACCAGCTGTTGTTCAACCGGCCGGTGCCGGGCTACGCGCAGTACCGGACCCCGGTCAGGGGCCTGTACCTGTCCGGCTCCTCGACGCACCCCGGCGGCGGGGTCATGGGCGCGCCCGGCGCCAACGCCGCGCGGCGCGTGCTCGCGGACCTCGGGCGCGGGGACACGCGATGAGCGCCGCCACCGTGCCCTTCGACGTCATCATCGCCGGTGCGGGACACAACGGCCTCGTCTGCGCCGCGACGCTGGCGCGCGCCGGCCGGCGGGTGCTCGTGCTCGAGGCCGGCGCCACGGTCGGCGGCTGCGCGGTCACGCGCGAGTTCGCGCCGGGATTTCGCGTCTCGGCCGGGGCCCACCTCCTGCACCAGATGCCGGCCGGGCTCATCGACGAACTCGGCCTCGCCGCGCACGGCCTCGAGTTCGCGGCGACCGGCCTGCCGACGACGGCGCTCGCGGCCGGTGCGGCGCCGCTCGAGATCGGCGACGCCGCGGCGCTCGCGCGGCGCTCGGCGGCCGACGCCCGGGCCTGGCCGCTCTATGACGCGCGCCTGCGGCGCTTCGCGAGGCTGCTGCACGGCTTGCTCGCCGCGCCCGCGCCCCGCCTCGGCAGCGACGCCTGGTCCGACCGGCTCGCGCTCGGCAAGCTCGGCCTGAAGCTGCGCCTGCTCGGCAAGCGAGACATGCGCGAGTTCCTGCGCGTCATCGGCATGAACGCCTACGACCTGGTCACGGACGAGTTCGAGTCACCGCTGCTCAAGGGCGCACTCAGCCTCGATGCGGTGCTCGGGACGAACTTCGGGCCGCGCGCCCCGGGCACCGTGCTGACGCTGCTGTACCGGCTCGCCGCGGAATCCGCCGCCGGACCGCGGGCACTCGCGCAGCCGAAGGGCGGCATGGGCGCGGTCAGCCAGGCCCTCGCGCGCGCCGCGACGGCCGCCGGCGCCACGATCCGCACCGCCGCGCCCGTCGCCCGGATCGCCGTCCGGGAGGACCGCGCCGCCGGCGTCGTGCTCGAGTCCGGCGAGGAGCTCGCCGCCGGCACCGTGATCTCGAATGCCGACGCGAAGACGACGTTCCTCAAGCTGCTCGGTCCCGAGTACCTCGACACCGGCTTCGTGCGCCGCGTCGACCACTTCAGGAGCCGCGGCGTGACGGCGAAGCTGCACCTCGCAGTCGACCGCCTGCCGGCGTTCGGCGGCGCCTCGCCGCGCGCCCTCGGCGGGAGGCTCCTGGTGGCACCGTCCGCGGACTACGTCGAGCGCGCCTGGAACCACTCGAAGTACCTCGAGTGGTCGGCGCAGCCGGCGCTCGAGATCACGCTGCCGACGGTCCACGACCCCGCCCTCGCGCCCGCCGGGCGTCACGTGCTGTCGGCGATCGTGCAGTACGCCCCGTTCGCGCCGGAGGGCGGCTGGCAGGCCCAGAAGCCGTTGTTCCTCGAGGCCGTGCTCGGCGTGCTCGAGGCGCATGCCCCGGGGCTGCGCGACAGCATCCTGGCGGCGGAGCTGTCGACGCCGGCCGACCTCGAGCGCGAGTTCCGCATGAGCGGCGGCCACTGGCACCACGGCGACCTGGCCTTCGACCAGTTCTACATGGTGCGCCCGGTGCCCGGCGCCGCCCAGCACTCGACCCCGCTCGCCGGACTCTACCTGTGCGGCGCGAGCTGCCACCCGGGCGGCGGCGTCATGGGAATCGCCGGGCGCAACGCCGCCCACCGCGTACTCGCCGAGGCCGCACGATGAACACCGCGCGCCCCGTGGCCCCGCACTTCAGGAAGCCGCTGCTCGAGACGCCGTTCCACGACCGCGCCCGCGAGCTGCAGCAGAACGACCACTTCGTCGCCTGGGCCGGCTACAGCACGGTCGACGTGTTCACGACCGTCGAGCAGGAGTACTTCGCGGTCCGCAACGCGACCACGCTCTACGACCTGACGCCGATGGTGAAGTACCGGATCGCCGGGCCCGACGCCGAGCGCTACCTGAACCGCCTCGTCACGCGCGACGTCCGCAAGCTCAAGGTCGGGCGAGTCAGCTACGTCGTCTGGTGCAACGACTCGGGCCACATCATCGACGACGGCACGATCTTCCGGCTCGGGCCCCAGGACTTCCGCGTCTGCACGGCCGAGCGGCAGCTCGATTGGTTCTCGGACTCGGCGATCGGCTTCGACGTCGCGATCGAGGAGGTGACCGGCGACATCGCCGCGCTCGCCGTGCAGGGCCCGACGTCGTGCTTCGTGCTGAAGCGCTTCGGGCTCGAAGGCATAGAGCGCCTCCGGCCCTTCGAGCTCGGCGAGTTCACGGTCGGCGGGTGGCCGATCATGGCCTCGCGCACCGGCTTCACGGGCGACCTCGGCTACGAGCTCTGGATGCGCCCGGCGGACGCCGTCTCTGTGTGGGACGAGCTGATGGCCGCGGGCCGGACGCGCGGCATCCGGCCGATCGGGTCGCAGGCGCTCAACATGGCGCGGATCGAGGCCGGCTTCCTGCTGCCGAACGTCGACTTCGTGTCGGCCGAGCACACGGTCCGCATCAATCGTGACCGGACCCCGCTCGAGCTCGGCCTCGGCTGGCTGGTCGACTTCGACAAGCCGCACTTCACCGGCCGCCGCGCGCTGCTCCTGCAGCGCGAGCAGGGCCTGAAGCGGCTGCTGGTCGGCCTCGACGTCGCCGGCAACAAGCCCGCGCACAACGCACTGCTGTACGCCGAGGAGGCGGGGCGCCGCGAGGTGGGCAGCGTGACGTCGGCAATGTGGTCGCCGACGTGCAAGCGCAACATCGCGCTGGCGATAATCGATGCGCCCTACCACGCCGTCGGCACGACCGTCTGGGCCGACATCTACCTCAACCGCGAACTCGTCTGGGAGCGGCGTATGGCCGCCGCGCGCGTCGTCGGGCGGCCGTTCTTCGCACCGGAACGACGACGCGCGACGCCGCCGGCCGACCGGTAACCGAGGGTTTCCGCCGTGCCCGTCGTCGGTTACGCTCGGCACATGACGGTCACGATCGACAGCGTGCGGCAGGAATCCTGAGGTGATCGCCTCGCAACGCCAAAACGTCGCGGAACGGCCGTGGCTCGACCCGGCAGCGAAGCCGCAGATCGTGCTGCAGGGGCTCGGCAAGAGCTACGGCGCATTCGCCGCGGTCGGCTCGGTCGACCTCTCGATCTACAAGGGCGAGATGTTCGCGCTCGTCGGCGCCTCGGGTTGCGGTAAGACGACGCTGCTCAGGATGCTCGCGGGGTTCGTCGCGCCGAGCGCGGGTCGGGTGATCATCGACGGCGTGGACATGACCGAGGTGCCGCCCTACGAGCGCCCGGTGAACATGATGTTCCAGTCGTACGCCCTCTTCCCGCACATGACGGTCGAGGACAACGTCGGCTATGGCCTGAAGCGCCTTGCCGTGGATGCCGCGACCCGCAAGAAGCGCGTCGCCGAGGCGCTCGAGATGGTGCAGCTCGCCGGCCTCGGCGCGCGCAAGCCGCACCAGCTGTCGGGCGGCCAGCGGCAGCGCGTCGCGCTCGCCCGCGCCCTGATCCGGCGCCCGAAGGTGCTGCTGCTCGACGAGCCGCTGTCGGCGCTCGACAAGAAGCTCCGCGAGAGCACCCAGTTCGAGCTGATGGACCTGCAGTACGAGGTCGGGATCACGTTCATCGTCGTGACCCATGACCAGGACGAGGCGATGGCGCTGTCGAGCCGCATCGCCGTCATGGACCGCGGCGCGGTCGTGCAGGTCGGCACGCCCGCGGAGGTCTACGAGTTTCCGCGCACCCGCTTCGTCGCCGATTTCTTCGGCACGGCGAATCTTCTCGAGGGCACCGTGACCGCGCGCGAGCCAGGACTCGTGACGGTGCGCAGCGCCGAACTTGGTTGCGACCTGTACGTCGACGACGCCGGCGCCTGCGCGGTCGGCGAGCAGGTCTGCGTCGCAGTGCGCCCCGAGAAGGTGCGCCTCAGCAAGACGCCGCCCGACGGCGTGCGCCGCAACCTGCTGAAGGGGGTCGTCTGGGAACTCGGCTACCTCGGCAACCGCTCAACCTACCAGATCAAGACGCCGGGCGGCACGGTCGTCACCGCCTTCGCCCAGAACGAGCGCCGCACGCTCGACTGGTCGATCGACTGGAGCGACGAGGTGTTTCTCAGCTGGGACGCGAACGCCGCCGTCCTGCTGCAGTCGTGACGCGCATCGGGAATACTGAAGGTGGGCCCACGCCCGCCGTGCCTTAAGCCAGATCCGCTTCTCATCCGGGGGAAACAGGCCATGCCGAAGAACGAACGCTACCGCCGCTCCGTCCTGCGCCTGGCGATCGCCGCCATCGGCGCCGCCGCCGTGGCCCTGCCGGCGGTCGCCGCCGACACGAAGACGGGCCAGCTCGAGGAAATCGTCGTCACGGCGACGCGCCACGAGGAGAGCCTGAGCAAGGTGCCGCTCAGCGTCACGGCGCTCAGCCAGGAGAGCCTCGACCAGAAGGGCATCAAGGACTTCCAGGACATGGTGCGCTTCACGCCGGGCGTGTCGATCGACCAGACCGGCACCAACGCGATCTCGATCCGCGGCATCTCCTCCTCGGCCGGCTCCGGCACGACCGGCATCTACATCGACGACACGCCGATCCAGATGCGCGCGCTCGGCTTCAACCCGGACGACACGCTGCCGAAGACCTTCGACCTCGACCGGGTCGAGGTGCTGCGCGGCCCGCAGGGCACGCTGTTCGGCTCCGGCTCCGAGGGCGGAACCGTGCGTTACATCATGACGCAGCCCAGCCTGACCAAGGAATCGACCTACGCGCGGGCCGAGGTCGCATTCACGAAGAACGGCGATCCGAGCTACGAGGTGGGCGTCGCCCACGGCGGTCCGATCGTCGAGGACGTGCTCGGCTACCGCGCGAGCGTCTGGTACCGCTACGACGGCGGCTGGATCAACCGCGTCGATCCGACCACCGGCGCGACCGTCGACTCGAACGCCAACCACGCGAACACGATGAGCGCCCGACTTGCGTTCATCATCAAGCCGGTCGACGGCCTGCTGATCACGCCGGCGTTCATGTACCAGAACTCGCGCAAGCACGACCAGTCGACCTACTGGCCCGCCTACTCCAATCCCGATGCGGGCGTCTTCAACAACGCCTCGCCGGAGCGCAACCCGGTGCCGGACGAGTTCTACCTGCCGTCGCTCAAGGTCGAGGCGGACTTCGGCGCCACCAAGCTGATATCGAACACCTCCTACTACCACCGGAGCGAGCTGACCGCTTACCTCGGCTCGGTCTACGACCTCGCCTACTTCCAGTCGCAGGCCTGGGCGGACACCAGCGGCAACTGCCTCACGGTGTATTCCTACAACAACGGCTGCACGACGACGAACCCGGCGAGCGCGCCGAGCTGGTATCCGCTGATCGACGGCAAGGGGATCCACCTGCCGGCGGGGTTCACGAACTTCGCCACGCCGAACACGATCACGAACCAGCAGCGCACCTGGACCCAGGAGATCCGGCTGCAGTCGAACGACAACACGAGCCCCTGGCGCTGGACGGTCGGCGCCTTCTGGTCGCTGTCCCAGGAGATCAGCATCGAGGAACTCAAGGACCCGAACGGCCAGGTCCCGGCGCTGTGGCAGAGCCTGTTCGGCATCGACCCGACGAGTTTCTACGGCAACTACTACAACTGTCCGGCCAACACCGCCGTGCCGGCCGACAACGCCGGATCGCTCGCGTTCCCCAACTGCGACATCTACTACAACCGGAACCAGACGCACGACCGCCAGATCGCGGGATTCGGCGAGGTCAGCTACTCGATCAGCGAGCGCTGGAGGCTTACGGCCGGCGGGCGCTGGGCGAAAATGTCCTTCGACCTCAGCCACTACGCCGACGGCTACGAGAACTACGGCCCCGGCCCGAAGAGCGCCTCCGAGAAGGAGAACGCGTTCACGCCGAAGGTCGGTATTTCGTTCCAGCAGGATCCGAACAACCTCTGGTACGCGACCTATGCCAAGGGCTTCCGGCCCGGCGGCGGCAACGCCCCGCTGCCCGCGTTCTGCGCCCCGGGCCTGACCGCCGAGGGCTACGCGAGCGGCCAGGCACCGCTCACGTACAACTCCGATTCGACCCAGAGCTACGAGATCGGCAGCAAGAACAATTTCGATAACAAGGTGCGCTTGGCGACCAGCGTCTACTACATCAAGTGGAACGACATCCAGCAGAACGTCTACGTCGCCGGCGCCTGCGGCCTGCAGTTCACCGACAACCTCGGCACGGCAGTCGCCAAGGGCTTCGACGTGCAGGCGGAAATGGTGCTGGGCGGCGGGCTGTCGCTCGACGCGTCGGTCGGCTACACGAGCGCGCGCTACGTCAAGGACTCGCGCGGCGGTCTCGCGCTGTCGGGGGACGCGATCTCCGGCGAGGCGGCGATCAACTACAGCCCGGGCACGAACCCGCCGTGGACGGTCGCGGTCGGGCCCCAGTACAGCTTTGCGGTCGCCGGCCACGACACGTTCGTGCGCCTCGACTGGGAGTACTCGTCGCGCAATCCGTGGCTCGCGGCGGTCCAGGACCCGGCGTCGTCGCAGTACAACCCGAACAGCACGACCTTGCCGGCGACGACGTTCGCGTCGCTGCGCGGAGGCATGGCGTTCGGCAACCTGCAGCTCGCGCTGTTCGTCGACAACCTGACGAATACACACACGATCACGAACTACGCCCAGGTGCAGTGGGATTCCAACAACCCGGCCAACTACAACGCCGGCGGCATGCCGATCCCGTCGTCGGTGCAGCAGAACAACTACACGTTCCGGCCGCGCACGATCGGCCTGACCGCGACCTTCAAGATGTGAGCGAGACCCGCCGGTCCGCTGGGGCGACGCCTCAGCGGACCGGGACGAGGCTCCGGCAGAAGCGGCGGATCCGGGCGGCGGCGTCCTTGAGCGTCGCCTCCTCCGCGGCGTAGCAGGCGCGCGCAAAGCCCTCGGTCTCGCGCCCGAAGACCGCCCCGTCGAGCAGCGAGACGCCCTCGGCCTCGAAGAGCCGCCGGACGAAGTCGTTCGCCGCGAGCCCGGTGGCGCGGATGTCGATCAGCATGAACATGCCCGCGTCGGGCCAGCAGGGCCGGATCCCCGGGACGTCCTGGAGCTCGGCGTAGAACAGCTCGCGGCGTCGTCGGCAGTACTCGCGCACGCCCGCCTCGGCCTCGTCGGCGATCTCGAGTGCCTTGAGCGCCGCCTCCTGCACGAAGCCGGGCAGGCCGTAGAGCATGCACGCCGCGGTGTTGTCGGCGTGCTGGATGAAGGACGTCGGGCCCACGATCCAGCCGGCGCGCCAGCCGGTCATCGCGTGGGTCTTCGAGAGGCTCGCGACCGTCACGACGTGCTCGGGCGCGGCGGCCGCGAGGCTCGGCACGCGCCCGCCATCGGCGAGCCCCGCGTAGACCTCGTCGGAGACGATCCAGAGGTCGTGGCGCTGCGCGATCGCGGCGAGCGCGGCGACCTCCGCGACGCCGAGGATCACGCCGCTCGGGTTGTTCGGCGTGGCGACGAAGATCGCGCGCGTCCGCGGAGTGATCGCCGCCTCGAGCGCGTCGAGGTCGGTGTGGAACTTGGCGGCGGCCGGCATCGGGACGCGCACGAGCGTCGCGCCGGAGGCGCGGATCGTCGCCGGGTAGGTCGCATACATCGGGTCGAGGGCGATCACCTCCTCGCCGGGCCCGGCGAGGAGCAGCGAGGCGACGAACAGGCCGTTCTGCGTGCCCGACAGCACGATGACGTTCTCGGCCATGACCGTCTGGCCGGTCCGGGCCGCGTGGCGCGCCGCGATCGCGGCGCGCAGCGCCGGCCGGCCGGCGCTCTCGGTGTAGTGGGTGTCGCCGGCCCTGAGGCTCGCGATGGCGGCGTCCACGACCACCGCGGGCGTGTCGAGGTCCGGGTCGCCGACGCTGAGCACGATCACGTCCCGGCCGGCGGCGAAGGCCTGACGGGCCTCCCAGTGCAGGGCCCAGGGATCGGCGGCCTCGTGGGCGACGCGCTGGACGAAGGGCGCGAAGCGCGGGCTCATTCGAAGGCCTCCGCACGCACCTCGAACATCACGACTTGGCGTCGCGCGCCGAAATCCCTGAGCGCCCGCTCGAGCGCCGCCACCGAGTCGATCCTGACGTGTCCGCAGCCGTAGGCGCGCGCGATGTCCGCGAACTCAGGTGGTCGCACGTCCACGCCCTCGGGCTCGATGCCCACCGCGACCATCGAGGCCTTGATCTCGCCGTAGCCGTGGTTGTTCCAGACGATGATCGCCGTCCACGCGCCGACGTCGCGCGGCACCGCGAGTTCGCCGAGCGTGAACTGGATGCCGCCGTCGCCGGTGAGGCAGACGACCGGCCGGTCGGGGGCGGCGAGGCCCGCGCCCGTCGACGCCGGCAGCGCGTAGCCGAGGGTGCCGTAGCCGGTCGCGCTGTTGAACCAGGACCCCGGCCGCGCGGCGGCGAACGCGAGATTGCCGGCGTAGACCGGCTGGGTCGAATCGCCGACCAGGATCGCCTCCGGCAGCGCGTCGCGCAGCGTCTCGAGGAACGCGATCTCGCGCCGGTAGGCGGGCGTCAGCGAGCCGAGGGCGGCGGTACAGGCTGCAGCGGCGCGGGCGGCGCCGCGGCCCGGACGCGGTGCGCCGAGGTCGTGGTCGAGGAGCGCCGCGAGCGTCGCCCGCGCGTCGCCGAGCAGCGCGAGCTCCGGGCGGGCGTTGCGCTTCAGCTGCGCCGCGTCGAGGTCGATGCGGATCAGGTGCGGCGGCTGCGGGAAGTCGCTGACCGAGTACATGTCGTAGTCGGTGGGGCCGAGTTCCGTGCCAACCGCGAGCACCGCGTCCGCGCCGGCGATCAGCGCGCGCACCGGCTCGAGCGACGGGCTCATCGGCACGGCCAGCGGGTGGCCGGGCGGCAGCAGGCCCCGCCCGTTGACCGTCATGACGACCGGCGCGCCGAGCGTCTCGGCGAGCCGCTGGAGCTCCGCCGCGGCGCCCACGGCGCCACCGCCCGCCAGGATCACCGGCGCCTCGGCGGCCGCGAGCCGCCGCGCGG
>JBBINS010000054.1:0-16647 GCA_037443765.1 Gammaproteobacteria bacterium
CTGCTCGGTGTCGCCCTCGCACTCGGGCCGCCGGTCGGCGGCCTGCCGCTGTTCGGCTACGCGTCGATCGCGCTGCTCCTGTTCGCCGCCGTGCGGCTCGTGCCGCTGTTCGCCGGCAGCGTGCTCGCGCGGCTCCGCTCGCGCCGGCCGGTGGCGGCGCTCGCGCTCGCGCAGCTGAACGGCGCGGTCGCGCAGTCCGCGGTCAGCCTCGCGGCGATCGTCGTCAGCTTCAGCCTGATGGTCGCGATGGCGATCATGGTGCACTCGTTCCGCGACTCGTTCGAGCGCTGGCTCGGCGAGGTGCTGCCGGCCGACGTCTACTTCCGGGAGGCGCCCGGCAGCGACACGGGCTACGTGACGCCGGGCGAGGCCGCGGCGCTCGGCGCGCTCGCCGGCGTCGCGCGCGTCGAGCTCAGGCGCGTCACGCAGCTGTCGCTCGCGCCGGCGCAGCCGCCGGTCGCGCTGATCGCGCGGCCGCTCGCGAACTCGGCCGTCGCGCTGCCGCTCGTCGCGAGCGCGCCGGCGCCGGGCCCGGGGCTGCCGCCGGTGTACGCGTCCGAGGCGATGCGCGACCTGTACGGCTACCAGCCCGGCCAGGTCGTCGCGCTGCCGATCGCCGGGGTGCCGCAGCGCTTCTACGTCGCCGGCATCTGGCGCGACTACGCCCGCAGCGGCGGCGCGGTCGCGGTGGAGCGGGAGCTGTTCGAGAGGCTCGCGCACGAGGTGCGCTACACGGAGGGGTCCGTGTGGCTCGCGCCGCACACCGACGCGCAAACGCTCGCGGCGCGCATCGCGGCGCTGCTGAACGCCGGCGACTCGCTGCAGGTCGTCGAGGCGGGCGCGCTGAAAGCGCGCGCGCTCGAGGCGTTCGATCGCGCCTTCCTGATCACCTACGCGCTCGAGGCGATCGCGGTGGCGATCGGGCTGCTCGGCGTCGGGCTCGCCTTCGCGATGCAGTCGCTCGCCCGTCGCGCCGAGTTCGGGATGCTGCGGCACCTCGGGCTGCGGCGCCGCGACGTGCTCGGCATGCTGTCCGGGGAGGGTGCGGTGCTGGGCGCGCTCGGCGCGGCCTACGGGCTCGCGGTCGGCGTCGCGCTCAGCCTCGTGCTCGTCTTCGTCGTCAACCGCCAGTCGTTCCACTGGAGCCTCGATTACGTCGTGCCGGTCGGCCAGCTCGTGCTCGTCGCCGCGGCGCTCATTGCGGCCGCGGCCCTGACCGCCGCGCTCACCGGGCGCGTGGCGACCTCCGAGTCGGTCGTGCGCGCGGTGCGGGAGGACTGGTGAGCCGGGTGGCGAGGGGCGTGCTCCGGCGGGTCGCGGGCGCGCTGCTGGTCGCGGCAGCGACCGTCGCCGCGGCGGGCTACCCGGACGTGACGCCGGTCGCGCGCGTCCAACTGCCGGCGGATGCCGGCGCGCATCCTGAGTTTCGGACTGAGTGGTGGTACGTGACCGGCTGGCTCGCGACCGCGGGCGGCGAGCCGCTCGGCTTCCAGGTGACGTTCTTCCGCACCCGGCCGAAGCTCGACACGGACAACCCGAGCGCGTTCGCGGCGCGCCAGGTGCTGATCGCGCACGCGGCGGTCAGCGATCCGAAGCGCGGCCGCCCGTGGCACGACCAGCGCATCCAACGGGCGGGCTTCGGGCTCGCCGAGGCCGCGACCGGGCGGACGGACGTCCACATCCGGGACTGGTCGCTCGCCGACCGTGACGGCGTGATCGAGGCGACCGTGCAGGCCCGGGACTTCGGCTTCGCGCTCGCGCTCGGCCGGCGCGCGCCGCCGCTCCTCAACGGCGTCGGCGGGTACAGCCAGAAGGGCCCGGCGCCGGCGCCGGCGTCGGCGTCGGCGAGTCTCTATTACAGCGTCCCCGAGCTCGCGGTCAGCGGGACGCTCGAGCGCGCCGGCCGGCGCGAGCTGGTGACCGGCAGTGCCTGGCTCGACCACGAATGGTCGAGTGCCTACCTCGACTCCGAGGCCGTGGGCTGGGACTGGATCGGGATCAACCTCGACGACGGCGGCGCGCTGATGGCGTTTCGCATGAGGGACGGGGCGGGGCGGGCGCGCTGGGCGGGCGGCACGCTGCGCCATCCGGACGGGCGCGTGGAAATCCTGTCACCCGCCGAAGTGCGCTTCGAGCCGGGCCGGCGCTGGCGCTCTCCACGGACGGCGATCGAGTACCCGGTCGAGTGGCGGGTCGCGGCCGGCGAGCGGGTCTTCGAGCTCGCGCCCCTGATGGACGATCAGGAAAGCGACTCGCGGGCGACCACCGGTGCGGTGTACTGGGAAGGCGCGGTCGAGGCACGGCGAGGCGGCGAACGGCTCGGCCGCGGCTACCTCGAGCTCACCGGCTACGGCGAGCGACTAAAGCTCCGCTGATCGAGGCGCTCGTTCTCCGCGCGGGCCGCTCGCTACCCGGGCAGGGCGAGCGCGCGCACGAGCGCGGCGAAACGCGGGTCGCCGTGCAGGCGACGTAGCCCCGGGTCGATCTTCAGCCATGTGAGGTCGAAGTCCTTCGCCTGCCGCGCTTTCTCGAGCCAGCCGAAGGCGGCGTCGGCCTGGCCGCGGTTCGCATAGGCGACGGCAATACGGTACGCGAACTGCGGGTACTTGCGCTCGAGCTCGGCGAGCGCCCGATCGGCGTCGGCGTGTCGGCCGAGCGCGTCGTAGGCGATCGGGAGGTCCGACAGCCGCCAGCGTTCCTCGGAATCCTGGAGGATCTCGGCGAGCCCCGCCTCCGCCTGTCCGCGGTCGACCAGGATCACGCCGAGCGCAGCGTGCAGCGACGCCGGCGTGATGGCGAGGGCCTCGCGGGTCATGGCCTCGGCCTCGGCGAGGCGGCCCTGGCAGCGTAGTGCCACGATGATGCCGATGCGCGCGCCAGGACTCATGGGGTCCTGGGTCATCGCGCGCCGGAAGAAGGCCTCCGCGTCGGCGACTCGGCCCTGGGTCATCGCGTAGTGGCCGTTCAGGTTGAGCACGCGCACGCTGGTCGGATCGAGCGCGAGCGCGCGCCGATACTCGGCGCCGGCCTCGGCCCAGTTCCAGTCCCAGGACTCGAATACGTAGCCGAGCGTGGCGTGGCCGTCGGCGAGATTGGGATCGAGCTCGATCGCCCGACGCGCGGCGCGCTTTGCACGGTCGTAGCCGGCCGCCGGCGGAACCCATCCGGCGGCGGCCTGCACGCCGTAGCCCTGCGCGAGCCAGGCCCAGGCGAGCGCATAGTCCGGGTCGACGGCGACGGCGTTCTCGTAGAGGGCGACCGAACGCGCGCGATCCGCCTCGGTGCCCTTGCGCCCGTAGTAGCGTCCTTCGAGCAGCAGGTTGTAGGCGTCGGGCTTCGGTGCCGGCCGGCCGACATGCGCGACGAGCAGCGTGCCGCTCAGCGCACGCACGACCTCGGCGGCGATATCGTCCTCAAGCGCAAAGAGCTCGGCACGGTCGCGATCGTAGGTCTTCGACCAGACGTGAAAGCCCGTGTCGGTGCGGATGAGCTGCACGGTGATGCGTAGCCGATCGGCGGACTTACGGATGCTGCCCTCGAGCACGTGGCTGACGTGGAGCCGAGCAGTGATCGCGGTGACGTCGTCGCCGCGGCCCCTGAACGCGAACGCCGAAGTGCGCGAGGCGACGCGCAGGCCCGAGACCTGCGACAGGAGGTGGGTGAGTTCCTCGGCGAGCCCGTCCGAGAGGTATTCCTGGTCGTGGCCCTCGCTGAAGTCCTGCAGCGGCAGTACCGCGATCGACGGCTCCGCGCCCGTTACCGTCGCGTCCTGAATCGCGCTTGCCAGCGGCGCCCGCAGCCGGCTCGTGCCGACGTAGGCGAGTGCACCGATGGTGAGGCCGACGACGAGGCCGGCCACCAGCGTTGGGCGCCGGAACTTGCGGACGCGCGCCGCGGCTGGTGGCGGTTCAGCGACTGGCGCGGCGGCGGGGGCCGGGATCCCGCTCCCGGAATGCGGGGCATTGGGCGCCATCCCGTCGGGCTCCGCCGGCACTTCGCGAGCCGGTTCGGTCGTGACGGGAGCGATCAGGCGGTAGCCCTTGCGGGACACCGTCGCGATGTAGGCCGGCGTCTCCGCCGAGTCACCGAGGGTCCGGCGCAGTTGCGCGACCGTGTTGTAGACCGACTGCGGCGTGACGACGACGTTCGGCCAGACCGCGGCGAGGAGGTCGTCGAGCCGGACGACCTCGCCCGGGTGGGCGGCGAGGTAGAGGAGGAGCCGCATGCTGCGGGGCTCGAGCTTGATGACCGCGTCGAGCGAGCGGATTTCATCGAGCGCCGGGTCGACGAGCCAGGTGCCAATACGCAGCCGCCCGCGCGCGAACGGCGCGGCGGGGTTCGATTCAGGGAGGAATTCTGGTCCCGCAGTCCCCATTGAGGGAGCTTAAGTCATTGACTTTGCGGGTCCAAGAAATCCCTGAAAAATCCTTGAAACGACGGTTAGGGCGCGCGCCGAGCTCTCGGTGGTACGCGGGAGCAGGGACTGAGGCGTATCGGCCTGCGATACGTCAAATGGCAGCGTCGCGCAGCCAATGAACGATCACCGACCTTGGGGGACCGCATGAACGAGATTCCTGATCTTCCACGCATTCCGCGCGGGTCGCGTGTCGTCGCGGCACTGATCGGCGCCCTCGCGACCGCAGGCGCATTCGCGCAGACGGCCGCGGTACAGACGACGACCCCGATCGTCGAGTTCCGCGGTGCATGGTCCCCCGCGCCGGTCGCGTACAAGGTCGGAGACGTTGTCAGCTTGGACGGCTTGGACTACCTCTGCGTGGCGAACAACACGAGCGTGGCAAACGCCCGGCCGGATCTGGACGTGACCGACTGGCAGCCACTCACCACGGGTGTCACGGTCGTCGGAACCAACACGGCCGCGGGAAACGCGGCGATGCCGATGACGTCCCGTTTCACGGGATCCGTAAATACGGCCTTCGGCGATCACGCACTAGGCGCGTTGACGGCACCGTGGAATTCTTCGTGGAACGCGGCTTTTGGCGGGAGCGCACTCGCCAACGTCACGAAAGGCATCAGCAATTCCGCGGTCGGCTACGAGGCGGGAGCTGGGCTCACGGACGGAAGCGACAACGTCGCCATCGGCTACTGGTCCCTTCACAGTGAGGCACACGGCCGGGAAAACACGGCCGTTGGCATGTTCGCGCTTCGAAATGTCAGCGGAAGCGTCGCGAATCCGGACTTGCGGAATGTCGGCATTGGATTCAACGCCGGCACGAACTTGCGGGCCGGCTCCGACAACATCTACATTTCGAATGCGGGACCGGCGATAGCCGCCGGCTCCGAATCCGGCACCGTCCGCATCGGCACGTTGGGCACGCACACCAAGACGTTCATCGCCGGCATCGCGAACTACAACGTACTCAGCAGCGACGACGCGAACCTTCCTGTCTATGTCGACACGGTGACGGGACAACTCGGGACCGGACCGGCCGTCACTGGGCCGCAGGGACCGCAGGGGCCACAGGGACCGCAGGGGCCACAGGGACCGCAGGGGCCACAGGGACCGCAGGGCGCACAGGGCAGTGCCGGCGCGCCCGGTGCTGCCGGAGCCGCAGGTCCCGCGGGGCCGGCGGGCACTGCCGGATCGCACGGCCCCGCTGGCGCGACCGGTCCGGCGGGTCCGACAGGGCCCACCGGCGCGACGGGGAACACGGGTCCGCAGGGACCCGCCGGAGCGACCGGGCCGCAGGGTGCGATGGGCCCCGCCGGGCCGAACGGGGTATTCAACTTCAAGGGGCCGTGGCCAGGGCTGGCGACGACGTTCGCGGCGAGTGACGTCGTCACCGAGGGCGGGTCGTCATACGTCGCGCTCGTCGGACCGGTGGCCGCGTCTGTCGACCCGGCGAACGACGTCGCGAGCGGGGGCGGAAGCTGGGCAGTGCTCGCGCTCGTCGGCGCGGCGGGGCCGGCCGGAGCGACGGGTGCCCAGGGCCCGACCGGCCCGACCGGCGCGACCGGCGCGACCGGCGCGACGGGTCCGGCGGGTCCGGCGGGTCCGGCGGGATCGATCGGGCTGACGGGTCCGCCCGGCTCTCCCGGTGCGGCAGGTCCCGCCGGCGCGACAGGTCCCGCGGGACCCACGGGTGCAACCGGCGCGACGGGTCCACAGGGCGCGCAGGGTCCGCAGGGCCCGCAGGGGCCGCAGGGGCCCGCGGGAGCCGCTGGTGCGCCGGGTGCCGGAATCGCGCCTTGGGATGCGACGTTGTTCTATCCCCAGGACTCGCTGGTGACCTACAACCACCTCGTCTTCATCGCGAAGTCCGCGGTATTGCCGGGATCGAGCGGTGCGCCGCCCGCGCTCCCCTGGAGCCAGATCAGCGTCGTGACGGACGCCGCGCTCGATACCGCCGCGGGCACGAATGCGCTGGTCGCGAACACCTCCGGCACCGGCAGCACGGCGTTCGGCAACAGCGCGCTCATGGCGAATACTTCTGGCAGCAACAACACGGCGGTCGGTGAGTACGCGCTCGTCAGCAACACGAGCGGCTACTCGAACTCGGCGAACGGTCAGAATGCGCTCAATTTCAACACGACCGGGTTCTTCAACTCGGCCTTCGGCAGCGCTGCGCTCTACTACAATGCGGGCGGCGCCAACAACACCGCGCTCGGCGAGGGCGCGATGTACGTCAACTCCTCCGGCAACAACAACACGGCCGTCGGCCAGAACGCGCTCCGCAACTCGACCACCGGCTCGGGCAACATCGCGCTCGGCTACCTCGCGGGCACGGGTCTTCAGAACGGCAGCGACAACATCTACATCGGCAACGTCGGAGCGGACCCCGAGTCGCAGACGATCCGGATCGGGACGCCCGGCGCGCTAGGCGCGTCTGGCACACACGTGTTCACGTTCATCGCGGGTATCGACGGCAACGACCTGAGTGCGGCGGGAGTGCCTGTGTTTATCGATCCCGCGACGGGTCAGCTCGGCACGGGCGCCCTGGCTGTCGGTCCGGCCGGTGCAGCGGGTCCCGCGGGACCGATGGGTCCAATGGGTCCGCCCGGAATCCCCGGCACCGCGGGCGCCACCGGCGCGACCGGCGCCACGGGTGCCACCGGCGCGACGGGCGCGACCGGACCACAAGGCCCGGCAGGCCCCGCGGGGGCGAACGGGTCGGGCGTCGTGACCGATGCGTCGTTCAACACCGCCGCGGGCACGAATGCTCTCCTCAGCAATTCGAGCGGCAGCGGCAACAGTGCTTTCGGCCAAGCCGCGCTCGGCTACAACGCCGTCGGAATTAAGAACAGCGCCTTTGGCGCGTCCGCGCTTCAGGACAACAGCAAAGGCAACCAGAACACGGCGGTAGGCTTCCAAGCACTGCTGAACAATACGGGCAGTTTCAACACCGCAGTCGGCGATGCGGCGCTCGCGAACAACACGAGCGGCCAGGGCAATAGCGCGTTCGGCGAAGCGGCACTTGGCTCGAACGCGGTGGGCGTCAGCAACAGCGCGTTCGGCTATCAGGCGCTCGCCGCCACCACGGCGGACAACAACAGCGCATTCGGGTTCACAGCGCTCGCTGCAAACACCAGCGGCACCCAGAATACGGCCCTCGGGGCTGGGTCACTCGCGTCCAACACCACGGGTCAAGCAAATATCGCAATCGGAGTGACGGCGCTACAAAGCAACTCGATTGGTGGGGGCAATATCGCAATCGGAAACGCGGCTCTGGCCGACCTCGGGTTGGGCGGTGCTGCGGATGGCGGCAACATCGCGATCGGATCGGGCGCGGGATTCAGCCTGACGTCGGGTAGCAACAATATCTACATCTTCAATCAGGTTGCCGCTTCGAATACGACCGACTCGGGGAGCATACGGATCGGTCTTGCCGGCCAGCAGCTCGCGGCGTACATCGCCGGAATCAACAATCAGAACGTGACCGGCGCAGCCGTTCTCATCAACTCGAATGGCCAGCTCGGCGTCGCGACCTCATCGCGTCGCTTCAAGGAAGACATCCTGCCGATGGCAGATGCGAGCTCGCGGCTGCTGAAGTTGCGACCGGTCCAGTTTCGGTACAAGAAGCCGGATATCGACGGCGGGAAGCCGATCCAATACGGATTGATCGCCGAGGAAGTCGCCGAAGTGCTGCCCGAGTTGGTCGTGCTCGGCAAGGACGGGCAACCGGAGACGGTGGCGTATCACTTGCTGCCGGCGATGCTGCTGAACGAGCTGCAGAAGGAGCACGCGGCGAATGTCGACCAGAGAGCGCAGTTGGCGGCGCTTCAAAATCGTCTGGCGGAGGAGGAGCGCAAACTCGTGGCGCTCGAGGCCCGGGAGGCCGAGGTCGAGCTCCTGAAGGCTAGGCTGGTCGCGCTCGAGCGATTGACGACCCTCCTCACCGCGGTGAGCGGTGCGGACGCGGGCGGCGTTCGGCCGGCGGCCGTGTCATCGGTGGCTCCGAGCCCGGTACCCGTTGCGGCGCGCTGACGGGCCCGGCAAAGTGCGTGGGGAGCGGGCGGTGGACCCGGTACCGTCGCGCCCCCGGGACCAAGCATGAACCAGAAAATCCTGCAGATCGTGCTCGCCGCCGTGTCCGTCGTCGCCTTGGGCGCGCTCGGCGCGTGGTACCACGGCAATGAGTCGCTGCGCCATGCTCGCGCCGATCTCGTCAACGCGACGCTGGTCCCGATCGCGGCGGCCCTCAAGGAGAACCAGGCGCTCCACAGGGAACTGCAGGCCGAGCCCTTCACTGAGAAGGACGCGACCAGCGTCCTCGGGGCCTACCTTGCGAAGGTGCGCCGCGACGGCGTCCCGAAGCACGCCGACATGAAGGAGCGCCTCGACGCGTTCGCCGAGAACAACGCGACGATCGCGACGCTCCTCAAGGCCTACGCGCCGCACGCACGGACGCCGGGCTTCGCGGCCGAGGCCGACAAGTTCCGCAACTACGCGAGCGCCTGGCGCGACCGCTGGAATTCGGTGATGGAGCTCTTCATGGCGGGCGGCAACTTTGCCGCCGCGGGCGTGCCTTTCCCGGCCGGGTTCCCCGAGGCGGTGCAGGCGGAGATCGCCGCCGCCCGGTAGGTGCAGGTGCCGTGGCAGCCGCGCCGCGCCGGTGGCGCGAAGAGGGGTAGAGGAGACGGGCCACCGATCCGTCGTCCCAGCCCAACTCGGCCCGGTCTTTGGTAAAATAACGGGCTTTTCGCGACAGGCCCCCTTCCCATGCCCGTGTTGACCCTCCCCGACGGCAGCCAGCGCCGCTTCGACCACCCAGTGACGGTGGCGGAGCTTGCGGCCTCCATCGGCCCGGGACTCGCGAAGGCCGCGCTCGCCGGACGCGTCGACGGGCAACTCGTCGATACCTCGCACCGCATCGAGCGCGATGCGACAGTCGCGATCGTCACCGACAAGGACCCGGCCGCACTCGAGATCATCCGCCACTCGACGGCGCACCTGCTCGCCCAGGCCGTGCAGTCGATCTACCCGAACGCGCAGGTCACGATCGGCCCGGTGGTCGAGGGCGGCTTCTTCTACGACTTCGCGTTCGAGCGGCCGTTCACGCCGGAGGACCTCGCGAAGTTCGAGGCCCGGATGAAGGAGCTCTCGCGGGCCGACCTGCCGGTCACGCGCCGCGTCATGCCGCGCGACGAGGCGGTCGCGCTCTTCAAGGGCATGGGCGAGCACTACAAGGCCGAGATCATCGCCTCGATCCCGGCCGGCGAGGACATCAGCCTCTACGGGCAGGGCGACTGGTTCGACCTCTGCCGCGGGCCGCACGTGCCCTCGACGGGCAAGCTCAAGGCCTTCAAGCTCATGAAGCTCGCCGGCGCCTACTGGCGCGGCGACTCCAGGAACGAGATGCTCCAGCGCGTCTACGGCACGGCCTGGCGCAACGAGCAGGAGCTCAAGGACTACCTCACCCGCCTCGAGGAGGCCGAGAAGCGCGACCACCGCCGCATCGGCCGCGAGCTCGACCTGTTCCACCAGCAGGAGGAGGCGGTCGGCAGTGTCTTCTGGCACCCGCCCGGCTGGACGCTGTGGCGCGAGGTCGAGCGCTACATGCGCGGCCGGCTCGAGGCTGCGGGCTACCTCGAGGTCAAGAGCCCGCAGCTCCTCGACCGGACGCTGTGGGAGAAGTCCGGCCACTGGGAGAACTACCGCGAGCTCATGTTCATCGCCGAGTCCGAGAACCGGATGCTGGCGGTCAAGCCCATGAACTGCCCGGGCCACATCCAGATCTTCAAGCAGGGCATGAAGAGCTACCGCGACCTGCCGCTGCGGCTCGCGGAGTTCGGCGCCTGCCACCGGAACGAACCCTCGGGCGCGCTGCATGGCCTGATGCGCGTGCGCGCGTTCACGCAGGACGACGCGCACATCTTCTGCATGCCGGAGCAGATCAACTCGGAGACGGTGGCCTTCTGCCACCTGCTGCAGAGCATCTACACGGACTTCGGCTTCACCGAGATCAAGGTGAAGTTCTCCGACCGGCCGGTGAAGCGGGCGGGCAGCGACGAGACCTGGGACCGCGCCGAGGGCGCGCTCAAGACGGCCGTCGAGGCCGCGGGCCTCGAGTACACGCTGAACCCGGGCGAGGGCGCCTTCTACGGCCCGAAGCTCGAGTTCGTGCTCAAGGACGCGATCGGCCGCGACTGGCAGTGCGGCACGCTGCAGGTGGATTTCGTGCTGCCGGAGCGCCTCGGCGCCGAGTACGTCGCCGAGGACGGCAGCCGCAGGGCGCCGGTGATGCTCCACCGGGCGATCCTCGGCTCCTTCGAGCGCTTCATCGCGATCCTGATCGAGAACCACGCCGGGCGTTTCCCGCCGTGGCTCGCGCCGACGCAGGCGGTGGTGCTGTCAATTACCGACCGGCAGGCCGATTTCGTGCGAAATGCCGCTGATTTCCTGAAAAATCAGGGGGTTCGGGTCGAAACCGACTTGCGCAACGAGAAAGTGGGCTTTAAGATTCGCGAGCATACGCTCCGGCGGGTTCCGTACCTGCTGGTGGCGGGGGACCGAGAAGTCGAGTCCCTATCGTTGGCCGTGCGCACGCGTTCGGGCAAGGATCTGGGCGTTCTGCCTCTGCAAGAGGTGGCGACGCGCATTCTTTCCGACATCGCGGGCCGCGGCCGTCATTCTTTGGAGGACTGACTTATCTCAACTACGAAGCGCGTACGGCGCAACGAAGAGATCCTTGCCCCGACGCTGCGCGTGATCGCAGACGACGGCAGCCAGGCGGGCGTGATGACGAGGGCCGAGGCACTCGAACTAGCGAAATCGCAGCAGCTGGATCTCGTCGAGGTGTCGCCGACCGCGGAGCCGCCGGTCTGCCGGGTCATGGACTTCGGCAAATTCCTGTTCGAGCAGAACAAGAAGGCCCATGCGGCTAAGCGCAAACAGAAGCAGATCCAGGTCAAGGAAGTGAAGTTCCGGCCCGGTACCGACGAGAACGATTACCAGATCAAGCTGCGTAACATTCTTCGGTTCCTGTCCGAGGGCGACAAGGCCAAGGTGACGCTGCGCTACCGCGGACGTGAGCTGGCGCACCAGGAAGTGGGGCGCCGCATGCTCGACAGGCTCGTCAAGGACCTGTCGACGGAGTCGGTGATCGAGCAGACGCCGCTGATGGAAGGCAAGCAGCTCGTGATGATGTTCGCGCCGAAGAAGAAGGGACAGTGACCTTTCGCGCGAGATGAATTGTTGACGCGGGCGCGCAGGCGCCCGCGACACAAGTGACCGGCCGGGAAGCGACTCAACTCGCCACCGGCCGTGCCCGCCCCGAGCCCGACGCGGAGTCATCCGCCCGGTGCGACAGGGTTAAAAAGCGCCGGCGGGGAACCGTCCGGCAGGAGAACGTCGATGCCCAAGTTGAAAACCAACCGGGCTGCGGCGAAGCGTTTTCGCAAGACTGCGAAAGGCTTCAAGCGCGGCCAGTCCCACAAGCGTCACATCCTGACGAAGAAGCCGTCGAAGCGTAAGCGGCAGCTCAGGTCCGGGAAGATGGTCCACGAGACGGACGTCAACCGGGTCGCCCAGCTGTTGCCGAACCATTGATCGACGCCCACGTTTAGGAGAGTGACATGGCACGAGTAAAACGCGGCGTCATCGCAGGACGCCGGCACAAGAAGGTCCTTGGCAAGGCCAAGGGTTACTACAACGCCCGCCGCAAGGTGTTCCGCACGGCGAAGCAGGCGGTCATCAAGGCCGGCCAGTACGCCTACGCGGGCCGCAAGATCAAGAAGCGCGACTACCGCGCGCTCTGGATCCAGCGCCTGAACGCCGCGGCGCGCGGCTACGGCCTCAGCTACAGCCGCCTGATCCAGGGCATGAAGCTGCTCGGCCTCGCGATCGACCGCAAGGCGCTCTCCGACCTCGCGGTCCACGAGCCGGCGGCGTTCGGCGCCATCGTCGAGCAGATCAAGGCCGCCATGCCGGCTCCCGCTCCCGCCGCGAAGTAGCGGTGTGGAGCTCGGGAGCCTCGTCGTCTCGGGCCTGGCCGAGATCGCGGAAGCGGCCGACGCTGCCGCGCTCGACCAGATCCGGGTCCGGCTGCTCGGCAAGAAGGGCGCGGTCACCGAGCAGCTGAAGGAGCTCGGCAAGCTGCCGCCGGCCGAACGGCCGGCGGCCGGTGCGCGCATCAACGAGGCGAAGGGCGAGCTCGGCGCCGCCATCGAGGCGCGCGCAGCGCTCCTCGAGCGCGCGGCGATCGCGCGCGAGCTCGACGCCGGCCGCATCGACGTGACGCTGCCGGGCCGCGGCCAGCGGCCGGGCGGTCTGCACCCGGTGACGCGCACGCGCCTGAGGATCGAGGCGATCTTCCGCGGCGCCGGCTTCGGCGTCGCCGAGGGCCCGGAGGTCGAGGACGACTTCCACAACTTCGAGGCGCTCAACATCCCCGCCAACCACCCGGCGCGGGCGATGCACGACACCTTCTACTTCGGCGACGGGCGGCTGCTTCGGACCCACACCTCGCCGGTGCAGGTGCGGGCGATGATGTCGTCGCCGCCGCCGCTCAGGATCATCAGCCCGGGCCGCGTCTACCGCAACGACTCCGACCAGACCCACACGCCGATGTTCCACCAGGTCGAGGGCCTGGTGATCGACGAGAACGTCAGCTTCGCGAACCTGAAGGCGATGCTCAGGCGCTTCGTCTCCGAGTTCTTCGAAAAGCCGCTCGCGATCCGCCTCAGGCCCTCGTACTTCCCGTTCACCGAGCCCTCCGCCGAGGTTGACTGCCAGTGCGCGTTCTGCGAGGGCAGGGGCTGCCGCGTCTGCAAGCACACCGGCTGGCTCGAGGTGCTGGGCTGCGGCGTGGTGCACCCGAACGTGCTCAGGAACTGCGGCCTCGATCCGGAGCGCTGGAGCGGCTACGCGTTCGGCATGGGCATCGAGCGCTTCGCGATGCTGCGTTACGACGTCAACGACATCCGCCAGTACTTCGAGAACGACCTGCGCTTCCTGGCGCAGTTCGAGCGCGGCTGAGAAGGTGAGGACGAGATGAAGCTGGGTCTCGAATGGCTGCGCGAGTGGGTCTCGGTCGGCGAGGACGTGCCCGTGCTCGCCGCGCAGCTGACGATGGCGGGCTTCGAGGTCGAGGGCGTCAGCCGCGCGGCGGAGCCCTTCACCGGCATCGTCGTCGGCGAGGTGCTCGCGACCGAGCGCCACCCGCAGGCGGACAAGCTCACCGTCTGCCGGGTCGCGGCCGGCGGTCCCGCCGCGCTCACGATCGTCTGCGGCGCGAAGAACGTGCGGCCGGGCCTCAAGGCGCCGCTCGCCGGCGTCGGCGCCCGGCTGCCCGGCGGGGTCGCGATCGGCCGCGCGAAGCTGCGCGGCGTCGAGTCCGAGGGCATGCTGTGCTCGGCGCGCGAGCTCGGCCTCGGCGACGGGCCCGAGGGCCTGCTCGAGCTGCCGGACGAGCTGCAGACGGGAGCGGAGCTGCGCGCCGCGCTCGGGCTCGACGACGCCGTGCTCGAGATCAACTTCACGCCGAACCGCGGCGACGCGCTCTCGGTGCTCGGCCTCGCGCGCGAGCTCGGCGTCCTGAACCACGCGCCGCTCGCGGGCCCCGCGCTCGCGACGCTGCCGGCGCGCAGCGCCGAGCGCCTGCCGGTCGCGCTCCTCGCGCCCGCCGCCTGCGCGCGCTTCGCCGGCCGCGTCGTCAAGGGCGTCGACCCGTCGGCGCCGACGCCGCTCTGGATGCGCGAGCGCCTCCGGCGCGCGGGCCTTCGGAGCCTGGGTCCGCTCGTCGACGTCACGAACTACGTGATGCTCGAGCTCGGCCAGCCGATGCACGCCTACGACCTCCGTCAGCTCGACGGGCGCATCGACGTGCGCCTCGCGAGGCCCGGCGAGCAGCTCGAGCTCCTCGACGGCAGCGTGATCGCGCTCGAGCCCGACATGCTCGTGATCGCGGACGCGTCGGCGCCCGTCGGCCTCGCCGGCATCATGGGCGGCAAGAAGAGCGGCATCGCGCCCGACACCACCGACGTCTTCCTCGAGTCCGCCTGGTTCGCGCCCGACGCGATCGCCGGGCGCGGCCGCCGCTTCGGCGTGCTCACCGACGCCTCGCAGCGCTTCGAGCGCGGCGTCGACCCGAACGGCCAGGCGCGCGCGCTCGAGCGGGCGAGCTCGCTCTTGTGCGCGATCGCGGGCGGCACGCCCGGTCCCGCGGAGCTCATGACCGAGGCCGCGCACCTGCCGGTGCGCGGGCCGATCCGCCTCCGGCGCTCGTACCTCGATCGCCTCATCGGCATCGGGGTCCCGGCCGCGAAGGTCGCCTCCATCCTGACCGCGCTCGGCCTCCACGTCGTCGAGGCCGGTTCCGACTGGATCGCGACGCCGCCGAGCTGGCGCTTCGACCTCGCGCAGGAGGCCGACCTCGTCGAGGAGGTCGCGCGCGTCTACGGCTACAACGAGATCCCCGAGATCGACGCGCCGATGCCGCAGCGGCCGAGCGCCGTGCCGGAAGGGCGGGTGCCCGCCGGGCGCCTCGCGCTCTGCCTCGTCGAGCGCGGCTACTCCGAGGCGATCAACTACACCTTCGTCGACCCGACGGTGCAGCAGCGCCTGCATCCGGGCGTGCGCGCGCTCAAGCTCGCGAACCCGATCTCCGCCGAGCTCGCCGAGATGCGGGTGTCGCTTTGGCCGGGCCTCGTCAAGGCGCTCGGCGAGAACGCGCGGCGGCAGCAGACGCGCGTGCGGTTATTCGAGCACGGCGCGAAGTTCATGCCGCAAGACAATGAATTTAAAGAAGTTGATTGCATCGCTGGCATCGCCTGGGGGGCGGTGCTGCCGGAGCAGTGGGGCGTGCCGCGCGGCGGCGGCGACTTCTTCGACCTCAAGGCCGACGTCGAGGCGCTGCTCGCGACGAGCGGCGATCCGGCGAGCTTCCGCTTCCTCGCGGAGCGCCTGCCGTGCCTGCATCCGGGACGCTCGGCGCGCATCTATCGCGGCACGCGCGCGTGCGGCTGGATCGGCGAGTTGCACCCGGAAGTTGCGCGTTCACTCGAACTTTCACCCGCACCGTTCCTGTTCGAACTCGAATTGGACATAACGTCGGTCGCGCCATTGCCGCATGCCGAAGAGCTGTCGCGCTTCCCCGCGGTGCGACGCGATCTCGCGGCGGTGGTAGATGAAGTCTCCACTTTCAGCCAGTTACGTGAATCTGTTACTGTCGCCGCGTCGAGCCTACTGCGAGAACTCAAAGTTTTCGACGTGTACCGGGGGCAGGGGATAGAAACCGGTAGAAAAAGCGTTGCTTTAGGCTTGATTTTGCAGGACAAATCGAAGACCCTGACGGACGCAGACGTGGATGCCGTCATGACGGCGGTTCGCGAGCGATTGCAACGGGACCTGAACGCGACCTTTCGCGACTGAACAAGAGCCGACGACCGATGGCACTTACCAAGGCGGAAATGGCCGAAGCCCTCTTCGACCAGCTTGGACTCAACAAGCGTGAGGCGCGCGAGCTCGTCGATCTGTTCTTCGAAGAGGTGCGCACGGCGTTGTCGCAGGGCGAGCAGGTCAAGCTGTCCGGCTTCGGCAATTTCGATCTGCGGGACAAGAACCAGCGTCCCGGCCGCAATCCCAAGACCGGTGAGGAGATCCCGATCAGCGCGCGGCGCGTCGTGACCTTCCGTCCGGGGCAGAAGCTCAAGGCGCGAGTCGAGGCGTATGCTGGAACCAAGCAATAACGCCGAATTGCCGGCCATTCCCGGCAAGCGTTACTTCACGATCGGCGAAGTGAGCGAGCTGTGCGGCGTCAAGCCGCACGTGCTGCGCTACTGGGAACAGGAGTTCCCGCAGCTCAAGCCCGTCAAGCGCCGCGGCAACCGCCGCTACTACCAGCGCCAGGACGTGCTCGTGATCCGCCAGATCAGGAGCCTCCTCTACGAGCAGGGCTTCACCATCGGCGGCGCGCGCCAGCGCCTCGCCGGCGACGAGGCGCGCGAGGACCTGACGCAGAGCCAGCAGATCGTGCGCCAGGTGCGCGGCGAGCTCGAAGAGCTCCTGAAGGCGCTCAGGCGCTGAGCGCGGCCATGGCCGCGGTCGCGGCCTTCGTTTAGAATCCACGGGTCTTGAAGCCGCGGCATCCGCGGCGATCCCTCCGGTCGGGGCGTGGCGCAGCCTGGTAGCGCACTTGCATGGGGTGCAAGGGGTCGCGAGTTCAAATCTCGCCGCCCCGACCAATCTAA
>JBBINS010000055.1:0-16553 GCA_037443765.1 Gammaproteobacteria bacterium
CGTGTGAAGGCGCCGGCCGCGAAGGGGGCCGACGACGCGGCGCCGCGCAAGGTCGCGGCGGGCGGCGGCGGCGACGGCGTCTGGAACGAGTTCTAGCCATGGACCACGTGAGGAACCCCTCGATGAACGCCAAGACCGGTCCGCGGCCGCACGACGATCGCCGTTCCGCGCCCCTCGAGCAGCACCTGACCTTCGAGGTGGCCGGCGAGCTGTTCGCGATTCCGATCCTGAGCGTCCAGGAGATCCGCAGCTGGGAGGCGGTCTCCCGGATCCCCCGCGCGCCGGACTACGTGCTCGGCGTGATCGACCTGCGCGGCGTGATGGTGCCGATCCTCGACCTGCGGCGGCGCCTGTCGATCGAGCCGCACGAGACCACGGCGACGACGGCGGTCATCGTCGTGCGCGTCGAGCACGATGGCGCCGCGCCGCTCGTGGTCGGCTGGGTCGTGGATGCGGTGTCCGACGTCGCGACGGTCGATGCCGACAGCGTGCGGCCGGCGCCGGCGGTTTGCGGCTCGGTCGACCGGCACTTCCTGAACGGACTGTCGACGCTCGACTCGCGCTTGCTGATGATGCTCGACGTCGGGCGGCTGGCCGAGGCGCAGACGATCGGCGCGCTCGCCGCCTGAGTTGACTCGGGCCGTTGCCATGGGCGGTCGCGGCGGCTCACCATGGCGGTGAGCGCGGACCGCCGATGGTCGCCCGCACCCGCGGGGCCGTCGGCGCCGGACGACGTCCGCGCCGGTCCCGCGAGCGGCGGGCGCCGGCAACGCCCGCGGAGGCACGACCGATGATTTCCCGACCGCAAGGGCCGACCGACGGCGGCGCCGCGCCCGACGAGACGGGCCGCCTGTCGGCGCTGCGGCGCCTGCGGGTCCTCGACACGCCGCCGGAGGCCCCGTTCGACCGCGTCGCCCGCCTTGCGGCGCGGCTGTTCGACGCGCCGATCGCGCTGGTCTCGCTGCTCGACGAGCATCGCCAGTGGTTCAAGGCGCGCGTCGGCCTCGACGCCTGCGAGACACCGCGCGAGGTGGCGTTCTGCGCGCACGCGATCCGCACGCCCGGCGAACCGCTGGTCGTGCCCGACGCCGCCGCCGACGAGCGCTTCCGTGACAACCCGCTCGTCACCGGGCCGCCGCACGTCCGCTTCTACGCGGGCGCCCCGATCCGCGACGGCGCCGGCCACGCACTCGGCACCGTGTGCGTGATCGACACCGCGCCGCGAGCGCCGCTCTCGGCGGCGCAGCGCGCGGTGCTGATGGACCTCGCGGACCTCGCGGCGGAGGAACTCGAGCTGCGGGTCTGCGTCGGCCACCGCGATGCCGTCACGGGCCTGCCGAACCGCTCGCGGCTGCTCAATGACCTGCGGCCGTGGCAGCGCGGCGCCAGCGGCGCGCCGGGCTCCGGGCTCGTGCTCGTGGACCTGACGGACCCCGTCCACTTCCAGCGGCTGACGCGCGCCGATGCGAGCATTGCCGACGAGTTCGTCGTGCGCGGCGCGGAGGTGCTCGCCCGGGCGCTGCCCGCCGGCACCGCGCTCTACCACCTCGGCGCGGGCCGGTTCGCGTTCCTGCTCGAGGACGTGCTGCACGACGACAGCCAGCGGCTGCTGGACCGGGTCAGCGAGCGCCTTCGGCTGCCGATCGACCTCGGCGCGCTGCCGATCCTGCCGCACGCGGGGATCGGCGTCGCGCCGCTGATCGCGAGTCCGAGCGACGGCGCGGAGGTGCTGCGCAAGGCGATCAGCGCCGCCGACAGCGCGCGTGAGGCGGCCAGCGGGTGGGTGCTGCACGAGCCGGAGTCCGACGTCGCGCAGCAGAGCGCGTTCCGGCTGCTCGCCGACCTGCCTGCGGCGCTCGCGAATCCCGGGCAGCTGCACCTCGAGTACCAGCCGCGCATCGACCTCGGCAGCGGCGAGACGCGCCGCGTCGAGGCGCTGCTGCGCTGGCAGCACCCGACGCTCGGCCGGATCTCGCCGGAGGAGTTCATGCCGCTCGTCGAGGACACGCGGCTGATGCGGTCGGTGACGGGCTGGGTGCTCGGCGAGGCGCTGCGCCAGTCCCGGCTGTGGCTCGGCCGGGGAATCAGGCTGCAGGTCGCCATCAACGTCTGCGCCCAGGACCTCAAGGATGCCGGCTTCGTGCCCGCGATCGACGCGGCGCTCGCCGAGTTCGGGGTCGACCCGTCCGCGATCGAGCTCGAGATCACCGAGCGCTCCGTCATTGCCGACCTGTCGCGCGCGGAGACGCAGCTGCTCGCGATCCACCGCCGCGGCATCTCGATCGCGATCGACGACTTCGGCACCGGCTACAGCAACCTGTCCTACCTGAATCGCATCCCGGCGACCGCGATCAAGATCGACCGCTCGTTCATCACGGCGCTCGAGACCTCCGTGAAACAGCGCCACATCGTCCGCAACATGATCGCGCTCGCGCGCGATCTGGGGCTGCGCGTCGTCGCGGAGGGCATCGAGACCGAGCCGGTCCGGGCGGCGCTCAGGAGCTGGGGCTGCGACGAGGGCCAGGGCTACGGCCTCGGCCCGCCGATGCGCGCGGACGCGCTCGAACGGTGGCTCGGGGCGTCGCAAAACGCGGCAACGTCATCGCCGGCCGACGGCACGCTGCGCGGCACCTGACGGGGTCACCGCGCGAGCGTGCGCCCGGCGCGCGTGGCAAACCCGGCGATTGCGGCCGCTCGCGGCTGCCTGTCGCCAAGCCCGAATTGCGGCCGATCCGCAGCGGCCTAAGCTCTATCGGTCGAATGGGAGGCCGGCGCGCGCCGGCAGCGGCGCACGTCATGGCTCCCGGGCAACGAGGAGAAGGGCCATGAGAACGAAACTCATCGCAATCGCCGCCGGCGTGTGCGCGACGTCGCTGTTGGCAGGCCTCGCCATGGGCGAGGCGACCGAAGTGACCGTGCAGGCCAACCGGGCCGTCGAGACCCACGTCGGCAAGACCGCGACCGGAATCCCGATCGTCAACGTATCGCTCGGCTATGGCGTGAGCTACGCGGGGCTCGATCTGGCGTCGCACACCGGTGCGATGCAGCTCGAGAAGAGAGTCAGCGACGCGGCGAAGGCCGCATGCCAGGAACTCACGCACCTGTATCCGGACGCGATGCCTGACGAAATCACGTGCGCCAAGGCCGCGACCGAGAAGGCGATGGTCAAGGTGCACGCACTCGAAGCCGCCGCTGCCAAGGCCAAGTAGCCGCGGGCCTGGTCGCCGCAGGGCGCGCCCACGGACCCCGGGGTGGTGACGCGGTTGCGCGCCACCCCGCGCCCTGCCGTGAAGGGCGCATGGCGGTTCTGGCCGGCACTCGGAGCCGTCGCCGACGCGTGCTACGCTCGGCCGGCGCGCGCGCGTGACGGAACTGGTAGACGTAGCGGACTTAAAATCCGCAGCCGCAAGGCGTGGGGGTTCGAGTCCCTCCGCGCGCACCATGACCGCGGTGGTGTCGAGGCGCGGTCGCGGACGCGCCGCGTGCGTCCCGGCATGCGGCCCCGGGGCGGCGATCGGTGCCGCTTGCGGGAGTATCCGAACGCCCGTCTAATCGGCGCTCCCCGTCGTGGAGGCTGCCGTGAAATCGACGTTCCCCGGGTTGGCCGCGCTCGCGCTGCTCACCGCCGTCCCCATTGCCCATGCCGACACGTGGCCGGCGGAGCAGCGCTTTCGCGACGTCTACAAGGAACTCGTCGAGACCAACACGACGCAGTCCACGGGCAGCTGCACGCTCGCCGCCGAGCGGATGGCGGCGCGCCTCCGGGCGAGCGGCATGCCGGAGGGCGACCTGCAGCTGTTCGTCGCGCCGGGCTTTCCGCTCGACGGCGGCCTGGTCGCGATCTACCCGGGACGCGACCCGAAGGCGAGGGCGATCCTGCTGCTTGCGCACCTCGACGTCGTCGAGGCGAAGCGCGAGGACTGGACGCGCGATCCGTTCACGCTGGTCGAGGAGAACGGCGAGTTCTACGCCCGCGGCGCGAGCGATGACAAGGCCGAGGCCGCCATCTGGGTCGACACGCTGCTGCGCTTTCGCGACGAGCGCTACCGGCCGCGCCGCACGGTCAAGGTCGCGCTGACCTGCGGCGAGGAATCCGGCGGACGGCTGAACGGCGCGCGCTGGCTGGTCGAGAACCGGCGCGAGCTCATCGACGCAGGTCTCGCGCTCAACGAGGGCGGCGGCGGCGAGCTCGACGCGCAGGGCCGCCACGTCGTGCTGACGGTCGAGGCCGGCGAGAAGACCGCGCAGAGCTTCCGGCTCGAGATCACGAGCCTGGGCGGGCACAGCTCGCGGCCGGTCAAGGACAACGCGATCTACCGGATGGCCGGGGCCCTGAAGCGCATCGAGGCCTACGAGTTCCCGGCGCAGTTCAACGACGCCAACCGCGCGTACTTCGCCGGCATGGCGAAGATCCAGGCCGCGCGCGGCGAGGCCGGGATCGCCGCGGCGATGGCCGAGTTCGTCCGCGATCCGCGGGCGGCCGCCGCCATCGAGCAGGTCTCGGCCCGCGAGCCGAGCTGGAACGCGATGCTGCGCACCACCTGCGTCGCGACCATGCTCGAGGCCGGACACGCGCTGAACGCCCTGCCGCAGCGGGCGCGCGCCGTCGTCAACTGCCGGATCTTCCCCGGTACAACGCCGGAGGCGGTCCGCGCGCAGCTCGTGAGCCTGGTCGCCGATCCCGCGATAGCGGTCGTCGCGCTGCCGCTCGCGCACCCGCCGGCGCCGTCGCCCGAGCTGACGCCGGCGATCATGAAGCCGATCGAGAAGCTCGCCGCGACGTTCTGGCCGGGCGTGCCGGTCGTGCCGTTCCTGTTGGCCGGCGCCACCGACGGCACGCTGACCAACGCCGCCGGCATCCCGACCTACGGCGTCGAGCCCGTGTTCGCGGGCCCGGACCTCGGCAATATCCACGGCCTCAACGAGCACGTCGGCGTCAAAGCGCTGCTCGAAGGGCGCGAGTTCCTGTACCGGCTCGTGAAGACCTACGCCGACCAGCCGTGACGGGACGCGCCCGGGTGTCGGAATGGAGTTGAGGAATTAGGCATAAGATTATGTTTTTGCAAATGTTACCGCCCCGGAGCGCGGGCGGCGACCGGCTGTCGCCCGGCGGTGACGGCCGGGCGACTCGTCCGCCGCCGGAGCGAGGTGCACAATCGGCCGATCGCCCGGCGGGACATCTATAGGAGCAAGGCTGCCACGCGGGCTGCCGGGGCCCGACGGCGACAGCCGTGGGCCGACGGCCCGGGGGGGCACGATGCGAAACGTCGATGAGATCCTGAAGTCCAAGGGTGGCGAGATCTACTCGGTCGGGCCGGACGAACCGGTGCTTGCGGCGCTGCGCAAGATGGCGGACAAGCGCTGCGGGGCGCTCGCCGTCATGCAGGGCACCCGGCTCGTTGGCATCTTCTCGGAGCGCGACTACGCCCGGAAGGTCGTTCTGCTCGGCCGGTCCTCGGCCGATATCCCGGTCTCGCTCGTCATGTCGAGCAAGGTGACCACCGTCGGGCGGGATGCGACGATCAACGAGTGCATGGCGCTGATGACGGAACATCACTTCCGGCACCTGCCGGTCGTGGACGGCGAGCGGGTGCTCGGGATGCTGTCGATCGGCGACCTCGTCAAGGCCGTGATCGACGACCAGCGCCACCAGATCGAGGACCTCGAGCGCTTTATCCGCAGCTGACGGGCCTTCGGTGACGCGAAACCACATCTCGCATAGCGGAAGTGGCGGGGGGAAACCTTAAGGTATAGTGCGGCCTCGTTTTTTTGGCCCCGGTAGGCAAGGGTTCTCAGTGACGGAGACCGATCCCCCGGCCCTAGAGGCTCGCAACTTGCACCTGTGGCGCGGCACCAAGCACGTGCTGCGTGGGTTGTCGTTCTCCGCCTCGGCCGGACACCTGCTGCACGTGCGGGGCCCGAACGGCTGCGGCAAGACCACCCTGCTCAGGACCCTCGCCGGGTTCCTGTGGCCGGAGGAGGGCGCCCTGTACTGGGCCGGCCGGCCGGTCAACGACGACCGCGACGGCTATGCCGCCGCGCTCGCCTACCTCGGCCACGAGAATGCGATGAAGGCCGACCTGACGGCGCTCGAGAACCTCCGCTACGCGACCAACGTGCGCCACCCGACCGGCCGCACGACCATCGAGGCCGTCCTCGAGCGTCTCGGCGTCCACGCGCAGCGGGACCTCCCGTTCCGGTCGCTGTCTGCCGGGCAGCGTCGCCGCGTCGCGATGGCGCGGGTGCTGCTCGCCCGCGCGCGCCTCTGGCTGCTCGACGAGCCGTTCACGAACCTCGACGTCGCGGGCGTCCGCGAGCTGTCGAGCGTCGTCGCCGAGCACGCCCGCACCGGCGGTATCGCGATCCTGACCGCGCACTCCGAGCTCGACCTGCCGGGCGCCGAACTGCGCCGCCTGGAACTCCTATGAGCGGCCTGACGACCAGCCTGCCGCGCGCCGCCTGGCTCGTGCTCGAGCGCGACCTCCGGCTCGCCTTCCGCCGCTGGGAGCAGGTCACGCACCCGGTCGTGTTCTTCGTCATGGTCGCGACGCTGTTTCCGCTCGCGCTCAGCCCGGAGCCGGCGCTGCTGCGGAGCATCGCGCCGGGCGTGGTCTGGGTCGGCGCACTGCTGTCCTCGCTGCTCGCGCTCGAGTCGCTGTTCCGCACCGACCTCGAGGACGGCACGCTCGAGCAGCTGACGCTGTCCGGCCAGCCGCTCGCGTGGCTGCTGTTGTCGAAGACGCTCGCGCACTGGTTCCTGAGCGGCATCCCGCTCGTGGTCGCGGCGCCGGTGGTCGCGGTGTCGCTGGCCGCGCCCGGCGAGTCGATCGGCGTGCTGATGCTGTCGCTCGCGCTCGGCACCGGCGTGCTCAGCTTCATCGGCGCGGTGGGTGCGGCGCTGACGCTCGGCTCGCGCCGCGGCAGCGTGCTCCTGTCGCTCCTTGTGCTGCCGCTCGCGATGCCGGTGCTGATCTTCGGCTCGCGCGCCACCGACCAGGCGATGCGGGGCGACTTGTCCAACGGCCCCCTGTGGCTGCTCGCGGCGATGCTGATCCTCGCCGTGACGCTCGCGCCGCTCGCCTCGGCGGCGGCGGTCCGGGTCAGTCTCGAATAGCGGATGGAGTAGGCAATACGTGGCTACCTGGACCTGGTTTCACAAGCTGGCCTCGCCGCCGCACTTCTACCGGATCGCGGGCAAGATGATCCCGTGGTTCGCGATCCCGGCGGCGCTCCTGATCGCCGCCGGGCTGTACGGCGGCCTCGTGCTGGCGCCGGCCGACTACCAGCAGGGCGATGCGTTCCGCATCATCTACCTGCACGTGCCGGCCGCCTGGCTGTCGCTGATGTGCTACATGACGATGGCGATCTCCGCCGCCGTCGGCCTGATCTGGCGCATCAAGCTGTCGCACGCGCTCGCCGCCGCCTCGGCGCCGATCGGCGCGTCGTTCGCGCTGCTCGCGCTCGCGACCGGCTCGCTGTGGGGCAAGCCCATGTGGGGCACCTACTGGACGTGGGACGCCCGGCTGACGTCGGAGCTGATCCTGTTCTTCCTGTACCTCGGCTACATGGCGCTGCGCTCGGCCTTCGACGACCTGACGCGCGCCGACCGCGCGAGCGCGGTGCTGGCGCTCGTCGGCAGCGTCAACGTCCCGATCATCCATTTCTCGGTAACCTGGTGGAACTCGCTGCACCAGGGCTCGACGGTGATGCGTAAGGGTGGCCCGGCGATGCCGGTGTCGATGCTGGCGCCGCTGCTGATGGCGGCGGCCGGATTCACGCTGCTGTACGCGGCGCTCGCCTGCATCCGGGTGCGCGGCGAGGTGCTGATCCGCGAGCGGAATGCGACGTGGCTGAAGGAACTCGGGTCGGCCTGAAACGCTCTTAGGAACTGCCCTATGGAAGACTTTCTGCACATGGGCGGCTACGCCCGTTTCGTCTGGCCGGCCTACGGGCTCGGTTTCCTCGTATTGGCGTGGAACATCTGGTCGGCGCTCCGCGTGCAGCGCGACGCGCTCGCGCGGGCGCGTCGCCGGGCCGAGATCGGCCGCACCGAAGGAGAATGACTATGGCAATGGTGAACACCGGAGGTGCGTCATGACTCCGCGCCGCAAGCGTCTGCTGGCGGTCCTCGCGATCGTCGCCGGCGTGGGCCTCGCGACCGCCGTCGCGATCAAGGCCTTCGACAACAACCTGTCGTACTTCTACGACCCGTCGCAGGTCGCCGACGGCAAGGCGCCGGGCGACAAGAGCTTCCGGATCGGCGGCATGGTCACGCAGGGCAGCGTCGCGCGCACGCCCGGCACCCTCGAGGTGCACTTCGTGCTCACCGACTTCGCGCACAGCGTGCCGGTGTCGTACACGGGCCTGCTGCCGGACCTGTTCCGCGAGGGGCAGGGCATCATCGCGCACGGGCGCCTGCGGGACGGCGTGTTCGTCGCCGACGAGGTGCTCGCCAAGCACGACGAGAAGTACACGCCGCCGGAGGTCGCCAAGTCGATGAAGCGCCCGGGCGCGGCAGAGGGACGGACGTGATCCCCGAACTCGGTACGCTGGCGCTCGTCCTCGCGCTGCTGCTCGCCACCGCGCAGGCCTTCTTCGGGCTGGCCGGCGCCCATCGCAACCGCGAGTCCTGGATGGCGGTCGCGACGCCCGCGGTCGCGGGCGTGTGGGTGTTCGTCACCTTCGCCTTCGGCATCCTCGCGTACTCGTTCGTCGTCCACGACTTCTCGGTTCAGTACGTCGCGGCCAACTCGAACTCCGAGCTGCCGCTGCTGTACCGGATCGCGGCGGTGTGGGGCGCGCACGAGGGTTCGCTTCTGCTGTGGATCGAGCTGCTCGCGACCTGGGCACTGCTGGTCGCGGCGCTGTCGGGCGGGTTGCCGATCGCGTTCCGCGCCCGCGTGCTCGGCGTGCTCGGCATGATTGGCGTCGGCTTCCTGCTCTTCACGCTGCTGACCTCGAGCCCGTTCGCCCGGCTGATCCCGGCCGCGCAGGACGGCGCGGACCTGAACCCGCTGCTGCAGGACCCGGCGCTCGCCGCGCACCCGCCGATGCTCTACATGGGCTACGTCGGCACCTCGGTCGCGTTCGCCTTCGCCGTCGCGGCGATGCTCTCGGGCAAGCTCGACGCCGCATGGGCGCGCTGGACCCGGCCGTGGACGGTCGCCGCGTGGGTGTGCCTCACGGTCGGCATCGCCCTCGGCAGCTGGTGGGCGTACTACGTCCTGGGCTGGGGCGGCTGGTGGTTCTGGGACCCGGTCGAGAACGCCTCGTTCATGCCGTGGCTCGCGACCACGGCGCTGATCCACTCGCTCGCCGTGACCGAGAAGCGCGGCCTGTTCAAGAGCTGGACGCTGCTGCTCGCGGTGTTCGCGTTCTCGCTCAGCCTGCTCGGCACCTTCCTCGTGCGTTCCGGCGTGCTCGTGTCGGTACACGCCTTCGCCTCGGATCCGTCGCGCGGCCTGTTCATCCTCGCGCTGCTGCTGTTCTTCATCGTCGGCTCGCTGACGCTGTTCGCGATCCGCGCGCCGACGCTGAGGTCGGAGGGCGGCTTCGAGCTCGTCTCGCGCGAGTCGTTCCTGCTGCTCAACAACGCGCTGCTAGTGGCCGCCGCGTGCCTGATTCTCGTCGGCGAGCTGTGGCCGCTGCTGATGGACGCCTTCGATCTCGGCAAGATCTCGGTCGGCCCGCCGTACTACAACATGGTGTTCCTGGTGCCGATGGTGCCGCTCGTGCTGCTGCTCGGCGTCGGCATGCACGCCGGCTGGCGACGGGCGCTGCTGAAGTCCCGGCAGCGGATCCTGCTCACGCTCGCGGGCGTCGCGGCGGTACTCGGCATCCTGATCGCGCTGGTCGGCTACGGCGGCCCGGGCACGCCGCTGACGATCATCTGCTTCGCGACCGCGCTCTTCATCATGGCCTCGGCATTGATCGAGCCGATCGAGCAGTGGCGCCGCGGCCAGACGCTGCCGCGCGCCGCGCTCGGCATGGCGATCGCGCACTTCGGCGTCGGCGTGTGGATGATGGGCGTCACGGGCGTCGTCTCCTACAAGGTCGAGAAGGACGTCAGCCTCGCGCCCGGCGAGTCGGCGACCATCGGCGGCTACACGTTCAAGTACGAGGGCTCCCGGCAGGTCGACGGCCCGAATTACGAGGCGCTCGAGGCCAAGGTGGTCATCAGCCGCGGCGACAAGCTGATCGCGGAGCTGCCGACCCAGAAGCGGACCTACCGCGTGCAGAAGAACCCGATGACGCACGCCGGCATCGACGTCGCGTGGAACCGCGACCTGTTCGTCGCGCTCGGCGACGACCTCGGCGGCGGCAAGTGGAGCATGCGGGTGCAGTACAAGCCCCTCGTGCGCTACATCTGGCTCGGCGCCGTCGTGATGGCGATCGGCGGCCTGGTGGCGATCCTCGACAAGCGGTACCGCGTGCGCCGCACGGCGGACGAACCCGCCCTCGCGCCGGGCGCCGCCCGGAAGACGGTGTAATCGCATGTGGCGTTACTTTGCCCCGGCCGGCGCGTTCCTCGCGCTCGGCGCATTGTTCGGGTTGGCGCTGTGGAAGATCGGTGCCGGCAAGCTCGACATCCGCGAGATCAAGTCGCCGCTGATCGGCAAGCCGGCGCCGGCCTTCGTGCTACCGTCGCTGACCGATCCCGCGCGGCAGGTCGACTCGCGCACGCTCGCGGGCAAGCCGTACCTGTTCAACGTCTGGGGCACCTGGTGCGGCGAGTGCCGCGCGGAGCACTCGGCGCTGCTCGCGATCGCGCGCATGAACAGCGTGCAGCTCATCGGCCTCGACTGGAAGGATGACCATCAGGAGGCGGTCGCCTACCTCGCCTCGCTCGGCAATCCGTACGCCGAGGTCGCGGCCGACAACGACGGCCGCACCGCCATCAACTGGGGCGTGTACGGCGCGCCCGAGACCTTCCTCGTGTCGGCCGACGGCATCGTCTTGGAGAAGCACATCGGCGCGATCAGCATGGCCATCTGGCAGCAGAAGTTCGCGCCGCACCTGAAGGCCGGGGGGCCGTCATGAGCCGCTGGCTGACGCTCGTCGTGCTCGCGCTCGTGACGAGCGCGGCGCTCGCCATCGACACCGAGGCGGCGTTCCCCGACGCCGCGCGGCAGGAGCGCTACGACCGGTGGATCCACGAGCTGCGCTGCGTGCAGTGCCAGAACGCGGCGATCGCGGACTCGCCGGTCGGGCTCGCCTCGGACCTCCGGCGCCAGGTCCGCGAGATGATCGCGGCCGGGCAGTCCGACGCCCAGATCAAGACGTTCATGACCGAGCGCTACGGCGACTTCGTGCTCTACGACCCGCCCCTGACGGCGCGCACTTATTTCCTGTGGGCGGCCCCTGGGCTGCTCCTCGTCGTCTGCGTCGGCTTCGCCGTGCGCGTGATCGTGCGGCGCTCCAAGGCGCCGATTGATTCCGATCCGGAGGAACCGGCTTGACTACCTTCATCCTCGCCGCCGCCCTGATGGTGTCGATCGCCCTGGGGTTGCTCGCGTGGCCGCTGTGGCAGGGACGCACCACCGACGGGCGCGGCACGCTCATCGCCCTCGGCGTCGTCGTCATCGCGCTGCCGCTCGGTGCGGCGCTCGTGTACCGCACCTCGAGCAACTGGAGCTGGGACCCGTCGGTCACCCAGGGGCCGGCCGGCCAGCATTCGCTCGACGAGGCCGTGGTCAAGCTCGAGGCGCGCCTCAAGGAAAACCCGGGTGACGTCGACGGCTGGCTGCTGCTCGCGCGATCGCACTACGTGTCGCAGCGTTTCCAGAAGGCGTCCGAGGCCTACGGCCGCGCCTACCAGCTGTCGGGCGGCCAGAACCTCGAGGCGGTGGTCGGATACGGCGAGACGCTCGCGCTGGTGGACCAGAACGCGATGCGCGCGAAGGCGGGTGAGCTGTTCGAGCAGGCCCTCAAGATGGACCCGGCGAACCAGAAGGCACTGTTCTACGGCGGCGTCGCCGCGGCCGTGGGTGGCCGCCTGCCGGTCGCGCGCGAACGCTGGATGACGCTGCTGCGACAGGAGCTGCCGGCGGAGGTCAAGACGGTAATCGTGCAGCGGATCCAGGAAGTCGACCAGCAGCTCGGCACGGGACCGGATCCCGAACTCGCCAAGTACGCCGCGGCGGCGCCGGTGTCGGCGATGCCTGCGGCGGCAGCCGCGGCGCCGGCCGCCGGTGGCGCGCCCGCACCCGGCGTCGTGACCGTGCGCATCCGCATCAGCCCCGCGCTCGCCTCCAAGCTGCCGGCCGGGGCGCCGCTGTTCGTGCTGGCGCGCGACCCGACGCAGCCGGGCCCGCCGTTCGGCGCCAAGCGCTTCCCGAGCGCCGCCCTGCCGATGGAAGTGCAGCTCACCGAGCAGGACGCGATGATGCCGACGCGGACGATCAAGGACGCCAAGCAGCTCGTGATCGTCGCGCGCTTCTCGACCTCCGGCATGCCGACCCAGGCCAGCGGCGACCTCTATGGCGAGGTGCCGTACGACCTCAAGCAGGGCAAGGCGGTCGATCTGCTGATCGACAAGCAAGCGCCCTGAGCATGGCGCGCGAGCCGGGCGAGTGGCGCCGGCTCGCGCTGTCGTTCGCGTATTTCGCGCTGCTGCTCGCAAGCTACTACCTGATCCGCCCGGTCCGCGACGCGCTCGCGGCCGGCAGCGGCGCGGCCAGCATCAAGTACCTCGCGACCGCCGTGTTCGTCGTGATGCTCGCGATCGTGCCGGTGTTCGGCTGGCTGGTCGCGCACGTGCGTCGTTCGCTGCTCGTGCCGCTCACCTACGCGTTCTTCGCGGCCAATCTCGTGGTCTTCGCCGCGCTGTTCCGGCTCGATCCCGACGCCGTCTGGACCGGGCGCGTGTTCTACGTCTGGACGACGGTGTTCAACCTCTTCGTCGTGTCGGTGTTCTGGAGCTTCATGGCCGACCTCTGGCGCGAGGAGGAGGGGCGGCGCCTCTTCGGGGTGATCGCCGCCGGCGGCAGCCTCGGCGGCATCGCCGGCCCGCTCGCGGCGCGAACGCTCGCCGACAGCGTCGGCACCGCGGGCCTGACGCTGATTGCCGCGGCGCTCCTCGCGGCGACGATCGTCGCGATCGTGCTGCTCGGCCGCGAGCGGCGCGACGCGCCGGCGGGCGCCGGCGCGCAGCCCGACGAGCCGGTCGGCGGCGCGACCCTCGCCGGGCTCTCGCGACTGGTCGCCTCGCCGTTCCTGCTCGGCATCGCCGCGCTGGTCGCGCTCGGCTCGCTGCTCGGGATGATCGTCTACATCGAGCTCGCGAAGGCGGCCGCGACCGAGTTCGCGACCGCCGCCGCGCGCACCGCGTTCTACTCCGAGCGCGACCTGTGGGTGAACGGCGCGAGTCTGGTGCTGCAGCTGTTGGTCGTCGGGCCGCTTGCGCAGCGCTTCGGCGTGCGGCCGCTGCTCGCGGGCACGGCCGCGCTCGCGCTCGCCGGATTCGCCGGTCTCGCCGCCGCGCCGCTCGCCGGTGCGCTGCTCGCGGTCAACGTGCTGCTGCGCACGACCGAGTTCGGCATCGGCAAGCCGAACCGCGACATGCTCTACACCGTCGTCGACGCCGAGACCAAGTACAAGGTCAAGAACGTCGTCGACACGGTCGTCTACCGCGGCAGCGACGTGCTCTCCGGCTGGGTGCACGCGGCGCTCGGGCTGCTCGGCCTCACGCTCGCCGGCATCGCCACCGTCGCCGCCCTGGCCGCCGCGGCGCTGGTCGCGATCGCGTGGGCGGTCGGAACGGGCTACCGGCGCCGCGGCGGGACCTGAACGCCGCGCGGGCCGTGCCGGCGGGCTATCGCGCCAACAGCTGCCAGGCCACGCACAGCTGGCAGCCGACCCCGGTTGAGAATGCGAGCGTGCGGACCCACGGCACCCCGAACGTGTATGCGCCGAGGTGCACGACGCGCGCCCAGAAGTAGACGGTCGCCGAGCCGGCGATCGCGGGGCTGCTGATGCCCGCGGCGTGCGCGGTGAGCACGAGCGCGGAGAACACCACGAGGTTCTCGACCGCGTTGTAGTGGGCCGCCTTCATGCGCCGTGCCCACGGCGCGAGCGGCCGCGGGTTCTCCGGGTAGCCGACGGCGTCGAGGAGCCCGCGCACGGTGATCGTGTTCAGGATGTACGGGATCCAGGCGAGCGCCGTCAGCAGCGTGACGAGCGTCAGGTACTTCAGTTCCGTCGTCATTGAAACCCCCTTGAGATAAACGCTGTAACGATCTGTTTATTAATGTTTTACGGAGGGGAGCGGGCGGCGATCGGTTCGAGCGGTCGTCCGCCAGCCGGCATTCGGCGAACGGTGTGCCCTTCTCGCGCAGCAGCTGCCGCGCCGGGATCCCCGTCCGCGCGATCACCGCCTCGAGCGTCGCCCGGTCCGGCGGCGTCCTCAGGTGCGCGATCACGGTCGGCTCGATGCCGGCATTGCCGATCATCGCCTGCGCCTTGCGCGAGGTTCCGCAGGCGGGTTCGGGGTAGATCGTCGCCGCCGGTCGGTCGGTCATCCCGGATCCTCCGCGAATCGGGCGGCCGAGCCCGCCGCCCTCGGTCAGCGATCGGCCCGCATCAGCGTGCTCTTGCCGAACAGCGATTCGATCAGGTCGACCGCGAGCGATGCCGTCCGGTTGCGGACGTCGAGCGCCGGGTTGAGCTCCGTGACGTCGAGGGACCCGAGCCGGCCGGTGTCGGCGATCATTTCCATGCACAGCTGCGCCTCGCGGTACGTCGGACCGCCGGGCACGGTCGTGCCGACGCCGGGCGCGATCTCGGGATCGAGGAAGTCGACGTCGAAGCTGACGTGCAGGTGCGCGCTCTCGTCGAGCCCGATCAGCGCCTGCTCCATGGTCGCGCGCATGCCGTGCTCGTCGATGTAGCGCATGTCGAACACCTCGAGGCCGTGCGCGTGGACGAAGCTTTTCTCGCCGGGGTCGACGCTGCGGATGCCGATCTCGCGAATGCAGGCGGCTTCGATCGCCGGCGTCCGGCCGCCGAGCCCGACGAGCTCGCGCGGACCGAAGCCGAGCAGGCACGCCACCGGCATGCCGTGGATGTTGCCGCTCGGGGACAGCTCCGGGGTGTTGAAGTCGGCGTGCGCGTCGAGCCACAGCACCCTGAGCGTACGGCGCCGTTCCCGGCAATAGCGGGCGACCGCGCTGATCGAGCCGATGCCGAGGCTGTGGTCGCCGCCGAGCAGGATCGGCAGGCGTTCGGCCGCGAGCTCGTCGTGGACCGCGGCGTGCACCGCACGGTTCCAGGCGGTCACCTCGGCGAGGTGCCGGTAGCCACCGACCGGCGGGCCGTCGGGGTTGGCTGGACCGGCGAGATTGCCGTGATCGAGCACCGCGAGGCCGCGGGCCTCGAGCGCGCGCTGCAAGCCGGCGACGCGCATCGCCTCCGGGCCCATCGACGCGCCGCGATCGGACGCGCCGACGTCGGTCGGCGCGCCGATCAGGCTCACGGTTGGTCCGGATCGGTCACTCATGCCGACAGTCTACCCAAATGCCACCGCCCGACCCCGCGCGACGGCGGCGTGCCCGGATGCCACAATGCGACGGCGCGGTCGGCGCGCGACGGGATTTCTGCATGGCAGCAAGGCGAGGGCAGCGGGCGCGGCCCGCCGGCCCCCTCGGTGCCGGCAGGCGCCTGCGGCGGTGCCTGCCCGCCGCCGCGTTGGCGGCCTGCCTCTCGGTCGCGGGCGGCGCCGAGCGGAGCCACGGCGCGCCGACGGTGACGGCCGGCGGCGAACTCCTCGTGGGCGCGCACGGGACCCGCCATCCGCGCGTCGCGATCTTCCGGGGCGTGCCGTTCGCCGCGGGCCTCTTCCGGCGACTCATCCGCCAGAGCGGCGGGTCCCACATGCTCGAGGGCCTTCGGCTCGTGGACGTCGAGCGGGTGGCGATCGCGATCGCCGCGGCGCTGCCGGACTACTATTACAGCGCGGTCGTCGACGGGATTTCGCTCGACCGGCCACCCGCCGCGAGCTACCGCGCCGGGTTGCCGGCGGAAATGCTGAGCGGCAGCAACGAGAACGAGTGGTACATGTACCTCGACCACGACCCGGCGGCGCGCGCGGACCTCGAGGCCGCGGCCGCGCGTGGCCCCGGCGTGCGCCGGGGCCACGACCTCGTCGTGACGCTGGCGAATCTCGATTGCCCGGCGTACGCGATGGCCGCGGCGGCGACGGCGGGCCGTCTTCGCGCCTCGATGTACCGCTTCTCGCGCGTCCGGCCCGGCCCGGCGGCGCGGCGCCGCAGGCCCACCACGGGGCGGAGATCCCGTACGCGTTGGACACCCCCGACGACTGGCTCCGCCGTGACGCGGACGACGACGGCCTCACTGCAGAGATGCTCGGCTACTGGAGCCACTTCGCTCGCCACGACGACCCGAACGGCATCGGGCGCTAGCCGTGGCCGGCCTTCGACGCGGACGACCCGAGGGTACCGGAGCTCGGCGCGCGCATCGGGCCGATGCCGGCGCCCGACAAGGCGCGGTGCGACCGCGTGGCGCCGGCGCCGTACCCCGGCTGGGCCACGCGCTAG
>JBBINS010000056.1:0-16212 GCA_037443765.1 Gammaproteobacteria bacterium
GCCGCGCGCCCGCGCATCCCGCGCGGCGCGGGCGCCCGGCGTGCCGCGCCCCCCGACCGGTCAGAAGCTCAGCCCGAGTCCGAGGTCCACGCGGCTGAAGTCGCGGTTGACGTCGAACGACTGGCAATCGAGCTTCACCACCACGTTCGGCGTGACGTAGAGGTTGGCGCCGGCGGTCCAGACGCGGTCGTAGCCGAGCGGCCATCGCCCGTAGTCGCCGGGAGTCGCAGACAGCGGCACGAGACCGGTCGGAATCGCGGGCCCGGCGACCCCGGCGTACGAGGTGCCGAGATCGTAGTGCTCGAAGCGCGCGAACGGCGACAACCGGTAGCTGCCGACGCGCCAGCCGTCGGCGTACGCGGCCTGGACGAAGTAGCCGTGGAACGCCGAAGGAATCGGATTGGGCGAACCCGGATTGGCCGCGTTCGCCGCGGCGAGATTGCTGATCGCGCCGCGGGCGTAGACGGCCGACAGGTCGAGCCCGGCCGGCGTCCAGCGCGCGTGGGTTTCCCAGAGCGTGACGCGCTGCTCGCCGGCGTACGACGCGTTCGGCGGCGCGGGGACCTTGACCGCGTCACCCGAGAAGATCGCCCCGCCGACCCGCAGCCCCGGCACGCCGGTGTAGTTGACGGCAACGTGTGCCGACGGATGCTGCGCGTTCGCCAGTGCGAGTTCCTGGTGGGTCGCCTGCAGCGGCGCGACGCTGTTGTCCTCGAGCTGCAGCGCCGTATGGTAGGGCGGGAACTCCGGGGCGAAGTCCCACTTGGAGAGGTCGAAGCCGGTCGTCAGGCCGACGCTGAACGACAGGCCCGACGGGCTGCGGGTGTTGAGCTCGAGCCCGCCCTCGCGCCAGGTGCTCGGAATGATCAGCGTCTCGACGAAGTTTCGCTGCACGCCGTAGAAGTTGGTCGGCTCGTGGTGCTCGTTCAGCAGCCCGAACGGCATCAGGAACAGGCCGCCACGGAGCGTCGCCCAGTCGTTCAACTGGTGGTCGACGAAGAACTGCTCGACCTCGAATTCCCCGACGTCGCCCGCGGACGATACGGCGTGCTCAACCTCGAACTCGGAGTTGAAGTTGGTGCGTTCATCGAACGCGTAGCCGATGCCGAACACCGCCCGGGCCAGGTCGGCCTGCGTGTCCTCGGGACGGTGGACCGGACGCATCAGGTAGACCTCGCCGTAGCCCCACAGGCTCAGCGGGGCGGACGACGGCGCGGGGGATCCGGGCGCCGACGCCGATCCGCCGCCGGACGGCGCCGCCGGCGCGGGGGCGTTCGGCAGCGGCGGGCTCGCCCCGGCGCGCTCCTGCTTCAGCCGCGCGAGTTCCGCCTTGACCGCTTCGAGTTCGCTGGCGAGGTCCTCGACGCGCCGCTCGAGCTGCTGCTCGGCGCTCGCCGCCGGCGCGGCATCGCCCCTTGCCGTTGGCGCAGCGACGATGCTGCCGGCACCGAGCAGCAGCAGGACACCGGTGCGGACCAGGGTTGGCAGGTGCGGGTAGCGGTGATGCATGGGAGTACCTCGGGGCTTAGGGCGCGCGGGTGGCCGTGCCGGATGGGCATTGCGCAGGCAGAGCGTAGGCGGCGGGCGCCGCGGGATCGAAGCCGTCGGTCAACGTGCACAGAAACGCGACGACGGCGTCGATCTCGTCGTCATCGAGCGTCGGCGCCTGACCGCCGTCGCGCACGGGCGGCGTGTAGGGCACTTCGCCGACGTTGACGTTGGCGACGAATGCCTGCGGCAGATCGTTGTAGAGCAGCGAGTCCGCGGAACCATCGGCCGCGAGATAGAAGCTGCCAGCGGCAACGTACGGGTTCGGCTGCGGATCCGGGTTGTTGTCCGGGTTGACCGCGATGTCGCGGGTCACGTACCAGCGGATCACCTGCCGCAGCGTCTTGAACACGCCGTTGTGGAAGTACGGCGCGGTCAGCGCGACGTTGCGCAGCGTCGGCACCTTGAACCGGCCGCACAGCGACGGCACCGACTGGAAGTCGGGCCTCGGCAGCGGGTCATTCGCCGGCGGCTGGAACGGACCGCAGAGGCCGAGGTCGTAGTACGCGTACGCGGAGCCGTTGGGCAGCCCGGATTGCGCGGGGACATCGGTGAGGAGGCTGTCGTCGACCGGGCCGCGTGGCACGGCGGCGTTTGCCGCGATGTCCCCGTTGCGGGGCACGCCAACCGCGTCGTAGGTGAAGTCGGTGAACAGCGCATGCTCGCTGTAGAGCTGTCGCTGGCTCGGGTGGCAGGCCGTGCAGTTGCCCTTGCCGGGATTGTTAAAGAGCGCGAGACCGCGCGACTCCTGGTCCGTGAGCGTCGCCTTGCCAGCGAGCCAGTGGTCGTACTTGCTGGTGAAGGGGTGGAACTCGTCATCCTCCGTCTCGTACGCGGCGATCGCCTCGCCGATCGCGCGCAGCGTCGCGACCGGGTCGTTGAGGATCGCGTCACCGTAGACCGCGGTGAAATGGCTGACGTACGGGCGCGCGCGCAGGCGCTCGAGCACCTCCGCCTCATCGCGATTTGCCATTTCGAAGCCGCCGAGGAACGGCTGCTGGGCCTGGATCGCGAGCGAGGAGGCGCGGCCGTCGCGAAAGAACCCGCCCGTCGGCGTGCCACCGACGAGGGCGAACGCGGGCGTGAACGACAGGTACATGAGCGACGGCGCGTTCCGAAAGCCCGGCAGGTTCATCGCCGGCCCGCCGAGCGGCACCGCCTGCCCATCCGGCGCGGCCAAGGCGTGCGCCGGGTCGTGGCACGTCTGGCAGGACTGCTGCCCCGACGCCGACAGGGTCACGTCCGCAAACAGCAGCTTGCCGACCGCCGCAGCCGCCGACGGGCCGGCTGCGGCGGGAGACGACGGGCCCGGCACCGGCCCGCGGCCGGTGCTGCAGCCGGACCCGAAGGCCATGCCGGCACCGAGAATTGCGCAGCGCAGCAAGATCGATAAGCGCTTGAAAGACAATAGGATAGCCCATTAAATGTGAATGCTACTCATTCGCATTTAGAATAATGAAGGCGCCTGGACCCGTCAACCACGGGTTACACGGATGGAGCCCTTCGGTTTTGGCGCCGGCCGCGCCGCGCGCCGGCCGCCACCGGGCGAACGCGCCGATCGCGGCCGGTCGGCCCGGAAGGCGGGGCGACCGCCGTGGGCATCGGTCTACGGAGGAGCGCCGTCGTCCCGGCGGGCGCCCTGTTCAGGCGCCGATGACGCGCCAGCAGATCGGGTAGCGGTAGAGCACGCCCTCCGACACCTTCACGGTCGCGACAATCGTGACGATGAAGTGGAACAGCAGCGTCACACCGATCAGCGCGCCGCCGATCACCACGAGCACGAGCGGGATGATCAGGATCGCGAGCACGCCGCCCATGAGCACGAGCACACCGCCCGCGATCAACACCATCAGCGTCGTGATCTGGAAGTTCAGCGTCTCGCGGCCCTGATCGGCGACGAACGGCATCTCGTCGCGCTTCAGGATCCAGATGACGAACGGCGCGATGAAGCCGCCGACCACCGTGCAGTACATCAGCATCGCGCTCAGATGGCAGAGCATCGCCCACTGGCGCTCGTCGCGGCTCGGCGCCGTCGCCGCCGGACCCGATCCCGCTTCGGCCTGCATCTCGGTCCCCTCCCCGTGATTCGACCTCAGCCCGCGCCGACGCGCTGGGCCCGTTGCCACCCCATCTCGGCCAGCAGGCGCGCACCGCGGCCCGTATCGAGCGCGTTGGCGGCCGCCGCGGTCCCCTGCTCCGCGCGCTTCCTGATGCCCTGCAGGATCGCGGCCATCCGGAAGAAATTGTAGGCGAGGTAGTAGTCCCAGTCGCCGATCGCCTGACGGCCGGTGTTGCGGCAGTAGGTCGCAACGTACTCCGCCTCGGTCGGGAGGCCGAGCTGCACGAGATCGGCGTCGCCGAGGCCGCGGTGACGGCCCGCCGGGAAGTGGAACACGCAGCAGTGGTAGGAAAAGTCGGCGAGCGGCGAGCCGAGCGTCGACAGCTCCCAGTCGAGGACGCCGACGACCCTCGGCTCGCGCGCGTCGATGACCAGGTTGTCGAGGCGGAAGTCGCCGTGCACGAGCGTCGTCGTCTCGTCCGCCGGGATGCAGGTCGGCAGCCACGCGATCAGCCGGTCCATCGGCTCGATCGCCTCGGTCTCGCTGGCGCGGTACTGCTTCGACCAGCGCGCGATCTGGCGCGCGAGGTAGTCGCCCGGCTTGCCGTAGTCGCCGAGGCCGAGCGCCCGGTAGTCGAGGCCGTGCAGCAGCGCGAGCACCCGGTTCATGTCGGCGAACAGCGCGCCGCGCTCGGCGCGGGAGAGATCGGGCAGCCGCGGATCCTGGAACACGCGCCCGTCGACGAAGTCCATCACGTAGAACGCGCGGCCGATCACGTCCTCGTCGGTGCACAGCACGTGGACGCGCGGCACCGGCACGCCGCTGCCGTCGAGCGCGGCGAGCACGCGGAACTCCCGCTCGATCTGGTGCGCCGACGGCAGCAGGTCCGCGGCGCGACCGGGCTTGGTCCGAAGGGCGTAGCGCCGCTCGCCCGCCGTCAGCACGAAGGTGGGGTTCGACTGGCCGCCGCCGAGCGGCTCGACCGCCACGCGGGCGGTCCCGGGCAGGCGCCCCTCCAAATAGGCGGCCAGCCGTGCCGCGTCCGGCAGGCTCGCCGCGCTCTTGACCCGCTGCACCGCGTCGCTCATTCCCGCTCCCGCTGCCCCGCCGCACATTGCCTTTTCGGGCCGAAGGCCACAAGTCGGGCACCTCTATAATGAAGTCCGGCGCGCGGTCGCGCCGCCCCGGGAGCCCCGCTTGAACCTCAAGGAGCTGCTGCGACAGGCGTCGCAGCCGTCCTCCGCCTCGCCCGGCCGGCGCGCGTCGAGCGTGTTCCGCTTCGGGCGGCACGCGCTCACGCTGGCCTGGACGACGAACCGGCCGGTGACGCTGCTGCTGGCGCTCCTGACGGTCGCCGCCGGAACGCTGCCGGCGGGCGTCGCCTGGGTCGGGGCCCACATCGTCGACTCGGTCGTGGCGGCCGTGCGCAGCTACCCGACCGCCGGCCAGGCCGCCTACGGGCCGGCGCTCGGCTACGTCGCGCTCGAGGCGCTGCTGGTGGCGCTCGTCGCCGCGTCCCAGCGCGGGCTCTCGACCTGCCAGTCGCTGCTGCGCGCCCAACTCGGCCAGCGCGTCAACGTGATGATCCTCGAGAAGGCGCTGACGCTCGAGCTCACGCACTTCGAGGACTCGGAGTTCTACGACAAGCTGACGCGCGCGCGCCGCGAGGCCTCGACTCGCCCGCTGTCGATGGTGATGCGCACCTTCGGGCTCGTGCAGAATGCCATCTCGCTCGTCAGCTACGGCGCGATCCTGGTGCAGTTCTCGCCGCTCGCCGTCGCGATCCTCGCCCTCGCCGGCCTGCCGTCGTTCTTCGCCGAGGCCAAGTTCTCGGGCGACGCGTTCCGGCTGTTCCGCTGGCGCTCGCCCGAGACGCGCATGCAGATGTACCTCGAGACGGTGCTGGCGCGCGAGGACCACGCCAAGGAAGTCAAGCTCTTCGGCCTCGGGCCGCTGCTGCTGAAGCGCTACGAGGACATCTACACCAAGCTCTACAAGGAGGACCGGGAGCTCACGCTCCGGCGCGACCTGTGGGGCTTCGGCCTCGGCCTGATCGCGACCGTGAGCCTCTACGGCGCGTACGGCTGGATCGCGGTCGGCGCGATCCGCGGCGCGATCACGCTCGGCCAGATGACGATGTACCTCGCGCTCTTCCGCCAGGGGCAGGCGGCACTGTCGGCCGGACTCGCCGCCGTCGGAGGCCTGTACGAGGACAACCTGTACCTGTCGAACCTCTACGAGTACCTCGACCAGCCGGTGCCGGCGCCGCGCGGCGCCGTGCGCCGCGGCCCCGCGCCCGAGGACGGCATCCGCTTCGAGGGCGTCTCGTTCCGCTACCCGGACGCGGATGCGCCGGCGCTGTCGGACATCGACCTCGCGATCCGGCCGGGCGAGAGCCTCGCGCTCGTGGGCGAGAACGGCTCGGGCAAGACGACGCTGATCAAGCTGCTGACGCGCCTGTACCGGCCGACCGCAGGCCGCATCCTGTTCGAGGGGCGCGACCTCGAGGAGTGGGAGGAGGCCGCGCTCCGCGAACGCATCGGCGTCATCTTCCAGGACTTCGCGCGCTACCAGCTCAAGGTCGGCGAGAACGTCGGCGCGGGTGACGTCTCGGAGTTCGAGGACCGCGGACGCTGGGCGGAGGCGGCGACCAAGGGGCTCGCCGACCCATTCATCCGTGATCTGCCGGCCGGCTACGACACGCAGCTCGGCAAGTGGTTCAAGGACGGCCGGGAGCTCTCCGGCGGCCAGTGGCAGAAGATCGCGCTCAGCCGCGCCTTCATGCGTTCGCGCGCCGACGTGCTGGTGCTCGACGAGCCGACCGCGGCGATGGACGCCGCCGCCGAGGCGGAGATCTTCGAGCACTTCCGCACGCTGACCCGGGGCCGCATCACGATCCTGATCTCGCACCGCTTCTCGACCGTGCGCATGGCCGACCAGATCGCGGTGCTCGAGGGCGGCCGCATCGTCGAGCACGGCTCGCACGAGGAGCTGATGCGCCTCGATGGCCGGTACGCGCGCCTCTTCACGCTGCAGGCGCGCGGTTACCGCTGACGCGGCGCGGCTCCCTATAATGTCGGCCCGCCAGACGGTGAACGATGAAGCTACACCAGCTCCGCTATCTCGCCGCGGTCGTGCAGAACGGCCTCAACATCACGACCGCCGCGCGCAAGCTGCACACCTCGCAGCCCGGCGTCAGCAAGCAGCTGAAGCTGCTCGAGGACGAACTCGGCTTCCCGCTGTTCGAGCGCGAGGGCCGTAACCTCACGGGCGTCACCGCGGCCGGCCAGCAGGTCGTGGACCGCGCACTGCGCATCCTCGAGGAAGTGCAGAACATCCGCCGGCTGTCGTCGGACCTCAAGGACGACAAGAGCGGCTCGCTGTCGATCGGCACGACCCATACGCAGGCGCGCTACGTGCTGCCGCCGATCGTGCAGAAGTTCCGCGCCGGCTACGCCGACGTCGACCTGCACCTGCACCAGGGCAGCACGGAGCAGATCGCCGAGCTCGCCAAGCTCGACCGCATCGACTTCGCGATCGCCACCGGCGGTGCGGAGCTGTTCCCCGGGCTCGTGCTGCTGCCCTGCTACCGCTGGCACCGCCGGGTCGTCGTGCCACGCGACCATCCGCTCGCCAGGGAGCGTGCGGTCAGCCTCGAGGCCCTCGCCCGGTACCCGATCGTCACGTACACCTTCAGCTTCAGCGGCCGGTCGTCGCTGCCGGCGCTGTACGAGAGCGCGGGCCTCAAGCTCCGGGTGGCGCTGACCGCCAGCGACGCCGACGTCATCAAGACCTACGTCCGCCTCGGCCTCGGCGTCGGCATCCTCGCGAGCATGGCGCTCGACCCGGTCGAGGACGGGGACCTCGTCGTCCTCGACGCCTCGCACCTCTTCTCGCCGCACGTCACCTGGATCGGCTTTCGCCGCGGGCGGCTGCTGCGCGGCTACATGTACGAGTTCCTGAAGGCGTTCGCGCCGCACCTGACGCGCCGCCTGGTCGACCAGGCGATCCGCGCCGGGTCCGGCGCCGAGCTCGACCGGCTGTTCGAGGGCGTCGCCCTGCCGACGCTGTAGCGACGCGGGCCGGCGCGGCGCGCGCGGGGTAAACTGCAGTCCAACGCCCGCCGGTCCCGGGGCCGGCCCGGGTACGACAGGTCGACAGCGGAGAACTGCATGCTCGAAATCAAGGAACTGAAGGCGCCGCCCTCGCTCGAGCTGTTCAGCGAGCTCGTCGAGCTGCTCCAGGACGCGGTCGGCGGCGGTGCCTCGGTCGGCTGGACGCAGGTACCGAGCACCAAGGAGGCGCGCAACTACTGGACGCAGGTGCTCGAGGCCGTGGGCCGGGGCGAGCGCATGCTGTTCGTCGCGACCGACAACCACGTCTGCGCCGGCGCGATCCAGGTCGCGCTCGCGCCGCGCCAGAACGCACGCCACCGCGGCGAGGTGCAGAAGCTGATGGTGCACTCGCAGTACCGGCGCCGCGGCACTGGCCAGGCGCTGGTCGCGGCCATCGACAAGGCCGCTGCGGCGCGCGGCCTCACGCTGCTCGTCCTCGACGTGCGCAGCGGCGACGACGCCGAGCGGCTGTACAAGCGGTGCGGCTACGAGTACGTGGGATCGATCCCCGGCTTCCTGCAGTCGGCGAACGGCAGCTTCGACGCGACGTCAATCTACTACCGGCGGCTCGCCGCCACCGCGGCGCGGTAGGAGCAGCCCGATGCCGTCATTCGACGTGGTCTCGGAGCTCAACCACCACGAGGTCGAGAACGCGGTGGACCAGGCGAGCCGCGAGCTCGAGAGCCGCTTCGACTTCAAGGGCACCGACGCGAAGTTCGCGCGCGAGGGCACCGAGGTCACGCTGGAGGCGCCGGCCGATTTCCAGCTCCAGCAGATGCTCGACATCCTCAAGCTCAAGCTCACCAAGCGCGGCATCGACCTCGTCTGCCTCGAGATCAAGGACGCCGAGGTCAACCTCGCGCGGGCACGCCAGAAGGTCGTGCTGCGCGAGGGAATCGACGCCGAGAACGCCAGGAAGATCCAGCGCGCGATCAAGGACTCCAAGCTCAAGGTGCAGGCCGCGATCCAGGGCGACAAGCTGCGCGTGACCAGCAAGAGTCGCGACGAGCTGCAGCAGACGATGGCGCTGCTGCGGCAGCAGAAGCTCGAGGTCGCGCTGCAGTTCAACAACTTCCGCGACTGACGCCGCGCTCGCGGCGGCCGGCGCCGCCCGCTTGCCGCGCGAACGGTCGCAGCTCCACCGCAGGCGTCGCTCGCGGGATCCGGAGGTCAGGCAACAGTGGTCGACGCAGCGGTTCTGAGCGCCGAGGCCCCCGCCTTCGGCGTCGAGGAGGCCCGCGACCTCGTGCGACGGCACTGGGACGTGGAGCCGGTCGCGGTCGCGCGACTGGCGAGCGAGCGCGACCAGAACTTCCGCATCGACGCCGCCACCGGGCGTTTCGTCCTGAAGGTCGCCAACCGCGCCGAGCCTCCGGGCGTGACGCGGCTCCAGACCGCTGCGCTGCGGCACCTGGCGCTCACCGACCCGACCGTGCCGGTACCGCGGGTCGTGCCGACACGCACGCGTGAATACGAGGCCTCCGCCGCCGGCTCGACGCTCAGGCTCCTCTCCTGGATGGACGGGGTGCCGTGGTACCTGGCGCCCGCCAGCCGGATGCAGCGCCAGTCGGTCGCGGCCGGCCATGCCCGGCTGGTGCGTGCGCTCGCGAGCTTCGTGTCCGAGGAGCCCGGTGCGGTTCTGCAGTGGGACGTACAGCATGCCGCGAGGCTGCGCAGCGAGCTCGGCGTCGTGCCGGCCGAACTGCGGGCTCAGGTCGAGGCCGCGCTCGACTGCTTCGAGACGCGTGCCGCGCCCTTACTCGCGCGCCTGCCGCGCCAGTTCGTCCACAACGACATCCAGCCCCACAATGTCGTCGTCGACGAGGCGGACACCGACCGGATCGCGGGCATCCTCGACTTCGGCGACATGGTGCGCACGCCGGTCGCCTGCGATCTCGGCGTCGCCGCCGCCTACCACGTCCTGCCCGGCGCCCACCCGCTGCAGACCGTGGGGGAGTACATCGCGGCCTTCCATGCCGTGCGGCCCCTGAGCGCGGACGAGCTGCAGGCGCTGCCGGCATTGATCCTCGCGCGGCAGGCGACGACGGTCGTGATCACCAGCCGGCGCGCCGTCACGCACGCCGCGAACGCCGCGTACATTCTGCGCAATCAGCCCACGACCCGCGCCGGGCTCGCCCAGCTGCTGCCGCTCGCCTACGACGACGTCGTCGGCTATTTCCGGAGTGCGTGCCCATGACGACCGCCGACCGCTCGATGGTGAATGCCTTCGTCCCCGGAGCGGTGGACCTGCCGGCCGCCGATCAGGCACTGATCGAGCGGCGCCGGGCGGCGCTCGGGCCGGCGTACCGCCTCTTCTACCGACGTCCGGTCCACCTGGTGCGTGGCGACGATGTCTGGCTGTACGGCGCGGACGGCTCGCGATACCTCGACGTCTACAACAACGTCGTCTCGGTCGGGCACTGCCACCCGCACGTGGTCGGCGCGATCGCCGCGCAAGCCGCCACGCTCTGTACGCACACGCGGTACCTGACCGACGCCATCGTCGACTACGCCGAGCGGCTGCTCGCGACGATGCCCGCCGAGGTCGGGCACGTCATGTTCACGTGCTCCGGGTCGGAGGCGAACGACCTCGCGCTCCGCATCGCGGCCGACTTCACCGGCGCGGAGGGGGTGATCGTCACCGACAACGCCTACCACGGCACCACGCAGCTGATCGCGGGCCTGTCGCCGTCGCTCGGCGTGCCGCCGAGCGCGCGGGCCCGGGTGGTTCCGGCGCCCTTGCACGGGGACGGCGCGAGATTCGCGGCGGATGTCGCGCGCGCCATGAAGGCGCTGGCCGGCGCGGGGTTGCGGCCGGGCGCACTGCTCGTCGACACGATCTTCACGAGCGACGGCGTAGCCGCGGACCCGGCCGGCTTCCTCGCGCCGGCGGTCGACCTGATCCGCGCCGCCGGCGGGCTGTTCATCGCCGACGAGGTGCAGCCCGGATTCGGGCGCACCGGCGCCGGCATGTGGTGCTTCGCGCGGCACGGGCTGGTCCCGGACATGGTCACCATGGGCAAGCCGATGGGCAACGGCTATCCGGTCGCCGCCGTCGCGATGCAGCCGCGCGTGGTCGCGAATTTCGGCGCCAAGGCGCGCTACTTCAATACCTTCGGCGGCAACAGCGTCGCGATCGCGGCCGCGGGCGCGGTGCTCGACGTGATCGAGCGCCAGGGACTGATCGCCAACGCGGCGAAGGTCGGATACGCCTTCGCCTCGGCGTTGCGCGGCACGGCCGGCCTCGGTCCGGTGCGCGCGGCCGGCTTGATGATCGGCGTCGACCTCCTGACGGACGCGGGCGCGCCCGACGCCGACCGCGCCGGCCGGCTCGTCAACCGCCTGCGGGACGACGGGGTGCTGATCTCGGCGAGCGGCCGGACCGGGCACACGCTCAAGATCCGGCCGCCGCTGACCTTCGGCCTCGAGCATGTGGACCTGTTCATGGACCGGCTGGACAAGGCGCTGCGCGCCGGGTGAGCCGGCCGGCGCGACCCGCGGCCGCCGGCGTCCTGCACCTCCCGGAAAACGTTGGGTGCGCCCCGGTGCCGCCCGTATCATCGGGTAGTCGCGTCCGGCGACGACGGGGCCGGAACGACGCTCGAGTCCGGCGGTGCTCGTCGCACGCCCGCCGGACGACGGCCGCGAATCCCGCGCAGGATCTCCGCACATGGTAACCCTTGATCTGCTCGTGCTCGCCGCCTACCTCATCGGCATCCTGGCGGTGGGGCTCTGGGCGCAGCGCAAGGCAACGACCCAGGAGGACTTCCTCGTCGCCGGCCGCTCGGTGGGTCCGGTGCTCTACGCGGGAACGCTGGCGGCGGTGATCCTCGGCGGCGGGTCCACCGTCGGCGGCGTCAAGCTCGGCTACCAGTACGGCATCTCGGGCATGTGGCTCGTCGTCATGTACGGGCTCGGCATGGTCGTCATGGGCCTCGTGCTCGTGCCGCGCATCCTCGAGCTGAAGCTCTACACGATCCCCGAGCTCCTCGAGCGGCGCTACAGCGCCGCGGCGCGAATCGCCGGCGGCGTCGTCATGGCCGCCTACGACCTGATGATCGTCGTGACCGGCACGATCGCGGTCGGCGCGGTCATGGAGGTCATCGTCGGGATTCCGAGGACGCCGTCGATCCTGCTGAGCAGCGTCGTGATGGTGGCGTACTCGGTGTTCGGCGGCATGTGGTCGCTGACCGCCACCGACATCGTGCAGTTCGTCATCAAGACGATCGGCATCCTGTTCATCCTGCTGCCGGCGGCGATCCTGCGCGCCGGCGGCTTCGCGGGCATGCACGAGCGTCTGCCGGCGGAGTTCTTCTCGCTGACGCACATCGGCGGCGTGAAGATCCTGTCGTTCTTCACGCTGTACTTCTTCGGCATCCTCATCGGCCAGGATGGCTGGCAGCGGGTGTTCACCGCGCGCAGCGTCAAGGTGGCGCGCAACGGGGGCGTGTACGTCGGCCTCTACTGCCTGGCGTACGCCGCGGCCGGCGCCACCATCGGCGCCGCCGGACGCGCGTTCCTGCCGCCGCTCGCGGATCCGGACCTCGCGTTCGGCACCATCGTCAACGCGGTGCTGCCCGCGGGCATGCGCGGGCTGCTGCTCGCGGCGACGCTGTCGGCGATCATGTCGACCTGCAGCGCCTGCCTGCTCGCGTCGTCCACGGTGCTGCTCGAGGACGTCTACCTGCCGGCGCGCAAGCTCCACAGCATCGGCTCGATCATGCAGACCCGCGCCGTGACGCTGGCGCTCGGGATCGTCGCGACGACGATCGCCTGCCTGACGGCGGACGTCATCGCGGCGCTCACGGTCGCATACGACCTGCTGGTCGGCGCGCTGTTCGTGCCGGTGCTCGGCGCCATTCTCTGGCGCCGCGGCAGCCCGCTCGGCGCGCTCGCGTCGATCGCGGTCGGCGGCGTCGCGGTCGTGACGCTGCTGGTCGTCAGGGGCATCGACTCGGATGCGCCGATCTACGGCGGGCTCGGTCTCAGCTTCGTCGTCTACATGACATTCAGTCTCTTCGGCGGCGGCGCGCGTGCGGCAGCCGGCCGGCCGGCGCGCGAGCGCGTATGAACAATTCGGAGGAGCCATGACCTACCGCAAGCAGGGCGTCGTCGACGGCCGCGACTACGAGCCGATGAAGGAGCCGCGCTACACGGAGATCGCGACGTTCATGCGCGCGCCGCTCGCGACCAGCCTCGATCAGGTCGATATCGGACTGATCGGCGTGCCCACCGACCTCGGCGTCACCAATCGCCCCGGCGCGCGGCACGGGCCGCGCGAGATCCGCAACTCCTCGAGCCTGATGCGCGCCTTCAACCTCGGCTTGCGCATGAACCCCTACGAGCTGTGCCGCATCGCCGATCTCGGCGACGTCCGCTTCGCGGGACGCTACGACCTCGAAGCGCAGACCCGGCAGATCGCGGAATACTACCGCGAGGTGCACCGCGCCGGGATCCTGCCGGTAACCGCCGGCGGCGACCACTCGATCACCTTCCCGATCTTCCAGGCGATCGCGGCCGGCGGCGCCATCGGCATGGTGCACGTCGACGCGCACACGGACACCTGGGGCGACCTCTACGGCTCCAAGTTCACGCACGGCGCGCCGTTCCGGCTCGCGGTCGAGCATAGGTTGCTCGACCCCCGGCGCACGATTCAGATCGGCATCCGCGGCGGCCAGAACCTGATGGAAGGCGTCGACTTCTCACTCGCGCACGGCATGCGGGTCGTGTTCATGGAGGAGTTCGCGGCGATGGGCGTGGACCAGGTCATCGCCGAGGCGCGGCGCGTCGTCGGCGACGGGCCGACGTACATCTCGTTCGACGTCGATGGCCTCGACCCGGTCTACGCGCCCGGCACGGGGACGCCGGAGGTCGGCGGCCTGTCGACGCTGGACGCGCAGCGACTGCTGCACGGGTTGCGCGGCCTCAACCTGATCGGCGGCGACGTCGTCGAGGTCGCGCCGCCGTACGACCAGACGGGCAACACCGCGCTCGTCGGTGCGACGATGATGTTCGAGATCCTCTGCCTGATCGCGGACGCGCGCTTCGGTCGGCGCGCAAGCACTGCGCGGTAGCGCGCCGGCGCGGGCCGCCGGCAGCTGCGGTATTCTCGTGCGCCACGCGGCCACAACGGTTTCGAGCGTCATGACAGTCGTGTCTCCCGTGCCCTCGTCCGCCGCACCGCGATTCGCGGGGTCGCCCCGCTGATGCGCGCGGTGTTCCTCGACTACGGGTCGGTCGCGGTCGACGGCGACCTCGACACCCGCCGCCTGCGGGCGGCGCTGCCCGGCCTCGAGATCCACGATGCGACGCCGGACGCCGACGTGGACGCGCGCATCGCCGGCGCCGCGGCCGTGCTCGGCAACAAGGCGCGGATCACCCGCGCCCGCATCGCCGCCAACCCGGATCTTCGGCTCGTGGCGCTGACCGCGACCGGCACCAACAACGTCGACCTCGAGGCGGCGCGGGAGCACGGCGTCGCGGTCTGCAACATCGTCGACTACTGCACCGCCTCGGTCGTGCAGCACGTCTTTGCGGTGCTGCTCGCGCTGACGCACCGGCTGCGCGAGTACGATCGCGCGCTCAAGGCCGGGGCCTGGGAGCATGCCGACGGCGCGCCGCTGCCGGCCTTCCCGATCCGGGAGCTCGCGGGGCGCACGCTCGGCATCGTCGGCTACGGCACCCTGGGTCGCGGCGTGGCGCGCGTCGCCGAAGCCTTCGGCATGAGCGTCGTGGTCGCCAACCGCGCCGGCGGCGCAGCGGAGCCGGGCCGGCTGGCGCTCGAGGCGCTGCTGACGCGCGTCGACGTGCTGTCGCTGCACTGCCCGATCACGCCGGCGACCCGGCACCTGATCGGGGCGCGCGAACTCGCGCTCATGAAGCCGGACGCGGTGCTGATCAACACCGCGCGCGGTGGCCTCGTCGACGCCGCGGCGCTCGCCTCGGCGCTGCGGGCCGGTCGCCTCGGCGGAGCGGCGATCGACGTGCTCGAGGAGGAGCCGCCGGAACGCGGCAACCCGCTCCTCGCCCCGGATCTCGCGAACCTGATCGTCACGCCGCACACGGCCTGGGGCGCGCGCGAGGCGCGGCAGCGCGCGATCGACGAGGTCGCTGCCAACGCCGAGGCGTTCCTGCGCGGCGAACGCCGCAATCGAGTGGTGTGAAACGTGCGCTTGGACACATGTCCACGCATTGACACCGTGTCATTTTCCGGTTAATCTAGCGCCATGTCCTATATCGCCGAACGCCGGGTCGAGGAGAAGGAGCGGCGCCGCGCCGAGATCGTCGATGCGGCCGAGCGGCTCTATGCGCAGAAGGGCTGGGACTCGGTGACCATGGACCAGGTCGCCAAGAGCGCGCGGTTGTCGCGCGCGCTCCTCTACGTGTACTTCCGGGACCGCGACGAACTGCAGTTCGCGATCGGCGAGCGGGCGCTCGCGATGCTCCGGACGCGTTTCCTCGAGGCGGTCGCGACGCAGGGTCGCGGCCTCGACCAGGTCGAGGCCATCGGGCGCGCGTACATGCAGTACGCGAAGGACTTCCCGCACTACTTCGACGTCTGCGCGCGCTTCCAGGCGCACGCGATGTCGGCCGATCCGGGCTCCAACGAAGGTGCCTGCGCGGTCGCGGGTGACGCGGCGATCTCGGTCGTGGTCGAGGCGATCCGCAGCGGGATCGGCGACGGCAGCATCCGCTCGGACATCGGCGATCCGCTCATGTTCGCGGTAACGCTCTGGGCGTTCACCCACGGCGTCATCCAGCTCGCGATGGCGAAGGGCGCCGACCTGGCGCGGCTCGGCATCGCGATCCCGGATTTCGGCGAGTACGCGCTGATGCTGCTGCGCTCGGTCGGCGCGCCGCGCAGCGCCGGCTGATATTTTTTTGTCACGGAATTGACACATGTCCAGACGTTCAACACGTGACTACCTCCGTTGGGCCGTGCAACTCGCGGCACTCGCGATGGCGTTCGGGTTGCTGCTCGCGACCCCGCTCGCGCGCGCCGCGCTGCCGGATCCTGCGGAGACGCCGGCCGGGTCGATCGACGCGGTGGTCGCCGAGCTCGTCCGCGACGCACGCGACGCGAACCTCGAGCTCGACGCGGCCGGGGCCGAGGCCGCGCAACGGCTGGCGGCGCTCGACCAGGCCCGCGCCCGCTACCTGCCGTTGCTCGACTTCAACGCGCGCTACTCCGCCGCCGACGGCGGGCGGACCATCGAGATCCCGGTCGGCGACCTGCTGAACCCCGTCTACACGACCCTCAACCAGCTGACCGGTACCAGGAACTTCCCCCAGGTCGCGAACCAGCAGGTCCCGTTTCTCCGCAGCCGCGAGCAGGAGACCAAGCTGTCGCTGTCGCAGCCGCTGTACGACGCCCGGCTCGGCGCGGCCCGCAACGCGAGCGCCGCGCAGTACGCGGCCGCGGGCGCGGCGCGCGCGGCGCTCGCCGGGCGCATCGACCGCGACATGCGCAACGCCTACTACCGCTGGCT
>JBBINS010000057.1:0-16147 GCA_037443765.1 Gammaproteobacteria bacterium
CTGCTCGCGCGCGCCCGCGCCGAGGCGGCCGCGGGCCGCCCGCCGGCGGCGGCGCGCGAGCTGTTCCGCTACCTGCGCGGCGCGCTCGCGGCCGACGCGCCCAACGCGTAAAATCCCCGTATGAAGCCCCTCGTTGGAATCATCATGGGCTCGTCTTCCGACTGGGAGACGATGCAGTCGGCAGCCGACACGCTGACCAAGCTCGGCGTGCCGCACGAGGTGCGCGTCGTCTCGGCGCATCGCACGCCGGACCTCCTGTTCGAATACGCCGCCGGCGCCAGGGGCCGCGGCCTCGAGGTGATCATTGCCGGCGCCGGCGGCGCCGCGCACCTGCCCGGCATGACGGCCGCCAAGACGACGCTGCCGGTCCTCGGCGTGCCGGTCCAGTCGAAGACCCTCTCAGGCCTCGACTCGCTGCTGTCGATCGCGCAGATGCCGGCGGGCATCCCGGTCGGCACGCTCGCGATCGGCGCCGCGGGGGCGACCAACGCCGCGCTGCTCGCGGCGGCGATCCTCGCCAACAAGCACGCGGCGGTCGGCACCGCGCTCGAGCGCTTCCGGGCCGAGCAGACCGACAAGGTGCTCGCCAGGCCCGACCCGCGGGCGGGCGCCGCGACGTGAAGGTCGCGGTCATCGGCGCGGGCCAGCTCGGTCGGATGCTGGCCCTCGCGGGCTATCCGCTCGGCATCCGCTGCGAGTTCTACGACCGCGCGGCGGACACGCCCGGCGGGCAGGTCGGCCCGATCGTCACCGGCGAGTTCGACGACGCCGCGCGGCTCGCCGCGCTCGCCCGGCGCGCCGACGTCGTCACCTTCGACTGGGAGAACGTCCCGGTCGCATCGCTCGAGCCGCTCGTGCGCCTCGCGCCGGTCTACCCGCAGTCGGCGGCGCTCGCGGTGGCGCAGGACCGGCTGCTCGAGAAGACGCTGTTCCGCGACCTCGGCATCCCGACGCCGCCGTTCGCGCCGGTCGACCTCCGCCAGGACCTCGAGGCGGCGGTCGGCCGGATCGGGCTGCCCGGCATCCTGAAGACGCGCCGCTTCGGCTACGACGGCAAGGGCCAGGCGCGGCTCCGGACGCGCGCCGACATCGCGACGGCGTGGGCCACGCTCGGTGGCGAGCCGCTGATCTACGAGGGTTTCGTGCGCTTCAGCCGCGAGGTGTCGCTCGTGGCCGCGCGCAGCGCCCGGGGCGAGGTCGCCTTCTACCCGCTGGCCGAGAACGCCCACGAGCACGGCATCCTGTCGGTGACGCGCGCGCCGCTGCGTGCCCCGCGGCTGCAGCGCGCCGCCGAGCGCCACATGCGCGCGGTCCTCGAGCGCTTCCGCTACGTCGGCGTGCTCGCGATCGAGTTCTTCGTCGAGGACGGTCGCCTGGTCGCCAACGAGATGGCGCCGCGGGTCCACAACTCCGGGCACTGGACGATCGAGGGCGCCGAGACCAGCCAGTTCGAGAACCACCTGCGGGCGATCCTCGGCCTGCCGCTAGGCGCGACCACGGCGCGGGGCCACGCCGCGATGCTGAACTTCGTCGGCCGGATGCCGGACCGCGCCCGCGCGCTCGCGATCCCCGGCCTGCACCTGCACGACTACGGCAAGACCGAGGCACGCCCCGGCCGCAAGCTCGGCCATGCGACCGTCGTCGCGCCGACCGCGCGGGCCCGCGATGCCGCCCTGCGCCGCCTCCAGCGCCTGCGCTGATCCCGCCGCGGGCCCGTCCCCCCCCGGGGGGGCCGGACCCCTGCCGCGCCGGCCTTTGGCGGTGCTTTGGCGGTACCGTATAGTGGGGTGTCCGGCGCCAGCGGATAGGCATTTCAGGCACGTAAGTCGATGTATCTCGAGCTGTTCCGGCTGAAGGAACTGCCGTTCCGGCTGAGCCCGGACCCGCAGTTCCTGTACCTGTCGAAGCACCATGCGCGCGCCAAGGCGTACATGGAGTCGACCATCTGGTTCACGGACGGCTTCGTCGTGATCACCGGCGAGATCGGCGCGGGCAAGACGACGCTGATCGAGAGCTTCCTCCGGGAACTCGACAAGGACGTCGTCGTCGCGCAGATCAACCAGACGCAGATCAGCCCGCTCGGCTTCCTGCAGGGACTGCTGGTCCAGTTCGGCTTCTCGCCGTTCAAGATGAACAAGGCGGAGCTGCTCGCGACGATCAACAACTTCCTGATCGAGCAGTACGCCGCCGGCCGCAAGGTGGTGCTGGTCATCGACGAGGCGCAGAACCTCTCCAACCGGGTGCTCGAGGAAGTGCGGCTCCTGTCGGGCGTCGAGACCACCAAGGACAAGACGCTGAGGATCATCCTCGCCGGCCAGCCGGAGCTGAACGACAAGCTCGACTCGCCCGAGATGATGCAGCTCGCGCAGCGGATCCGGCTGCGCTTCCACCTGACGCCGCTGACGCGCGAGGACTGCAACGCCTACGTCGTGCACCGCCTCGAGATCGCCGGCGCCGCGGGCCGCCAGATCTTCAGCGACGGGGCGCTCGCGCTCGTGCACCGCTACACCGGCGGCGTGCCGCGCCTCATCAACACGCTCTGCGACACGGCGATGATGAGCTCGTTCGCGGCCGACAAGGACACCGTCGACGAGGCGGAGGTCAAGTCGGCGATCGACGAGCTGCAGTGGGTCGAGTACGCGGCCCGCACCAACCGCATGCAGCGTGCCGAGATGGTCGTGCCGGTACTGCGGCACGTCTCCGCCGACACGGTGCTCGGGCGGATCTGCGTCGCGACCGACGGCAACACGGTCGGCGAGAAGGAGCTCAGGATCGGCCGGCTGCTGGTGGGCCGCACGCCGGAGAACGACCTGCAGATCGACTCGAAGTACGTCAGCCGCCATCACTGCCAGATCACGGTCGCGCTCGAGGGCACGGTGGTCGAGGACCTCAACAGCACCAACGGCATCGTCTACCGCGGCAAGCGCGTGCGCCGGCACCTGCTCAAGGACGGCGACGTGGTCGTGATCGGCCAGCACGCGCTGACGTACGTCGACGAGCGGCCGAGCACGCCGCGCGGACCGAGCGATACCGGGGCGGGCGACCCGAACGCGACCGGCTCGCACGAGGCGCTCACCGGCGCCGCGGCCCCCGAGGCGGGCTCCGGCGCGCATTGAGCGGCGCCGGGACGGGCGGCCTACTCGTCGAGCGGCCGGTGGTCGTAGCGCGCGGCGTCGTCGCGATAGGAGCGCCGGCGCAGGATCAGCACGCAGCCGCCGACGATCCCGGCGACCCCCACCGCGAACGCGACGTTGCTCCACGCGGCGTCGCGCCCGAGGTAGGACGCGAGACTGGCGCCGAGCCCGCCCGCGACGTACGCGTACGGGAGGCTTTCGTAGACGCCGCGCGGCAGGTGCATCGGCAGGTCTCCCCGAGGTGCGCGCCGCGACGGGCGCGTCGCCGACACGGTGTCAGCCGGTACCGCCGACTGTCAACCCTTCGACCTTCATCGTCGGCTGGCCGACCCCGACGGGGATGGTCTGCCCTTCCTTGCCGCAGTTCCCGACCCCGGCGTCGAGCTTCAGGTCGTTGCCGAGCATCGACACGCGCTGCAGAACCTCCGGCCCCGAGCCGATCAGCGAGGCGCCCTTGACGGGCCGCGTGACGCGGCCGTCCTCGATCAGGTAGGCCTCGCTGGTCGAGAACACGAACTTGCCGCTGGTCGTGTCCACCTGCCCGCCGCCGAAGTTCACGGCGTAGAGGCCCTTCTTGACCGAGCGGATGATCTCGTCCGGGTCGTGGGGACCGGCGAGCATGTAGGTGTTGGTCATGCGCGGCAGCGTCGCGTGCGCGAACGACTCGCGGCGACCGTTGCCGGTCGGCGCCATGCCCATCAGCCGCGCGTTCAGCCGGTCCTGCATGTAGCCCTTGAGCACGCCGTTCTCTATCAGCGTCGTGCAGCGGGTCGGCGTGCCCTCGTCGTCGATGTTGAGCGAGCCGCGGCGTCGCGCGAGCGTGCCGTCGTCGACCACGGTGCAGAGCGGGCTCGCGACCTTCTCGCCCATCCGCCCCGAGAACGCCGAGGTGCCCTTGCGGTTGAAGTCGCCCTCGAGCGGGTGGCCGACGGCCTCGTGCAGCATGACGCCCGGCCAGCCGCCGGCGAGCACGACCGTCATCGTGCCGGCCGGCGTCGGCACCGCCTCGAGGTTGACGCTCGCCGCGTGCACGGCCTGGCGCGGCAGCTCGAGGACGTCCGGGTTCGCGAGCAGCTCCGCCATCGTGTAGCGGCCGCCCATGCCGTTGTAGCCCTGCTCGCGCCGGCCGCCGTCCTCCATGATCACGCTGACGTTGACCCGCACCAGCGGCCGCACGTCGGCGGCCAGCGTGCCGTTCGAGTTGAGGATCAGGATCACCTCGTGGATGCCCGACAGGCTCGCCATCACCTGCTTGACGCGCGGGTCGAGCCTGCGCGCCTCGCGGTCGAGCAGACCGAGGAACGCCACCTTGTCGGCGTCGGCCACGGTGACGATCGGGTCCGCGGGCAGGTACAGGCGGTGGCCGGTGATCGGATGGGTGGCCCGGATGCCGGGGCCGCCCGGGGCCGTGCCGCCGGCGCGCGCGATCGCGCGCGCCGCGCGCGCGGCCTCCTCGAGCGCCGGCCGCGAGACCTCGTCGGAGTAGGCGAAGCCCGTGCGCTCGCCGGAGATCGCGCGCACGCCGACGCCCTGGTCGATGCTGTGGCTGCCCTCCTTGACGATCCCGTCCTCGAGGGCCCACGACTCGTCGCGCGCCAGCTGGAAGTAGAGCTCCGCCTCGTCGAGCGCGTGGCTGTGCATCGAGGCCAGCAGGCGCTCGAGGTAGGCGAGGTCGAGCCCGGAGGGCTCGAGGATGCTCGCGCGGGCGATGTCGAGCGGTTCGTCGGTCTTGAGGACGGCGGCCATGGTGATTCCCGTCAACAGGTGAGGGCGCGGTTCTGGAGGGCCGGGAACTCGGCGCGCACGCGCTGGAGCGCGTCGCGGTCGATCGTCGCGCTGATGACGCCGGATCCGCGCGGCAACCGGGTCAGCACCCGGCCCCAATAGTCGATGATCAGGCTGTCGCCGTAGGTCTCGCGGCCGTTCGGATGCACGCCGGACTGGGCCGCGGCGACCACGTAGCAGAGGTTCTCGACCGCGCGCGCGCGCAGCAGCGTCTCCCAGTGCGCGCGTCCGGTCGGCACCGTGAACGCCGCCGGCATGACCAGGATTTCGGCACCGGCGGCCGACAGCCGCCGGTAGAGCTCCGGGAAGCGCATGTCGTAGCAGACCGAGAGCCCGACCCGGCCGGCCGGCGTGTCGACGAGCACGACGTCCCGGCCGGGCGCGACGTTGGCGCTCTCGCGGTAGGTCTCGCCGGGCTTGCCGGGCACGTCGACGTCGAACAGGTGGATCTTGTCGTAGCGCGCGACGCAGCGGCCGCTCGGGTCGTAGACGAGCGCGGTGTTCGTGACCCGCCCGTCGGCGGCCTCGCTCTTGAGCGGCTGCGTGCCGCCGATGATCCAGATGCCATGGCGGCGAGCGGCCGCGGCGAGGAAGTCCTGGGTGGGTCCCGCGCCATAGGCCTCGGCGACGGCGCGCTTGTCGGCGTCGCGTCGGCCGATGAAGTTGAAGTTCTCGGGCAGCAGCACGACCGCCGCACCGGCGCCGGCCGCGGCCTCGACGAGGCTGCCGGCCGCGACGAGGTTCTGCGCGACGTCGGGACCCGAGGTCATCTGCACTGCCGCGAAACTCGTCACGATGCCCTCCTCACTTCGGTCCCTGCTCGGCCTTCGGCCCCTCGTCCGCCTTCGGCAAGTCGTCGGCCTTCGGCCCCTCTTCGACCTTCGGTGCGCCCTCGGCCGCGGCGCTCTCGGCGGCCTCCTTGGCCTGGCTCGCCCCGATCCGCTCCACCTTCGGCTCGTCCCAGTTGCCGGTGATGCGATAGTAGCCGCGCGTGAGGCCCGAGAGCGGCTCTTTGAACACGGTCGAAAACAGCAGCACCGCGGCCCCGATCACGGGCCCGCTGAAGACCGCCGCGGCGGCCGCGACCGGGCCGCCGATGTGTCCGGTCACCTTGGCCGTCTGGTCGTAGTCCCGGGCCTTGAGCCCGGTCCGGCCAACGACGCCGATTTCCGCGGCCGGGCCCTTGAGGACCAGGTTGCTGGTGTAGGCGTTGCCGTCCCGCAGGTCGAAGTCGCCGTGGATCGAGTCGAAGGCGAAGCCCTTGTCGGTCAGGTCCCGGAAATCGAGCGTCAGGCGCCGCGGCAGGGCCGCGACCGACAACAGCCCGAGCACCCGGCCGGCGCCCGGGTCGACCGACATCACCTGGCCCTGCTCGACCGAGAGCTTGACGTGGCCGGCGATGCGGCCGACGACGTCGTCGTCGATGCCGCCGCGCCAGTGCAGGTCCGCGGTCGCATGGCCGGCCTTGCCGGTCAGAGTCGGGGCGAAGCCCCACGCGTTCAAGGTGTCGAGGAGGTCGGTGGAGTCGAGCGTCAGCGACAGCGCCGTGTTCTGGCCGCTGCCCGCCAGCGTCCAGCTGCCGCGTCCGGAGGCCTCGAACGAGTCGCCCTTAAGCGTCGCGCGGTCGAGCTGCAGGCCCTCCGCGGTGCGGGACAGGTGCGCCTCGAGCGAGCCGAAGCGGCGCTTCTGGATCTCGAGGTTCCTGACGCGGATCGCCATCGCCGGCAGCTGCGTCGGGTCGCTCTGCTCGCCGGCCCCGTCGCCGGCGGACGTGCGCTCGCCGAGCACCAGGCGCTCCATGTCGAGCGTCAGGGGCTCGCTGCCCGGGATCTGCCACGGCACGACGATCAGGCCACGCGCCGACGGACCGTCGACCGCGGCGTGCCACGCCTCGCCGCGGCCCTCGAGCGTCAGTGTCACGCTCGGGAACTCGAAGCCGAAGATCGCGAACCGGTCGACGGCGACCGTGCCGCCCTTCAGCACGTCCGAGAGCGCGTGGCTGGTGCCGTCCGACAGCTTGACCCGGAGCCACGCCGAGAGGTCGTACTCGTCCATCCGGCCCTCGATCCAGACGCCGGGCGAGTCCCGGAGCTGGGCGCCGCCGCTGCCCATGTGCAGCGTGCCGCGCGCCAGGTGCCAGTCGTCCTCGTGCCGCCACTCGAGCGCGCCGCTGTCGCCGCCGAGCACGAGCCGCGCCTGGATCGCCGGCGGCCGCGGCAGGTCGCGGCGCCGGAACGGCGGCGGCGGCCGGGGCGCGTCGGCGGCGAGACCCGGGTCGATCGTCAGGTCGACGCGCAGCGGGCGCGCCTCGTCCGCGTCCTTGGCAAGTGGCTCCGGCAGGTTGACCTCGAGGCCGGCCAGGCCCGAGTCGAGCCGCACGCTGACGGGCAGGTTGCGGATCTCGACGTCCTTGACCTGCGGCAGCGCGTCGAGCGGCGCATCGGCCGGCAGCGGATCCGGGTCGGGCCGCCACTCGAGCCGCGGCAGCCGCGCCTGAAGGCGCCAGTCGGCGCCGCCGGTCAACCAGCGGCCGCGCGTGATGCCGAGAAGCGGCTGCAGGCGCGCCGCGGCCGCGCGCCCCGCGCCGTCGACCACCAGCACGCGGTCGCCGGCGACGCCGGAGGCCCCCGCGATCGTGCGCGCGCGCAGCTTGAGCGGGCCGTCGAGCACGCTGCCGGTGAGCTGCGGCACGTCGAGCTCGCGGTCGTGCAGCGAGAATGCGCCGGTGAGGTCCTTGATGTCCTCGTCGAGCCCCGGGATGCGCGCGGTCGTGCGCTCGATCTGACCGTCGACGTGGATGGTGCGCAGCGCGAACTGGCGGAACGGCAGGTCGAGCGCGACCTCGGCGCTGAACGGCCCCGCCGCGGAGACTTTCATAAAGAACTCGCCGAGCTTCGGACCGATCGGCGAGGACTGCAGGAACTGCAGCGCGTCCTTGACGTCGCCCTCGGTCCGCGCGTGGGCCACGAGCTCGGCGTCGCGGTAGTCGGCGAGTCCGGCGACCGGGTCCTTGATGCTGAGCCCGGCGATCGTCGCGCCGGTGCCCCTGACGTGGAAGCCCTCGTTCCTGAACTCGGCCTCGCCGGCCGCGTTCTCGATGTCGGCGAAGTTGTCCTGGTAGTGGAGGCGCAGGCCCTCGTACCGGAGCCGCACGCGAAACAGGCCGCCGCCGTAGCGGAACGGGAAGCGCCGCGTCTCGCCGGAGAGTTCGATGCGCGCCTCCGGCACGCGGCCGGCGAGGAAGGCATGGTCGAGCCAGTCCATCGTCTTCGGCGGGATGCTGCGGGCCGGCAGGTACTTGGACGCCGCGCGCGCGTCGACGTTGTGCACCTTGAAGTCGATCACGAGGCGCGGCGACTCCTCGGCGTCGGCCGGCAGCCACAGCCGCGCAAAGCCGCGCGTCTCGGCGTCCGGCGAGCGGGTGTGGACCCCGTCCGCGGCGAAGCGCCAGCCGTCCGGTCGCCACCACCAGTCGAGGGTCGCGGTGACGCTGTCCGCGCCCACCGGTTCCTTGAGCGTGGTCGGCAGCGCCAGTATGAATCGGTCCGAGTGCAGACGGACGCGGCCCGCCGGGCCGCTGGCCGCGACGTCGCCGTCGAGGCCCGCGAGGCCCGGTACCGACCGCCACGGGCCGAAGCCGAGCCCGGTGAAGCGGAGGCCGCCGTCGACGCGCCACTCACCGCCCTCGGGGCCGCGCGCCACCTTCAGGTCGACGAGCGTCAGGGCGCCGCGCGGCGCGAGCGCGCTCGCGGCCTCGCGCACCGCGCCCTCGGGGAGGAGCGACGCGAGCGCCGAGAGACCCTCGAGCCGGATCGCCGGCGAGCGCAGCCCCGCGGCGGTGAGCGTCCCGTCCGCCCAGTCGGTCGTGAGCTCGAACTCGCCGTGGCGCCACGCGTCCTTGCCGGAGTCGATGGTCAGGTCGCGGCCGGTCGCGCTCCAGCGGCCGGCGTCGTGGCGGACGCTGACGGCGCCGGCCAGTACCGCGAAGTGGCCCGGGGTCGCGCCGGCGAGCGCCGGCGTCGCGACGTTCGTGAGGTCGAACCGCGCATCGACGCTCGCCAGCAACGCGCCGCGCCCGGCTGCCGCCACGCGGAGGTCGCCGCGGCCGCCGACCGGCAGCCACGGCCACTGCGACAGCAGCGCGCTCCAGCCGGCGAACGCCGCGCCGGTCAGCGCGACCTGCCCTTGCCAGTCGAGCGACTCGGGCGCGCCGAGATCGCCGCGCAGCGCCGCCTCGACGTCGAGGCGCGCGCCGAGCGTGTCGGGCAGGCGCACGCGGCCGGAGAGCTTCAGGGCCTGCGGGTCGCGCTCGAGGTCGAGGCCGACGCGGTCGAGGTGCCAGGTGCGCCCCTCGCGGCGCACGTCCTGCACCCAGACGGTCGCGTCCTCGATGAGGACGTGGCCGACCGGCAGCTCGCCGAGCGCCAGGTGCGCGCCGCCCTCGGTGCCCGCCACCGCGCCCTGCCCGCGGAGCTCGACGCCCGCGGACGTGACGTAGACGTGGACCTGCGCACCGTCGAGCACCACGCGCCCGGACGCGAGCCGCCCGGTGCGGATCGACCGCCACAGGTCGAAGCCGACGCGGCCGGCGCCGGCGGTGACGAGCGCGTCGTGCTGCCCGGGCACCGTGACGCGGGCGTCGCGGAACACGAGCTCGGGGCCGTACAACCCGAGGCGCACGTCGAGCCGCGCGAACGAGAACTCGAGGCCGGTCAGGCGCTGCACCCGCGCCACGAGCTCGGGGCCGAGCCCGGGCGAGTGTTCGAGCCACAGCCTCAGCCCCGCGACCGCGATCGCGAGCAGCACGACGACGCTGCCGAAGATCGCGGCGCTCCATTTCCAGATCGTGCGTGCCCGGCTCATCGCGCTGACCTACACGAGCACCACGTCGTACTGGTCCTGGGCGTACAGCGCCTCGGTCTGCAGCCGGATCGGCTTGCCGACCAGGACCTCGAGCTCGCCGAGCGCGGCGGACTCCTCGTCGAGCAGCAGCTCGATCACGTCCTGGTGCGCGAGCACCATCAGTCCCTGGACCTCGAACTGGCGCGCCTGGCGGACGATCTCGCGGAAGATCTCGTAGGCGACCGTCTCCGGCGTCTTGACGTAGCGGCGCCCCTCGCAGGTCGGGCACGGGCAGCACAGCAGGTGCTCGAGGCTCTCGCGGGTGCGCTTCCTCGTCATCTCGACCAGGCCGAGCGGCGAGACCGAGGAGATGTGCGTGCGGGCGTGGTCGGTCGCCAGGCTCTTCTCGAGGGCCTGCAGCACCTGGCGCCGGTGGTCCTCGTCCTGCATGTCGATGAAGTCGATGATGATGATGCCGCCGAGGTTCCTGAGCCGCAGCTGCCTCGCGATCGCGACCGCCGCCTCGAGGTTGGTGCGGAAGATCGTGTCCTCGAGGTTGCGGTGGCCGACGAAGGCGCCGGTGTTGACGTCGATCGTCGTCATCGCCTCGGTCTGGTCGATGATCAGGTAGCCGCCGGACTTCAGCGGCACCTTGCGGTCGAGCGCCTTCTGGATCTCGTCCTCGACGCCGTACAGGTCGAGGATCGGGCGGTTGCCGCGGTACAGCTCGATCTTGGATTCGGACTCGGGCATGAACGTGCGCGCGAACTCGAGCATCTTGGCGTAGGCGGCCGGCGCGTCGACCTGCACGCGCTCGACGTCCTGGCCGAGGAGGTCGCGGAGCATGCGCACGTGCAGGGGCAGGTCCTCGTGCACGAGCTGGCCGGCGGGGGCGGCGAGCCCGGCGCGGGCGACGAGTTCCCACAGCCGCTGCAGGAACAGCATGTCGGCCCTGAGCGCCTCCTGCGGCACGCCCTCGGCGACGGTGCGGATGATGTAGCCGCCCGGACGCTCGGCCGGCATGAATGACTCGACCAGCGTCCGCAGTCGTGCACGCTCGACCTCCTCCTCGATCCGCGCCGAGACGCCGACGCCGCGGCCCTGCGGCATGTAGACGAGATAACGCGACGGCAGCGTGATGAAGGTCGTGAGGCGCGCGCCCTTGGTGCCGAGCGGGTCCTTGAGCACCTGCACCAGCAGCTCGTCGCCCTCGGTGACGGCAGCGCGAATGTCGTCGGTGCGCGGCGCCTCGAACTCGACGCCGACGTCCTCGCGGCGCGCGATGTCCGAGACGTGCAGGAAGGCGGTGCGGTCGAGGCCGACGTCGATGAACGCCGCCTGCATGCCGGGCAGCACGCGCGACACGCGGCCCTTGTAGATGTTGCTCGTGATGCCGCGCCGGTTGGCGCGCTCGATGTGCACTTCCTGCAGCACGCCATTCTCGAGGAACGCGGCGCGGCTCTCCCGCGGCGTCACGTTGACGAGGATCTCGGCGGTCAAGCGGCCTCCTCCGTGTTCCACAACCGCACGCCCGCGGCGCAGAGCAGCGCCGCGGTCTCGGCGAGCGGCAGTCCCATGACGCCCGAGTAGCTGCCCGCGAGGCGCGTGATGAAGGTCGCGGCGAGCCCCTGGATCGCGTAGCCGCCCGCCTTGCCGCGCGGTTCGCCGGTCGCCCAGTAGCGCCGGCACTCGGATTCCGACAACGCGTGGAAGCTGACCTCGCTGACCGACAGCGCCGCGCCGAAGCCGGCGGGACTGCGGACCGCGACCGCCGTCAGCACGCGGTGCGTGCGGCCGGCGAGCGCCGACAGCATCCGCACGCCGTCATTGAGATCGTCGGGCTTGCCGAAGAGTTCCGCGCCGAGCGCCACGGCGGTATCGGCGGCGAGCACCGGCCGCCGAGCGTCGGCGGCCCAGGCGACCTCGGCCTTGGCGGCCGCGAGCCGCGCGACGTAGGCCTCCGGCGACTCTCCGGCGCGCACCGACTCGTCGATGTCGGTGGCGCGGACGAGGTGCCGCACGCCGATCTGCTCGAGCAACTGGCTGCGGCGAGGGGAGGCGGAAGCGAGCGTGATCGAGTCGTGCAGGGTCATGGCGGCGCCGCCCGGGCGCAACGGTGAGGGGAAGTTCCGAGCATAGCTTGGGACGCGGACCGCGGTCAGGTAATTCGCCACAGATTCCATGGCTTACGCGCGCGCGGCCGGCGCCACGACGCGGCGCCGGCGGCTCACTCCCGGTGGTACGGGTGGCCCTTCAGCAGGCTGGACGCGCGGTAGAGCTGTTCGGCGAGCAGCACCCGCACGAGGCCGTGCGGGAACGTCAGCGCCGACAGCGACAGCCGCTCGTCGGCCCGCGCGAGGCAGTCCGGCGCGAGACCGTCCGGGCCGCCGATCAGAAAGGCGACGTCGCGTCCGTCGCGCAGCCGCCCGGCCCACCAGCGCGCGAGTCCCGCAGTGTCGAGCGAGCGCCCGCCGACGTCGAGCGCCACGACCCAGGCACGCTGCGGCAGCGCGGCGAGCATGCGCTCGCCCTCGCCCTTGACGGCACGCGCCGCGGCGCCCTGGGCCGTGCCGCGCGTGACCGCGACCTCGACGAGCTCGAGTGGCGTCTCCGGCGGCAGGCGCCGCTGGTACTCGGCGAAGCCGGCGCCGATCCACGCCGGCAGGCGCGTGCCGGCCGCGACGAGCCGCACCCGCACGGGCTCAGGATCCCGGGAGCGAAGGGGGGCGGCGTAGCGGAGCGGTCATCGGCGGTCCTCCTCGGAACGGTGCCGCGTCACTGTGCAGCAACGGCGACGATTATCAAGGGCGGCGCGCGCCGCGCCTTGAACGTCGCGAGCGGGTGTGCAAGGCTTCCGGCGCCGTCCGGCCGGCCTGCCCCGCGGCGCCTCCTCCCCGGTGATGACCTGATGCCCCACCCCGACGGCGCGCCCCCGGCCGATCCCGCCGGTGGCGATCGCCGCCCGGCGCTGAGCGTGCCGTGACCGACCACCCGGCACCCGAGCGGCTGTACATCACGGCCGACGAACTGCTGGCCGACTCGTTCCGGCTCGGCCTCAAGATCCTGGACAGCGGCTTCCGCCCGACGCACATCGTCGGCATCTGGCGCGGCGGCACGCCGGTCGGCATCGCGGTCCAGGAGCTGCTCGACTTCTTCGGCGTCGAGACCGACCACGTGGCGATCCGCACCTCGCTCTACACCGGCATCGGCACGACCGCGACGCGGGTGCAGGTGCACGGGCTCGGCTACATCGTGCGCCACACGCGCGCCGAGGACGCGCTGCTGATCGTCGACGACGTCTACGACTCCGGGCGCAGCATCCGGCAGGTCATCGACGAGCTCCGCGTCCGCTGCGGCGCGAACACGCCCGAGATCCGCGTCGCGACCGTGTACGCGAAGCCCGCCAACAGCCTGCCGTGCGGCGTGCCGCACTACTACCTGCACGAGACCGATCGCTGGCTGGTATTCCCGCACGAACTCAGCGGCCTCACGCTCGACGAGCTGCTGGCGCGCAAGCCCGGCATCGAGGCGATCCGCGAGCGGCTCGTGGCGCTGCGCGACCGGCAACGCTGAGCCGGCAGCGCCGCCTCAGGCGACGTAGACGAAGCGCGCGATGCAGAGCGCGGCGAGCACGTAGACCAGCCAGTCGCTCGCCCGCGCCTTGCCGCCCAAGAGCTTGAGGAGCGCGTGGCTCGTGATGCCGAACGCGAGGCCGTTCGCGATCGAGTAGCTGAGCGGGATCATGATCACCGTCAGGAACGCGGGAATCGACTCGGCGGGTTCGACCCAGTCCACCTCGGCGAGCGCGCCCATCATCATGCCGCCGACCAGGATCAGCGCCGGCGCGGTCGCCGCCGCCGGGATCGACTGCACGAGCGGCGCGAAGAACAGCGTGCAGAGGAACAGCACGCCGACGACGACGCTCGTCAGGCCGGTGCGCCCGCCGACCGCGACGCCGGCCGCGCTCTCGACGTAGCTGGTGACGGGGCTCGTGCCCACGAGCGCGCCGGCCGCCATCGCCAGCGAGTCGACGACGAGGATGCGGTTGAGGCGCGGGATCGTGCCGTCCGGCGCCGCGAGGCCGGCCTTCTTCGTGACCGCGACCAGCGTGCCGATGTTGTCGAAGAGGTCGACGAACAGGAACACGAACACGATCTCGACGAGCGACAGGCCGAGGCCGCCCTTGAGGTTGAGCGCCGCCGGCAGGTCGAGCCGGAACGCGGTCGCGGCGAGATCGCCGACGTGGTACGCGCCGGGTGCGACCTGCCCGAGGCCGACCAGCCAGCCGACGGCGGCCGTGAACAGGATGCCGAGCAGCATCGCCCCGCGCACCCGCCGCGCCTGCAGCGTCGCGATGACCAGCAGTCCGAACAGCGCCAGCGCCGTTGCCGGCGTCGTCAGGTGCCCGAGCCCGACCATGGTGCCGCGGGCCGCGACGATCACGCCCGCGTCCGCCAGGCCGACGAAGGCGATGAACAGCCCGACGCCGCCGGCGACCGCGGCGAACAGCGAACGCGGCACCGCGCTCATGATGAGCTGGCGGACGCCGACGACGGTCAGCAGCAGGAACGCGACGCCTGACAGGAACACGCAGCCGAGCGCGGTCTGCCACGGCAGTCCCATGCCCTTGACGACGGTGAACGTGAAGTAGGCGTTGAGACCCATGCCGGGCGCGAGCGCCAGCGGGTAGTTCGAGACGAGCCCCATCAGGATGCTGGCGAACCCGGCGGCAAGGCAGGTGGCCGCGGCGACGCCCGCCACCGGCAGGCCCGCCTCGCCGAGGATCACCGGATTGACGACCACGATGTACGCCATCGTCAGGAAGGTGGTCAGCCCCGCGAGCAGCTCGGTGCGCACGGAGCTCTGGTGCGCGGCCAGCCGGAAGTACCGTTCGAGCATGCCGGCCATCGTGTCGATCACCCGCGTCGGTGGGAACCGCGCGCGGCCCGGCGGGGCGCGCGACCCGGTGGCGGAACTGTACCGGAAAACGCCGGGTCCGCAGCCCGCGCGCCGTCGGCGGCGTGGTTGCCGCCGCGACGCGAGGCGTTACACTCGCCCGCAGCGCGCCGGTGCGCGGCCGGCTCGAACCGCGGGAGAACCCATGCGACGTCTGCCCCTCTGGTGCCTCTGGGCCGCCATCGCCGCAGTGCCCGCGACGGCGGCGACGGCCGCGCCGCGCCTCGTCGTCATCGACCAGGACGGGTCGGGGCCCGGCGGGTCGAACATGATGTCGATGATGGTGCTGCTGCAGTCGCCGGACGTCGAAGTCCTCGGCATCACGATCGTCACCGGCAACGCCTGGCGCGACGACGAGGCGCGCCACACGCTGCGCATGCTCGAGCTGATCGGCCGCACCGACGTCCCGGTCGCGCTCGGCGCGGTGTTCCCGCTGGTGCGGACCGAGCAGGAGACACGGCTGATGGTGCCGCTGGCCGGTCAGGTCGGCTGGCTCGGCGCCTGGGGCCAGAAGCCCGAGTTCGCGACGGTGCCGTTGAGCGCGAAGGTCGGCCCGCGACCGGCGGTGCTCCCGGGCCCGTTCGACACGCCACCGCTCGTCGAGGGCGAGCCGCGCACGCAGCCGATCGCCGAGGACGCCGCCCACTTCCTGATCCGGCAGGTGCACGCGCACCCGCACCAGGTCACCGTCTACGCGGCCGGCCCCTTGACCGACATCGCGCTCGCGATCGCGATCGACCCGCATTTCGCGGAGCTCGCGCAGGGCCTCGTCGTCATGGGCAGCAGCCTCAATCCGCAGACCGACGACCCGGAGTTCGCCTCGAGCCCGCGCCACGAGTTCAACTTCTGGTTCGACCCCGAGGCCGCCCGGATCACGCTGCGCGCCCGCTGGCCGCGCATCGACGTCACGACCGTCGACGTCTCGATCAAGGCGATGTTCACGCAGGAGATGCTGGACGCGATCGCGAAGTCGCCGCACCCGGCGGCGCAGTACATCGCCCGCTACTCCGCGGAGCGCTACTACCTGTGGGACGAACTGGCCGCGTGCGCCTGGCTCGAACCCGCGATCATCACGAAGGAGCGCACGCTCTACATGGACGTCGACGTCAGCCACGGCCCCGCCTACGGCGAGACGCTGACCTGGAGCGAGGAACTGAAGCCCGCCGTCGACCTTCAGCTCGTGCACGCGCAGGTCGACGTCGATCTGCCGCGCTTCCGGCGCCAGTTCGTCGAGCTCATGTCGGCGCCGACGCCGCGGGGTAGCCGCGCGCCGACGCGCTAGGCGGGCACGCTCGCGGGCGTCCGCCCGCGACCGGGAATGGCGGGGGCACCGGTCGGCGCGGCGGGCCAGCGCGCGTGGCGCGCCGGCCCGCAGGGGCTAGGGCATCGGCCTACGGCGCCGCGGCGCGTCCGGTCGAGCGAACGTCCCA
>JBBINS010000058.1:0-15759 GCA_037443765.1 Gammaproteobacteria bacterium
ACTCCGCCAGCCGACCGCAGCGCGGCCGGGCTGCGCGCACTCCGCAGGATTCTAGTGCGCGCCGGGCGCCGCCGCCGCGCCGGCGGGCTCGATCGAAAGCAACTCGACGTCAAATACGAGCAGGGCATTCGGCGGAATTGCCGGGGTCGGCGGCTTCGCGCCGTAGGCGAGCTCCGGCGGGATGAAGAGCCGCCACTTGGCGCCGGGACTCATCAGCGCGAGCGCCTCGCGCCAGCCCTGGATGACGTTCGCCGCCGCGATCTGAGCCGGATGGCCGCGCGAATAGGAACTGTCGAACTCGCTGCCGTCCAACAACCGTCCCCGGTACTGCACCGTCACGTGGTCCGTCGGCCCGACGGTCGCGGCATCCTTCACGCCGGGCGTCAGCACTCGGTACTCGAGGCCGGATCCCGTCGTCACCACGCCTTTCTCCTTCGCGTTATGCACGAGGAACTCCTGGGCCTCCGACTTATTGCGTTCGGCAAGCGCCTCGCTGACGGCACGCAGGTACGCCCCCGCCCGCGCCCGTTCGTCGGCGCTCATCGCCTTGCCGCCCACGCCGTCCTTGATTCCGCGCAGCAGCGCATCGAGCGAGAACGCGGGTCCCTGACCGAGCCCGCCGGCGCGGTACTGGTTGCCGAGCGATAGGCCCAGGCTGTAGCTGTCCATTTCACCGCCGGCGACGGCCGACTCAGCAGCCGGCGACTCGGCGCGCGTTGCGGCTGCACCCAGGGCGAGCGCCACGGCGATCGCAACGGCGATCGCAACGGCGACCGGGGCGCGGTGAGTCAGACGGCTCATGGGAACTCCGGCGGCCTTGGAAGACGCTCGCGCACGCGACCCGCGCCGCGCGACTCCCGCTCGGGCGGGCGGGACGCGACGCGGAATCGCTGGCATCGAGTATTGCACCGCTTCCGGAGGGCCGGGAGTCGGGTCTCTAGGTAGACGTCCGGACCTTGGACTGCGGGCCGAGGGGCCGCCCGGCGCCGCCGGCCCGTCAGCGACGCGCGAGCAAGTAAGCCACCGCGCTCGCGGTCGCGGCCACGCCGGCGAGTACCGGTTCCTGACCGAACATAATCCAGAGCGCGCCGAGGACGAGCACCGCGACGGCGATCAGCGTCCGGTCGCGCCGCCGCGCGCTCTCGCGCAGCTCGGCGACGAGCCGGCGGTATTCGGTGCTCTCGCTCGGGAACAGCGCACCTCGCGCTTCGGCCTCGCGCACCAGCCGCCGCAGCAATGGCGGCGTTGCCCGCAGCGTCTCGACGAACTCCGGCAGGTGGCGGCGAGCCTCCCGCAGGAGGGTCCGCGGGCTCATGCGCTCGCGGTACCACGCCTTCAGCAGCGGCTGGGCGGTCTTCCAGAGGTCGAGCTCCGGATAGAGCTGCCGCCCGAGCCCCTCGATGTTGAGCAGCGTCTTCTGCAGCAGCACGAGCTGCGGCTGCACCTCCATGCGGAAGCGGCGCGCGATGTCGAAGAGCCTGAGCAGCACGATGCCGAAGGAGATCTCGGACAACGGCTTCTGGAAGATCGGCTCGCAGACGGTGCGCACCGCCGCCTCGAGCTCGTCGACGCGCGTGCCGGGCGGCACCCAGCCGCTCTCGACGTGCAGCTCCGCGACGCGCCGGTAGTCGCGGTCGAAGAACGCGAGGAAGTTGCCGGCGAGGTATTCGAGGTCCTTCGGGTCCAGCGTCCCGACGATGCCGAAGTCGACCGCCGCGTAGCGCGGGTGCTCCGGGTCGTCCGCGAACACGAAGATGTTGCCGGGGTGCATGTCGGCGTGGAAGAAGTTGTGCCGGAGCATCTGCGTGAAGAAGATCTCGACGCCGTTCTCGGCGAGGCGCCGGATGTTGACCTTGAGTTCCCGCAGGCGCGCGATGTCGCTGATCTGGACGCCGCGGATCCGCTCCATGACGAGCACGTCGCTGCGGCAGAGGTCGAAGTGCACCTCCGGCACGTAGAGGAGCGGCGAGCCCGCGAAGTTGCGCTTCAGCTGAGCGGCATTCGCGGCCTCGCGCATGAGATCGAGCTCGTCCATGATCGTCTTGTCGTATTCGGCAACGACCTCGCGCGGCCGCAGCCGCGACGTGTCCGGCACGTACCGCAGCGCGAGCCCGGCGAGCGCGTACAGCACCTCGAGGTCGCGGCGGATGACCGTCTGCATCGAGGGCCTGAGCACCTTGACGATGACCTCGCGGCCGTCCTTGAGCGTCGCGGTGTGGACCTGCGCGATCGACGCCGCCGCGAGCGGTATCGTGTCGAAGCTGCCGAACACCTCGCCGACCGGGCTGCCAAGCGAGCGTTCGATCGCGGCGCGCGCCGCCTCGCCCGGAAACGGCGGCACGCGGTCCTGGAGCTTGGCGAGTTCGTCGGCGATGTCGGGTGGCAGCAGGTCGCGTCGTGTCGACACCGCCTGCCCGAACTTGATGAAGATCGGGCCGAGTTCCTCGAGCGCCAGCCGGATGCGCTCGCCGCGCGAGGCGCCGCGGCGGCGCTCGAACCAGGTCGAGGGCTGCAGGAAGTACAGGAACCGGAGCGGCCGGTAGAGGTGTGTCGCGACGACGAATTCGTCGAGCCCGTGGCGCACCAGCACGCGCTGGATCTCGAGCAGCCGCCCGGCGATCTTGAGGCTGATCACGGTTCAGCGCGCGAGGCGTGCGAGCCGCGCGGCGGCGAGTTCGAGCCGCGCCTCGGCGCGGTCGCCGTGCTCGCGAATCTCGTCGACGGCGGAGTGGAACGTCTCGAGCTCGGCGCCGGTCAGGACGTCGCGCCCCTCCTCGGTCAGGTATTCGCCGACGTTGCGCGCGAGCGAGTCGATCGCGCGCCGGCCCCAGTGGACCGCCCGCTTCGCGGCGCGGGCCGCGTAGTGCGCCGGGACGTCGCCGACGAGCCGGGCGAGCTCCTCCTCGATCTCCGGTCGCGCGTGGCGGAGCAGCTTCTCGAAGGACGCCGCGACCTCGGCGTCGCCCGCGATCGTGACGCCGGCCGCCGTGTAGCGGCCGTCGTTGCGGCCGGCGAGCAGTGCCGCGAGGCCGAGCGGCGTGCCGGTCACCGAGGCGTCGGCGGCCTCCTCGCCGGTGTCGAGCGCGAGGCCGTCCGCCGCCGCCGCGAGCCTGAGCCGCACGAGGCGCCCGCCGACCGGGGTCTCGACCTGGATGGCGAACGAGCGCCCGGCGAGCGCGGCGAGGAGCTGGCGCGCAGGCGTCGAGGCGGCGAGGTTGCGGTTGACCAGCGCCTCGACCGGCTTCAGGAGCGGCGTGGCGGCCATCAGTAGCGCCAGCCGCGGTGCAGCGCGACGATGCCGCCCGTCAGGTTGTGGTAGCGGCAGCCGTCGAAGCCGGCATCGCGCATCATCGCCAGCAGCGTCGGCTGGTCGGGGAACATGCGGATCGACTCGGCGAGGTAGCGGTAGCTGTCCGCATCCTGTGCGACGAGCCGGCCGAGCGCGGGCAGCACCTTGAAGGAGTACGCGTCGTAGATCGGCGCGAGGCCCGGAGCGACGGGCTTGGAGAACTCGAGGATCAGCAGCTGCCCGCCCGGCTTCAGCACGCGGTACATCGAGGCGAGCGCCGCGGCCTTGTCGGTGACGTTGCGCAGCCCGAAACCGATCGTCACGCAGTCGAAGGAAGAGTCGCGGAACGGCAGCCGCTCGGCGTTCGCGAGCACGTGCTCGACCTGCGTGACGATTCCCCGGTCGAGCAGCCGGTCGCGCCCGTGCGCGAGCATCGCCGCGTTGATGTCCGACAGCACCACCCGGCCGGTCGTGCCGACCTGGCGGGCGAGCCCGGCGGCGAGATCGCCGGTGCCGCCGGCGACGTCGAGCGCGTGCTGCCCCGGCCTCAGGCCGGTCTGCGACAGCAGGAACCGCTTCCAGAGCCGGTGCACGCCGAACGACATGAGGTCGTTCATGACGTCGTAGCGGCTGGCGACCGAATCGAACACCGCGCGGACCCGGCCGGCCTTCTCGGCCGCGGCGACCTGCTGGTAGCCGAAGTCAACGGTTTCGGGGGCGGAGCGCTTGTCTGGGGATCCGGTCATCGGGAGCGAGCTCGGGTGAAAACCGTGAAATTGTACCGCTCGGCGCACGGTACCGCACCGCGCACGGCCGCCGCCCGCCGGGGAGGCCGGTTGCTCGTCCTGGCGGCGCTCGCGCTCGTCGCCCAGCACGCGTGTGCGGCGCCGGCCTGCGCCGATCGCGGCGCCAAGGCGCCGGAGGCGCGTTGCGAGTCGCTCGCGTTCGGCGGCCGCGAGCGCACCTACCGCGTCTACGTGCCGGCGCGGCTCGAGGCCAAGGCCCCGTTGCTCGTCGTGCTGCACGGGGGTGGTGGCGGCGGAGCGGGAATGGAGGCGCTCACGGAGCGCGGCTTCAATCGCCGCGCGGACGAGGCCGGTGCCCTGGTCGTCTACCCCGACGGCGTCGACCACGGCTGGAACGACGGTCGTCAGGACCTCAAGACGCGCGCCGTCCGCGACGGCGTCGACGACGTCGGCTTCCTGCGCGCGCTCGTCGCCGCGCTCGGTGATCGCTATCCGGTCGACCGCGACCGCGTCTTCGTGACCGGCATCTCGAACGGCGGCATGATGACCTTGCGCCTCGCCTGCGACGCCGCCGATGTGTTCTCCGGATTCGTCGCGGTCGCCGCAAGCCTCGGCGAGGACACTGCGGCGCGGTGCCGGCCGGTGGCGGCGCGGCCGGTCGCGCTGATCGACGGCACCGACGATCCGCTCGTGCCGTTCGCGGGCGGCGACGTCCGCGTGCTCGGCGCGCACCGCGGCCGGGTCATCGGCGCCGACGCGACCTTCGCCGCGTTCCGCGGCTTCGCGGGCTGCACGTCGGTCGAGGCGGAGCCGCCGCTCGATCGGATCGCGAACGACGGCACGGCGCTCGTCGTCCGCCGCGCCGTGGGCTGCAGCCCGGGCACCCGCGTCGTGCTCTACGAGGTACAGGGCGGCGGGCACGCGTGGCCCGGCGGCGTCCGTTACGCGCGCGAGTGGCTCATCGGGAAAGCGAGTCGGGAGCTCGACGCGACCGACGAGGCGTGGCGCTTCCTGGGCCTTGGAGGAAACCGGCGAGGACCGGTGTGAACAGCGCCTCCTCGGTCAGGAACGCATCGTGGCCGTAGGGTGAGCTGAGCTCGACGTATTCGGTGTCGATGCCCGCGGCGCGCAGCACCGAGGCCACCGTGCGCTGCTGCACAACGGGGAACAGCAGGTCCTGCTCGACGCCGACGACGAGCGCACGCTCGACCTTGAGGAATGACGCGGCGCGCGCGACGTCCGAGGCCGCGTGCGTGTGCACGATCGCGTCGCCCTCCGGCGTCGCGCCGTGCGAGCCGAAGTCGAAGAGGTCCATCGCCCGCGAGATCGTCCAGTACGCCCACGGGTCGAACTGCTTCACGAACTTCTGCGCGACGTGCTCGAGCCAGCTCTCGACCTCGAATTCCGTGCCGGACGGGTGGCCCGCGAACGGCTCGCTCTGTTGGCGTGCGAAGCGCTTCTCGAGGAGCTCGGTGCCGACGTAGGACAGGATGCCGATCTTGCGCGCCCAGCGCATGGCCTGCGCGATCGTGGCGCGATCGCCGCCATTGCGCAGTGCCGAGCCGACGATCTCGCGCTGCAGGCTCCGGGTCGCGATCGCGGACGCCGACGCCGCCAGGGCGCCCGAGATCGACACAACCGCGCGCGCCTTGCCCGGGAAGCAGACCGCGTGCGCGAGCACCGTCATGCCGCCGAGCGAGGCGCCGACGACGGCCGCGAGCCGCTCGATGCCGAACGACTCGACCGCCGCCTGGCTCGCGCGCGCGATGTCCTCGACCCGCAGTTCCGGGAAGTCGCCGCCGTACGGGCAGCCGGTCACCGGAATCGGCGAGGCGGGCCCGGTCGAGCCGAAGCAGCTGCCGAGCGAGTTGACCGAGATCACGAAGAAGCGATCCGTGTCGATCGCGCGTCCCGGGCCGATCATCGACTCCCACCAGCCCGGCGACGGGTCGCCCGGGTGGGAATGGGCGTGCGCCGAGGCGGACAGGCCCGTGAACAGCAGCACCGCGTTGTCCCGGCCGGGCGCCAGGCGGCCGTAGGTCTCGACCGCGACCTCCGCCTCGACGAGCACGCCGCCGGCCTGCAGGCGGAACGGGCTCGGCAGCCGCACCTTGCGGGCGGCCGACGGCGAGTCTGGGGGGAACGCGCTCATGGAGCGGATCTTCCGCCCATCGGGCCCGCCCGGCCATCGTCCCCCAAGAACCGATCGTTATAGGCCAAGACCCAACCGGCCGAGCCCGGGCCGCGGGGGCCGGCCTACACTCTGAGGCCTCCCGGACACCTCCACGGACACCCCAGATGGCCATCTACAACAGCATTCTCGAGACGATCGGCCGGACCCCGATCGTCCGCATCAACCGACTCGCCCCGAAGCACGTGACCATGTACGCCAAGGTCGAGTACTTCAACCCGGGCGGCTCGGTGAAGGACCGGCTCGCGATCGGCATCATCGAGGACGCCGAGCGGCGCGGGCTGCTCAAGCCCGGCCAGACGATCGTCGAGGCGACCTCCGGCAACACCGGCATCGCGCTCGCGCTGGTCGCCGCCGCCAAGGGCTACCCGTTCGTCGCGGTGATGGTCGAGACCTTCTCGATCGAGCGCCGCAAGATCATGCGCGCCTTCGGCGCCAAGGTGATCCTGACGCCGGCCGCCGAGCGCGGCACCGGCATGGTCAGGAAGGCCAAGGAGCTCGCCGACAAGAACGGCTGGTTCCTGGCGCGCCAGTTCGAGAACGAGGCGAACCCCGCCTACCACCGCCAGACCACGGGTCCCGAGATCCTGCTCGACTTCGCCGGCAAGCGGCTCGACTACTTCGTCTCGGGCTGGGGGACCGGCGGCACGATGACCGGCGCCGGCCAGGTGCTGAAGCGCGCCCGGCCGGACATCAAGATCGTCACGACGGAGCCTGCGAGCGCGCGCCTGCTGGCCGGTGCCGAGTTCAAGCCGCACAAGATCCAGGGCTGGACGCCGGACTTCGTGCCGGCCGTGCTCGACCGGACCGTGTTCGACGACAACGTCCCGGTCACCGACGAGGAATCGATCGCGACGGCGCGGCTGCTGGCGCAGAAGGAAGGGCTGTTCGTCGGCATCTCCTCGGGCGGCAACTTCGCGGCGGCGCTCAAGGTCGCCGAGAAGGCGCCGGACGGCAGCGTCATCCTCACGGTGATGACCGACACCGGCGAGCGTTACCTCTCGACGGTACTGTTCGAGGGCGTGCCCGAGGGCTCGGACCCCGAGCCGACGTTGCCCTAGACCGGTGCCGCGCACCGACGACGCGCCGAACGCCGCCGGGGACGCGCCGCGCCCGTCCCCCGGCGCGGCCCCCGTCAGGGCGCTGCGAGCAGCGCCGCGAGGGATGCGGCGGTCGTGCGTCCGTAACGTGCCGCCAGGCGACGCAGCAGCGCCAGATCGAGGGCGTCCGGCGCGCCGGCGAGGGCGTGACGGGCATCGGCGAGATCCTGCGGTCCGCCCGCGAACAGCTTCATCGCGATGAAGTCTTCCCGGCCGATGAATTGCAGCCGCTCGCCCTGGAACGGAACCGCGATTGCGCGCGTGAACGCGTCGGCCTCGAGTCCACGCGGGCCCGCGAGCAGATCCACGCGATTACCGTGCGGATCCGAGAGCGCCAGCATGGGCGCAATCGGATCCTCCGCGTCGCCCCGCCTCAGTTCGGTGCGAAATCCGGCCGCGGCGAACAGTTTCTCGAGCCGGCCGAGCTCCGACGCCGGCACCGACAGCACGACGTCCGCATCGATGCTCGCTCGCACGAGCCCGTGGACGGACGCTGCCATGGCACCAATGACCGCGTAGCCGATCTGCTCGGTCGCCAGTCGCTCGACGACGTCGAGTAGCAGCAACGCGGACTCGCCGGCGCGGTGCGTTCTCACCCGCCCGCCTCCTTCGGCGGCGACCGCAGGCGCTGACCGGCCTCGCGCAGCTCGAGCATCAGGCGGCTGTGCGTCAGGAATGCATTCAGGCGCTGCTCGGGCGTCAGGCGCTGGTTGGCGGCGACCAGCGCGCGTCGGGCGTCCGTGGCGAGCTTCGATGGCATGGGATCGATTCTACCCGGCCCGCGTCGGGGTGTCCGGAGCGCCGGCCGGGGCGGCGTGGATCTCGCCGACTTGCCAGCGACGCGACGTCCCGGCCAAATACCGCCCTGCCCGAACGGCGCCAGCACGCCCCGGGCTTGGGTCCAGGTCGCCGGGCGAGGGTGCATGAAGGTTTGCTACGACTGTTCCAAGTGTCCGGGCTACTGCTGCTCGTACGACCGGATCCCGATCAGCGACTTCGACATCGCGCGGCTCGCCAAGCACTTCGGCGTCCCGGTCGCGACCGCCCGCGAGCGCTACACCTACGCGCACACGCACGACGGCGTCCGCGAGCAGCTGCTGCGGCACCACCGCGACCACGTGTTCAAGTCGGTGTGCCGCTTCTTCGATCGCAAGGAACGGCGCTGCACCGTGTACGCGGCGCGGCCGAACGTCTGCCGCCGCTACCCGTCCGGCGCGCGCTGCGGGTACTACGACTTCCTGAGCTTCGAGCGCGGGCAGCAGGGCGACGACGAGTTCATCCCGTTCGCCTGAGGCGCCCGCCGCGGCTCACGCGTGCGGGCGGCTGTCGCTCAGCTGGATCACCGGCTGCGCCGGGCTCTCCGACAGCAGCACCGTCATCATGTTGATGACGAGCGTCGCGCGCTCGGCGGGTGCGAGCGCCCCGATGTGGTCGGACTCCATGCGCGCGAGCGCCCCCGAGATCATGCCGAGCGCGCCGTCGACCATGCGCTCGCGCGCGTGCACGATCGCCTCGGCCTGCTGCCGGCGCAGCATCACGTGTGCGATCTCGGCGGCGTAGGCGAGGTGCGTGATGCGCGCGTCGTCGACCTCGACGCCTGCCACCGCGAGGTGCTGGCGCAGCGTCGCGGTCAGCAGCTTCGAGATGTCCGCGAAGTGGCTCCGCAGGCTCACCTCGCCGGGCGCCTGCGACTCGTACGGGTGGCTGCCGGCGACCTCGCGGAGCGCCATCTCGCTCTGGATCTGCGTGTAGCTCTCGAAGCTGTCGACGTCGAACACCGCCTGGCCGGTGTCGTGCACGTGCCAGGTGATGACGGCCGCGATCTCGATCGGGTTGCCGCGCTGGTCGTTGACCTTGAGCGTCGGCGTCGCGAAGTTGCGCACGCGCAGCGATACCTTGCGGCGTGTGTAGAACGGGTTCACGAAGAAGAAGCCGTCCCTGCGCACGGTGCCCGCGTACTCGCCGAAGAAGACGAGCACCGCGGCCTGGTTGGGCTCGAGCGTGAACAGGCCCTTGAGGAGCAGCACCGCGAGCGCGATCAGCAGCACCGCCGGCGGCTCGCCGCGGACGGTGAGCAGCAAGCCGCCGCCGCCGAGCACCAGCGCGATCAGCAGTCCGGCCCAGCCGCTCGTCGGGTGCTCGCGGCTGCGCTCCCCGGTCGGCTCGTGGTTCCGTTTCGGGTCGATCATCGTCGTCCTCCGTGCGACCCGCCGCTCAGGTGGGCGGCGCGGGCTTCCTGACGTAGCCGATGCCGTCGAGACGCTCGAGGTAGCGCGCCCACTTCTCGTCGAAGGTCGCGCCGAGCTCGCGCAGGTACTGCCAGGTGTAGAGGCCGGTGTCGTGGCCGTCGTCGAAGACGAGCCGCACCGCGTACTGCCCGACGGGTTCGACCTGCAGCACCGCCACATTCTCCTTGGCGATCTGCAGCACGTCCTGGCCGGGGCCGTGCCCCTGGACCTCCGCGGAGGGCGAGTGCGTTCGGAGGTACTCGAAGGACAGGGCGTAGCGGGCGCCGTCCGCGAAGGCCACCTCGACGACGCGCGAACGGCGCCGCAGGCGGATCTCGGTAGGCGGGCTGTCGCCAGATGGCGTCAGTTGCGACGGTGGCATGGAGAATTGCGGTGTGGCGCGCGACAAGTGGGGTGCGGGATCGGCAAAATAGTACCACTCGCGGCCGCGAAGGCCTTAAGTTCGAGGCGATGCCCATGACGACCCGCACGACGGCTTCCGCGCTCCTCGCGGCGCTCCTGCTGCTCGCGCAGGTGCCGGCGGCCCTCGCCGCCGACGATCCGGACGAGGACGAGACCGAGGAGAAGGTCGACGCGCCCTGGTCGCTCGCGCTGTCGACGCAGGTCGACCAGCAGAGCACGCGCGGCTTCAGCGGCACGCTCGGCCGCGACCTCACCACGGTGACGACCGTGCACGCCACGGCGGACTCGACCTCCTACGACTCGAACAACCAGGCGGGATTCACCTCGAACGGCATCGAGCTCGGCGCGACGCACGACTGGGATCGCTTCAGCCTCGAGGAGTCGGTCGCGCGCTGGCAGGACACCGACCTCGTCACCGCGAAGGAGCTCAGGCTCGGCGGCGACGTCCACTTCGATCCGTGGTCGGTGGGACTTCGCACCGGCTACCGCCGGTCGAACTTCGACCCGTTCCACAGCACGGTGTCGGTGACGCTCAAGGACGGCACGACGACCGACGCGAACACCAGCTCGACCTGCAAGCTCGACAATACGGCGCTCGGGCTCGACGGCCGCTTCGAGGGCGACGTCTGGGGCGTCTACGCGACCGCGATGGACTACCAGTACCAGGACGCGAAGTGCGGCGTAACGGCCAAGGGCAAGACCGTGCTGTCGAAGGCCGACCGCTTGCAGCTGCGCGACCTGAGCTCGGGCGTGCTCGACCGCCTCGCGGTGGTCGCGACGCGCCGCATCGGCCGGCAGGAGACGCTGCTCGACTCGAGCCTCGACGCGGGCGTCAGCTGGAAGCACAGCGACCTCGTCGTGAGCCTCGACTTCTCGCGCCAGAAGGACTTCTTCATCGGGGCGACCTCGAACACCCTGTCGGTGACCGGCACCGCCGACCTCGGCGACCACACCGGCGTCGACTGCACGCTCGGCGACACCCGCGGCGCCGGCGTCACGAGCGGCGGCTTCGTCGGCTTCGCGCTGCGGGCGAAGTTCTAGCCGCGCCTACAGGATGTAGCGGGACAGGTCCTCGTCGCGGGCCAGCACGCCGAGCGTCCGCTCGACGTAGGCCGCGTCGATGTGCACCGTGCTGCCGCCACGGTCCGCCGCATCGAAGGACACGCCGTCCAGCAGCCGCTCCATGACGGTGTGCAGGCGCCGCGCGCCGATGTTCTCGGTCTTCTCGTTGACCTCGAAGGCGACCTCCGCGAGCCGCCGCACCCCGTCGGCCGCGAACGCCACCTCGACGCCCTCGGTCGCCAGCAGCGCCTGGTATTGCCGGCACAGCGACGCATCGGGTTCGGTCAGGATCCGGACGAAGTCGCCGACCTTCAGCGAGTCGAGCTCGACGCGGATCGGGAAGCGCCCCTGCAGCTCCGGGATCAGGTCGGAGGGCTTGGACATGTGGAACGCACCGCTCGCGATGAACAGGATGTGGTCCGTCTTGACCATGCCGTACTTGGTGCTGACGGTCGAGCCCTCGACGAGCGGCAGCAGGTCGCGCTGCACGCCCTCGCGCGACACGTCGGCGCCGCTGACCTCGCCGCGGCGTGCGATCTTGTCGATCTCGTCGATGAACACGATGCCGTTCTGCTCGGCGTTCTCGACCGCGCGGAGCTTCAGGTCCTCCTCGTTGACCATCTTCGCGGCTTCCTCCTCGGTGAGCAGGCGCAGGGCCTCGCGCACCTTGAGCTTGCGGGTGCGGGTGCGGCCGCCGCCGATGTTCTGGAACATCGTCTGCAGCTGCTGCGACATCTCCTCGAGCCCGGGCGGCGCCATGATCTCGACGCCGGCCGCCGCGCCGCGCAGCTCGATCTCGACCTCGCGCTCGTCGAGCGCGCCCTCGCGCAGCATCTTGCGGAACTTCTGCCGCGACTCCTGCTCGCGCGCGGTCTCCTCGCCGCCACCCTTCTCGAAGCCGATCGAGCGCGGGCGCGGCAGCAGCACGTCGAGCAGCCGGTCCTCGGCGGCGTCGGCGGCGCGGTGCCGGACCTTGGCGATCTCTTCCTCGCGCGTCACCTTGACCGCGATGTCCACGAGGTCCTTGACGATCGAGTCGACCTCGCGGCCGACGTAGCCGACCTCGGTGAACTTGGTCGCCTCGACCTTGATGAACGGGGCGCGCGCGAGCTTGGCGAGGCGCCGCGCGATCTCGGTCTTGCCGACGCCGGTCGGCCCGATCATCAGGATGTTCTTGGGCGTGATCTCGGCGCGCAGCTGAGGCTCCACCTGCATGCGCCGCCAGCGGTTGCGGAGCGCGATCGCGACCGCGCGCTTGGCAGCCGACTGGCCGACGATGTGCTTGTCCAGCTCCTGGACGATCTCGCGGGGGGTCATCTGCGACATGCGTTTCCTAGGGCGCGGCCAGTTCTTCGATGGTGAGGTTCGTGTTCGTGTAGATGCAGATCTCGGCGGCGATGCCGAGCGCGCGCTCGACGATCTCGCGCGCCTCGAGCGTCGTGTTCTCGAGCAGCGCGCGCCCCGCCGCCTGCGCGTACGGGCCGCCCGAGCCGACCGCCATCAGGTCGCCGTCCGGCTCGATGACGTCGCCGTTGCCGGAGATGATCAGCGAGCTCTTCGCGTCGGCGACGCACAGCAGCGCCTCGAGGCGCCGGAGGCTTCGGTCGCTGCGCCAGTCCTTCGCCAGCTCGACCGCGGCGCGCGCGAGGTTGCCGTATTTCTCGAGCTTGCCCTCGAAGCGCTCGAACAGCGTGAAGGCATCGGCGGTGCCGCCGGCGAAGCCGGCCAGCACCTTGCCGTCGTGCAGGCGCCGGACCTTGCGGGCGTTGCCCTTCATCACCGTCGTGCCGAGCGTGACCTGGCCGTCGCCGCCCATCGCGACGACGCCGTTGCGGCGCACCGACAGGATCGTGGTGCCGTGCGCGTCGAAATGCCCGTCCATAGTCGTCCTGGGTGGTGGGGTGGGCCCGGCGCGCGGCGCTCAGCGCGTCCGGCGGCGTGCGCGCGGGTGCGCCTCGTCGTATATGCGCGCGAGGTGCTGGAAATCAAGGTGCGTGTAGACCTGGGTCGTCGAGATGTTGGCGTGGCCGAGGAGTTCCTGGACGCCGCGCAGGTCGTGGCTCGACTCCAGCAGGTGGGTGGCGAAGGAGTGGCGGAACAGGTGCGGATGGACCTTGACGTCGAGGCCGTGCCGGCGCGCCCAGGCGTCGACCCGCAGCTGCACGGCGCGCACGCCGATGCGGCCGCCGTTGCGGCCGACGAACACCGCGCGCTCGTCGATCGCGGCGAGCGCCGGGCGTTCGCGGAGCCAGCCCTCGAGCGCCACGGCCGCCTGCGCGCCGACGGGCACGATCCGCGTCTTGCCGCCCTTGCCGAGCACCCGCACGGTGCGGTCGGCGAGGTCGAGGTCCGGCAGGTCGAGTCCGACGAGTTCGGCGAGCCTGAGCCCGCTCGAGTAGAACAGCTCGAGCATCGCCCGGTCGCGCGCGTCGATTGCGGCGAGCGCGGGGCGCACGGCGACCGGCGCGTCGAGGAGCCGCGTCATGCGGTCGACGTCGAGCGCCTGCGGCAGGCGCTTGGCGCCCTTCGGCGCGCGTACGTCGAGGGCGGGGCTGCGCTTCAGGACCCCCTCGCGGATCAGGAAGCCGAAGAAGGTCCTGAGCGCCGACAGCCGCCGCTGGATCGAGCGCGGCGCGAGGCCGCCGCGGTGCGCGGCGGCGGCGTAGTTCCGAAGGTGCTGCTCGTCGAGTTCGTCCCAGCGCGTCAGGCGCGACTTCGCGCACCAGGCGACGAACGCGGCGAGGTCGCGGAGGTACGCGGCCCCGGTGTGGCGGCTGAGACGGCGCTCGTTGCGCAGGCTCCCGAGGAAGCCGTCGATCAGCGCGAGATCCGCGGCCGACCAGCCCGGCGCCGCGGTGTCGGCGCGGGGCGCGGTTTCAGCCGGCGTGTTCCGGCGCGCCATCGAGAGCGATCGCGATGAGTTCGCCGATCCGCGCCAGGAACTCGGTGCTCATCGTCGGATTGAAGTGATCCACGTCCGGGGACGCGATCGCCAGCAGCCCCTGCGCGCCGCCCGGGCCGAGCGGCACGAGCGCGACCGAGCCGATCGCGATGTCGGCCGCCGGGAACAGGAAGTCGCGCTGCGAGTCGCGTATCCGTCCGCAGCGCGGCTTGCCCGAGCTGAACAGCGACTCGAAGGACCTGAGGCCGGTGTCGTCCGCGGCCACGAAGCGCAGGCAGCGCGCGTCGAGCCCGGCGAGCGCCGCGTCGCGCCGCGACAGCACGAGGACGAACTCGCGCGCGCCGAAGTCCTCGCGCAGGCTGGCCTCGATCGAGGCCAGCCGCAGCCGCGCGTCACGTGCGTGCACGAGCCGGCAGGCGAGGCGGTGGATCTTCTCGGCCAGCGCGTCGTTGGCGTGGCCGTTGTCGACCAGCGTCTTCAGCCGCAGCTCCGACTCGCGCACCCGCTCGCGCAGCACATCGACCTGGCGCTCGACGAGCGAGACGGTGGTGCCGTCGCCGCGCACGTGTGGCAGGTGCAGCGCGCCGAGCAGCGTCGCGTGGCGATCGAAGAAGTCGGGGTGCTGCGCCAGGAACGCCGCGACCACCGCCTCGTCCGGTTCCGCGCGCTGCAGCTTCTTCGAGTCAACCTTCGCCTGCGTATTGGTCATATGTCGGTGTGTCCTTCGAAGACCGTTGCCGTGGGCCCAGTCAGCCAGATCGTCTCGCCGTCACCCGGCCACTCGACGCGGAGCCTGCCCCCCGGTACGTCGACTGCCACCTCGGCGTCGAGCCAGCCGCGACGCCGCCCGACAGCGACCGCGCCGCACGCGCCGGTGCCGCAGGCCCGGGTCTCGCCGACGCCCCGCTCGTGCACCCGCAGGCGCACGTGGCGACGATCGACGACCTCGAGGAACTCCACGTTGGTGCGGCGCGGGAAGCGCGGGTGATTTTCCACCCGGGGGCCCAGGCTGTCCACAGGCGCCGAGGTCACCGACGCGACCCGCAGCACCGCGTGAGGATTGCCGATCGATACGGCGCCGATCTCGAGCAACTCGCCGCCGGCGTCGAGCGCGTAGTACGGCGCCTCCGTAGGGGCGGCGAACGGCAGTGCCGACGGCGCGAACGCGGGAACGCCCATCGCGACCGAGACGAGCCCGTCGCCGCGCAGCCGCGCGTGGACGGGGCCGGCGGGGCTGTCGAGCAGCAGCTCGCCCGGCCCGCGGCCGAGCCGCCGGGCGACGAGGGCGGCGACGCAGCGCGCGCCGTTGCCGCACTGCTCGACCTCGCCGCCGTCGGCGTTGAAGATCCGGTAGAAGGCGGCGGTGTCGGCGCGTCGCGGCGGCTCGAGCACGAGCGCCTGGTCGAATCCGATGCCCGTGTGCCGGTCCGCGAGCGCCCGGAGCACGCCAGGCTCGGGGACCCGGCCCTCGGCCGCATCGAAAACGATGAAGTCGTTGCCGAGGCCGTGCATCTTGGTGAAGTCGAGGCGCATGCGCGGATGATAGCGCGCGCCCGGCCGGTCCACGGCGTGCCGGGCTCTCAGGCGACCTCGGGCAGGGCGAGCATCGGCGGCAGCGGGCAATGCAGCAGCGCGCAGACGGCGCGCAGCAGCTCCGCCTCCTCGATCCGGACGTTGCCGTCGTGGAGCACCGTGCGGCCGAGCGCGTCGACGAGCAGTTCCTTCGCCGCCGGCCGCAGCGCCGCGAGGCGGCCGAGCGCGGCGTCGAGCGCGGCCGGCCAGGCCGCCGGGTCCGGCGCCGCGTACTCCGGCCGCTCG
>JBBINS010000059.1:0-15706 GCA_037443765.1 Gammaproteobacteria bacterium
CGCGCCGGGTCGGGCCCCGGCGCCTGCCGGACGCCGCCCGACCGGCCGCCGCTCGCCTCCCGCTCCGGCAACTCGTAACATCGGTGGCGCGGGCGCGTGGGCCCGCGTGAGCGGTGGGCATCGGCGCGATGCGACTCGTAATCGTCAGCGGCCTGTCGGGCTCGGGCAAGAGCGTCGCGCTCAACATGCTCGAGGACCTCGGCTGGTATTGCATCGACAACATCCCGGCGGGGCTCCTGAACGCGTTCGTCTCGCACGCGGTGCGGCGTCCGAACCCGATCTACGAGCGCAGCGCCGTCGGCCTCGACGCGCGCAACGAGCCGGACGAGATCGCCGGGATCCCGCAGACCGTCCGCGAGCTGCGCAAGAGCGGCATCGAGTGCGAGATCATCTACCTGCACGCCGACGAGGCGATGCTGCTGCGCCGCTACGGCGAGACGCGCCGGCGCCATCCGCTGGTGCGCGAGGGCCTGGACCTCAAGGGCGCGATCGCCGCCGAGCTGAAGCTGCTGGAGCCGATCACGTACTCGGCCGACCTCGTCGTCGACACCTCGCGCAGCAGCGTCCACGAGCTGCGGGAGATGATGCGAGCGCGGGTCGAACAGCGCCGCAGCCGGCGCCTGTCGATCATGTTCGAGTCCTTCGGCTTCAAGAACGGCATCCCGAGCGGCGCCGACTTCGTGTTCGACGCGCGCACGCTGCCGAACCCGTACTGGGTGCCGGAGCTGCAGCCGCTGAACGGCCGCGACGCTGCCGTGATCGCGTTCCTCGAGGCCGAGCCCGCGGTCAAGGCGCTGCTCGACGACATCATCGCGTTCGTCGAGCGGCGCATCCCGCTGTACGCCGAGCACAACCGCGGCTACCTGACGGTCGCGGTCGGCTGCACCGGCGGGCAGCACCGCTCGGTCTATCTGGTCGAGCGGCTCACGGCCCACTTCGCCACGAGCTATCCCGGCGTCGTCGCCCGGCACGACTCGCTGACGACGAAGTCGTAGAGCTCGTCGCTGCGGCGCATCGCGTCGGCGTAGCCGCGCGCGATCAGCTCGCGCGTGTAACCGCCCTCGAACAGGAGGTAGCTGAGGAGCGCGCCGCCGCCGGGATTGGCGGCGCCCATGGTCCGCAGCAGCGCCCGGAGCGACCGCGGCATCTCGCCGGCGTGGCGCACGGCGATTTCGCCGAAGTCCTCGCGCGGCACCATCAGCAGCGAGTCGATGTGGCGCATCCCGGCGCGCTCGGCACCGACGCACGAGATCAGGAGGTTGTCGCGCTCGAGCCGCTCGAGGTCGGTGTGCAGGCCGTCCATGAACAGCGTGTCGAGCATGAATCCGAAGATCTGGCCGAATGTCGGGCCGAGACCCTCGCGCGCACCGGCGTCGTGGCACGAGGTCGCGGCCGGCCGCACCCCCATCACGAGCAGCCGGTCGGCGCCGAGCCGGATCGCCGGCGACAGCGGCGCGCTCTGGCGCATCGCGCCGTCACCGTAGTACTCGCCATCCATGCGGACCGGCGGGAACAGGAACGGCACCGCGGAGCTCGCCATCAGGTGATCGAGTCCGAGCTCGGCGCGCTCTCCGCGGCGCCACGACTGCAGCCACGGTGCCTGCTCGTGCGCCGTGGCGTAGAACGCGACCGACAGCGCGCGGCGGAAGGCGGTGGCGCTGATCGCGAGGGCCTCGAGGTGCCCGTGCTCGAGCGCCTCCTCGATGCGGGCGAAGTTGACGTGGCGCTCGAGCAGCTCCCGCAGCGGACGGTTGTCGAACAGCGAGCGCGGCGGCGGCACCAGCCAGCCGCCCGACAGCACCGCGAGCGTCCAGCGCAAGCCCGAGCGCAGCATGCTGGTCGTGTCCGCGCGGAACACCTGGTCGACGTGGAAGTTGCGCCAGACACGCTCGAGGTTGACGACGCCGGCGCGAAAGTGCGACGCGTGCGACGCGACGACCGCGGCCGTGATCGCGCCGGCGGACGTGCCGCAGATCACCTGGAACGGCACCGGCCCGTCAGGCGGCATGAGCTCGGCGAGCGCCTTGAGCACCCCCACTTGGTACGCGCCCCGCGCACCGCCGCCGGACAGCACGAGCCCCAGCCGACCGCGGTCCTGGACGGGCGGAGCGGGGCTTGGAGCGGGCGCGTCGATCGGATCCGTCACCGTGTCATTATGCCCCGGCCGGGATTACCATCGGCAGCCCTGCCCGCCGGCGTGCCCGCGGGCGCACCCGTCGCCGGAGGACCGTCATGATGACTCGAATCCGCTCGCTCGCCGCAGCGCTCGTGGTCGGCGCGCTGGTCGCGTCGGTCGCCGCCCAGCCCGCCGTCGCCGCCGGGCCCGACGTCGGCGCCCTCGCGCCCGCCTTCAAGCTGCAGGACCAGACCGGCCGCTGGCACACGCTCGAGGAGTACCGCGGCAAGTGGCTGGTGCTCTACTTCTACCCAAAGGACGAGACACCGGGCTGCACGACGCAGGCGTGCGAGCTCAGGGACAACATCTTCGCGTTCCGCAAGATCGGCGCGACCGTCATCGGTATCAGCGTCGACGACGTCGCCTCGCACAAGGAATTCGCCGAGCAGCACGGCTTGCCGTTCACGATCCTCGCCGATCCCACCAAGCAGACCGCGAAGGACTACGGCGTGCTCGTCAAGATGATGGGCATATTCGACCTCGCGCAGCGCGACACCTTCATCGTCGACCCGGAAGGGCGCATCGCGAAGCATTTCGTCAAGGTCGACCCGAAGGGTCACTCGGAGCTCGTGCTGAAGGAGCTCGCGGCGCTGCAGGCCAAGGCACCGCCGCCGAAGACCGCGGGCTGAGGCGCGCTCAGCGGGCGTTCAAGGCACGCATCGCGCGGTCGATGCCGGCGAGCGTCAGCGGGTACATGCGGCCCTCGAGCAGCTGGCGCGCGACGCCGATCGACGGCACGTACTCCCAGCGGTCCTCGGGCTCGGGGTTCAGCCAGACGTGCTTCGGGTAGGCCTGCGTCAGCCGGCCGAGCCAGGTGGCGCCGGCCTCCTCGTTCCAGTGCTCGATGCTGCCACCCGGCTGCATGATCTCGTACGGCCCCATGGTCGCATCGCCGACGAACACGAGCCGGTAGTCGGACCCGTAGGTGCGCAGCACCTCGTGCGTCGGAATGCGCTCGGCGTGGCGGCGGCGGTTGTCCCGCCACACGGTCTCGTACACGAAGTTGTGGAAGTAGTAGTACTCGAGGTGCTTGAATTCGGTGCGCGCCGCCGTGAACAGCTCCTCGCAGACCCGCACGTGGTCGTCCATCGACCCGCCGACGTCGAGGAACAGCAGCACCTTGATGGCGTTGTGGCGCTCCGGCACCAGTTTCAGGTCGAGCCAGCCCGCGTTGCGGGCGGTCGCGTCGATCGTGCCGCCGAGGTCGAGTTCCTCCGCGGCGCCTTCGCGCGCGAAACGCCGGAGCCGCCGGAGCGCGAGCTTGATGTTTCTGGTGCCGAGCTCCACCGAGTCGTCGAGGTTCCTGAACTCGCGCCGGTCCCAGACCTTGACCGCGCTGCGGTTCCGGGAACCTTCCTGGCCGATGCGCACGCCCTCGGGGTTGTAGCCGTAGGCGCCGAACGGGGAGCGGCCGGCGGTGCCGATCCACTTGTTGCCGCCCTCGTGCCGGCCCTGCTGCTCGCGCAGCCGCTGCTGCAGGGCTTCCATGAGCTTCTCGAAGCCGCCGAGCGCCTCGAACTTGGCGCGCTCCTCCGGAGTCAGGTTGAGCTCGGCCATCCGCCGCAGCCACTCCTCCGGCACCGACGCCTCGCCAAGCGCCGCGAAGGCCTGCTCGAGGCCCTTGAAGTGTGTGCCAAAGACCCGGTCGTAGCGGTCGTAGTGGCGTTCGTCCTTGACGAGCACCGTGCGGCCGAGCACGTAGAAATCCTCGACCGAGAGCGTTCCGACGCGCGCCTTCAGCGCCTCGAGCAGCGCCAGGAACTCGGTCAGCGAGACCGGCACCCCGGCGGCGCGCAGCATCAGAAAGAAGCGGACCAGCATGGCGTCGCGGTCGCGCGCGTCAGCGGGCGGTGCGCCTGTTCATGAACACGAGCTGCTCGAACAGGTGCACGTCCTGCTCGTTCTTGAGCAGTGCGCCGTAGAGCGGCGGTATCGCCGTCTTGCCGTCGGTCGCCCGCAGCGCCTCCGGCGGGATGTCCTCGGCCAGCAGCAGCTTGATCCAGTCGAGCAGCTCCGAGGTCGACGGCTTCTTCTTGAGGCCCGGCACGTCCCGCAGCCGGTAGAACGCGTCGAGCGCCTCCTTGAGGAGCTCGAGCTTGAGGCCGGGAAAGTGCACGTCGATGATCGCCGTCATGGTCTCCGCCTCGGGGAAGCGGATGTAGTGGAAGAAGCAGCGGCGCAGAAACGCGTCCGGCAGCTCCTTCTCGTTGTTGCTCGTGATGACGATGATCGGCCGGTGCCGGGCCTTGACGAGCTCGCGCGTCTCGTAGACGTAGAACTCCATCCGATCGAGCTCCCGCAGCAGGTCGTTGGGGAACTCGATGTCGGCCTTGTCGATCTCGTCGATCAGCAGGACCGGCTGCACCTCGCTCGTGAACGCCTCCCACAGGCGCCCCTTGACGATGTAGTTGCCGATGTCGTGGACGCGGGCCTCGCCGAGCTGCGAGTCCCTGAGCCGCGAGACCGCGTCGTACTCGTACAGGCCCTGCTGCGCTTTGGTCGTCGACTTGATGTGCCACTCGTAGAGCGGCCGGCCGAGGGAGGCGGCGATCTCCTCCGCCAGCTGGGTCTTGCCGGTGCCCGGCTCGCCCTTGATCAGCAGCGGCCGCGACAGCGTGACGGCGGCATTGACGGCCATCTTGAGGTCATCGGTCGCGACGTAGCGTTCGGTGCCGGTGAAGCGGGTGCTCGACATCAGTGGATCCTTCGGCGGATGCGCCCATCTTAATCGGGGACCCCGCCGGCCGCGACCGGAATCGCCGCGGCCTAGATCGCGCCAGGCGCGGCGCCACCGTAGAATTCGCCGACGCCGTCGGCGATGGCGGCGACCATGTCGCGCTCCGCCGCGGTCAGGTACGGGCTCCAGACGTCGAGGATCAGCACGGCGCGCGGCGCGTCGCTGTCGTTCCAGGCCTCGTGCTCGATCGTGTCGTTGAACACGAATGCCCGGCCGGGGTGCCATTCGCGGCGCTCGCCGCCGACCCGGAAGCCGCAGCCCGGCGGCACGATCAGCGGCAGGTGCACGATCAGGCGCGCGTTGTTGACGCCCGTGTGCGGCGGGATGCGGGTCCTGGCGTCGAGGATCGAGAACACGGCCGTCGGCGCGCAGCGCGGAATCCCGCAGCGCGGCCAGGCGGCGAGCGCCTCCGCCGTCCGCGGACAGCGCGCGAGGTGCTCGGGGTAGGGCACGCCTTCCTTCCACAGGAAGTAGACGCCCCAGCGGCGCGAGTGGTTGAGCTCGCGCCACTGGTCGAGCGGCGCGCCTTTCGGCATCGCGACGTAGGGGTCGAGCGTTGCCGCCCCCCCGGCCAGCACGCCAACCAGCTCGGCACGGATGTCGTCGGTGGCCGCCTCGAGTGCGTCGAGCCACGGGAAGTCGGCGCGGTCGTAGAACTCGATCGTCGGCAGCTGCGGGAAGTACATGAAGGTCGGCCGCTGGCGGTAGATCGGCGTCCGCTGTAGCAGCGTCGCGAGGCAGCGATCGGCGCGCCCGAGGCTCTCGCCGGCGTGCCGCTCGCGCACGCCGCGCAGCCGATCCTCGAGAAAGGCCTCGAGCGCCGCGTTGTTGGCGGCGGCCGCGTCCCTCGCCTGTTGGATCACTGGCCGCAGCGTCGGCGGCAGCTCGACCCCGGGCGGGATGGTCTGCAGCGCCGTGCGATAGAACGCAGCGGCCGTGCGCGACTCGCCGCGCAGCTCGAGCAGCGACGCCTTCTGGAGCAGCCCGCGCAGATGCCGCGGCTCGAGCGCGAGCAGCTGGTCGAGCGCAGCGAGCTCATCGGCCGGGCGCCGCAAGCCGCGCAGCGCCGCGGCGCGCTTGAGCCACAGCGTCGCTCCCCGGGCGCGCTCTTCACGGCGCGCGCGAGCAGCGCCTCGGCCCCGCCGGGATCGCCGCCGACGAGCAGCCGCCGCGCAGCCTCGTTGAGGACCAGCGGGTGCTGTGGGCCTTCCGTTTCGGCGAGGCGGCGCAGGCGCTCCGCCTCGGGTCCCTGCCCCGCGATCTCCGCCCGCGTCGCCATCTCGATCAGCCTCCGGATACGCCGGTCGTCACCGGACCACATGTCCATGGGACCCCTCTCCCAGAGGTTTCGTCTGGGCTCGCGGCGCGACGTGGCGGCTTCATCTACGTGGTCACGCGTCGGCGCGCATTCACGCAGGTGCGCACCTGACGCGTGGAGGATGGACCCGCGCGCGCTGGTGGAGTTCCGGTGAAGTCGCCGCGAGGTCGCGGCGACCGGCCGCGACGGCGCCCGCTCTCAGGGCGTGAGCGTGAGGACGTGCGCGGCCGCACCCGGCAGGAACGATGCGGGCGGTTCGCCGTGCGCCCAGCGTTCGTGCCCGGCGCGGTAGTAAGGCGACAGCGGGTGCCCGCTCTGCCCGCCGGGCATCTCGAAGTACGCCTCGGCCTCGTGGCCCGGCGACACCGCGAAGCGCTCCGAGGCGCCGAAGGCCGGACCCTGGACGCGCGGCATGTCCTCGTCGCCGGGCAGCTGCTCGGAGGGCATGTCGAGCAGCGGCCCGAGCAGCGACAGTGCCGACGACAGCGGGTGGCGGATCCGCGTCAGGTTGACCCTGCCCCAGGTGCACGCGGCGAGCTTCGGGCAGTCCGAGTCGAGACCCGCGAGCGCACCGTCCGCGGCGGCCAGCAGGAACGCCCGCCAGTCCGCGTAGCCAGGGGCCAGCAGGTGCGCCGGCCGCGCCTCGAGCAGCGCCCACAGCGGGCCCTCGAACGACGCCGGCACCACGAACCTAAAGCCCGCGTTCTTCGCGCGTGCGGGCGCGATCAGCGCGTAGAACACGCGTCGTTCGACCTCGGCGCGGAACGCGCGGACGAGGCGGTACGCGGGATCCGACACCGCCGCATGGCCGGACCACGCTGCGAGCGCCGCCTTGAGCTCGGCGCGGCGCGGCTGGCCCGCCACCGCCGCGTCGTCGAGCAGCGCGCCGAGCAGCCGCTGCCAGCGCGCGAGGAACAGCGCGCGGTCGTCGAGCTGCACCGCGAGCGCGTCGCTCGGGGTCTGCCGTGCACCGCGGGTCGCGAGCGCCGACAGGATCTGTTGCGCGCGCGCGCCGCGGTCGTAGCCGCCGTCGCCGATGGTCGCGAGCGCGGCGCCCCCGACCACGCGCGCGTTCGCGGTCGCGATCTGGCCGGTGGGCGGATCGAGGATCACGGGCCGTGCGGCGGGCGCGACCCAGCCGTCGAAGCCAACATCGGGGTCGGTCGAGGGGCGCGGCACGGCCGGATCGCCGCCGCGGCGGCGCGGGATCTGGCCGGCGATCGTCCAGGCGATGTGGCCCGCGGAGTCGCCGGTCACGAAATTCTGCGCCGGGATGCCGGCGCGCGCCGCGACTGCAACGGCGTCGGCGACGCTGGCGGCGCGCTCGAGCGCGACGAGCTCGAGGTTGACCGCGGCCGGGTCGTGCGCGGTCCACTCGAGCGCGTAGGCGCGACCCGCGTCGTCGTGCGCGACCACCGGACCCCACTCGGTGCCGAGCACGTCGAGTTCGACCGGCTCGCCGCCCTTGACGAGGATCCGCTCGCGGGCGTGCGTGAACGGCCGCGGGCCGCCGGCGGTCAGGTACCGGCCGCGATCGGCCGGATCCGGCTGGACGCGGATCACGTCCTGGAAGTCGCCGTAGCTGTTGGTGAACGCCCAGGCGACGTGGGTGTTGCTGCCGGTGACGACCGCCGGCGTTCCCGGCAGCGTGACGCCCGTGACGTCGATGCCGCCGCCGGCGCCGTCCGCGACGCGCAGGCGCGCGTGGTACCAGGTGTTCGGCACGCGAATGCCGAGGTGCATGTCGTTGGCCACCAGCGCCGCGCCGGTCGCCGTGCGCGCGCCGGCGACCGCCCAGTTGTTGCTGCCGGTCGCCGGCCGCGAGCGCGTGTGCCGCGGCGGCGGCTCGAAGTCGAGCCGGCCGACCTGCGCGAGATCGTAATCGCCCGCCACCGGCACCGCAGGCGCGCCGCCGTGCGAGCCGTCGAGGGTCGCCTCCCAGTCGCTGGCCTCGGCGTAGACGAAGCGCGTCGCGCTCTCCGGCAGCGCGTCGCGCAGGAGGCCGCGCTGGATCTTGGCGTGGCCGTCGCGCTCCTGCAGCTGCACGAACATCGCGAGCGCCGCCAGCACCGAGTCCTCGACGCGCCACGGCTCGGGCGCCGCGCGCAGCACCAGGTACTCGAACGGCCGCGCGCGCAGCGAGGCGAGCCCGGCGTTCACGCCAGCGGCGTAGGCCTCGACGAGCGCACGCTGCTCCGGCGGCGCCGCCGCGATCGAGGCGCGGGCGACCGCCCGGAAACGATGCACGCGCAGCTCCTTGTCGGCCTCGAGCGTCACGGCGCCGAGCAGCGCCGACAGCTCGCCGGCCGCCGCGCGCCGCGTCAGGTCCATCTGGAAGAACCGGTCCTGGGCATGCGCGTAGCCGAGCCCGAAGGCGACGTCGTTGCGCGTCCGGCCGCTCACCGCCACCGCGCCCTCGGCGTCACGCTCGATCGTGACCCGCTCGCCGACCGCGTGCGTCGAGACGCGCCCGTCGATCACCGGCAGGCTCGCGCGCAGCAGGAGCCACGCGGATGCGGCCGCGACCAGCAGCAGCACGGCGAGCCCGGCGCCGATGCGCAGCAGCAGTTTCTTCATGGGGCGCGTCCAGTGCGGCGACCGCGGCATCGTCGCCGCTTCGGCGGACGCTGGCAAGTCCGGGCGGCGGGCGCGGCGACGCGTCCGCTCAGGCCGCGTTCAGGCCCGGACCTCGAGAATCTTCATCGAGTTCGTGCCGCCCGACACGCCCGACAGCTCGCCCTTGGTCACGATGATCTGGTCGCCGGGGGCGCAGAGGTTGAGCTCGATCAGGATCAGGAAGATCGACGGATACAGGATCGCCGGGTCGGTGTGCGTGACGTCGAACGAGACCGGGTACACGCCGCGGTACAGCGTGACGCGGCGACGCGTCGCCTCGTGGCGCGTGAACGCGTAGATCGGGATGTCCGAGCGGATGCGCGACATCCACAGCGGCGTCGAGCCCGACTCGGTCAGCGCGACGATCGCCTTCACGTCCATGTGGTTGGCCGTGTACATCACGGCCATCGCGATCGCCTCGTCCGAGCCGTGGAACTCGCGCGGCTCGACGCGCTGCCGCGAGCGCGTGCCCTGCGTGAACTGGTACTTCTCGGCGCCCTCGATGACCTGCGCCATCGCCTCGACCGCCTTGACCGGGTACTTGCCGACCGCGCTCTCGGCCGACAGCATCACGGCGTCGGTGTCGTCGAGCACGGCATTGGCGACGTCCGAAACCTCGGCGCGGGTCGGCACCGGGTTGTGGATCATCGACTCCATCATTTGCGTCGCCGTGACCACGATCTTGAACTTCTGGCGCGCGGTCTGAATGATCCGCTTCTGCAGGCCGGTGAGCTCGGCGTAGCCGACCTCGATGCCGAGGTCGCCGCGCGCGACCATCACCGCGTCGCTCGCCTCGACGATCTCGTCGAGGTGGCGGATCGCCTCGGCGCGCTCGATCTTGGCCATCAGCCGGCCGTTGCCGCCGGCCTCGCGCAGCAGCTGCCGCGCCTCGAGCATGTCCTCCCCGCTCTTCGGGAACGACACCGCGAGGTAGTCGACGTCGAGCCGTGCCGCGATCGGGATGTCGGCGCGATCCTTGTCGGTCAGCGCGCCGGCCGAGAGTCCGCCGCCGCGCCGGTTGAGCCCCTTGTTGTTCGACAGCTCGCCGCCCGTGACGACGCGCGTCAGCACCCGCGGCCCGTCGACGCGCTGCACCTCGAGGACGATCAGGCCGTCGTTGAGCAGCAGCACGTCACCCTCGTGCACGTCGTGCGGCAGCGCCTTGTAGGCGCAGCCGACGACCTTATCCGTGCCGGCGCCGGGGTCGAGCGACACGTCGAGCATGAAGTCCGCGCCCTCCTCGAGCTGCGCGGCACCGGTGACGAACCGCTCGATGCGGATCTTAGGCCCGGCGAGGTCGCCGAGGATGCCGACGTAACGCCCGACACTCAGCGCCGCGTCGCGCACCAGCGCGATGCGGCGCGCGTGGTCCTCGAAGCGGCCGTGCGAGAAGTTCACGCGCACGACGTCGGCGCCGGCCCGGAACAGGTCCTGCAGCACGCGCGGATCGTCGGTCGCCGGGCCCAGCGTCGTGACGATCTTCGTCCGGCGCGGCATGCGCACCGGCGTCATGACCGGCGTCCCTCGCGCGCGCGGGCCTCCAGCATTACGACCGCCGGCAGCGGCTTGCCCTCGACGAACTCGAGGAAGGCGCCGCCGCCGGTCGAGATGTAGCTCATGCCTTCCTCGACCTCGTACTTCTCGATCGCCGCCAGCGTGTCGCCGCCGCCGGCGAGCGAGAACGCCTTGGAGCGCGCGATCGCGGTCGCCAGCACGCGGGTGCCCTCGCCGAACTGGTCGAACTCAAACACCCCGACCGGCCCGTTCCAGATGATCGTGCCGGCTTCGCGCACGATGCGCGCGAACGACTCGGCCGTGTCCGGGCCGATGTCGAGGATCATCTCGTCCGGCGTCACGTCCGCGACCGCCTTGACGTCCGCCTCGGCCTTGGCCGAGAACTCCTCGGCGACGACCACGTCGGTCGGCAGCGGCAGGTCGACGCCCTTGGCGGCCGACTGCTCGAGCAGCCGCCGCGCGATGTCGACCATGTCGGGTTCCGCGAGGCTCTTGCCGATCGGCGCGCCGCGCGCCAGCAGGAAGGTGTTGGCGATGCCGCCGCCGACGATCAGCTGGTCGACGCGCGCCAGCAGCGCCTCCAGCACCGTCAGCTTGGTCGACACCTTCGACCCGCCGACGATCGCCAGCAACGGCCGCTTCGGGCTGTCGAGCGCGGTGTCGAGCGCGACGAGCTCGTTGACCAGCAGCGGTCCCGCGCAGGCGATCGGGGCGTACTTGGCGACGCCATGGGTGCTCGCCTCGGCGCGGTGCGCCGTGCCGAACGCGTCCATGACGTAGACGTCGCACAGCGCCGCCATCTTGCGGGCCAGGTCGTCGGCGTCCTTCTTCTCGCCCTTGTTGAAGCGCACGTTCTCGAGCAGCACCGCCTCGCCGGGGGCGACCGTGACGCCGCCGAGCCAGTCCTTGACGAGCGGCACCTTCCGGCCGAGCAGCTCCGAGAGCCGCGCGGCGACCGGCGCGAGCGAGAACTCCTCGGCGGGCTTGCCCTCCTCCGGGCGCCCGAGGTGCGACATCAGCATGACGCGTGCGCCGGCCGCGAGCGCCTGCTGGATGGTCGGCAACGACGCGCGGATGCGCGCGTCGCTCGTGACCACGCCATCCTTGACCGGCACGTTGAGGTCCTCGCGGATCAACACGCGCTGTCCTGCGAGCGCGACGTCCTGCATGCGCACCACGCGCGTCGAGACGCCGCCCGGCGCGCCGGCGCCGGCGCCGGCCACGGCCATCATTTCGCGCGGCTCCAGGCGATCGTCGTGTCGAGCATGCGATTCGAGAAGCCCCACTCGTTGTCATACCACGAGCAGACCTTGACCAGCGTGCCGTCGATGACCTTGGTCAGCGTCGCGTCGTAGGTCGACGACGCCGGGTCGTGGTTGAAGTCCACCGACACGAGCGGCTGGTCGTTGTAGGCGAGCACGCCCTTCAGCGGCCCCTCGGCCGCGGCCCTGAGGATCTTGTTGATCTCCTCGACCGAGGTCGCGCGCTTGGCGGTGAACGTGAGGTCGACGAGCGAGACGTTGATGGTCGGCACGCGCACCGCGAAGCCGTCCAGCTTGCCCTTGAGCTCGGGCAGCACGAGCCCGACCGCGGCGGCCGCGCCGGTCTTGGTCGGGATCATCGACATCGTCGCCGAGCGCGCGCGCCGCAGGTCCTTGTGGAACACGTCCGTCAGCACCTGGTCGTTGGTGTAGGCGTGGATCGTCGTCATGATGCCGGCCACGACGCCGATCGCGTCCTGCAGGGGCTTGACGAGCGGCGCGAGGCAGTTGGTCGTGCACGAGGCGTTGGAGATCACGGTCATGTCGCTCTTCAGCACGCCGTGGTTGACGCCGTAGACGATCGTCGCGTCGACGCCGCCCTCGGCCGGCGCCGAGATCACGACCTTCTTGGCGCCGCCGGCGATGTGCTTGCCGGCCTTTTCCTTGTTGGCGAAGAGGCCCGTGCACTCGAGCACGTACTCGACGCCGAGCTCGCCCCACGGCAGCTTCGCGGGATCGCGCTCGGCGAGCACGCGGATGCGGTCGCCGTTGACGACCATCGAGTCGCCGTCGACGCTGACTTGGCCGGGGAAGCGGCCATGCGCGGTGTCGAAGCGCGTCAGGTGAGCATTGGTGTTCGCGTCGCCGAGGTCGTTGATCGCGACGATCTGGATCTCGCCGCTGCGCTTGCCCTCGTAGAGCGCGCGCAGCACGTTGCGGCCGATGCGGCCGTAGCCGTTGATTCCTACCTTGATGGCCATGTTCGAATCCTCTCTATCTGGCGGACAGCCCGGCGTCAGCCGCCGAGCGCTTGCGTCGCGACGGCGACCACGTGATCGGCCGTGATGCCGAAGTGCTTGAACAGGTCCTTGGCCGGTGCCGAGGCGCCGAACGTGTCGATGCCGACGACGTGCTCGCGCGGCATCTCGTAGCGGCACCAGTACTCGCGCACGCCGGCCTCGACGGCGACGCGCGGCACGCCGTGCGGCAGCACGCTCGCCCGGTAGTCCGCCGGCTGCGCGTCGAATCGCTCCGTCGACGGCATCGACACGACCCGGACGCGCCGGCCGCGCGCCGCGAGCGTGCGCGCCGCCTCGACCGCGAGCTGCACCTCGGAGCCGGTCGCGAGCACGAGGAGCTCCGGCGCGCCCTCGCACTCGACCAGCACGTAGCCGCCGCGGCGGACGTCGGCGAGCTGCCCCGGGGAACGCGGCTGGTGCGGCAGTGCCTGGCGCGTGAGCACGAGGCCCGTCGGGCCCGAGCGGCGCTCGATCGCGTCGATCCACGCGACGTGGGCCTCGACCGCGTCGCACGGCCGCCACAGCGTCATGTTCGGGATCAGGCGCAGCGACGCGAGATGCTCGACCGGCTGGTGCGTCGGGCCGTCCTCGCCGAGGCCGATCGAATCGTGCGACCAGACGAAGATCGTCGGCACCTGCATCAGCGCCGCCATGCGCACGGCATTGCGTGCGTAGTCCGAGAACACGAGGAACGTGCCGCCGTACGGCATCAGCCCGCCGTGCAACGCGATGCCGTTCATCGCCGCGGACATGCCGAACTCGCGCACGCCGTACCAGACGTAGTTGCCGGCCGGGTCCGCGCGCGTAATGCCCTTGGAGTTCTTGGCCCAGGTGTTGTTCGAGCCGGTGAGGTCCGCCGAGCCGCCGAGCAGCTCCGGCAGCTTGGCCGCGAAGACGTTGAGCGCCGCCTGCGAGGACTGGCGGGTCGCGAGCGCCGTGCCCTTCTCCTGCACCGCTGCCAGCGTCGCGTGCGCCAGCTCGCTCCAGTCGGCGGGCAGGTCGCCGCGCGTGCGGCGTTCGAACTCGGCCGCGAACTGCGGGTAGGCCTTGCGGTATTCCTTGAAGAGCCTCTGCCACTTGTTCTCGGCGCGCTTTCCGCGCGCGCGCGCGTCCCACGCCGCACGGATCTCGTCGGGCACCTCGAACGGCGGATACGGCCAGTCGAGCGCCTTGCGGGCCGCGGCGACCTCGTCGGCGCCGAGTGCCGAGCCGTGCGTCGCCTCGGTACCCTGCTTGTTCGGCGCCCCGAAGCCGATGATGGTCTTGCAGCAGATCAACGTCGGCTTGCCGGTTTCCTTGCGCGCCTTGCGGACCGCGCGGCGGATCGCCTCGGCATCGTGGCCGTCGACGGCGCGGATCACCTGCCAGCCGTAGGCCTCGAAGCGCTTGGGCGTGTCGTCGGTGAACCAGCCCTGCACGTGGCCGTCGATCGAGATGCCGTTGTCGTCGTAGAAACAGATCAGCTTGCCGAGCCCCAGCGTGCCGGCGAGCGAGCAGGCCTCGTGCGAGACGCCTTCCATCAGACAACCGTCGCCGAGGAACACGTAGGTGTGATGGTCGACGAGCGTGAAGCCCGGCTGGTTGAAGGTCGCGCCGAGCACGCGCTCGGCCAGCGCCATGCCGACGGCGTTGGCGAGCCCCTGGCCGAGCGGGCCGGTCGTGGTCTCGATGCCGAGCTTCGGCTCGCGCTCCGGGTGGCCCGGCGTGTGCGAGCCGAGCTGGCGGAAGCGCTTCAGCTGCTCGAGGGGCAGCGGGTAGCCGGTCAGGTGCAGGAGCGAGTAGAGCAGCATCGAACCGTGGCCGTTCGACAGCACGAAGCGGTCCCGGTCGGCCCAGGTGGGGTTGCCGGGGTTGTGCTTCAGGAAATCGCGCCAAAGGACCTCGGCGATGTCCGCCATGCCCATCGGCATGCCGGGGTGGCCTGAGTTCGCCAGCTGCACGGCATCCATGCTGAGGGCGCGTAACGCGTTGGCGAGCTGCCGGCGGTTTTGCATCGGCTCTTCCATGACAATTGTGTGAGAAGCCGCCTATTGTCCAACACCAACAAGACAGGGGCAACGGCCGTCGCCGGCTTGGTATACTTCGGCGGTTACACGGCAGGAGGCGCCGCAGGGCGCTCGATACCCCGATGGCGTCCAGCACCAGCAGTTACCTCTTTACGTCCGAGTCCGTCTCCGAGGGCCACCCGGACAAGGTCGCCGACCAGATCTCCGACGCGGTCCTCGATGCGATCATCGCCGAGGACAAGCGCGCCCGGGTTGCTTGCGAAACGCTCGTCAAGACGGGCTGCGTCGTCGTCGCGGGCGAGATCACCACGACCGCGTGGGTCGACCTCGAGGCACTCGTGCGCCGCACGGTACTGCGCATCGGCTACGACGACTCCGACATGGGTTTCGACGGCGCGAGCTGCGCGGTCATAAACATCATCGGCAAGCAGTCGCCCGACATCGCGCAGGGCGTCGACCGCAAGGACCCGCGCAAGCAGGGCGCCGGCGACCAGGGCCTGATGTTTGGCTATGCGAGCAACGAGACCGACGTGCTGATGCCGGCCCCGATCACCTACGCCCACCGGCTGGTCAAGCGCCAGGCCGAGGTGCGCCGCGGCCGCAAGCTGCCGTGGCTGCGGCCCGACGCGAAGAGCCAGATCACGTTCCGCTACGAGCACGACCGTCCGGTCGGGATCGAGGCGGTCGTGCTGTCGACGCAGCACGGCCCCGAGGTCAGCCAGCGCAAGCTGCGCGAGGCGGTCATGGAGGAGATCATCCTGCCGGTGCTGCCGAAGCGCTGGATCGACAAGCGCACCAAGTTCCACATCAATCCGACCGGCAAGTTCGTCATCGGCGGCCCGGTCGGCGACTGCGGCCTGACCGGCCGCAAGATCATCGTCGACACCTACGGCGGCTTCGCGCGCCACGGCGGCGGCGCGTTCTCCGGCAAGGACCCCTCGAAGGTCGACCGCTCGGCGGCCTACGCGGCGCGCTACGTCGCCAAGAACATCGTCGCCGCCGGCCTCGCCGAGCGCTGCGAGGTGCAGGTCTCGTACGCGATCGGCGTCGCCGAGCC
>JBBINS010000060.1:0-15520 GCA_037443765.1 Gammaproteobacteria bacterium
GGCACGAGCTCGAAGCTCGCCGTCACCGAGGCGGCGAAGCGCAGCTCGCCCGGCTGGTACGTCTCCGGCGCCGCCGCCATCGCCATCGCCAGGCGCGGCCCCGGCGCCGGGGACGGCGGGCCCTCGGTGCCATCCTGAGCGACCGCGTGCACGGCGCCGACGCGGGCGTCGAGCGCCTGCGCGATCACGGCGGCGTTGGCGCGGGCGTCGACGACCGCGTGCGCGAGCGCCTCGCGCTCGAGCTCGGCACGCCGGCTCGAATCGAGCTGCGCGTCGCCCGCGAGGTTGGCGCCGGCGCCGAGGCCCTGCTCGATCAGGTCCCCGAGCCGGTCGATGTCCTGGAGCTCGACGACGAGCTGGCGCTGTACGGTGTAGCCGATCAGCCGCCGGGGCCGCTTGCCGTCGCCGAAGTCGTACTCCGGGCTGACGCTGAGCCGTGTCGTGTGCAGGTCGGCATCGGCGACCTTGAGCCGGCGTGCGACGCCGAGCAGCGCCGCGACCACGCGATCGGCCTCGGCCCGCGCCGGATCGACGGCCGGGGCCCGCGCGACGATGCCGAGCGTGACGGTGGCCCGGTCCGGTGGTGCGCGGACTTCGCCGCGGCCGACGACCGTGACGAGTCGCGGCGGCGCCTCGGCGGCGACCGCCGTGGTGCCCGCCGCGACGACGGCGAGCAGGAACGCGGTGGCCGCGGCGGTTCGACGGGTCATGGACGGCTCCTCGGACGGCGGCCGGACGGCCCCGGCTCGATACTAACGACCGCTCCCCCGGCGAGGGGTTTCTCTGCAAGTGGAATTTTCCGAGGCGTCTCCGTACCATTTCGCGGCTTTCGACACGGGTTCAGACAAGCCGGACGCGGCGGGCGGAGTGATATGGGATTGATTCGACGGACGTTTGCGGTGTTTGTGGCGCTCGCTGCGCTGGCCGGCCTCGGCGGCTTCGCGGGCGCGGCGAGGGCCGAGGACGCCCCGGCCGGCGACGCGGCCCGTGGTGCCAAGCTCGGCTACACCTGTTTCGGCTGCCACGGTGTCCCGGACTACCGCAACGCCTACCCGAACTACCACGTGCCGAAGATCGGCGGCCAGCACGCCGCCTATCTCGCCGCCGCGCTCGGCGAGTACCGCGCCGGCGCCCGGCCGCACCCGACGATGAAGGGCCAGGCCGCGAGCCTGTCCGAGCAGGACTCGCGTGACCTGGCCGCGTACTTCTCGACCGCCAACCCGGTCAAGTCCGGTGGCGGCGCGAACGGAATGCCGCCGGCGGCCGGAATGACCTGCGTCGCGTGCCACGGCCGGGACGGCGTCGGCGTGACGGCGGACTACCCGACGCTCGCCGGCCAGCAGCCGGACTACATCGAGCAGGCGCTCAAGGCCTACCGCCAGGGCGCGCGCCAGAACGCGGTCATGAACGGCATGGCGGCGCAGCTCAAGGACGAGGACATCCGCGCGCTCGCAGAGTACTTCTCGCAGCAGTCGCCGTCGCTGTGGGTACCGTTGCCACCGCACAGCCCCGGCGCGAAGTGACCGCCGGCGCCGAGCGCGATCCGAGGCCGGCGCAAGCCGGCCTCGTCGTCTCGGACGTGACCGACTACGCGGACGGCATCTCGGCCGTCGACACGCACTACGTGCGCTCGCGGCTCGACGCGAGTCACCTGATCGTCCACCGCGGCCGCGCGGCCTTCGTCGACGCGGGCACCTCGCTCGCGGTGCCGCACCTGCTCGCGGCGCTCGAGGCCAAGGGCATCGCGCGCGACGTGGTCGACTGGGTGTTCCTGACCCACATTCATCTCGACCACGCCGGCGGCGCCGGCGCGCTCGCCGAGCAGCTGCCGAACGCGCGCGTCGCGGTGCACCCGCGCGGCGCCCAGCACCTCGCCGATCCCGCCCGGCTGATCGACGCCACGCGCAAGGTCTACGGCGACGCGATCTACGACCGCCTCTACGGCGAGATCCGCCCGGTGCCGGCCGAGCGGCTGGTCGTCACCGGGGACGGCGCGCGCCACGAGCTCGCCGGCCGGCCGTTCGAGTTCCTGCACACGCCGGGGCACGCGCTGCACCACCAGGCGATCGTCGACGCCGAGGCGGGCGCGGTGTTCGCCGGCGACACGTTCGGCGTCTCCTATCGCGAGTTCGACGTCGACGGCCGCGAGTTCATCCTGCCGGCGACGACGCCGACGCAGTTCGACCCGGAGCAGCTGCACGGCTCGATCGACCGCGTCCTCGCGCTCGCGCCGCGCGCGCTGTTCCTGACCCACTACAGCCGCGTGGTCGGTATCGCGCGCCTCGGGCCCGAGCTGCACCTGGCCGTCGACGCCTACGTCACGCTGGCGCGCCGCCATGGCGCCGCCCCGGACCGCGAGGCGCGGCTGCGCGAGGCGATCTTCGACCGGCACTCGGCCGCGCTCGATGCGCACGGCTTTCCGGGCGATGCGGCGAGGCGCCACGCGCTGCTCGACGAGGACATCGCCCTCAACGTCCAGGGCCTGCTCAGCTGGCTCGACCGCCGCCGCTGAGCCCCTGGCGCCACGGGGACGCGATCATGGAACCATTCAAGGCACTGCGCATCCACGAGCGCGACGGCCAGATCGCCGCGCGCTTCGAGTCGATCGGGCTCGAGGACCTCGCGGCCGGCGACGTCGTCGTGCGGGTGCGCTACTCGACGATCAACTACAAGGATGCGCTCGCGGCGACCGGCGCCGGCCGCATCCTGCGCCGCTACCCGCTCGTCGGCGGCATCGACCTCGCGGGCGAGGTGGTCAGCTCCGCCGACGCGCGCTTCAAGCGCGGCGACCCCGTGCTCGTGACGGGCTGCGGCCTCTCGGAGACCCACGACGGCGGCTACGCCGAGTACGCGCGCGTCAAAGCCGAATGGGTCGTGCCGCTGCCGGCCGGCATCGGCCTCGACGACGCGATGCGCATCGGCACCGCGGGCTACACGGCCGCGCTCGCGATCCACCGCCTGGAGCAGAACGGCCAGGCGCCGAAGCAGGGCCCCGTGGTCGTCACCGGCGCCTCGGGCGGCGTCGGCTCGCTCGCGATCGACATGCTCGCCGGACGCGGCTACGAGGTCGTCGCGTTCTCGGGCAAGGCGGGCGCCGACGGCTACCTGACGGCGATCGGTGCGGCGCGGATCCTGCGCCGCGGCGAGGTCAACCTCGGCAAGCGGCCGCTCGAGGCCGCGCTCTGGGCGGGCGCCATCGACAACCTCGGCGGCGAGGTGCTGACGTGGCTGACGCGGACGGTGGACTTCTTCGGCAACATCGCCAGCATCGGGCTTGCGGCAAGCCCGGAGCTACACACGACGGTGATGCCCTTTATTCTGCGGGGCGTGAGCCTGCTCGGCATCAACTCGGTGGCGAATCCCCGCGAGCTCCGGCTCAAGGTGTGGGACCGCATCGCGACGGACCTGCGGCCGCGCCATCTCGAACGCATCTGCGCGCGCACGATCGGCTTCGACGAGCTGCCGGCCGCGTTTCCCGCCTACATCGCGGGTGGCGTGCAGGGCCGGACACTGGTCCGCATCGGCTGAGCTATCATGCACTGCATCAAATCGAGGGCCGACGCATGACCCGAACCCCGACCTCGGCCGGCGCGCGCTTCTGGGCCGCCCTCGAACAGGAGCGCCCGCTGCAGGTGGCCGGCGCCGTCAACGCCTACAGCGCGCTGCTCGCCGAGCAGGCGGGCTTCCGGGCGATCTACCTGTCCGGCGCCGGGGTCGCGAACGCCTCGTTCGGGCTGCCGGACCTCGGCATCACCTCGCTCAACGACGTCTGCGAGGACGTGCGGCGGATCACCGGCGCGACCGAGGTGCCGCTCCTCGTCGACGCCGACACCGGCTGGGGTGCGGCCTTCAACATCGCGCGCACCTGTGCTGACCTGATCAAGTCGGGCGCGGCCGGCATGCATCTCGAGGACCAGGTGGCCGCCAAGCGCTGCGGACACCGGCCGGGCAAGGCGCTGGTCTCCACCGGGGAGATGGTCGACCGCATCAAGGCCGCGGTCGACGGCCGCACCGACGACGAGTTCGTGGTCATGGCGCGCACCGACGCGCACGCGGTCGACGGCCAGCGGGCGGCGGTCGACCGCGCGCTCGCCTACGTCGAGGCGGGCGCCGACATGATCTTCGCCGAGGCGCTCGCGACGCTCGAGGAATACCGCGAGTTCACCAAGGCGGTCGCCGTGCCCGTGCTCGCCAACATCACCGAGTTCGGCAAGACGCCGCTGTTCACGGTCGAGGAGCTCACGGGCACGGGCGTCGGCCTCGTGCTCTATCCGCTGTCGGCGTTCCGTGCGATGTCGAAGGCCGCGCTCGGCGTCTACCAGGAGCTGCGCACCGCCGGCACGCAGAAGGGCATCCTCGACCGGATGCAGACGCGCGCCGAGCTCTACGAGGTGCTCGGCTATCACGACTACGAGAAGAAGCTCGACGAGCTGTTCGCGAAGTAACCGCCACCTGCCGGCGGGTCAGAGAGCAGAGGTAACGCCGTGTCCGACACCGTCAACATGCCGAGCCCGATCCTTCCCAAGCCCAAGAAGTCGGTGGCGCTCTCGGGCGTCGCGGCCGGCAACACCGCGCTCTGCACCGTCGGCCGATCGGGCAACGACCTGCACTACCGCGGCTACGACATCCTCGAGACCGCGGAGAATTCCGAGTTCGAGGAGATCGCGCACCTCCTGATCCACGGTGCGCTGCCGAACGCGGCGGAGCTCAAGGCCTACAAGCAGAAGCTCGTGGCGCTCAGGGGCATCCCGCGCATCGTGCGCGACGTGCTCGAGTCGCTGCCGGCGTCGACCCATCCGATGGACGTGATGCGAACCGCCGTCTCGGCGCTAGGCTGCGCGCTGCCGGAGAAGGACGACCACGGCGCGGCGGGGGCGCGCGACATGGCCGACCGGCTGATCGCGAGCTTGGGCTCCGCGCTCTGCTACTGGTACCACTACAGCCACGCCGGGCGGCGCGTCGAGGTCGCGACCGGCGACGACTCGATCGGCGGGCACTTCCTGCACCTCCTGCACGGCGCGCCGCCGCCGGCCGAGTGGGTGCGCGCGATGCACACCTCGCTGAACCTGTACGCCGAGCACGAGTTCAACGCCAGCACCTTCGCGGCGCGCGTCGTCGCCGGCACCGGCGCGGACGTCTACTCGGCGGTGACCGCGGCGATCGGCGCGCTCCGGGGCCCGAAGCACGGCGGCGCGAACGAGGTCGCGTTCGAGATCCAGTCGCGCTACGCGACGCCCGACGAGGCGGAGGCCGACGTGCGCCGTCGGGTCGAGAAGAAGGAAGTGATCATCGGCTTCGGCCACCCGGTGTACACGATCGCCGATCCGAGGAACGAGATCATCAAGCGGGTCGCCAAGAGCCTCGCCGACCGAGCCGGGGACACCAAGATGTACGACGTCGCGGCGCGCCTCGAGGGCGTGATGCGCGAGGTCAAGAACATGTTCCCGAACCTCGACTGGTTCAGCGCCGTCAGCTACCACATGATGGCGGTGCCGACCGCGATGTTCACGCCGCTCTTCGTGATCTCGCGCACCACCGGCTGGTGCGCGCACATCATCGAGCAGCGCGAGGACGGCAAGATCATCCGCCCGAGCGCGAACTACGTCGGGCCCGAGCCGCGGCCGTTCGTGCCGCTCGCCGAGCGCGGCTGAGGCGTCGCGGCGCCGGACTCCTCGGCCGGCCGCCGGCGCGCGTGGCGCCTGAGCGCCCGCGCCAGTTCCGCCATCGTGTAGGGCTTGGCGATGAAATCGTTCATGCCCGCGAGCAGGCACTCCTCGCGCGCGCCCTGCATCGCGTGGGCGCTGACGCCGATGACCGGCAGCCGCGCCGCGTGCGCCGCGGCCTCGCGCTCGCGCAGCCGTTGCGTCGCGGTGATGCCGTCCATGAACGGCATCTGGCTGTCCATCAGCACGACGTCGATGCCGCCGCGCGCGATGCACTCGAGCGCCTCGATGCCGTGGCCGGCGAGCTCGACGTGGCAGCCGAGCGCCTCGAGCATTCCCGAGGCGACCGCCTGGTTCACCGGGTTGTCCTCGACGACCAGCACCCGCAGCCCGAGGCGCTCGCCGGCGGCTGACAGCCCGACGCTCGCGAGGAAGCTCGCCGTGTCGAGCTCGGCACCGCGGCCGGTGACGCGCGCGAGGGTCGCGACCAGGAGGCTGCGGCGCACGGGTTTCGTCAGGTAGCCGGCGACGCCGCCGTCGGAGCCGGGCTCGGGGCCTGCGCCGGCGTCGCCGGTCGGCGCCATCGTGATCAGCGGCACGCCGAGCACGTCGCGGCGCGAGACGCCGCCGACCAGCCGGTGGTCGAGCAGCAGGACGTCGGGACGCGTCTCGCCGGCCGCGAGCGCCGCGTTCACCTCGACGGCGTCGACGGCGGTCGTGACCACGGCGCCCGCGGCCGCGAGCGCCTCGGCGAGCACGGCACGGCCGGTCGCGCTGTCGTCGCCGACCAGCACCCGGATGCCCTGCAGCAGCGGCGGGCGCTGCCGCTCGTTGCCGACCAGCGTCGGCACCTCGGCGGGCAGGCTGAAGCGGAACACCGAGCCGCCGCCGGGCTCGCTCGCGACGCCCATCGCGCCGCCCATCAGCTCGACGAGCTGGCGCGCGATCGCGAGGCCGAGCCCGGTGCCGCCGTAGCGGCGCGTCGTGGATGCGTCGGCCTGGGCGAACGGCTCGAACAGGCGCCCGAGCGCGCCCGGCGCGATGCCGATGCCGGTGTCCGCGACACAGAACTCGAGCGTCGCGCGCCCGCCCGCCACCGGGCCGGCGTCGACGGTGACGACGACCTCGCCGTGCTCGGTGAACTTGAGCGAGTTGCCGATCAGGTTCGTCAGGATCTGGCGAAGGCGCAGCGGATCGAGGTGCACGATCGCGGGCACCGCCGGCCGCACGGCGACGATCAGCTCGAGGTCGCGGCCGTGGGTCCGGCTGGAGAGCAGCTCGGCGGTGTCCTCGACGAGGCCCGCGACGTCGACGTCGCTCGCCTGCAGCTCGAGGCGTCGCGCCTCGATCTTCGAGAAATCGAGAATGTCGTTGATGATGTCGAGCAACGACGCGGCGGAGCGGTGGATCGTGTCGCAGTACTTGCGCTGCCGCGCGGAGAGCTCGGTGCGCTCGAGGAGCTCGGTCATGCCGAGCACGCCGTTCATCGGCGTGCGGATCTCGTGGCTCATCCGCGCGAGGAACTCCGACTTGATGCGGCTGGCCGCGAGCGCGGCATCCCGCGCGGCGTCGGCACCGCGCTTGGCGTCCTCGAGCTCGGCGAGCATCTCGTTGGCCGCGGACGCGACGGTGCCGATCTCGTCGGCGTGGTGGTGCGGCTTCAGGCGCGCCGCGGGATCGCCGGCGCGGCCGATCTCGACGAGCCGCGCCGACATCAGGCGCAGCGGGCGCAGCAGGCGCCGCTCGATGAACACGACCGCGAGCGCCGCGAGCAGCACGCCGACCGCGATCGTGGACCACAGCACCGCCCGCGCCGCGCTGCTCGCCGCGGCGTGGGCGGGGCGCGCGCTCGCGACGTCGACGACCAGCGCGTCGCCGTCGAGCGTGTCGGCGACGGTGAATCGGACGCCGAGCACGGCATCGTCGGTGTCGTCGAACACCGGTCGCTCGGCACCGGGCGGCGGCGCGTCGGCGCCGGCCGGCGCGCGCGGCACCGGCCTCAGCTGGACGTGCGCGTCGAGCGCGTCGTCGAGCGTGCCCTCGAAGATGGGACCGAGCGCATGGAACAGCACGATCGTGCCGGCCGACGGGCCGGCGCCGTTGGTGTGGAGCACTGGCGCGGCGCCGTAGGCATAGAGATCGCGGCCGACGCGCACGATGCCGCGATCGGACCGCGCCTGGCCGAGGTGGCGCAGCAAGGGCGAATCCGGGCCGAACAGGCTGGCAAACGCCGGGCCGGGCTCGAGGTAGCGCCGCGTGACGGTGTCCGCGCCGCGCAACGCCACCGGCCGGCCGGCGGCGTCGACGATCGCGGCGACGTCGATGCCGAGGCTGGCGAAGGTCTCCGGCTCCCAGTTGGCCGAGAAATAGTTGGGGTTGCGACCGCGCACGAAACGGTAGGTCTCGTCCCAGCGGCCGTCGTCCGCCGCCATGCGGCGCAGCGTCTCGCACAGCGCGATGATCGTCCGCTCGGCGAGCCGTGCGCGGTCGAGACCGTCGCGGCGCTCCGCGTCCGCGACCGTCGCTCCGTACCACCAGCGGGCGGCGGCGTACTGGCCCGCGCCGAGCGCGCAGAACGTCGCGATCAGCACCGCGATCGTCTGGCGGTGGAGGCGGCGGCGGGGCGCTTGCGGGGGCATGGGGGCGTTCTGAGGATCTGGAGGTACCTGTAGCGGTTAGCGTGCCGCGCCGGCGGATCTTGAGCGGCGCGACGGCGGCGGTAGGGGATCCCCGCCAATCGTGCCCGGTGCGTAGGGGATCCTCTGTGGGGCCGCCGGGCGCGTCGCGGCGGTCGGAACTTGCGACCGGCCGATGGCCGCGTGCGACGAACCGCCGATCGCGCTTGGTCGGACCTCGCCCGCGAAGCGATAATCGTTCCAACCAGGCCGCCCGGGCGCGACAGGACCCGCCGGGCGGCCCATTCGTCACAGGGGGAGTTCCGATGAAAAAATTCTGGCGCATCGCCGGCTGGACCGCGCTCGCGCTCGTCGTCGTGCTCGGCATCGCGGGCTACAAGATCTTCTGGGGCAAGCCCTTCACGATCAACGAGCTCGCCAACCGCCAGACGATCGTGCTGCTGATCGAGAACCCGGAGCTCTTCACCCAGGTCGGCATCGCCGACGGCACGGTGTTCGACCGCCATTCGGGCAAGCTGTCCGCGGTCGGCGTCGCGAAGCGCGACGAGGACTACGCGATGGCGGAGCAGTTCCTGAAGGAGCTGCGCGAGTTCGACCGCGCGAAGCTCGACCGCCAGGAGCAGATCACCTTCGACATCCTCGTCGACCAGTATGAGACCGGGCTGTCCTTCAAGCGCTTCGACTGGCTGTCGTCCGACGGCCTCTATCCGATCAGCCCGATGTTCGGCACGCAGGTACAGCTGCCGAGCTTCATGCTCTCGTCCCACGTCGTCGGCAACGAGAAGACCGCGCGCAACTACGTCCTCCGCCTCGAGGCGATGGGCGAGAAGCTCGACGGCCTGACCGCGGAGATGCAGCGCCAGGCCAAGGCCGGTGTCGTGCTGCCGATCTCGCTGCTGGAGAAGTCGGAGGCCGTGATCAACGACACGATCAACCCCAAGCCCGAGGACAACGCGCTCGTGACGACCTTCGTCGAGCGCATGCAGAAGGCCAAGGGCGTCGACGACGCGCTCCGCCAGCAGCTGCGTGACGCCGCCGTCGCGGCGCTCAGGACCCGCGTCTACCCGGCCTACGTGCGGATGAACGCCGCGCTCGAGGCGCTCCGGCCCCTGGCCGCGAAGCAGACCGCGGGCGTCGACCGGCTGCCGGACGGCGCCGCGTACTACCAGGCCATGCTCCGGCAGTTCACGACCACCGACTACTCGGCCGAGAAGATCCACGCGCTCGGCCTCGGCGAGGTCGCGCGCATCAGCGCCGAGATGGACGCACTGCTGAAGTCGCAGGGCATGGCCCAGGGCAGCATTGCCGAGCGCATGCAGCTGCTGACCAAGGACCCGCGCTTCCTGTTCCCGAACACCGACGAGGGCCGCAAGCAGGCGCTCGCGCGATACCAGCAGATCCTCGACGAGGTCAACGCGCGGATGCCGGAGTACTTTCGCACGGTGCCGAAGACCCGCCTGACGGTCGAGCGCGTGCCGCTGTCGGCCGAGAAGGGCTCGGCCGGCGCCTATTACCAGCCGGCGGCGATGGACGGCTCGCGGCCCGGCACGTACTTCGCGAACCTGCGCGACATGAACGAGCTGCCGAACTGGACGATGAAGAGCGTGACCTACCACGAGGGCATTCCCGGCCACCACTTCCAGATCTCGATCGCGCAGCAGATCAAGGACGTGCCGCTGATCCGCCAGCAGACGCTGTACTCCTCCTACGCCGAGGGCTGGGCGCTGTACGCCGAGCGGCTCGCCGCCGAGATCGGCATGTACAAGGACGACCCGTGGGGCGACCTCGGCCGGCTGCGCGACGAGATGCTGCGTGCGGTGCGCCTCGTCGCCGACACCGGCCTGCACGCGAAGGGCTGGACCCGCGAGCAGGCGATCGCCTACGAGATGGAGAAGACCGGCATGCCCGAGAGCGAGGTCACGACCGAGGTCGAGCGCTACATGGCGCTCCCCGGCCAGGCCTGCGCCTACAAGGTCGGCCAGCTCAAGATCCTCGAGCTCCGGGAGCGCGCCAAGGCGGCGCTCGGCGACAAGTTCAGCCTCAAGGACTTCCACGCCGTCGTGCTCGAGGACGGAGCCGTGCCGCTGACGCTGCTCGAGAGACTCGTCGACGCGTGGATCGCGAAGGCCTCCGGCAAGGGCTGAGCGCGGGCATCGCTGGCCCCCCGGAGGCGCCACCGCCGCCGGCGGGGCCGCCTGCGGCTAATCGCCACTGGCGAGGCGGGCCCGCGTGCGGCAACATCGCGGCCCCCTCCCCTCACCCGGCCGCCCGCCATGTCCAGCCACGACTACAAGTCCGCCCAGCGTCCCGACCCCGACAAGGTGCTCGTCGACATCGCCGAGTACGCGAGGAACTACCGCATCGCGAGCGAGGTCGCCTACGACACCGCCCGCTACTGCCTGATGGACACGCTGGCCTGCGGCTTCCAGGCGCTCAAGTACCCGGCCTGCACCAAGCTGATGGGCCCGGTCGTGCCGGGCGCGACGATGGTCGGCGGCGCCCGCGTGCCCGGCACGAGCTACGAGCTCGACCCGGTGCAGGCGGCGTTCAACATCGGCTGCATGATCCGCTGGCTCGACTTCAACGACACCTGGCTCGCGGCCGAGTGGGGCCATCCGTCCGACAACCTCGGCGGCATCCTCGCGGTCGCCGACTACCTGTCGCGGCAGAACGTGGCCCAGGGCCGTGCGGCGCTGCCGGTGCGCGACGTGCTGACCGGGATGATCAAGGCGCACGAGATCCAGGGCGTCACCGCGCTCGAGAACGCCTTCAACAAGGTCGGCCTCGACCACGTGCTCAACGTGCGCGTCGCGACCACCGCCGTCACGACCGCGATGCTCGGCGGCAGCCGCGACCAGGTCATCAACGCGGTGTCGAACGCGTTCCTCGACGGCGGGGCGCTCAGGACCTACCGCCACGCGCCGAACACGGGCTCCCGCAAGAGCTGGGCCGCCGGCGACGCGACGAGCCGCGGCGTCCGGCACGCGTTCATCGCGCTCACCGGCGAGATGGGCTACCCGTCGGCGCTGAGCGCGCCGAAGTGGGGCTTCTACGACGTCGTCTTCAAGAAACCCCTTGCCTACACGCAGCCGTTCGGCAGCTACGTGATGGAGAACGTGCTCTTCAAGATCAGCTTCCCGGCGGAGTTCCACGCGCAGACCGCCGTCGAGGCGGCGATGGCGCTGCATGCCGAAGTGAAGGGCCGGCTCGACGACATCGAGAAGGTCGTCATCGAGACGCAGGAGCCGGGCGTCCGGATCATCGACAAGACCGGGCCGCTCGGCAACCCCGCCGACCGCGACCACTGCATCCAGTACATGGTCGCGATCCCGCTGATCTTCGGGCGCCTGACGGCCGCCGACTACGAGGACTCGGTCGCGGGCGACCCGCGCGTCGACGCGCTCCGCGCGAAGATGGAGGTCCGCGAGAACCCGGTCTTCACGAAGGAGTACTACGAGGCCGACAAGCGCCACATCGGCAACGCCGTGCAGGTGTTCTGGAAGGGCGGCGGCGCCACGAAGCGCGTCCAAGTCGACGTGCCGATTGGCCATCGCAAGCGCCGCGCCGATGGCTACCCGCTGCTCGTCCGGAAGTTCGAGGAGTCGGTCGCGGCGCACTACGGCGCGAAGCAGGCGGCCTCGATCCAGGCGCTGTTTGCCGACAAGGCGAAGCTCGACGCGATGCCGGTCCACGAGTTCGTCGCCGCGCTCGTCAAGAACTGACCGTTCGTCCGCGCGCCGGCGGCATGCCGGCGCGCGGCCGCGATCGCCGCCGGTCGGCAGCGTAGACTCGCCCCAATGAGTGAGAATCCCCGCGACGTGCTCGTGGCCGGGCTCGGCGAGCTCGGCCTCGGCCTGGATGCGCCGCAGGTCGAGCAGCTGCTCGCGCTCTGCGAGCTCGTGCGCGAGTGGAACGAGAAGTTCAACCTGACCGCGATCACCGAGCCGGTCGCGATGGTGAGGAAGCACCTGCTCGACAGCCTCACCGTGCAGCCGTGGCTCGAAGGACCGTTCGTCATCGACGTCGGCAGCGGCGCCGGCTTCCCGGGGCTGCCGCTCGCGATCGCGAACCCGAAGCTCCGGTTCACGCTGCTCGACTCGACCGCGAAGAAGGCGGGCTTCCTCGAGCACGCGGCGCGCACGCTCGGCCTCGCGCAGGTGACGGCGACCTGTTCGCGGGCCGAGAACTTCACGCCCGCCCAGCGCGCGCAGACTGTCGTGTCGCGCGCCCTCGGCCCGGTGGCGGAGTTCGTGCGCGTGGCCGGCCACCTGTGCGCCCGCTCCGGCAGGATGCTGGCGATGAAGGGCAAGGATCCGGCCGCGGAGCTCGGTGCGCTGCCGCGCGGCTGGCAGGTCGCGGGCGTGGAGCGCCTGAAGGTGCCCGGGCTCGACGATGCGCGCCACCTCGTGATCCTGCGGCCGGACGCCTGATGGGCGCCGTCCCGCTCGTCTACCCGGTCGCTGCGCCGCCGGCGATCGGCGCCGCGGTGCCGCTCGGCTCGGGGGTGACCTGGATCCGGCTGCCCGTGCCCGGGGCCCTCCGGCACATCAACGTGTGGCTGCTCGAGGACGGTGCCGGCTACACGCTGGTCGACACCGGCATGAACGTCCCGGCCGCGCGCGCCGCGTGGGACGGTCCGCTCGCGGCCCTGCTCGGCGAGCGGCCCATCACCCGCATCATCTGCACGCACCACCACCCCGACCACGCCGGCCTCGCCGGCTGGCTCGCCGCCCGCCACGGCGTCGCCGTCTACATGAGCGAGCCGGAGGACCGGCTGCTGCGCGCGCTGCTCGGCACCGGCGCGAGCCACGACGCCGTGCTCGCGCGCATCGCCGCCTTCGAGCGCGAGGGGCTGGCCGTGACCGAGGAAATGCGCCCGGTGGCTGCGGTCGAGGGCTACCGGCGGGTCATGTCCGGTGTCCCGGCCGAGGTCCGCTGGCTCGCGGACGGCGACGGGCTCGACGTCGGCGGCGTGCGCTGGGTGGCCCGGCTCGCCCGCGGCCACACGGACGGGCAGCTGCTGTTCCACGCGCCCGACGAGGGCCTGCTGATCGCGGGCGACCAGGTGCTGCCGCGCATCACGAGCAACATCGGCATCTATCCGGAGCGCGACGACCCCGATCCGCTGGCCTCGTTCCTCGACTCCTTCGCCGGGCTTTCCGCGCTCGAGCCCGAGCCGCTCGTGCTGCCGTCCCACGGCGACGTGTTCCGTGGCCTGAGGCAGCGGCTCGCCGAGCTCGCGGCGCACCACGAGCAGACCCTGGACGAAGTTGTCCGGCTGGTCCGCGCGCCCGCGACGGCGGCCGAGGTCGCCACGCGCCTCTTTCGGGCGCCGCTCGACCCGCTCAACCGGATGCTGGCGGTCGGCGAGACCCTGGCCCACCTGCACTACCTCGCCGCCCGCGGGCGGCTCACCGTCGCCGAGCAGCCGGGCGCGCCGCGACGCTACGGGCCCGCCTAGCGCCGCGCGCCCGGGGCCGGATGCTATTCTGGCCGGCCTATGAACCGGATCATCGCCGTCGCCAACCAGAAAGGTGGCGTCGGCAAAACCACCACTGCGGTCAACCTCGCCGCGTCGCTCGCCGCGACCAAGCGACGGCTGCTGCTCGTCGATCTCGACCCGCAGGGCAACGCGACGATGGGCTGCGGCGTGGACAAGGGAGCGGTGGAGCGATCGGCCTGCGACGTGCTGCTCGGCGACTGCCCGGCGGAGGCCGCGATCGTGCGCGTCGAGCCGGGCGGCTTCGACCTCATTCCGTCGAACCAGGACCTGACCGCGGCCGAGGTCCGGCTGCTCGCGACGCTCGCCGGCCGCGAGCTCAGGCTCAAGCGCGCGCTCGCGCCGATCAAGAGCCGCTACGACCTCGTTCTCATCGACTGCCCGCCCGCGCTCAACATGCTGACGGTGAACGCGCTCGTCGCCGCGGACACGGTGCTGATCCCGATGCAGTGCGAGTACTACGCCCTCGAGGGCCTGTCGGCGCTGCTGTCGACCGTCGAGCAGATCCGCGCCAACATCAACCCGGAGCTCCGGCTCGAGGGGATCCTGCGGACGATGCACGACCCGCGCAACAACCTCGCCAACGAGGTCAGCGCGCAGCTGATCGAGCACTTCGACGACAAGGTGTTCCGCACGATCATCCCGCGCAACGTGCGGCTCGCCGAGGCGCCGTCGCACGGCAAGCCGGCGCTGTACCACGACAAGGAGTCGCGCGGCGCGCTCGCCTACCTTGCGCTCGCCGGCGAGATGATCCGCCGCGAGGAGGAGCCGGCGGCGGCCGGCGGCCTCGACGACGAACCGGAGATCGACGAATGAGCGTCAAGAAGCCAGCACTGGGGCGCGGACTCGGGGCGCTGCTCGGCGAAACGGCCGCGCGGCAGGTGACCGCGGCGGCGGCGGCCGGTGCCGCCCGGCCGGCCGGCGACGAGCTCGTGCGCCTGCCGCTCGACCTCCTGCAGCGCGGCAAGTACCAGCCGCGCATCGACATGCGCCCGGAGTCGCTCGCCGAGCTCGCCGAGTCGATCAAGGCCCAGGGCATCGTCCAGCCGATCGTCGTCCGCCCGGTCGGCACGCCGGGCCCGACCGAGTCGCAGCGCTACGAGATCATCGCCGGCGAGCGCCGCTGGCGTGCCGCGCAGCTCGCCGGGCTCGCCGAGATCCCGGCGATCGTGCGCCAGGTGCCGGACGAGGCCGCGGTCGCGATGGCGCTGATCGAGAACATCCAGCGGGAGAACCTGAACCCGCTCGAGGAGGCGCGCGCGCTCGAGCGCCTGGTCAGCGAGTTCGACCTGACCCACCAGGAGGCGGCGGAGGCGGTCGGCCGCTCGCGGGCGGCGGTGTCGAACCTGCTCCGGCTTCTCGAGCTCGCCGACGAGGTGAAGACGCTGGTCGCCGAGCGCGCGCTCGAGATGGGGCACGGCCGCGCGCTGCTCGGGCTCACCAACCGGCGCCAGCAGGCCGAGGTCGGCGCACTGGTGGCCAAGAAGGGCTTGTCGGTGCGCGAGACCGAGGCGTTGGTCCGGCGCCTGACCGCGCCGGCGCGCGCGGACGCCGACGGCGCCGAGACGACCGACGCCGACGTCCGGCGCCTCGAGACCGAGCTCGGCGAGAAGATCGGCGCCAAGGTCACCTTCCGCCAGGGCGCCCACGGCCGCGGCCAGCTGATCATCAGCTATTCGAGCCACGAGGAACTCGACGGGATCCTGGCGCACATCCACTGA
>JBBINS010000061.1:0-15402 GCA_037443765.1 Gammaproteobacteria bacterium
CTTCTCGAACATCGGCGAGTCGGAGATGACGACGACGTCGCAGGCGAGCTCGTCCTTGTGCTCGCGGATGAAGTGATCGAGGTTGGGGCTGCCGATTTCCTCCTCCCCCTCGAGGATGACGCGCGCGTTGATCGGCAGGCCGCCGCCGAGCTTGAGATGCGCCTCGAGCGCCTTGAGGTGGACGAAGAGCTGCCCCTTGTCGTCGGTGGCGCCCCTGGCGAACAGCTCGTTCTCGCGGATGGTCGCCTCGAAGGGCGGCGAGGTCCACTGCTCGAGCGGGTCCACCGGCTGCACGTCGTAGTGGCCGTAGAAGAGCACGGTCGGCGCGCCCGGCGCGTTCAGCCAGTCGCCGTAGACGACGGGGTGGCCCGGCGTGTCGATGATGCGCACGTTCTGGAGGCCGATCGACTGCATGTGGTCGGCCAGCCACGCGGCGCAGTTCCGGGTGTCGCCGGCGTGCTCGGGCAGGGCGCTCACGCTCGGCATGGCGATGAACCGGGTCAGCTCCTCGATGTAGCGGCTTCGGCTGGTCAGGATGGAATCGACGACGGCTGGGTTCATGGTGGCTCCTGTCGGAAGAGGTACCCACCCAGTCTACCTCGGCTTCAGGCTGCCGGCGTCGGGCTACGGGCCTTGTCACGCGTGGCACAGCCCGAAGCCTGCAGCCTGCGGCCCGAAGCCTGGTCCGGCCGCCAGTCGCACATCGCGAGCCGCGGGCCGGTTTACAATGCCCCCGTGATCGCCACCGCCGAGGAGAAGTACCGGCTGCTGCTCGAGGTCGCCGAGGCCGCGAACGCGGCGCTCGATCTCGCGGCCGTGCTCGAGGAGGTCGACGCCGTGCTCGCGCCGATCGTGTCGGTCGACGCCGTCGGCATCGCCACCGTCGAGGGCGAGAAGCTGCGGCCGCACTCGATCCACATCCGCGGCGTCGAACCCCGCGCAGGCGAGAGTTTCGACCGCCGCGTGGCGCGCGCGCTCGACCTGCCGCTCCAGGAGTACGAGGCGCGCTACGGCCGGCCGATGGCGCTGCCAGGCTCCGGAACCGAGCTGGTCGGCCGCACGGGCCGCGCCGACACTTGCCAGGACCTCGGCACGACGCGGCGCTTTCCCGAGGACGACCGCCTGCTCTCCTACGGCGTCCGCGCCTACGTGCGCACGCCGCTCGTCTTCCGCGATCGCCTGGTCGGCTCGATCACCTTCGCGCGGCTCGTGAGGCTGCCGTTCACGCCCGAGGAGGTCGCGCTGCTCGAGGAGATCTCGCGCCCGATCGCCGGTGCGGTGTCCAACGCGCTCGCCTTCGAGGAGATCGCCCGCCTCAAGAACCACCTGCAGGAGGAGAACCAGCTGCTGCGGCAGGAGATCGACGAGCAGTCGATGTTCGAGGAGATCGTCGGCTCGTCGGCCGCGATGCGCAAGGTCATCCACGCGATCGAGAAGGTGGCGCCAACCTCGTCGACCGTCCTCATCACGGGCGAGACCGGGACGGGCAAGGAGCTCGTCGCGCGCGCCATCCACCGCCGCTCGGGGCGCGCCGCGCGCGCGATGGTCAAGGTGAACCTCGCCTCGCTGCCCGACACGCTGGTCGCCTCGGAACTCTTCGGCCACGAGAAGGGCGCGTTCACCGGCGCGATCCAGCGCCGCACCGGCCGGTTCGAGCTGGCCGGCGGCGGCACGCTCTTCCTCGACGAGGTCGGCGAGGTGCCGGCCGACGTGCAGGTGTCGCTGCTGCGCGTCCTCCAGGAAGGGGAATTCGAGCGGGTCGGCGGCAACCAGACCATCCGCACCGACGCCCGCGTGATCGCGGCGACCAACCGCGACCTCGAAGCCGCCATCGCCGCGGGGCGATTCCGCGCCGATCTCTTCTTCCGCCTCAACGTGTTCCCGATCCACGTGCCTCCGCTGCGCGAGCGGCCGGAGGACATCCCGGTGCTCGTCGAGCACTTCGCCGCGCGCCACGCGGCCCGGCTGAGGAGGCGCTTCACGAGCGTCAGCCAGGCGACGCTCGACCTGCTCGCGTCCTACACCTGGCCGGGGAACATCCGCGAGCTCGAGAACGTGATCGAACGCGCGGCCATCCTCTCAGGCGGCGACACGCTGCGCGTCGACGAGGCGCTCTCGCCGTCTTGCGCAGCCGCATCGCCGGCCAAGGTCGCGCTCGAACCAGGAACCGGGCGGGCAGTGGAGGCGCCGAGCGCGGCCGCCGAACGTCCCGCCGTCAGAACCGCCAACCGCCTCGACGAGGAAGAAGCGCGCCTCATCGAGGAAGCGCTGGCCGCCACCCGCGGCCGTGTGTCCGGACCGGCCGGCGCGGCCGCACGGCTTGGCATCCCGCCGACAACGCTCGACTCGAAGATCCGGCGGTTCGGCATCGACAAGTTCAAGTTCAAGAGAGCGTCGTAATTTCACGCACCGACGTGGTTTTACGACGCCAATGGTCGTAATCAGCGGCTGCCTCTTGCAGATTCCCGCCTGTTTTTGAAGATCCGAAGCGGAACGCTTCTTGACTTACCAGTGGTGAGGCCGGTCGGACCGGCGCGAGCCACATGCCGAAGATCAAAGCTGCCAACGAGACGAAAACCAGCCTGAGCGTCGTCCTCGCCATCATCCCGATGCTGCTCGTCCCGGCGCTACCGGCCGGCGCGCAGGCCGCGGCGCCCGGCGTCCCGCCAATCGCCTTCGGCGAGGCCCTCGCGCGCGTGCGCTCGACGCACGAGTCGCTCCAGGCGGCCGACAAGGAGCAGGCCCGACTCGAGGAGGAGCGCAAGGCCGCGCGATCGCTCTACTGGCCGAAGGTCGAGGCCTCGGCGCGCTACACGCGCATCGACTCGCCGGTCCAGCTCGACCTCGAGCCGATCCGCGACGTCATCCTCGCGCTCCACCCGCAGGTGCCGCCGGCAGCCGTCCCGCCGTTCGTCGAGACGTTCCAGGAGGAGCGGTTCTGGCGCGCGAACGTGCAGGCGACCTGGCCCGTTTTCACCGGCGGCAAGGTCGCGGCCGCCAACCGCGCGGCCGAAGCGCGCGTGGACGATGCGAGGGCGGAGAAGCGGATGACGGGCAACGCGCTCGTGACCGAGCTGGCGCGGCGCTATTACGGCCTGCGCCTGGCCGAGAGCGCCCGCGAGGTCCGGGCCCAGGTGCTGCGCGGAATCGATGAGCACCTGCGCGAAGCGACGCGCCTCGAGGACGAGGGGATGATCTCGCGCGCCGAACGGCTGCACGCCGCCGTCGCGCGGGCCGACGCCGACCGCGAGCTGAAGCGCGCCGGGCAGGACGTCGAGATCGCCCGCGCCGGCCTCGCCAACATCCTGTCGCAGCCGGCGGCCGGCGATCCCTCCTCGCCGCTCGTGATCGGCGTGACGCTCGATCCGCTCGAGCGCTTCGAGCAGGCGGCCGAGCGGCAACATCCTGCTTTCGACGTCCTCTCCGCGCAGCGCTCGCTTGCCGGCGACGCGCTCGCGGCCGAGCGGGGCAGGTACCTGCCGGACGTCTACCTGTTCGGCCTGCGCGAGCTGCACGAGGGAGGGCTCACGATCCTCGACCCGAAATGGGCTGTCGGCGTGGGCGTCAGCTGGACGCTCTTCGACGGGTTCGAGCGCTCGCACAAAGTGGCGGCCGCCCGGCTGCAGCAGCAGCGCGTCGAGGAGGTTGAGCGGCGCGCCCGTCTCGACGTCGCGACGATGGTCGAGAAGCGCTACCGCGAGCTCGCCAAGGCCCGCGAGCAGTTCGACGCGCTCGAGGCGTCGATCGACCTGGGACGCGAGAACCTGCGCGTCCGCACCCGCGCCTTCGAGGAAGGCTTCGCCACCTCGCTCGACGTGGTGGACGCGCGGCTGTCGCTCTCGCGCGTCGAGCTCGAGCGCCTCGCCGCGGCCTACGACTACGACGTCGCGCTGGCCGAGCTGCTCGAGCAGAGCGGACAGAGCGACCGGCTCGAAGAGATTCTCGCCACAGGAAGGCCCGTCATCAAATGAGCCACGCTGACTCGACCCGCACGTCCGTCGTGAAAGTCCTGCGCGTGACCTTCACGCTCCTCGTCGTCTTCGCCGTCGTGGGCGGCCTGTGGCTATGGGCGTGGAAGCTGTCGCAGCCCGCGCCCGAGATCGTGCAGGGGCAGGTGGAGGGCACGCTCATCGACGTCTCGTCGAAGATTCCCGGCCGCGTCGCCGCGGTGCTGGTGCGCGAGGGGCAAAGGGTCCGCAAGGCCGACGAGCTCGTGACGCTCGACAGCCCGGAAATCCGCGCGAAGCTCGACCAGGCCGAGGCGGCGCGCGAGGCCGCCGCGGCGCAGCGCGACAAGGCGTACAACGGCGCGCGCGAGGAGGAGATCCGCCAGGCCAGGAGCGTGTGGGAGCGCGCCGTGCACGCCACCGAACTGGCCGAGAAGACCTTCCGGCGGGTGGACCGGCTGAACAGGGACGGCGTGCTGCCCGCCCAGCGGCGCGACGAGGCGGAGGCGCAGCTGGCCACGTCCCGCGACGCCGAGGCCGCGGCCAAAGCCGTCTACGACATGGCGGAGAGCGGCGCGCGCGTCGAGGACAAGGAAGCGGCCGCTGCGCTCGTGAGCCGCGCGCGCGGCGCTGTCTCGGAAGTGGATGCCTATCTCGGCGAGACCCGGCTCACCGCGCCGCTCGACGGCGAGGTGTACCGCCGCAACGTCGAACCGGGGGAGATTGCCGCCGCCGGCTACCCGATCCTCACGCTGCTCGACCCGGCCGACATGTGGGCGACCTTCCAGTTCCGCGAGGACAAGCTCGCAGGGCTGCGGATGGGCACCCGTCTGGTCGTCCGCGTGCCGGCGCTCGACAACCGTCGGCTCGACCTCACGGTCTCCTACATCGCGCCGGTCGGCGATTTCGCCACCTGGCGGGCGACCAGCGCGCAGGGAGGCTTCGACCTGAAGACGTTCGAAGTGCGGGCGAGGCCGGCCGGCCCGGTGCCCGACCTTCGCCCCGGCATGAGCGTCATCCTGGAAGGGCGGCGGCCGTGAACACCGCGCGGCGGGGCGGGGTCTGGCGCGTCGCGCGCCGCGAACTCTCGCGCATCGCGGGCGATTGGTACTACGCGGTCCTGATGCTGGTCCTGCCTCTGGTGGGATTCGCCCTGCTCTGCGCGATTTTCGCTTCCGGCGTGCCGCGCGATCTCCCGGTGGTCGTCGTGGACGGCGATCATTCGGCGCTCTCGCGGCAGCTCTTCCGCATGGTGGACGCGACGCCGAGCATGCGCGTCGCGTGCGAGGCGCCGGACATGGCCGCCGCCCGGGCGCTGGTGCTCGAGAACAAGGCCTACGCCGTAATCGTCGCACCCGAGGGGCTCGAGCGCGACGTCCGCCGCGGCGAGTCGCCGCGCGTGGTCGCCTACTACAACGCGCAGTACCTGCTGCCGGCGAGCCTCATCCGCAAGGACCTGCGCGCGGCGATCGGCACGCTCGCGGCCGGCCTGGAGTTGCGGGCCCGCGAGAGCCGCGGCGAGCCGGCCCGCGTCGCGCTCGCGCGCAGCGAGCCCATCCGCGTCGATTACCACACGCTCTTCAACCCGCAGCTCAACTACAGCTACTACCTCGCGGCGGCCCTGCTTCCGGCCATCCTCCAGCTCTTCATCGTCGTCGGAGGCGTGCACGCCATCGGCGTCGAGCTCAAGGAAGGGACCGCCGGCGCGTGGATCGAAGCGGCCGGAGGCAGCGCCTGGCGGGCGGTAGCGGGCAAACTCGTCCCCTACGCGGCGCACTTCACCGCGCTCGGCCTGTTCATGCTGGTCGTGCTGTTCCGCTACATGGCGGTGCCGATGCGCGGGCACCTGGCGGTCATCGTCGCGGCGACCGCGCTCTTCGTGCTGGCCTACCTCGCGATGGCCGTGCTCATCGTCTCCTGGACGGCGAACCTGCGCCTGGCCACGAGCGTCGCGGCGTTTTACACGACGCCGGCCTTCGCGTTTGTCGGCATCACCTTTCCGACCTTCGGCATGCCGGCCGTCGGCCGGGCGTGGGGCGCGTTGCTGCCGCTCACGCACTACCTGAAGATCGTCGTGGACGAGTCGATGCGCGGGGCCGGGACCGCCACGGTGATGCCCTCGCTCGGCGTGCTGCTCGCCTTCGTCGTCCTGGCGCCGCTCGTGTCGGTCTGGAGGGTCGGCGAAGTCGCGCGGGATCCGCGCTGCTGGGGGCGGCAGTGAGAGCCTGGCTGAGCGAACTCCTCGACGAGTGGCGCCGGATCTTCCTCGATCCCGGAGCCGCGCTGATCCTGGTCGGGGCGCTCGTGCTCTATGCCTTCTTCTATCCAATCCCTTACCGCGCGAGCGTCCTCGAGCGCGTCCCGGTCGTCGTCGTCGATCAAGATCAGTCGGAGCTGAGCCGACGTCTGATCCGGATGGTGGACGAGCACGAACTCACGCACGTCGTGGCGCGTGCAGGGAACCTCGCCGAAGCGGAGAGAGCCGTGCAGGACGGAAAGGCGGGCGGTGTGCTCGTCATCCCTGCCGAGTTCGAGCGGCGCGTCAGGCGAGGCGAGCAGGCCTCGGTCGGCGCGTTCGCCGACGCGAGCTACTTCCTGGTCTACCGGCAGGTGCTGACCGGCATTCTCGAAGCGACCGGCACGCTGTCGGCCGGCGTCGAGGTGCGGCGCCTGATGGCCGAGGGGATGCCCGAAGGCAGCGCCATCAAGGCGCGCGACCCGCTGCCGCTGGTGAGCCGGCCGCTGTTCAACCCGACGGAGGGCTACGCCGCCTACGTCGTTCCCGCGGTGCTGGTGCTGATCCTGCAGCAGACGCTGCTGGTCGGGATGGGGCTGGTGGGCGGCACGAGGCGAGAGCGGAGCGGCAAGGCTAAAGCCTCGCCCTACCGATTCGACAACGTCACGCGGGCTCCGGTTGCCGGTACCCGCCTGGCCACCGTGACGGCCCGCGCGTTCGCATACTTCGCGCTCTACCTGGTGCACGGCCTGCTCTACTTCGGTGTCGTCTACCGCCTCTACGGCTTTCCCGAACGCGCGGACGCATGGACGCTCTTCCGCTTCGGCACGCCGTTCCTCCTGTCGGTCGTCTTCCTCGGCCTCGCGCTGCGAGCGGCGTTCCGGTCGCGCGAGATGGCGCTGCAGGCGCTGCTGTTCACGTCGCTGCCGGCGCTGTTTCTCTCCGGCTTCGCGTGGCCGACCGAGTCGCTGCCGGCCTGGCTGGCGGCGTTCGCCAAAGCGATCCCGAGCACGACGGCCATTCCCGGCTTCCTGCGCCTCACGCAGATGGGAGCGTCGCTGGCCGACGTCGGCGCCGAGTGGATGACGCTCTGGACGCTGTGCGGGGTCTACTTCCTCGCGGCGTGGGCGGCGACGGGGTGGGAGGGGCGCCGGCAGTCGGCAGCGGGCAGCGGATCACGGTCGGAGGACGGATCGCAGAGAGGCTGGCAGCGGAATACGCGTGGCAGGGCCTGAAGCCCGGAGCCTGAGGCCCGAAGCCCGGTCCAGCCGCCAGTCGCAGATCGCGAGCCGCAGGCCGGCTGTCTTCAGTCTTCCGTCCAGAACTTCGAGTATTCCTCGAGGAAGGTCAGCGTCTCGAACGACTTCATCCGGTCCACGAACAGCACGCCGTCGAGGTGGTCGATCTCGTGCTGCGCGACGCGCGCGGGGTAGCCCTCGAGATCGAATTCCACGCGGTTGCCGCGCCGGTCGAGCGCGCGCACCTGGATCTTGTCGGGCCGGGTGACTCGGCCGCGGAGCCCCGGCAGGCTGAGGCAGCCCTCCCAGTCCTCGGCGGTCGACTTCGCAAGCGGCGTGATCTCGGGGTTGACGACTGGCAGCACGCGGATGTCGTGGTCCCGGCCTTCCCCTTCGCCGATGCCGATGATCGCGAGCCGGACGCTCTCGTGCACCTGCGGGGCGGCCAGCCCTATCCCCTCGTACTCCCGCATCGTCTCGATCATGTCGTCGACGAGCTTCTGGAACTCGGGCGTCTTGATCTCGGCAGGGTCGACCTTCCGCGCCTGCTTCCGCAGCACCGGGTTCCCCATGCGGGCGATTTTGAGGATGGACATAGGGGCATTATAACGGCCGGCGGCTCGCGACTCGCGGCCCCAACCGGCTTCAGGCTACAGGCTACAGGCTTCGGGCCGAGTCACGGCTGCCCCGCAGAGTGGAGTGCGTGATACGGCCTGAAGCCTGAGGCCCGTAGCCCGAAGCCCGCTGCGTCAAGCCCGTGTCTCTGTCACCGTCGGAAAACTGAACTGCTCGATCTCCGCCTTCTCCGCCGCCTCGGCCACCATCGCCTCGATCGGCAGCTGCCGCTCGGCCGCCTCGACCGCGGCGCGCGCGGCCCGCGTGGCCGGGTGCTTCGGCGTGAAGAGCTGGCAGCAGTCCTGGTCGGGCACGACCGAGATCTCGTAGGTGCCGAGCCGAATCGCCTCGGCGACGATCTCCTCCTTGTCCATGCCGACCAGCGGCCGGAGGATCGGCAGGTCGGTGACCGACGCGATGACCGACAGGTTCTCGAGCGTCTGCGAGGCGACCTGGCCGACGACCTCGCCGCTGACCAGCGCGCGCGCGCCGTGCGTCCTCGCGATCCGGTCGGCGATGCGCACCATGAGCCGGCGGTAGATCACCACCCGCAGCGGCGCCGGCACGGCCAGCACCACCTGGCGCTGGATCTCGCCGAAGGCGACGAGGAAGAGCCGCGTGTGCTGCTGGTAGGTGGTCAGCACCTGCGCCAGCTCGCGCACCTTCTCCTGCGACGCGCGCGAGAGGAACGGGTAGCTGTGGAAGTGCACGAGCAGGGCCGAGCAACCGCGCTTCATCATCCGCCACGCGGCCACCGGCGAGTCGATGCCGCCCGACAGCAGGCAGGCCACCTTCCCGCTCGCGCCGGTCGGCAGCCCGCCGGGCCCGCGGTCCTTGCCGAAGGCGTAGAACGCCTCGCTCGCCAGCATCTCGACCGCGATGGTCATCTCGGGATGGCCGAGGTCGACCTTCCATCCCTTCGCGAGCTTGATCCGGCCGCCGACCTCCCGCTCGATCTCAGGCGAGCGCATCGGGAAGCGCTTGTCGGCCCGCTTGACCGACACGCGGAAGGTCGGCGTCTCGGCGTCGCCGAGGTCCTGGAGGATCGCGGAGGCAATCTGGTCGATGTCGAGCGGCGCGCGCCCGGCCTTCGCGAAGTTGGCGATCCCGAAGACGCGCGAGAGCCGCTCGCGCACCTGCCCGTAGTCGGCCGACGGCCCCAGCACCAGCTCGACGCGCCCCATCAGCGGCCGGACGGCCCTCACGTCGAGGTCGGCCGTCGCTCGCCGGATGTTGTTCACCAGGCGCGCGATGAACCACGGGCGGTTCTTTCCCTTGAGCGCGATCTCCTGGTAGTGGACGACGATTGAGGTCATTGGATGGCTTTCGGCTCGCGACTTGCGGCTCGCGACTTGCGACTCGCGACCTGCGGCTTGCGACTCGCGGCTTGCGGTCAGCAGTCAGCGGATCACGGTTGGCGGCCGGGATGCACTTGAGCTGGCAGCGGATCACGAAATCCGCTGACCGCTGCTGGCTTCGGGCTTCGGCCGTGATCCGCTGCCAGCTAAACCAAAACCTGGCGTCCTTCCGTGATCCGCTGTCTGCTGCCTGCTGCCTGTTCTATCAGCTGAGCGGCCCGGTGCCCGCTGAGGACGGCTCCCTCTATCGTCGCAGGCAGGCCCGTTTCGGTCCAGTCGCCGGCGAGCAGCAGCCCGTCCACCGGCGTCCGCGCCCCCGGCCGCGCGGGCTGCCCGGGCGAGAGCGAGAAGGTCGCGCGCCGCTCGCGGACGACGAGCGCCCTCAGCAGCCGCGCGGTGCGCACCACGGGGAGGGCCGCCGCCAGTTCGTCGCAGGCGAGCGCCGCCAGCTTCTCGTTCGACTCCGACACGACCGGCCCCGCGCCGCTCGACACGAGCGAGAGGTGCGCGGCCGAGTCGCCGAGCACCTGCCGCTTGTCGAAGACCCACTGGAAGGTGCGGCCCGGCAGGCCGACGAACGGCGCCGGCAGCACCTCCCTGTCGAACCAGAGGTTGACGGTGACAATCGGCGAGGCGGCTGCTGCGCGCGCGGCCGCGAGGACGGGGGCAACCGCCGCCACCTCTCCGACGATGACCTCCGGCAGCGCGAACCACGGCACGGCGACGATGACGCGCCCGGCCTCGACCCGGCCGCCGCGGATTTCGACGTCGGCCAGCCGCTTGCCCTCGATCCTGACGCGCGCGGGGCTCGAGACCCTGACTTCGCCGCCTCGCGACTCGACGAACGCGCGCGCCGGCTCCGCGTACATCTCGGTCAGCGGCCTGAGCGGCATCGCGATGGCCGAGTCGGAGGATCCAGGCCCGAGCATCTGCGCCAGCACGCGCACGAAGACCGGCGCGGCCGCCTCCCGGGCCGGCTGGTTGAGCGCCGCCAGCGCGAGCGGCTCCCAGAGCATCTCGCGCAGCCGCTGAGCCTGGCCGTTCCTCGTCAGCCAGCTCTCGACCGTCTCGTCCTCCGACGCCGGGAACCACCCCTTGCCGGTCCGCAGGAATTGCTGCGCCCGGCGGACGGGCGCCGCCAGCCGCAGCGCCGAGAGCCGGTCGGCCAGCCCGACCGCGCTCCATTCCGCGATCCCGGCCAGCAGGTGCAGCGGCGGCGGCAGCGGCGGGCAGCGGAGCGTCGACGCCCGCCCCTGCTCGTCGACCATCTCCACTTCGAGCGCGGCCTGCACGCGCACGCGATCCGCCGCGCCGATGCGCGCGAGGAACTCGAACGTCTCGTGGTAGCAGCCGAGCAGGAGGTGCTGCCCGTTGTCGACCGGCTCGCCCGTGGCGGGATCGGAGAACGAGGAGGCGCGCCCGCCGAGCCCGGGCCTCGCCTCGGCCAGCAGGACGCGCGCGCCCGCCGCCGAGAGCCTCGCCGCCGCGCTCAGCCCCGCGAAGCCCCCGCCGATCACCACCGTGTCGAATCTCACGGACTCACATCCTCGATGCCAGGAATCTTCTCATCTTGCGATCTTGCGATCTATCGAGCTTGCGAGCTGACCACGGCGCACGGCGAACTTCGTACTTCGCAAGATCGCACGATCGCCAGATCGAGAGATTCGGCCACTTGTCCCTGTACCCCTAACGCCCGCTCATCGCGCGCGCCCAGATCGCCGCCGCGATCGCCGCGCGGCGCGGGCGCGGCACGCGGATCGTCCGGTCGAAGACGCGGTAGCCGGACCGCTCGATGCGGACCAGGATCGCGTGGTAGATCCCCGCCATGATCCGCGCCGCCACCATCCGCCGCCGATCGACGCGCGGCAGCTCGCGCTCGGCCCTGTCGTAGAACTCCCTCGCCCGGGCGCACTCGTGCGCCAGCAGGCTCTTCACGCGGTCCGAGACCACGCCCGCGCGCAGGTCGTCCTCCGTGCAGCCGAAGCGCGCGAGGTCCTCGACCGGCAGGTAGATCCGGCCGCGCGCGAGGTCGGTGCCGACGTCGCGCACGATGTTGGTGAGCTGCAGCGCGATGCCGAGGTCGATCGCGTATCCGCGCGTGCGCGGGTCGGTGTAGCCGAAGATCTCGATGCAGAGCAGGCCGACGGCCGACGCGACGCGCAGGCAGTACTCGCGCAGCTCGTCGAAGGTCCGGTAGCGCGACCGTTCCAGATCCATCGCCACGCCGTCGATGACCGCCTCGAACGCGTCGCGCGGGAGCGAGAAGCGGGCGACGAGCGGCGCGAGCGCCCGCCCCTGATCGGTGCGCGGCGATCCCTGCCCGTAGCAGGCCGCCAGCTCCTCCCGCCACCCGGCGAGCTGCGACGCCGCGCTCCGCTGGTCGTCCGGGGACAACCCCGCCGGCGCCTCGTCCACCGCGTCATCGACCGCGCGGCAGAAATCCCAGACCGCGACGATGGCGCGCCGCTTCTCGGCCGGGAGGACCAGGAACGAGTAGTAGAAGTTGGTGTCGCGCCCGCTCATCGCGCCCGCCAGGTCAGCGCCTGCCACAGCAGCGCCGGCACGTCGCCCGCGCCGAGCGCCGGGCGCTTGTCGAGAACGTCGAAGTCCTGCCGTTCGGTCCGCGCGAGGATCCGCCGGCCGCCGAGCCAGGTCAGCCTCAGCTCGAAGCCCAGGCGCCCGCAGACGCCGTCGCAGACGGCGCGCCCCTGCTCGAACAGCGCGGCCGTCCTGCCGCCGGCCGCGCCGAGCGCCGCCCGCCAGGCGGGCGTCAGCCGGTTCGCGTCGAGGTCGCCGGGGTCGGCCCCGTGCCGCCGGCACTCCTCGAGCGGCACGTAGAGCCGGCCCTTCCGCCAGTCGCGGCCGAGGTCCTGCCAGAAGTTGGCGAGCTGCAGCGCCGTGCAGAGCGCGTCGGACGAGCGCGCGAGGGCCTCGTCGTTCACGCCGGCGATGCCGAGCACGAGCCTGCCGACCGGGTTCGCCGAGCGCCGGCAATAATCGAGCACCTCGTCCCACGTCTCGTAGCGCGTCGTCGTCACGTCCTGCCTGAACGCGCTCAGCAGATCCTCGAAGAGCGAGACCGGGAGGCGACAGGTGCGGATCGTGGCGCCCAGAGCCTGGAAGATCGTTACTGCGCAGGCCTGAAGGCCTGCGGTACCCGGAACTCCAGCGGCAGCGGTACGGGCCTGAAGGCCTGCGGCACCCGGAACTCCAGCGGCAGCGGTACGGGCCTGAAGGCCTGCGGTACCCGGAACTCCAGCGGCAGCGGTGCAGGCAATCAGCCTCTCGCGCCAGTCATCGAGCAGCGCGAGCCTGGCCGCGGGTTCGAGCTCCCCCTCGTCGGCAAAGTCGTCGGCCGCGCGGGCGAAGGCGTAGACGGCGGCCACGTGCGGGCGGATCGCGCGCGGCAGGAGACGGGAGGCGACGGGAAAGTTCTCGTAGTGCTCGCGCGCGATCCGGGCGCAGGCGGCGTAGGCTTCGTCGAGCCCGGTCACCATTTCAGTTCGGCCGCTCCCGCGCGGTGGTTGACCGCCCGCGCCGCGACGAAGAGAAAGTCGGAGAGACGGTTGACGTAGGCGAGCAGGACCGGATCGACCTCTCCCGCGCCGAGCGAGACGACGCGGCGCTCGGCCCGCCGGCAGATCGTGCGCGCGAGGTGGAGCGCCGCGCCGGCCGGCGACCCGCCCGGCAGGATGAAGTGCCGGAGCGCCGGCAGGCCGGCCTCCAGTTCGTCGATCCATCGCTCGAGCCGGGCCACGGAGTCGGGGCCGACGGCCATCTTCTGCACGCGTTCGGCGACGCGGTGCGCCGGGTCGGCCAGCACGCCGCCCACCGCGAACAGGTCGCGCTGGACCTGCTCGAGCATGGCCGCCACGTCCGGCGCGACGCCTCCCGCCAGCGCCACACCCAGCGCGGCGTTGACCTCGTCGATCTCGCCGTACGCGTCCACGCGCAGGTCGGCCTTCGACACCCTGCGGCCGTCGAAGAGCGCCGTCTCGCCGGCGTCGCCGGTTCGCGTGTAGATCTTCACGGGGAGGATTATGTCACGGGATCAAGTACAGTGACGTGTGTGCCGAAATCGAGACGGACGACGGCGCCAAAGATGCCCGCGGCGGCGACGATGCGGGCGTTCAGGCGGCGCCTGCTGACCTGGTACGACCGGAACGGCCGCGATCTCCCCTGGCGCAGCGCCACCGACCCGTATCACATCCTGGTGTCGGAGATCATGCTGCAGCAGACGCAGGTCGATCGCGTCCTGCCGAAGTACCGCGAGTGGCTCCGCCGGTTCCCCTCGCTGACCGCGCTCGCCGGCCGGCCGGTCGAGGAGGCGGTCGAAACCTGGTACCCGCTGGGCTACAACATTCGCCCGCGCCGCCTCCACTCGATCGCGCGCGAGGCGGTGGCCAGCTACGGCGGATCGCTGCCATCCGACGAGGCGACGCTGCTCTCGTTCAAGGGCATCGGCCGCTATACCGCCGGCGCGATCCGCAGCTTCGCCTTCGGCGAGCGCTCCGCGATTCTCGACACCAACGTCGCGCGCGTCCTCTTCCGCGTCTTCGTCGGCAAGGGAGATCCCGGGAAGCACGCGGCGCGCGCGCACCTCTGGGAGATCGCGCACGCGGTCCTGCCGCGCAAGCGGGTCTTCGACTTCAACCAGGCGCTCATGGACTTCGGGGCGCTCGTCTGCCCGGCGCGGAAGCCTCTCTGCCCGGAGTGCCCGATGGCCGCCGGCTGCGCGTCCTATCCCCTCGACGGCAGCGCTCCGGGCGACGCGCGCGCCGCGCGTCGGCGGAGGCGGCCGGTCGTCGTCACGGCGGCGGTCGTCGAACGCGGCGGCCGGCTGCTCGTCGCGCGGCGGCTCGAGGGTTCGCACATGGGAGGACGCTGGGAATTCCCCGGCGGCAAGTGCGAGCCGGGCGAATCCCCGCGTGATTGCCTGGCGCGCGAGCTTCGCGAAGAGCTGGGCGTGGACGGCATCGTGCACGAGGAGATCTACCGCACCACCTACGACTACGAGGACCGCCGGCTCGACCTCCGGTTCTTCAGGTGCGACATCGGCGGCAAGCCGAGGCCGCTGCTCGGGCAGCAGATCCGCTGGGTGGAGCGCCGCGGGTTGAAGGCGCTGGAGTTCCCGCCGGCGGACAGGGAGCTGGTGGAGAGGCTGGCAAGAGCCTCTTCGGATCGTGCGATCTAGCGATCGCGCGATCTCATCCGGCGCATTCTGTACTTCGCAAGATCGCACGATGCCCAGATGCCGCGTCAGCTCCCGACAAACGGTACTTCCGCCACCCTCGCCGCGATCGCCTGGTCGCCGTGGAGGATCGTGAGCTCGGTGCCCGGCGCGAAGAAATCGCGCTGCACCATGGCGAGCGCGATCGGCGCATCGAGGCGAGGCGACCACGCAGCGCTCGTGACGCGCCCGGCCTCCCGGTCCCCGGCGCGCAGCAGGTCGCCGGGCGAAGGAACCTCGGTCCCGCCCGCCACCAGGCCGACGATCTTCCGCGCGATCCGCCCGTGGCCGCGGTGGACGACGCGGATGACGACCTCCTGCCCCGGGTAGCACCCCTTGGTGAAGCTGATCGCCCGTGATTCGATCCCTGCCTCGAGCGGGATCGTCGTGCCGTCCATCTCCGCGCCGAACGCGGGACGCCCGGCCTCGATTCTGAGCGTCTCCCAGTCACGCGCATCGGCCGGCGTCGCGCCGCGCGCAGTCAGGGCCTCCGACAGCAGCTCCGCGTACGGCCGCTCGACGTAGACGTCGAACGCCGGCACGCCCAGATCGTCCGACGCGGCGAGGACGACGACCTGGCCGCGGAAGCTCGCGCGGAGGTTGTGAAACGGCGGCCAGCGGGAGAGGTCGCCGGCCTCGAGCGGGATGGCGCCCGGGCGGTCGACGACCGCGGCAACCACCGACGCCGCGGACGGCCCGGCCACGACGAGCTTGCCGAAGGCGTCGCTGAGGTCGCCGAGCTTCACGTCCTCGCTGAACACGAACTGGTCGAGCTTCG
>JBBINS010000062.1:0-15368 GCA_037443765.1 Gammaproteobacteria bacterium
GCGGGCGCCGCCGGCGCGGCCGCGGGCCGCAGCCGCTGCAGCGCGTCCTCGATCAGCGTCTCGTCGTAGTCGACGGCCGTGATCAGCTCGATGCCGCCATCGATGCGCCGGTTCGAAATGATCACGGCGTCGGGACCCTGCTCCGCGCGAACGCTTTCCAGCGCCTCGCGCATCGACTCGGCCACGAATCTCTTGATCTTCATCAGTCCTCCCGTCGTCGCTCAGGGCACCGGGCGTCAGCGCCCGACCGCCGACACGACCCGGATGCGCCGGTTTTCCGGCACTTCGTTGTAGGCGAGTACGCTCAGCGTCGGCACGCCGTGCCTCAGGAGCCGCGACAGCCACGGCCGCAGCTTCGGAGTCGTCAGCAGCACGGCCGGCTCGCCCGCCAGCTCCTGGCGTCGCGCGCTGTCGGCGAGCGCCTGCACCAGCCGGTCGGCGAGCCCGGGCTCGATGCCCGGGCCGTCGCCGCCGCCGAGAATGGAGTCACCAAGCACCTGCTCGAGCTGCGCGTCGAGGGTGACGACCGGAAGTTCCTGCCGGAGTCCGGTGATCGCCTGCACGATCGAGCGGCCGAGCGCGATTCGGACCGCGGCGACGAGCTGGGCGGGGTCCTGGGTGCGGCCCGCGTTCTCGGCGAGCGTCTCGGCGATGACGCGGAAGTTGCGGATCGGAACGCGCTCGACCAGCAGGTTCTGCAGCACCTTGACGACGACGCTCATGGGCAGCGCCTTCGGTACCAGTTCCTCGACCAGCTTCGGCGCGGCCTTCTGCAGGCGGTTCAGGATCTGCTGGACCTCCTCGTGGCCGAGCAGCTCGTGGCCGTGCGCCTGCAGCAGCTGCGACAGGTGCGTCGCGATGACCGTGCCGCCGTCGACGACCGTGTAGCCCTGGGTCTGCGCCTGCTCGCGGCGCGAGCGCTCGATCCACACGGCGTCGAGACCGAAGGCGGGATCCTTGGTCGTGATGCCCGGCACCGGGCCGGCGACGGTGCCCGGATTGATCGCGAGGTCGCGGTCGGGGAACACCTCGGCCTCGCCGACCGGGACGCCCTGTACCGTGATCCGGTAGCTGTTCGGGCCGAGGTCGAGGTTGTCACGGATGTGGACGGCCGGCACGAGGAAGCCGAGTTCCTCGGACAGCTTCTTGCGCACGCCCTTGATGCGCCCCATGAGCTCTCCGCCCTGCGCCTTGTCGACCAGCGGGATCAGCCGGTAGCCGACCTCGAGGCCGATCGGATCGACCGCCTCGACGTCGTCCCAGGACAGCTCGCGCTGTTCGGCCGGCACCTTGGCTTCCGGTGCTGTCGCCGCGGGAGCCGGCGCCCGCGCGGCTTCGTCGGCCTTGATCTTCAAGAACCACGCCCCGCCGCCCGACAGGGCGGCCATCGCGAGGAAGGCGAGGTTCGGCATGCCCGGGATGATGCCCATGAGGCCGAGGATGCCGGCCGACACGGCGAGCGCCTTCGGCTGGCCGAGCATCTGCTTGGCGACCTGCTGGCTCATGTCCGAGGAGCGCGACATACGCGTCACGATGACCGCGACCGCAACCGACAGCAGCAGCGCCGGAATCTGCGCCACGAGCCCATCGCCGATCGTCAGCAGCACGTACGTGCGCCCGGCCGCGGCGAGGTCGAGGCCATGCTGAAGCGTGCCTACCGCGAGGCCGCCGAAGATGTTGATGAACACGACCAGGATGCCGGCGATCGCGTCGCCGCGGACGAACTTGGAGGCACCGTCCATCGCGCCGTAGAAGTCCGCTTCCTCGCGGACCTCCTGGCGCCGGATCGTGGCCTCGGCCTGCGTGATGATGCCGGCATTGAGGTCGGCGTCGATCGCCATCTGCTTGCCGGGCATCGCGTCGAGGGTGAAGCGTGCCGTCACTTCCGAGACGCGGCCCGCGCCCTTCGTGACGACCATGAAGTTGATGATCACCAGGATCGCGAACACGACCAGGCCGACGGCGTAGTTGCCGCCGATCACGAAAGAGCCGAACGCGTGGATCACCTGGCCCGCGGCCGCAGGCCCGGTGTGGCCCTGCAGCAGCACGACGCGCGTCGAGGCGACGTTGAGCGCCAGCCTAAGCAGCGTCGCGGCGAGCAGCACGGTCGGGAACACCGCGAAATCGAGCGGCCGGCGCACGTAGATGACCGCGAGGATCACCACCAGCGACAGCGAGATGTTGAACGTGAAGAACAGGTCGAGCAGCACCGGTGGCAGGGGCAGCACCAGCATCGCCAGCATGACCAGCAGCAGCACCGGGACCGCGAGTCCCTGGCGCCCGAACTCCACCAGCGCGTCGCTGATCGGGCGTGCGGCGCTCATTCAACCACCCCGCGGTCGTATTTGGCGCGCAGCTCCGCGTCGATCTCGGGGGCCGGGCGCCGGAGGCGGGCGGCGCGCTGCGCGCTCAGCGTCTTGATCTGGTACAGGTACGACAGCACCTGCGCGACTGCGAGGTACAGGCCCGCCGGGATCTCGCGACCGACCTCGGTGCTGCCGTAGAGCACGCGCGCCAGCGCCGGTGCCTCGAAGAGCGGCACACGGGCGTCGTCGGCGCGGCGCCGGATCTCCACCGCGACCAGGTCGCGGCCCTTGGCGATCACGCGCGGAGCCTTCATCCGCGCCGCGTCGTACTTGAGCGCCACCGCGTAGTGCGTCGGGTTCGTGACCACGACATCCGCAGTCGCCACCGCCGCCATCATGCGGCGCGTCGACATCTTGCGCTGCATCTCGCGGATGCGCGCCTTGACCTCGGGCCGCCCGTCCGTCTCCTTGGACTCCTCGCGGATCTCGTCGCGGGTCATCTTTAGCTGGCGGTGGACCAGCCACCACTGCAGCGGCGCATCGACCGCCGCGATGACGACGAGCCCGAGGCTCATCAGCAGCATCGCCAACGTCAGGAGGTGAATCGCGCGGCCCATGCCGGGGATCACTGGCATCGCGCCGAGCGCGATCGCATCGCGCGAGAGCCACAGCCCGATCGACACGGCGATGGCGCCGACCACCGCGAGCTTGAGGAGGGCCTTGACGAGCTCCGACAGTCCGCCCAGCCCGAAGATGCGGCCGAGGCCCGGCACCGGGTTCAGGCGGTTGAGATCGGGCGCGAAGGCCTCCGCGGTGAACACCCAGCCGCCGAGGCCGAGCGGCGCGAGCACCGCGGCCGCCATCACGGCGGCGAAGAATGGCAGCAGGATCACGAGCGCGTCGACAACGGTGACGCCGAGTGCGCGGCCCATCGTCGAACCGTCCAGCAACGCGCCGCGATCGAACGACAGGCCGCTCGTCAGCAGGTGACCGAAGCCGCGCGCCAGCGCGCCGCCGCCGAACAGCAGCGCACTGCTGCCGACGATCATCACCGCCGCGCTGCCGAGCTCCTTCGAACGCGCCACCTGGCCGCGGTCGCGGGCGTCCTGCAGCTTCTTGGCTGTGGGTTGTTCAGTCTTTTCGGCGTCTGAGTCGTCGCTTGCCATGGCGTCCTCAGTGCGTGCCGACGATGCGGCCGGCCGTGTCGACCGACTCGAGGAACAGCCGCTCGAGGTTGCTCTGCAGTGTCGGCAGGCTGAGCATCAGCATCGCGAATCCGAGCAGCATGCTGATCGGGAAGCCGACCGCGAACAGGTTGAGCTGCGGCGCGGCGCGGCTGACGATGCCGAGCGCGAGGTTGACGAGCACGAGACCGACGACCGCCGGCAACGCGATCATCGTGCCGGCCTCGAAGATCTTGCCGCCCAATTGCGCGAGCGCGAGGAAGGCGTCCGGGCCGAGCGTCGTCGCCCCGGGAGGCAGGACGCGGAAGCTGTCGGCCAGCACGCTGAGGAGCGCGATGTGTCCGTCGAGCGCCAGGAAGATCAGCATGCCGAGAATCAGGTAGAACTGGCTGACGACCGCGGTGCTCGCGCCGCGGGCGGGGTCGACCATGGTCGCGAACCCGAGGCCCATCGTCGTCGCTACCAGCTGCCCGGAGAGCGACAACGCGTCGAACACGACCTGGACGACGAACGCGATCGCGATCCCGATCAGCACCTGCTGCGCGGCCGTCAGGAGCGCGGTCGCGCTCAACGGATCGATGGCCGGCGTCGGTGGCGTCAGCGGCGCCAGGATCAGCGTCAGCGCGAGTGCGAGCACGAGCTTGATGCGGCGGGGCACGAGCGCGGCGCCGAAGAACGGCGCCACCAGCATGAACCCCGTGACCCTGAGGAATGCCCAGCCGTAGCCCTCGAGTCCCGCCAGCAGCCGTGTGAAGTCGATGGTCAGCATGGCGGTCAGCCGATCACCGACGGAATGCTCTCGAACAGCGCCCGGGTGTAGTCGATCAGCGTCTGCAGCATCCAGTGCCCGGTCACGAAGATCGTCGCGACCAGCACGAGCAATTTCGGGATGAACGACAGCGTCATCTCGTTGATCTGCGTCGCGGCCTGCAGCATGCCGATCACGACGCCGGTCACGAGCGCGGCCAGCAGCAGCGGCGCGGAGATCATCGAGGTGACGACCAGGGCGCGCTCGCCGATGGAGATGACGGTTTCGGGGGTCATGGGCGGCTCAGGTCGCGAAGCTCGAGGCCAGCGTGCCCATCAGCAGGGTCCAGCCGTCGACGAGCACGAACAGCATCAGTTTGAAGGGCAGCGACACGAGCATCGGAGACAGCATCATCATGCCCATCGACATCAGGACGCTCGCGACCACGAGATCGATGATCAGGAACGGGATGAAGATCATGAAGCCGATCTGGAACGCGGTCTTGAGCTCGCTGGTGATGAACGCCGGGACGAGCACGGCGAGCGGTACGGCCTCGGGACCGGCGAAGGGGCCCTGCCCCGAGATGCGCCCGAAGCTCACGAGGTCGGTCTCGCGCGTCTGCTTCAGCATGAATTCCCGCAGCGGCGTGACGCTCTTCGTCAGCGCCGCCTCGGCGCCGAGCTGGTTGTCGAGATAGGGCTTGACGCCCTCCGCCCACGACTGGTTCAGCACGGGGCTCATGACGAACAGCGTCATGAACAGCGACAGGCCCACGATCACCTGGTTCGGCGGCGTCGTCGGCGTGCCGAGCGCCTGCCGGAGGATCGACAGCACGATCACGATGCGGGTGAAGGCCGTCATGCTGAGCAGGATCGCGGGCAGCACCGACAGCAGCGTCATCAGGACGAGGACCTGCACGGTCAGCGAGTACGTCTGGGCACCGCCGCCCCTGGCCTCGACGGACAGGATCGGCAGGCCGCTGGCCTCCGCGGCCGCGGCGAGGGCCGGCAGCAGGAGCGCGACGAGCGCGAGCAGCGACGCGAGCGGACGCTTCACGGCTTCGCGCCCCCGCCCATCAGGTTCTTGAGACGTTCGGCGAAGGCGCCGGGGCTCGTGGCCTCCGGTGGCAGCGCCACGGGCCGCTCGAGCAGCGCCAGCGAGCGGACGCCGTCGCCGCCGACGCCGACGAGCGCCTGGCCGTCGCCGACCTTGAGCAGGACGACGCGCTCCTTCGGCCCGACTGCGACGTCGGCGAGCACCTTGAGGCCGCTCGAGGCGGCGCGCGGCGTCAGCCGCAGGCGCGTCGCGAGCCAGGCGAGCGCAATGATGACGCCGACGATCAGGACAAGGCTCGCCGCGACCTGCGCGAAGCCGGTCGCGGCGCCAGGCGCGGCTGGCGCGGTCGTCACGGCGCCCGCAGTCGCGAGCGGCGCGAGTGCGAGAGCAAGGCCGACCAGGCGCGCGCCGCGTGTCACTTGATGCGCTCCATCCGCTCGCCGGGGCTGACGACCTCGATCAGGCGGATGCCGAACTTCTCGTTGACGACGACGACCTCGCCGCGGGCGACGCGCACGCCATTGACGAGCACGTCGAGCGGCTCGCCGGCGAGACGGTCGAGCTCGAGGATGGAGCCCTGCGTGAGCTGCAGCAGGTCGCGCACGGTGATCCTGGTGCGCCCGACCTCGAGCGCGATCGTCACCCCGACGTCGAGGATCAGCTCGAGGCTGACGTCGCCGCCGGGCGCCGCTGCACCGTCCGGCTGCAGGTCGCCGAACTGGGCGCGCGCGTAACTGGCGTCGCCGGCCACGGGGTTCGCAGGGGTGTTCATTCTTCGTTCTCCGCCGGTCAGGTGCTGCGGCGCCGCAGCGGTTGCAGGATCTTCAGTGCGTTGCGGCCGCGCGAAACGCCAAACTTCCCGGCGTAGATCGGCTCGTCGCCGGCATAGAGCGTCACGTTGCGCGGTGCGTCGATGGGCAGCACGTCGCCGGGCTTGAGGATCCGGAGATCACCGAGCGTGATCTCGGCCTCGGTCAGTACCGCGCGGACCTCGAGCGTCGCGTCGGCGACGTGCGCGCCGAGCGCCGGGCCCCAGGCCTCGGTACTGCCGCTGCGCGCGACGATGCCCGCGGTCAGTACCTCGCGCACCGGGTCGATCATCATCGACGGCATCACGAGGTCGATCGCGCCGCCACCCGACGGCAGCTCGATGTTGAAGCGATTGACGAGCACGGTGTCAGTCGGTGCGGCAATCGAGGCAAACAGCGGGTTGGACTCGTGCTTGACGAGCTCGACCTCGACGTGCGCGACCGGCGTCCACGCCTGGCCGAGGTCCGTTGCCGCCTGGCGCAACACGAGGTGCACGAAGCGCACCTCGGTCGGCGTCAGTCCGTGATCGCCGCTGCGCTCGAGCGCCTTGCCCGGGCCGCCGAAGTACGTGTCGACCATCAGGAACACGAGATTGGTATCGAACACGAGCAGAGCGTTGCCGGGCAGCGGCTTGATGCGGCAGATGTCGAGGCTCGCCGGCGTCGTGACGCCGGCGAGGTAGTCGCCCGCCTTCTGGGTGCGGACGCCCTCGAAGGTCACCTGCGGCTCCCGCTGCAACAGGTTGAAGAGCGACACGCGGAAGCTGCGCGCGAACGTCTCGTGGATCGTCTCGAGTGCCGGCAGCCGGCCGCGCGTGATGCGCTGCGTACCGACGAGGTCGTAGGGCTTCACCTCGCCCTTGGCGTTCTTCTCGAGCAGCGCGTTGACCTCCTCGTCGGAGATCACCTTCTTTTCGACTTCAGCGCCTTCTGCAGACACGTAGCGGTCTCCGTCACTGCACGACGAAGCTGGAGAAATAGAGGTCCTCGACGCCCGTCGATCCGGTCTCCTTCTTGAGGATCTTCTGCACTTCCTTGAGGCACTCCTGGCGCAGCGCCTCCTTGCCCTCGCGCGTCATCAGCGTCTTGTAGTCCCGGTTGTTCATGAGCATCAGCAGGTTGTTGCGGATGGCCGGCGCGTTGCTCTTGACGGCCTCGATGACCTTCTCGTCGCGCGCCATCACGTCGATCTGCAGCTGCAGGAAGCGGACGGCCTGCGTGTCGTCGAAGTTGACGACCAGCGGCGGGTCGAAGGAGAAGTACTGGGCGGGCTTGTTGGAGCCGCCCTCGGCCTTGTGCTCGTCGGCCGCCGCCTTCGGCTCGGGCGGCTTCAGCGTCAACTTGCCGTCCGCGCCGAGGATGTACTCCGGCGTCGGGTGCAGCTTCGCGTTGACGAAGCCGCCGACCAGCACGGCGACGAGCACCGCGACGAAGATCCCGGCGCCGTTGACGATCTTTCCGACCAGCGCGCTCGGCGCGGCTTTCGGCTGCTCAGGGGGTTTCTCGGCGGCTTCTGCCATGGTTGTTCCTCAAGGTTGCGCAGGGTTCTGTCAGCAACTTCCGTGCCACGGCAGAATTATCAATGAAGACAATGACTTGATTCGCACTCGCTCCCGCGGACGCCAACGCTTTGACCCGCGCCGGATGGTCGCCCGGGCCGAGGCGTCGGAAAATTGGCGGTAGAGTGGCGCCATGCAGCAGCGCCATCTGGGTTCCGGGGGTCTAGCCGTGTCCGCGCTCGGCCTCGGCTGCATGGGCATGTCCGGGACGTACGGCAGCGCCGCGACGCGCGACCCGGTCGAGGCGCTGTCGACGATCGACCTCGCCCTCGAGCTCGGCATCAACTTCCTCGACACGGCGGAGGTCTACGGCCCGTACCGCAACGAGGAACTCGTCGGCCGTGCGCTCGCCGGCCGGCGCGGGCGCTGGGTGGTCGCCTCGAAGTTCGGCTTCAGGATCGGCGGCGACGGGGCGATCGCGGGCTGCGACGGGAGCCCGGCCAACGCCCGACGCGCCTGCGAGGCCTCGCTCGCGCGCCTCGGCATCGAGACGATCGACCTCTACTACCTGCACCGGCTGGACCCCGCGGTGCCGATCGAGGACACCGTCGGCGCGATGGCCGAACTCGTCCGCGCGGGCAAGGTCCGCCACCTCGGCCTGTCCGAGGTGAGCGCCTCGACGCTGCGGCGCGCCGCGGCCGTGCACCCGATCGCCGCCCTGCAGTCCGAGTACTCGCTGTTCGAGCGCGGCGTGGAACGCGACGTGCTGCCCGCCTGCCGGGCGCTCGGCGTCGGGTTCGTGCCGTTCGCGCCGCTCGGCCGGGGATTCCTGACCGGCACCGCCCGCCCCGCGGACGCGTACCGCCCGGACGGGGACTTCCGCGGCTCGCTGCCGCGCTTCCAGGGCGAGAACTTCGAGCGGAACGAGGCCCTGGTGGGCGCCCTGCGCCGCATCGCGGCCCGCAAGGGCTGCACGCCGGCCCAGCTCGCGCTCGCCTGGCTACTGGCCCAGGGTCAGGACATCGTGCCGATACCGGGAGCCGGCCGCCGCACGCACCTCGCGGAGAACGCCGCGGCGGCCGCCGTGCCGCTGCCGGCCTGCGACCTGATGGCGCTCGAGGAGGCCTTTCCGCGCAATGCGGCGGCCGGCGAGCGTTACCCGGAAGCCGACTTCAGGTACGTCGACCGCTAGTCACTTCGCCTCGAACAGCGTCGCGAGCGCGGGATCGCCGACCTGCTTGGCGAGGTCCTTCGCGCTCTGCGCCGCGCTGTTGCGGATGCGCTGGTCGGCGCCGAGCCCGATCAGCACCCGCGCCGTCTCGGCCTGTCGCCCCGCCACGGCGGCGAGCAACGGCGTGTTGCCGAGCTCGTTGCGCGCCTCGAGATTGGCGCCGGCGGCGACCAGCTGGCGCACGACGGCGGTCCGGCCGGCGCCGGCCGCCAGAATCAGCGGCGTGTTGCCGGTCTTGGTCCGTGCTTCGCGCGCCGCCCCCGCCTTCAGCAGCCGCGCGACCAGGTCCGCGTCACCGTGCTGGGCGGCGATGCCGAGGGGCGTCACGCCGTTCTGGTCGGCGACGTCGAGCCCACCGGCGACCGACAGCGCCGCGGCGGCGTGAGCGGCGCCAGCCTGCGCGGCGACGGCGAGCGCGGTGCGCCCGGTCGCGTCCCGCGCGCGCGCATCCGCGCCGGCGGCCAGCAGCGTCGCCGTGACGGCCGCGTCGTCGCGCTCCGCGGCCACCATCAGCGCCGTACGCCCCGACGCGTCGAGCGCGTTCGGTTTTGCACCGGCAGCCACGAGGGCTGAAACGACGTCGGCCGAGCCGAGCTCCGCCGCCAAGGTCAGGGGCGTCGCGGCTCGCGCCTGTACGGCGTTGGCATCGGCGTGCCGGGCGAGCAACGCCTTGAGCGCACCCACCTGGTGTCGTCGCAGGGCCGCGCCGAGGGCGCTGTCGCCGTCCTTGGCGCGGCTGTCGATCTTGGCGCCCGCATCGAGCAGCGCTTCGACCGCCGGCACGTGCCCAGCGCGCGACGCCGCAATCAGCGCGGTGATGCCTGCCGCGTCGGCGGCGTTGACGTCGGCGCCCGCGGCAAGCGCCGCCTTGAGGCCAGGCATGTCGCCGCGCTCGGCTGCGACCATGGCCGGCGTCCAGCCCACGAACAGGTCGTCGCCGCGGGTCTCCCGGGCGACGCTCGCCCGCGCGACGCCGGTCGCGCCGTGGGACCGGAGCGCCGCGGCGATCTCGGTCGCGCCCGGCGCCTTGCCCGCCCGTTCCGCGAGGTCGAGCGCCGAGAGGCCCTGCTTGTTGCGCAGCTGCGGGTCCGCGCCGTGCCCGAGCAACAGCTCGACCGACGGCGCCGAGAGCGCGGCCGCAGCCAGCATCAGCGGCGTCCCGCCGCGCGCGTCGACCGCGTTGCTGTCCGCCTTGGCGTCCAGCAGCACGGCGATCACCGGTGCGGCGCCGCGGCGCGCGGCGACGAGCAGCGGCGTGTCGCCCGCGACGTCGCGGGCATCGACCGCCGCGCCGTGACCGAGCAGCAGCTTCGCGGCATCGGGCTTCTGGCCGTCGGCAGCCTCGTGCAGCGCGGTGCGTCGGTCGGCGCCGGCCGCCGTCGCCGGCACCGTCGCGAGCAGCCGCTCGAGCGCCGCAACGTCGCCGTCACGCGCCGCGCGTTTCAGGAGCGTGGCCGGGTCCTCGGCCGGCGCCGTTGGCGTCGCCGCCTGCGTCCCCCGCGCGCCGGCGTAGCCCGCGGCGGCGGCGAGCGCCGACCATTCGGCGGCGCTCTTGCCGGTGTCCTTGCAGACGCCGGACTCGACCTGGGCGGCGAGGCTGAACGCGGCCTTCGCGTGCGAGGCGCTGGCGGCCTGGACGAGCAGGCGGCAGGCGCGCGGCGGGTCCGGCGGCAGGCCGACGTCGTTGCTGCGCGGCAGGTACATCAGCCCGAGCTGGTAGCTCGCCTCGGCGTTGCCGCCGTCCGCGAGCGACTGCAACAACTGCGCGGCGCGCGGGTAATCGTGGTGGCGCAGCGCATCGCGCGCCGGTTCGAGCTCCGGCGGCGGCGCGGGCGCCGCCGCGAGCAGCAGCGTCGCGACGAGCGCGGCGCTCATTCCGTACCCCACTTGGTCTCGACCTGGATGCCGACGCTCTTCAGGAACTCGGTCGGCAGGATGCCGCCCGCGTTGACGATCACGGCATCATTGGGCAGGTGCAGCCCCTTGCCATCCTGCACGATCGCGACGCGCTCCTCGGTGATGGCCTTGACCTCGGATTTCAACATCAGCCGCAGGCTGCCCTTCTCGACCGCCGCCTTGACGCGCTCGCGGTTGCGCGTCTTGGCGCGCTGGAACGCCTCGCCGCGGTACGAGAGCGCCACCGTCGCGCCGGCCTCCGCGAGGCTCGCCGCCGCCTCGAGCGCGCTGTCGCCGCCGCCGACGACGAGCACCTGCTGGCCGACGTACTGCTCGGGGTCGATCAGGCGGTAGACGACCTTGGACATGTCCTCCCCGGGCACGCCGAGCTTGCGCGGCGTACCGCGCCGGCCGACCGACAGGAGCACGGTCGCCGTACGCAGCTCGCCCTTCGTCGTCTTGACGAGGAAGCCGTCGCCGTCCGCGCTGACCGCCTCGACCCGCTCGTTGCAGCGAATCTCGAGCCCGGTGCGCTTCTGGGCGTCGATCCAGATCTCGAGCAGCTGCTCCTTGCTCGTCAGCGTGACCTCGATCTTGCCGACCAGAGGCAGCGTCGCCGGCTGGGTCATCACGATCTTGCCGCGCGGGTACTGGAACACGCAGCCGCCGAGCGACTCCTGCTCGATGGTCGCGAAGCGCAGCTTCTTCTCGAGCGCGGCGAGCGACGCCGCGAAGCCCGCGGGGCCGGCGCCGACGATCACGACGTCGAGCTGCCCGTTCTTGCCGCGCGGCCGCCGCGCGACGATCTGATCCATCGCCTGGCGCCCCTGCTCGACCGCATTGCGGATGAGCCCCATGCCGCCGAGCTCGCCCGCGACGAAGACGCCCGGAACGTTGGTCTCGAACCACGGCGACACCTTGGGCAGGTCGACGCCTCGCCTCGCCGTACCGAACACGAGCGTGATCGCGTCGACCGGGCAGGCCGCGCGGCAGGCACCGTGGCCGATGCACTCGGTCGGCGAGACGAGGTCCGCCTTGCCGTTGATGAGGCCGAGCACCGTGTGGTGGGGCATCTCGGGGCAGGCCTTGATGCACGAGCCGCAGCCGATGCACTTGACGTGGTCGACGATCGGGTGCAGCGACGCGGGCTCCGTGAGCCCGGCCTCAGTCGCCTCGTCGCGCGTCGTCACGCTGACCTTCGTCATCCGGTACCGGCGCAGCCCGTACCAGCCGAGGCAGATCGCCAGCGGTATGGTGTAGATGAGGTATTCCATGCGGGGCGCGACACTCCCATCGGGGGGCGGATTCTGTCAACCAACCGCGTCACGACGCCATCCTCACCCCTGTCGCCAGACGGAGTCACCGGTGGCACCGCCGGCCGCGGAATCAAAACAGTTTTTGATGCAGTTCACATGTCGCCCTCAACAGACGTGACTGGCCCTTGGCACTCGGTAAGATGAAGCCGATACTTTAATTAATGTGGGCTAGTTTGCTTACCGCGGTGCCGCAAACTGGCTATCGTGGAATATTCGCCCGGAGTCCCTGAGTGACTGGTTACGTCCCTATCGTCGCCGCCGTGCTCGCCTTCCTGGCCGGGCCCGCGGTCGCCCTGCTTCTGGCGCGGACCGGCCGCGAGCGGGCGGCCTTCGCCGCCATCGTCGCCTCACCGCTGCTCGCCGCGACGGCGTTCGCGGCGGCGACGTCGCTGCCGCACCGCACGAGTCCGGATCCGGCCGGTGAGGGACCGGCCGCCTCCGCGTCCCCGGCCGGAGTGGCCACCGAGGCGGACGGCCTCAGGCGCACCGCGGAGGAGCTGCGGCTCGCGCGGCGCTTCAACGAGGCGCGCGACGCCTACGAGAAGCTCGTCAAGGCGTCGCCCAACGACGTCGACGCGTGGGCGGACCTCGCCGACGCCCAGGCGGCGGCCTCCGGCGGCGACCTCCGCGCCGCCGGTGCGTCGATCGACCGGGCGCTGGCGATCGACCCGAACCACCCCAAGGCGCTCTGGCTCAAGGCGAGCCTCGAGCTCCAGCTGCAGCACTACGCCAGCGCAGGACAGATCTGGGAGCGGCTGCTCGGCCAGCTTCCCCCCGATTCGAACGACGCACGGATCGTGCGTGCAAACCTCGACGAGGCCCGCGGGCTCGCGTCGAAGCAAGGAGCAGGTCGATGAACGCAGCAGCACCCGCAACCCGCGCGGTCCCGTCGGCACCCCGGTTCCGCATCACCTCGGCGCAGGTCGGCCTCGGGCTCGCCGCGGTGCTGCTGATTCTCGGCTGGGTCAGCCCGCTGCGGACGTACATCACGCCGCGCTCCGGGCTCGGCTACTGGCTCGGCATCCTCGGCGGCTCGCTGATGCTGGCGCTCCTCGTCTACCCGGCGCGCAAGCGGATCCCGAGCCTCGCGGTCCTCGGCTCGAACAAGGCGTGGTTCCGGATTCACATGGTGCTCGGCGTCGCCGGCCCGATCTGCATCCTCTACCACTGCTGCTATCGCCTCGGGGCGACCAACAGCAACGTCGCGCTAGTCTCGATGCTGATCGTGGCGGGCAGCGGACTCGTCGGTCGCTACCTGTACACCCGAATCCACCACGGCCTGTACGGCCAGAAGGCGTCCCTCCAAGAGCTGCGCAGCGAGGCGGCACGGCTCAAGGGCGAGGGCGGCGGCGCCGGCCGCCTGCTCCCGGAGTTCGCGGCACGCCTCGACGCCGCCGAGAAGCGCATCGCGTTCAGCATCCCGCTCGTGCCGCAGGCGCTGACCGCGGCGGTGCTCTTCATGATCGGCCGCGCCAGCATGCGTCACTACGTCCATCAGGCGCTTCGCCACGCGGCGGCCGAGTCGCTCGCCATCGCCGAGCATCGCCGCGCGCTGTCGTTCGCCGCCGACCGGTATTCGGACTCGCGGCTGATCGCCGCGCGACGGGTCGCCGAGTTCCAGAGCTGCGAGCGACTGTTCGGGCTGTGGCACGTCCTGCACCTGCCGCTGTTCGGCATGCTGTTCGTGGCCGGCATTGTCCACGTCGTCGCCGTGAACATCTACTGATGCGGTCCTGGGCGGCGGCGGCGCTCGGCACGGTGCTGCTCGGCTGGGCGGCGACGGCGGCGGCCGGCACCCTCGAGAAACTGCTGATGCCGGGCGAGGTCGCGACCGCCCACGCGAAGCTCGAGAACGAGTGCAGCAAGTGCCACGACCGGACCGACAAGGACAAGCAGACCTCGCTCTGCATCGATTGCCACAAGGACATCGGCGCCGACCTGCAGAAGAAGCGCGGCTTCCACGGACACGCGCTCAAGCCGGGTACCGCGTGCACCGCCTGCCACACGGAGCACAAGGGCCGAGCCGCCGACATCGTCCGCTTCGACCGCCAGTCCTTCGACCACGCGATCACGGGCTTCAAGCTCGACGGCCGGCACACGACGACCGGCTGTGAGGCCTGCCACGTCGCCGGCAAGAAGTTCCGCGAGGTGCCGATCACCTGCTTCGGCTGCCACGAGAAGGACGACGTCCACAAGGGCAAGCTCGGCAAGGATTGCGGCTCCTGCCACAACACGACGACCTTCGGGAAGACCGACTTCGACCACGGCAAGACCCACTTTCCGCTGAAGGGCGCCCACTTCCGCACCGCCTGCGCCGATTGCCACCGCGACCCGTCCTTCAAGAACACGCCGATGGAATGCGTCGCGTGCCACGCGCGCGACGACGCGCACAAGGGCTCGCGCGGACCGAAGTGCGGCGACTGCCACAACACCGAGAAGTGGAAGGACTCGTCCTTCGACCACGAGAAGGTCGGCCACTTCAAGCTGAACGGCGCGCACGCGAAGATCACCTGCGACGCCTGCCACCGCTCCGGCGACATGAAGGTCAAGGTTCCGGACAAGTGCGCCGGCTGCCATGCGGCCGACGACCGCCACGGCGGACGCTTCGGCGACGATTGCGCCTCGTGCCACAACGAGCAGAAGTGGAAGGACGCCCAGTACGACCACGAGGCCAAGGCGCACTGGGCCCTCAAGGGCAAGCACGCCAAGATCGACTGCCACACCTGCCACACCGGCCCGGTGAGCGGCGCCAAGCTGCGCAAGGACTGCGTCGGCTGCCACAAGGCCGACGACGTCCACCACGGGACGATGGGCAAGGAGTGCGCCTCCTGCCACGTCGAGACCGGCTGGAAGGACCAGGTGCGCTTCGACCACGACATGACGCGATTCCCGCTCGTCGGCCTGCACGCGACGGTCGCCTGCGAGGAGTGCCACCCGAACCGCGCGTTCCGAAACACCGCCCGGGAGTGCATCGCGTGCCACAAGGTGGACGACGTGCACAAGGGCAACCTCGGCAAGGAGTGCGCGAGCTGCCACAACCCGAACGGCTGGAAGTTCTGGCAGTTCGATCACCGCAAGGCGACCAAGTTCGCGCTCGAAGGCGCGCACGCGAAGCTCGACTGCGCCCGTTGCCACGTGAAGCCGGCCGACGAGGTCAAGCTGCCGACCGACTGCGGCTCGTGCCACGCGCGTGACGACGTCCATCACGGCGGATTCGGCCGCGACTGCGCGCGCTGCCATACGAGCATCAGCTGGCGCGGCGCCGGCGTTCGCCAGTAAGCCGGGGCCGGCGGATACGGGCCGCGCCCGCGGCCCTCGCTAGA
>JBBINS010000063.1:0-15298 GCA_037443765.1 Gammaproteobacteria bacterium
CCCGCGCCGAGGCACCGGCGGCCGGTGCGACGTCCGCGCCGGCATCGGCGTGGCTGCGCTGCGGCGCGCTCTGGGACGGGCGCAGCGGCAGGACGCAGGGTCCGGTGCTGATCGAGGTGCGCGGCGAGCGCATCGCCTCGGTGCGCGCGGCGACCGGCGCCGCGCCCGAGGGCGCGGTCACGGACCTCTCGACGCTGACCTGCCTGCCCGGGCTCATCGACACCCACACGCACGTGCTGCTGCAGGGCGACATCACGGCGGCCGACTACGACGAGCAGCTCCTCAAGCAGTCGCCCGAGTACCGCACGATCCTCGCGACGGTCAACGCCCGGCGCGCGCTGTCGTGGGGCTTCACCTCGATCCGCGACCTCGAGACGGAGGGCGCGGGCTACGCCGACGTCGACGTCAAGCGGGCGATCGAGAACGGCGTCATCCCGGGCCCGCGCATGCAGGTCGCGACGCGCTCCATGGACGTCACCGGGGCCTACCCGCTGCTCGGCTATGCGCCGGGCGTCACGGTGCCGAAGGGCGTGCAGGAGGTCGACGGCGCCGACGGCGGCCGGCGCGCGGTCCGCGAGCAGCTCTCGCACGGCGCGGACTGGATCAAGGTGTACTCCGACCGCAACTACCGCGTGCTGCCGAACGGCGTGCTCGACGACATCCCGACGTTCACGCTCGAGGAGCTGCGCGCGATCGTCGACGAGGCGCACCGGCAGCGGCACAAGGTGGCGTCGCACGCGATGGCGCTCTACGGCGTGCACAACTCCGTCGAGGCCGGCGTCGACACGATCGAGCACGGCGACTACATCGCCGACGAGGACCTGAAGGCGATGGCCGCCAAGGGGATCTACTACGTGCCGACGATCTTCGTCGGCGAATACGTCGCCGAAGGCCGCGCCAAGGCCGGCGCGCCGCAGTGGCTCGCGATGCGCGACATCCACGAGCGGACGTTCCGGCGGGCGCTCAAGGCGGGCGTCAAGATCGCCTTCGGCACCGACATCGGCGGCTTCGACTGGCGCATCAACGCGGCCGGCGAGTTCGCCTGGATGGTGAAGTACGGCATGACGCCCGAGCAGGCGCTGCGGTCGGCGACGGTGGTCGCGGCCGAGCTGATGGGCTTAAGCGACCGCCTCGGCACCGTCGAGGCCGGCAAGCTCGCCGACATCGTCGCGGTGCCGGGCGACCCGCTCGCCGACGTCACGCGGCTCGAGCACGTCCGGTTCGTGATGAAGGGCGGCGTCGTCTATCCGGCGGCGGACGCGGGCCGCTAGCGCCGGGCCCGCGCCGCCGCGCTACCGGAGCGCCGCGGCCGCGGCGGCGAAGAAGTCGAGATCCTCGATCAGGTCCATGCCCTCGGGCTTGGAGCGCGCGCTCAGGGCGACGACCACCACGTGCTCGCGCGGATTGAGGTAGAGGTACTGGCCGAAGATGCCCTCGGCGAGGAACGCGCCCTCGGTGTCGGGTGTCGCCTCGGTCGCGACCGCCGGCCACCAGAAGTAGCCGTAGTCGAGCTTGCGCCCGTCCTTCAGCGTCTTCGGCCTGCCGGCCTCGGTCGTCCAGCCCGCCGGCAGGATCCGCTCGCCGGCGGCGACGCCGCCGTCCATGAAGAAGAGTGCGAAGCGGCCGTAGTCCCTGAGCGTCGCGGAGATGCCGCTGCCGGCGATCTCGATGCCGCCCGGCGCGTCGAGCCACCAGTTCGCGTCGGCCTCCATGCCGTACCGCCGCCAGATGCGCTCCGAGAGATACTCGGCGAGCGGCACGCCGGTCGCGGCCCGCACGACCTCGCCCGCGACCAGCGTCTCGCCGGTGTTGTAGTTGTTGACCGTGCCCGGTGCCGCCGCGCGCGGCAGCTTCGCCATCAGCGCCATCGCCGCGCCCGGGCGCTGCGCGATCTGCGCCTCGAGCAGCCGGCGCCGGTCCGAAGCCGGGTCGGTGTAGGTCTCGTTCCAGCGGACGCCCGAAGACATCAGCAGGATATCCTTGATCGAGACGCCCTCGTAGGCGCTGCCGGCCAGCGTCGGCAGGTACTTGGTGACGGGGTCGTCGACGCTGCCGATCTTGCCCTGCTGCACCGCCGCGGCGATCAGCGTCGAGGTGACGGACTTGGCAAGCGACATCGACATCCAGCGGGTCCGCGGCGTGTTGCCGTACTGATAGAGCTCGAGCGCGACGCGGCCGTCCTTGAGCACGAGGAGCCCGGCGACGCGGTCGACCGCGAGGTAGTCGTAGAGGTCCCACGTCCGGCCGTGCGAGCGGAACCTGACCGCGGTCAGCGGCTTCGCGGCGGGTGGCAGCGGGTGCACGACGCTGCCGTGCGCGATCGTGCGGGTCGCGAACAGCCGGTCGATGTTGCGGAAGGTGCTGACCGCGAGGTCCGGCGTCAGGGCGCCGTCGTACATCTGCCGCACCGTGCCGATCGGCTCGGCGGCGTGCGGGTAGTCGTCGGCGCGCGCGCCGAGGGCGGCGAGCGTGCCGAGCGCGAGCACGAGGGCGGTCTTCCGGGGTGCAAGAGTCGTCACGAGGCCTCCGGTCGTTCGGGCGATCGGCGACAGCATAGACGGGCGCCGCGACCGGCGGGCGCCGACATCGCCCCGGCGACGCGCGATCCCGGGCGGCGTATGCTCGGTGCGACCCGGCGCTCGGTCCGGGGCCGCGTGCAGGCATCATGGGTTTTCGATTCCAGCGCCGCGTCCGGCTGCTGCCGGGCGTTCGCATCAACCTCTCGAAGTCCGGCGTCAGCACGAGCATCGGCGGCCGCGGCGCGTGGCTGACCTTCGGCCGGCGCGGGACGCGCGCCACCGTCGGCCTGCCGGGCACGGGCCTCAGCTACACGACGACCGCCAGGCGGGGAAGGGCGGGCGCGGCGCCGGCGGAGCCCGCCGCACCCGAAGCCAATGGCAATCCGCTTCGCGGCGCGCTGTGGCTGCTCCTCACCGTGCTGGTCGTCGGCTACCTGCTGTGGCGGACCGTCGCCTCCTAGCGCCGCGTCTCGGTTTACTCCGACGACGACTGCATGATCGTCCGCATAGACTCTGCCGCGCGCCGGTATCGGCCCGCGCGAGGAGTCCCCTGATGATGCGTACGACGGTCGTGGCGGTGGCCGTGTGCTTCGCGCTGCTCGGCTGTGCGCCGGACGCGCCGCCGAAGGGCAACGCGTCGACGCCAGCGACATCCGTGGCGACATCGGCGGCCGCGGCGCCGGCGGAACCCGCGATGCCGGCGGAGCCGGGCGCGGCGCGGCCCGGCGTCGGCGCCTCGGTCGCCGACACCGTCGCCGCGCTCCGCGAGCTCAAGACGAGCGCCTTCGAGCTCGCGCTGTTCCGGCTCGAGTTGCTCGATGCACCGCGCCTCAAGGCGACGCTGCTCGAGCGGCACGTGCTCAGGCCGCACCCGCAGGCCATGGGGGCGTACACGTTCACCGAGACCGGCGAGGTCCGCGTCCGGCTCGACGACAACTGGCCGGACGCGCTCGCGGCCGGCCGGCCGTTCATCGCGCTGCGCGTCGACTTCGGCAGCCTCGAGCAGCCGGATACGCCGAAGGCGGTCGACCAGCTCAAGGAGCGTGCCGCCGAGGCGGTCGCCTACGTGCGCACCGGCCTCACCGGCAGCAACGGCTGCGAGCCGTGGGAGATCACCGCCAACGGGATGTCGCAGGGCAAGTGCACCTACCACCTGCTCGAGCAGCGCTTCTTCCCGCAGACGAGGAGCGGCTACGCGGACCCGATGGACCCGGCGCGGATGCATGCGGTCGCGAACATCGCGCGGGCGTTCCGGGTTGAGGCCACGGCCGGCTTTCGCCAGGGCGGCAAGGAAACGAAGCGCGTGCTCTGCGCCGGGCCGATCACGGCCGAAGTGACCCAGTGCGAGGTGCGGGCGCCGGTCGGCAGGTGAACGCGCGACGCGCCGGACTCGCGGCGCGGCCCCGGGCCGCCGGCGGTCGTCGCCGTCAGGCGTCGAGGACGACGAAGCCCTCGCGCCGCGCCGCGGCCGCGAGCCGCGCATCCAGGCAGACGATTTCGAGCGTCGTCGGATCGTGGTCCGCGGCGACGAGCGCCGCGGCGAGCTGCAGGCTGTCGCCGGCGCGAAGCGGGTGGAGGCGCAGCAGTCGCTCGGCGGTGCGCCGGATCGCCGCGGACGGCACGATCTCATGCCAGCTGTCCGCGAGGAGGCGGGCGCTCGCGAGTGCCGCCGCGACCTGATCGGCGTCGAGCGCGCGTTCGCGCTCGCGGCGGGCGAGTGCGGAGGCGATCTCGACCGGCGTGCCCCACCAGGCGAGCACCTCCGGGTCCTCGTCGAGCCGCGACAGCATCCGCTCGCGTGCCGGCTCGTCCGCGAGCAGCGCCAGGATCGCCGAGGAATCCCAGAAGCGCATCGCGAGGGCCTAGCGGTCGTCGCTGCGTTCGTCCCGCAGCGCGTCGAGCACGCGGGCCGCCCGCGGCAGCGGTGCCGCCAGCGAGGCCCGCACGCGCGCCGGCGTCAAGGACTTCACCGGTGGCCGCGTGATGCCCTGCGCGCGCAGCAGTGCGAGGCGATCGGCGCCTTTGCCGCCGACCTCGATGCGCTCGAGGCGGGCAATCGGCACGTCGCGATCGTAGATGACCACCGCGTGTCCGGCGCGCACCTTGCGCAGGTAGGCGCTCAGGTTGTCCTTGAGCTTGGAGACGGTCGCTTTTTCCATCTGGCCAATATAGCCATGTCCGCGCCGGCCCGCAAAGCGACGCGCCTCGCCGCGCCGTGGCCCGGGCTAACGACGCCGGCGCGCCAGGTACCGCGCCATCTGCGGCAGGAAGGCGCGCTCCTCGAGGCCCATCCGGCGATAGAGCCGCAGGAACTCGTTCAGATCGCGGTCCGTATGGCGCTCGGCTTCCGGCCCGAGCAACAGGTCTGCGACCCGGACATTGAGCGTGTCGGCGAATCGCTCGAGCATGTCGAGGCCGATCGAGGTCGTGCCGCTGATGACCTTGCGGACCTCGCCGAGGCTTGTGCCGGCGTCCGCCGCGAAGCGCCGATCGGCGGTCGTGGGCGGGAGTCCCGGACCGTAACGGCGTTGGATCTCGGCGACGAGGTTGGTCGCCACCGTGGCGAGCGCCGGCGGCAAGGCGGTCGCGGTGTTCTGGCGTCGGTTCACGGCCGGACGATACCCGGGCGGCGCCGCCTCGACATCCGTAGCCGCAACAGCGCCACGACCGCGGGCCCGCCGGCGCGCTACGGCTTGAGGCCGAAGACCGCGACGCCGTTCGGCGTGCCGACGTAGACCTTGCCGTTGACGATCGTGGGCGTGATGAACTTGTTGCCGGTGCCGAAATGGTCCGCCCCGCTCGCCGCGCGGTTGCTGTTGTAGAGCTCGCTGCCGAGGTTGGTCGCGTCGTAGGCGTGCAGGACGGCCGTCTGCCCGGTGGTGCTCTCGACGGCCCAAACGATGCCGCCGCCCGTGCCGTTCGCCGACACCGCGGGCGAGGCGCCCGGGTAGGCGAATGTCGTCGCCGACTGCGAGGCCGGGGCGGTGCCGAGCTTCGCCTGGCTGATCGCGAAAGCCTTCAGCGTGCCGCCGACGTCGGCGTAGTAGACGGCGCCGTTGAAGTACGCCGGCGCCGAGAAGGTCCCGCCCGGCAGCGCCCCGGGGACGTCCTGCCAGATCGCGTTGCCCGCGGCGCTGAACTTGCCGAGGTTGTCGCGGTTCACGACGTAGAGGTGGCCGTCCTTGCCCGCGCCGACCGCGAGGTGGCGCACGGTGCCCGTCGCGTCGCTCACGTCCGGCAGCAGCATCGGCGCGCCCGAGCCGAGGTCGACGTCGGCGGACGCCTCGGAGACGTCGTTGTTCATCGCGAAGTAGTCGACGACCTGGAATGGCGCGGTGCCCGAGACCTTGATGAAAGCATTGCCGTAGTCGCGATTGACCGGCAGGCCCCCGGCGTCGAGCGTCGTGTCGAACGTGCCGTTGCCGACGAGCGCGTACAGGTTGCCCTGGGCGTCGGCGGCCATGCCGCCGCCGGCCTGCCAGATCGCTCCGTCGCTGCCGTTCGGCGTGACGTCGAGCACGCGCGTCTGCGCGAGCGTCGTCTCGTCGTAGCCGATGATCCAGCCCGTGTACGCCCCGTCGTCGCAGTGCGAGGCCCAGGCCGTGTAGAGCGTGCCGCCGACGAGCACCAGCCCGACGCGCTCCTTGTACTGGGCCGGGTCGAAGACGACCCGGCCGTTGCTGCTGTTCGCGCCGCCGCCGGGGGCGCTGGCCTGCACGACGACCGGACTCTGCGGCCGCTCGCCGAGCGTCGCGAGGTCGAGGGCGTGCACCCGCTGCAGGTAGTTGCCACTCGTGTCCTTCGACATCGCGACCGCGTACAGGGTGCCGCTCGGCCCGGCGCCGCGATCGATGACCGGGGTCGCGGTGATGCCGATCTCCGGCGTCACCTGGCTGCAGCCGCGGTCGTCGCTGGTCGTCTCGCCACTGCCGAGGAGGCTCGCGTGGACGAGCGGGGTGCCGTCGTCGGCGTCGAAGGAGTCGACGCTGTCGTGCTCGGTGGCAACGAAGACGACGTTGCGGACCTTGCCGCCGACGCTCAGGTTCGACGCCACGAGCGGCTGGGCGTCGACGAGCCCGTCCACCGCGAGCACCCGCAGCAGGCCGAACCGGCCGCTGCCGACCGCGGCGGGCGTCAGCACGCCCTCGGCGAGGTTCTGGGCGGAGCGTGCATTATCGTTGTGGTAGGTCAGGACGTCGGCGAGGGGCAGTGCCGCGGTGACCGTCAGGACCGCGTCACCGCTCGTGATGCTGCCGGCGGCGTTCGTGACGGTGACCGAGAAGGTGGCGCCGCTGTCGGCGGCCGCCGCCGGCGGGGTCGTGTAGGTCGCCGCGGTCGCGCCGGCGATGTCCTCACCGTTCCTGCGCCACTGGTAGGTGAGGGGCGTGGAGCCGGCGGCGACGACCGCGAAGGTCGCCGCCTGGCCGACCGCGACGCTGGTGGCGGCCGGCGGCGTCGCGATCGTGGGCGCGACGGGCGCCGCCTGCGGTCCGCCACCGGACGAGCCGCCGCAGGCGACCACCAGCACGGAGGCGCCCAGGATCAGAAGCCACTTGCCCATGCCGCCTGCTCCCGGCGCCTCGACGCCGACTGTCGCCACCCACTCTAGGGGTTTCCGGTGAACTGCGGCACTGTCGATAAAAGGCGACCTCGGCACGCCCTCGTTCGCGACCCGTTGCGGTCCGTGCGCGCCGTCGTTGCTGGTTTGGCTGAGCCCGGGATCAGCGTTGGCCACGTCCCGCATCGATCGCCGACGGTCCTATAGTTTCCACCGAGTCCGGGCGATTTTGAATCTGTTTGAATCGCTCGAGTGTCGCCACGCGGCGACGACAGGAGCCTTGACCGGGCGTCCGGCGCTCGCAAGGATTGGCGGACATGTGCCGGGCGGAGCGCCGGCCGGCCGCACGGGAACGCGGGGGGATGCAATGGGAGTTCTGAAGCTGCTGCGCACCGGTCGCTGGCGCGCACCGCGGGACCTCAAGGTCGAGGCGCCGGACGAGCCGGTGGCCAGCGCGCAGGCACGCGTCCGCCATCACGGCGGCCCTGCGGACACCGAAGCGCTCGATGATCTCAAGACGCTCGAGCGGCGCTACGGCCCCGGCGTCGCGCCGAGCGCGATGCGGCTGCGGAACGCCGTGCTCCTGCACCGCGCCGGTCACAAGGAGGAATCCTGGGCCGCGTTCGCGAAGTTGCTGGCGGACCCGGAACTCGGCGGCTCGCCGGAGCTTCGCCCGGCCCTGATGAGCGAGATTTATTCAAAAATGCGCGTCGCGCTCGAGCGCGAAGGCTGCCACAACGCCGCGGTCACGCCGGCGGTCCTTGCCTACGCGACGCGGCTGCAGTTCTACGCGCTCCAAGGTCACGGTGCCGCACTCGCGGCGATTCGCACCAAGAAGCGCTTCGACGGCCACTTCGGTCCGCTGCTCGCGCGGGCCCGGGTCGCAACGGCCCTGCCGGCGCTGCGATCGCTCGTCGACGACCACCTGCAGGCGCTTCCGGACCTCGACGTCGCGGCGCTCGAGACCTGGGTCAACGAGTTGTGCCTGAAGCCGCCGACGCCGCCCGCCCCCAAGCGACCCCACGGCTGAGCCTCCCCGCACGTCCGCGATTGCGCCGGCGCGGTTCGGATTCGCCCGCTGCCCGCGACCGGCGGCAGGTGCTACGTTGGCGGCGCGCCGGGAGCGGGTCCCGACCGGCTGTCGACGGGACGAGCGCGAGGCTCGCCCGGACCGGCTGACCCGAAGATGCCGAGGGAGGTCGCCTCACGATGAACTTCGCGAATCCAATCCTGCTCGGCGCCTGCGGACTCGCGGCGGCGGGCGTGCTCGCCTGGATGGCGCTGCTGTCGGCGCGGCTGTCCCACATCGAGCGCGCCGTCGTCGCGATCGCGAACAACACGAAATCCCTGAACGACCTCGTCGGGCTGCTCCGGTCCGTCGAAGGCAACACGTCGCTGCTCGGCGGGATCGGCAGCGTGTTCGGGACCAAGGGTCGCGAGTAGCCCCGGCGTCTGCGCCTCGGTCGCAGGTCGCGGGCCGTCGACGCGGTCGATGGCTCGACCGCGCGACGTAGCGCGCACGCTCGAAGCGGGAGCCCCGCGGCGCGCCGGTCGCTCGTGATCTCGCGGGGTTGATTCGCTGTTCGGGAACATGGCTCCGCGACGGAAGCGGTCGCCGGAGTGGGCGAGGGGCCGCGTGCTCACGCGCCGCTCGCGGTGACGATCGGAGACGGCGACGTTCAGCGCCCGGAGTCGCCGGCGCCTCGCGACACGATTGCTCGTTGACCCGGATCGAGGACACGTCCTCGTCGCACCCCTCAGTAATTGGAGTCCGCGGCAGGGTGCCAGGCGATGTGGATTGAGATCCGAGGCGTCGTGACCACGAGATCCCGAGTCGTCGCGAGGGGCTCGCTCTACGGTCCCGTAAGCCGGCCGGGAACGATTGTCCTTCGCATGGGCGTGCGGATACGGGCGCTTGCGCTGCGCGCCGATGACGCGGCAACCGAGATCATCATCACATTCCGGTGCTCCCGGACCCGGGGCGTTCCGGCCTGCGGGACTTCTGTGATTCGTCACCGCTTCTCGCCATTCTGCAGGGCGTTACGCTCCGATTCCGGGCGCCGAGCGGGCGCTCGCCTCGGTGCGCGTCGCGCGTACTGCACGGGCTTGAGTGCAGTGTCCTCTTGCAGCAGACAGGGAGAGAAGAATTGAAGACGGTAAACAGTCATCTCGGCACGATCATCGGGTCGGTCGTCGTCGTCGCGGCCGCCCTCGTGGCAGCGCCCGTCGCGTTCGCTGACGTCGGCGCCGCCATTCGAGTCGGGACGCTCGGCATCGGTGCCGACGTCGACTTCGGCATCAACGACCACTTGGGCGCGCGGATCGGCTACAGCGCCTACAATTATTCGCGCACGATCGACAACACGAGCGTGACCTACGACGGGACGATCAAGCTCAGTAACCCTTCCGCGACGCTCGACTGGTATCCGTTCGCCGGCGGATTCCGCCTGTCGCTCGGCGCCGTCGTCTCGGGCACCAAGGTCGACGCGGTCGGCAAGCCCGATTCGACGGGCACCTACACGCTGAACGGCCACCAGTACAGCGCGAGCGACGTCGGGACGCTCAACGGCGAGTTCAAGTTCGGCAATTCCGTTGCGCCCTACGTCGGGCTCGGCTGGGGCAATCCCGCGGGCGCGGGCAGCCGGCTCACGTTCGTCTTCGATCTCGGCGCCGTCTATGGCGGCACCCCGAACATTGCGCTGACCGCGACGTGCGGCGCGTCGACGCCGGCTCCCGTCTGCGCGCAGCTGCAGACGGACGTCATGGCGGAGAAGGCGTCCCTCCAGGACAAGGTGACGCTGATCAAGTGGTATCCGGTCGTCAGCCTCGGGTTCGGCTACCGCTTCTGAGCGAGCGGAATTTCCGCGGGAGCGTCGATCGCACCGAGCCTCCCGCGTGGGGCGGCGCCGCGCCATCGTCCGGGAACGCCGCGCGCGCGGCGGTTGGCCTTCAAGGCGTTGGTCTTGGTGGGCGCGACTGGGATCGAAGCTGGTACCCCTTCCATGTCAAATGGACCGCACGGATGTTCGCGGCACACGACAGCAGTGCCGCGCGTGCGAACGCACGGATTGCGAGTCCGCGCCAAAGCGTCGGTATCGGGGTCGCCCGTGAATCTGCCAGCGTCCGAGAAGTGATCAGGCGGCCCGGCGCCGTTCGGCGGCCGCCAGGTCGTAGGTAGCCTGCAGGTTCATCCAGAGTCGGGCGGACGTACCCAGCACGGCGGCGAGATCGAGTGCCGCGTCCGCCGTGATGCCGCGCTTGGCCTTGATTAGCTCGTTGAGCCGCGCCCTCGTCCAGCCGAGACGCTTGGCAAAGGCGGTCTGCGTGACGCCCGCTGGGACCAGGAACTCCTCGAGAAGAACCTCTCCCGGGTGGAACGGGTTGGCGGGTTGCGATGGAGCCTTCTTGGCCATGGTCTCTCCTAGTGATAGTCGACTACGGCGACTTCGAGTGCATTCCCGCGCTCGAAGCGGAACACGATGCGCCATTGGTCGTTGATCCGGATCGAGTAGTAGCCTTGCCAGCGGCCGCGCAACGCCTCAAGTCGGTTGCCGGGCGGCACGCGCAAGTCGGCAAGTTCGGCCGCATCGTGCAGATAGAGGACCTTGCGGCGGGTGGATCGCAGCAACTCGGCGGGGAAGGCGCGCGTCTCCTTCGAGCGGCGGTCGCAAAAAAGGTCTTCGGCCAACTTGTTCCCGAAGCTCTCGATCATGTTTCTATGTTATCGGAACACGATAATAACGTCAAGAACCGAAAGCCCACCGCCGGCCATTCGGCTGCGGGCCGAAGACGACGTCGACGGGTCGCCGGAGCGAGCCTCCCGGCGCGCCGCGGACTCCGATCAAGCGAGCTTGTGAAGGCGTGACATCTGCGCGCCACGCGCGCAGCGCGAGCGCTCGGGACTATTCCGTACCGTTTCCGTACGGGAGGTCCGTTTGAGCGTGTAAGTGACTGATTTTGGTGGGCGCGACAGGGATCGAACCTGTGACCCCTTCCATGTCAAGGAAGTGCTCTACCGCTGAGCTACGCGCCCGCCGATGCGGAGGCGCGGGAGGATACTGGAGCTGGCCTATCCCAGCAACCCGGCGGTGCCACCGAGGAGCACGGCGACCCCGAGCGCGGCGAAGATCGCGGCCGCGATCGCATGCACCAGCCGGGTCGGCAGCCGCCCGGCGAGGCGGTCGCTGATCAGCACCGCCGGCACGTCCGCGAGCAGCATCCCGACCGTCGTCCCGGCAACGACCGGGAGGAAAGTGGCGTACTTGGCGGCGAGCGCGACCGTCGCGATCTGCGTCTTGTCGCCCATCTCGGCCAGGAAGAACGTCAGCACCGTCGTGCCGAACGCGCCATAGCGCCGAGACGCCATGGCCTCGCCCTCGTCGAGCTTGTCGGGGATCAGGATCCAGACCGCCATCGCGAAGAACGACAGCGCCAGCACCCATTTCATCAGCGCGGGCCCAAGGGCCGTGATCAGCCAGCGGCCGGCGGCGCCGGCGATCGAGTGGTTGACGATCGTGGCGCAGAGGATGCCGGCGATGATCGGCACGGGCCTGCGGAACCGCGCGGCGAGCACGAAGGCGAGGAGCTGCGTCTTGTCGCCGATCTCGGCGAGCGCCACGACACCCGCCGAGACGAGGAAGGCTTCCATCGGCCCGCAGCATAGACATTCTTAAGGCGGTCTTCACGCGCGCCCCGCTATCATGGGCGCTCGCTCACCCGGTCGCCCCTCATGCCCGAGTCCGCCCGCGCCCGCCCGACGACGCTGATCGCGCTCGCGCTCGTCGTGCTGCTCGCGCTCGGCCTCGCCGCCTCGACCTGGCACGTCTTTGACCAGACCTGGGACGAGCCCGAGCACCTGGCGGCGGGCCTCTCGCTCCTCGACCGTGGCCACTATGTCTACGACATCCAGCACCCGCCGCTCGCGCGGCTCGCGCTCGCGGTGGGCCCGTACCTCGCCGGCGCCCGCTCGCAAGGCAAGCCGGGGCCGGACGGCAAGCCGGAGGGCCTCGCGATCCTCTACGGCAGCGGCCGCTACGCGCTCTATCTCACGCTCGCGCGTGCCGGCGCCCTGCCGTTCCTCGCGCTGCTCGTGCTGATGACCTATTTCTGGGGGCGGACCGTGCTCGGACCGACGGGTGCGCTGATCGCCGCGGCGTTCACCGCGACGACGCCGGTCGTGCTCGGCCACGGCGCGCTCGCGACCCTGGACGTACCGGCCGCGGCGACGTGCCTGCTCGCGCTCTACGCGACGCTGCGGTGGTTCGAGACCGGCCGGCTCACGACGGCGCTCGGGCTCGGTCTCGCGCTCGGCATTGCGCTCGGCACCAAGCTCTCGGCGATCCCGTTCTGCGGCCTCGGCGCGATCGTGCTCGCGCTGCTCAAGCTGTGGGAGCGCGAGGGCAGGGTGGACGCGCGCCCACCGGTGACTCCGGTTGGGTGGCTCGGCGGCGGTGCCGTCGTCGCGCTCGCGGTCGCGACGGTGCTGACGCTCGCCTACGGCGGCGGCTTCATCTACCTCACCGACGAGACCCACAAGTTCAACCAGGCGCTCTGGTTCCTGTTCGGCGCCACCGGCACGCTGCACGACTTAGCCTACGCGCTGTTCGCGCACGTCAAGGTGCCGCTCGCCTTCCAGTGGTACCTGGGAGGCATCGAGGCGGTCAAGGTGCACAACGACGCCGGGCACCTCTCCTATCTCCTCGGCGAGGAGCGGCTGAACGGCTGGTGGTACTTCTACTTCGTCACGCTCGCCGCCAAGACGCCGCTGCCGCTGCAGGTGCTCGGCGCGCCGGGGCTCGTGCTGCTCGCGCGCGACGGGCTCGGCGGCCGTGACGCGCGCCGGCTCGCGCTGCCGGCGATTTTCGCCGCGCTGATGGCGTTCGCGAGCCTCTACAGCCACATCAACATCGGCGTGCGGCACATCATCGTGCTCTACCCGCTGCTTGCGGTCGGCGCTGCGTACATGCTCGTGCAGGCCCGCGAGGAGTTTGCGACCGCGCACCGGCTGCGCCGCGGCTTCGTGGCCGCCGTCCTCGCCGCGCTCGTCCTGATGCAGGCGACGACGCTGGCGCGCGCCTGGCCGGACTACCTCGCGTACTTCAACGTGCTGGTGGCGGATCCGCAGTACGTCGTCGTCGACTCCGACCTCGACTGGGGGCAGGATCTGAAGCGTCTGATCGCGCGCCTGCACGAGCTTAAGGTCTCGTCGGTCGCGCTCGCCTACTCGGGCTCGGCCGACCTCGCGCGCGAGGGCCTGCCGCGATACACGCTCCTGAGGCCCGATGAGCGGGCGAGCGGCTGGGTCGCGGTCAGCGCGCTCGCGCGTGCCGAAGCGCCGCACCACTTCGACTGGCTCGCGCCGTACGTGCGCCGCGAGCGTGTCGGCAAGACGATCGACCTCTACTTCATCGCGCCCGCGACACCCTAGATGAACCAGCCCCTACTCGTGCTCGAGCGCGTCACGCGCCGCTTCCGGGCGGACCGGCCGCCGGTCCTCGAGGGCCTGTCGTTCGCGCTCGCCGCGGGCGAGTACGTCGCGATCATGGGCGAGTCGGGTGTCGGCAAGTCGACGCTGCTCAACGTCGTCGCGGGGCTCGACCGGCCCGACGAGGGCTCGATCCGGCTCGATGGGCGCGAGCTCACGGCGCTCGACGACGACGCGCTGACGCTGTTGCGACGCGACTCGATGGGCTTCGTGTTCCAGGCCTTCCACGTGCTGCCGTACCTGACGGTCGCGCGCAACGTCGGACTGCCGCTCGCGCTCAACGGCAGCGAACCGGTCGAGGCCGCCGGACGCGTCGCCGCGATGCTCGCCGAGGTTGGCCTCGAGGGCAGCGGCGGGCGCCTGCCGCGCGAACTCTCGGGCGGCGAGCTGCAACGGGTCGCGATCGCGCGCGCGCTCGTGCACCGGCCGCGCCTGCTGCTCGCCGACGAGCCGACCGGGAACCTCGATCCGCGGACCGCGGGCCAGGTCCTTGCGCTGCTGCGGTCGCAGGTCAAGGCCCATGGCGGCAGCGGGCTCCTGATCACGCACTCTCGCACCGCGGCGGCGACCGCCGACCGCGCCTACGAGTTCGACGGCCGCGGGCTCAAAGCCCTCGCGGGCCCCTGATGGCGCTGCTCGGCCCGGTGCGGGTCGCGCTCGCCGTATTCGCGGCGCAGCTCAGGGACCGGCCGCTCAGGCTGATCGTCGCGATCGGCGCCATTGCGCTCGGCGTCGCGCTTGCGGCGGCCGTGTACCTCGTCAACGAGAGCGCGGTGGCCGAGTTCGGCCACGCGACGCGCCAGCTCGTCGGCGCCGCGGACCTCGTCGTGCGCGGCGGGCGGGGCGGCTTCGCGGAGGCGCTCTACCCCGCGCTCGCGACGCGTCCGGAAGTCGCGGTCGCGAGCCCGGTGGTCGAGCTCGAGGCGTCGCTCGCCGCCGGCGGCACGCTCAAGGTGCTCGGCGTCGACCCGATGCTCGCGGGCGCCGTCCAGCCCGCCCTGTACGGCGACCTGGTCGGCAGCTTCGTGCCGCTGCTCGCGCCGGATGCGATCGCGCTTTCGGCGCGCGCCGCCGCGAGCCTCGGCATCGCCGCGGGCGGCACGCTCGCGGTGCGCGTCGGCGGCGACGTGCGCACGCTCAGGGTCATCGCGGTGCTGCCGGAGTCCGCCTACGCGCAGCGCCTCGGCGTCATGGACGTGGGCTCCGCGCAGTGGACGCTCGGCTCGCTCGGCCGGCTGCAGCGGATCGACCTGCGGCTGCGGCCCGGCGTCGACGCGGCGCGCTTCCGGGCGGGGCTTGCGCTCCCGACCGGGGTTGACGCCGTGACGCCGGAGCTTGTCGAGGCGCGCGGCGCGAACCTGTCGCGCGCCTACCGCGTCAACCTGGACATGCTGGCGCTGGTCGCGCTCCTAACCGGCTCGTTCCTCGTCTTCGCGACGCAGGCGCTCGCGGTGATGCGGCGCCGCCAGCAGTTCGCGCTGCTGCGCGCCCTCGGCGTCACGCGGCGGGAGCTGCGGCTCGCGGTGCTTGCGGAGGGCGCGGTGATCGGCGCGGCCGGTGGCCTCGCGGGTGCCGTGCTCGGTCTCGCGCTCGCACGCGGGATGCTCGCGGCGCTCGGCGGCGACCTCGGCGCCGGCTTCTTCGACGGCGCGCACGTCGGCGTTGCGGTGCGCCCCGCCGTGCTCGCCGCGTTCGTCGGCCTCGGGGCGCTCGTCTCGGTCGCCGGCGCCTGGACAC
>JBBINS010000064.1:0-15196 GCA_037443765.1 Gammaproteobacteria bacterium
GACCGCGTCGGCCGGCGCCGCGGCGGCGGCGGCCGCTACCTGCTGGCCAGCGGCCGCGGCGCAGCCTTCGCCGGGCCCGACGCGCTGGCGCGGCAGGAGCTCCTGGTGGTCGCCGACCTCGATGCCGGGGAACGCGAGGCGCGGATCCACCTCGCGGCGCCGGTGCCGCTCGCGCTCTTCGTCGAGCACTTCGCGGCCGAGATCGCGGTCGTCGACCGCGTCGAGTGGGATCGTCGCGAGCAGGCGGTGGTCGCGCGGCGCGAGCGCCGGCTGGGCGCGCTCGTGCTCGAGGAGCTGCCGCTCAAAGGCGCGCGGCCGGCCGCCGAGGCCGCGGCGATGCTGACCGGCGTCGCGGAGCTCGGCCTCGCGGCGCTGCCGTGGACGCCGGCGGCGACGGGCCTGCGCGCCCGCGTCGCGTTCCTGCGCCAGGTGCTTCCGCCCGCGGAGGCCGCGCAGTGGCCCGACTGGTCGGACGCGGCGCTCGCCGCGACGCTCGGCGAGTGGCTCGCGCCGTATCTCGAGGGCATCACGCGCCGCGACCACCTCGCGCGGCTCGACCTCGCCTCGATCCTGCACGCCCGGCTCTCGTACGCCGACGGCCAGGCGCTGGAGCGGCTGGCGCCGACGCACCTGACCGTGCCGAGCGGCTCGCGCGTGCCGATCGACTACGCCCTCGACCCGCCGCGGATCGCGGTCCGGCTGCAGGAGATGTTCGGGCTCGCCGAGACGCCGACGGTGGCGGGCGGGCGGGTCCGGCTCGCGATCGAGCTCCTGTCGCCGGCGCGGCGGCCGGTGCAGCTGACGCGCGACCTCGAGAGCTTCTGGGCGCGCGGCTACGCGGAGGTCAAGAAGGAACTCAAGGGCCGCTATCCCAAGCACTACTGGCCGGAGGACCCGCGGGTCGCGGAGCCCACGGCGCGCGTCCGCCCGCGCCGCTGACACCGCGGCGGCCGGGCGCCGCACGATGACCGCCGCCGGCCGATGCGGCAGACTGCCACCCTTTCCGTGACCGGAGTCCGATATGGCGCGCGTCCTCGCACTGCTCCTCGGCCTCTGCCCGCTGATCGCGGCCGCGGGACCCGTGCCGGCGGCCGCGGCCGACGCCGCCGCCGCGCGCATCCGCGCGCACATCGAGTTCCTCGCCGACGACCTGCTCGAGGGCCGCGCGGCGGGCAGCCGCGGCTTCGATCTCGCCGCGCGCTACGTCGCGACCGAGTTCCTCGCGCTCGGCCTGCGTCCGGCCGGCACGGACGGCTGGTACCAGCCGGTCGAGCTCGTCGAGGCGACCGTGGTCGTGCCGGCGGGCGAGTTCGTGATCGAGCGCGACGGACGGACGGAGCGCCTCGCCACCACCGTCGACTTCCTGCCGGCGGCGGACTTCACCCAGGAGCAGTCGAGCGTCACGGCGCCGGTCGAGTTCGTCGGCTTCGGCGTCAGTGCGCCCGAGCGCGGCTACGACGATTTCGCGGGCGCCGACCTCCGGGGCAAGATCGCCGTGGTGCTGTCCGGCGCGCCACCGAGCTTCGACTCGGAGTCGCAGGCGCATTATTCGGCAACGCTGACGAAGTACCCGGAGCTCGTGCGCCGCGGCGCGGTCGGCGTCGTCATCGTGTCGACGCCCACCGACGAGACGCGCACGCCGTGGGAGCGCAGCGTGCAGCGCAGCTGGTTCCCGCGGATGCGCTGGCTCGCGGCCGACGGGCAGCCGGTCGACGCGTTCCCGGAGCTCAAGCGCCTGGCGCAGATGGGCCGTGCCGGCGCGAGCCGGCTGTTCGCGGGCAGCGGCCACGCGCTCGACGAGGCGTACGCAAACGCCGCGGCCAGCCGGCCGCAGCATTTCGCGCTGCCCGGGCGCGTGACGCTCTCCGGACGGACGACGCTCGCGAGGCGCCACAGCGAGAACGTCGTCGCGGTGCTCGAAGGCTCCGACCCGTCGCTCCGCCGGGAGTACGTCGTGCTCTCGGCGCACCTCGATCACCTCGGGACCGGCGCCGCGGTCGGCGGCGACTCGATCTACAACGGCGCGCTCGACAACGCGAGCGGCGTGGCCGTGATGCTCGAGGTCGCGCGGCGGCTCAGCGCCGACGGCCGCCGCCCGAAGCGCTCGGTGCTGTTCGTCGCGCTCACCGCCGAGGAACGCGGGCTGCTCGGCAGCGACGTGTTTGCACGCCAGCCGCCGGTGCCGAAGGACGCGCTGGTCGCCGACGTCAACATGGACATGCCGGTCGCCCTCGGCCCGGTCGCCAACTGGGTGGCGTTCGGCGCCGAGCACTCGACGCTCGGCGCCGTGGCCGCCCGCGCCGCGCAGGCGGAAGGCTACGCCCTCGCTCCGGATCCGCTGCCCGAGGAGCACATCTTCGTGCGCAGCGACCAGTACATGTTCGTCCGACAGGGCATCCCGTCGATCTACATGAGCAACGGCAGCGGCTCGAAGGACCCGGCGATCGACGTCAAGGCGCGCTGGGAGGACTTCCTCAAGAACCACTATCACATGCCGAGCGACGACGTCTCGCTGCCGATCCACTACCCGTCGCTGGCCGGGCTCGCGCGCGTCGACGCGCGGATCGTGCGCGAGGTGGCCGATGCGCCGCAGCGGCCGGCCTGGAACCGGGGCGATTTCTTCGGCGGGAAGTTCGCGCCGGCGCGCTGATCAGCCGCGGCGCCGCATGTGGCGGTGCACGAACAGCCAGTAGAGCACGCCGAGCACCGCGACGGCGCCGGCGAGCCAGAGCGTCACGCGATGCATGTCGCCGGCGAGCAGCGCCTGGTCGGCGCCCGCGACGACGCCGACCCAGCACAGCACCGCCGACCAGATCGCGGATCCGGCCAGCGTCACGGCGCTGTAGCGCGCGAACGGCATCCGCACGACGCCGGCGGGGACGCCGATCAGGTGGCGGATCACCGGCAGGAGCCGCGCCGCGAACACGCCGTACGGCCCGAAGCTCGCGGACCAGCGCTCCGCCGCCTCGAGCTTCGACGGCGTCACGAGGGCGTAGCGGCCGAAGCGCAGGATCAGCGGTCGGCCAAGCAGCCGGGCCGCGAAGTACATCAGGCTCGCTCCGACCCACGAGCCCACTGCGCCGGCGGCGACGATGCCGGGGAGGCTCATGCGGCCGGTCGTCACGGCGAGGTGCGCGGCCGGCGGGATCACGAACTCCGACGGCAGCGGCACGACCGAGCTCTCGACCGCCATCAGCAGGGCAATCAGCCCGTAGCCGCCCGAGTCGAGGGCGCCGAGGTACCAGTCGATGAAGGCCTTGATCAACTTCGCGCCCCCGTGTGTCGGCAGGCACCATACCCGATAATGCCGCCCGGGTCAGGCGGCGGACGCCCGGCCCGCGCCCCTGCCCCGGGAGACCGACGCCATGGACTTTCGCCGACTGCGCTGCCTCGCCTGGTTGCTCGCCCTCGCCGTGCTCGCCGCGGTACCGCTCGCCGCGCAGGAGCGCGACGAGATCCGCGCACGTCGCGACGGCGACGCCGAGGTCGCGTGGCGCAGCGTCGCGAGCCCCGACACGACCGTGTCGGTGCGGATCCTCGGCATCAACGACCTGCACGGCCAGCTCGAGCGCCACCTGCAGGCCCACGGCCCGGACAGCCACCGGCCGATCGGCGGCGCGGCGGTGCTCGCCTCGTTCCTGAAGGCGGAGCGGGTCGAGCACCCCGGCCGCACGCTCACCCTGGTCGCCGGCGACTCGATCGGCGCGAGCGCGATCGTCTCCGGCCTGCTGCGCGACGAGCCGACGATGGCGATCCTCAACGAGCTCGCCGACGGGGACTGTCCGACGCTCACGCGCGACTGGGCGGCCACCGCGGCGCCCGCGACCACCCGCTGCCACATGGTCGCCACCGTCGGCAACCACGAGTTCGACCGCGGCACGGCGGAGCTCGAGCGACTGCTGTACGGCGGGCGTCATCCGGACGGGCCGGTGCTCGGCCACGACTGGGCCGGCTCGCGCATTCCCTATGTCGCCGCCAACGTCGTGCGCCGCGACGGCCAGCGGCCACTGCTGCCGGCCTCGGTGATCGTCGACCTCGGCGGTGTGCGCATCGGCGTCGTCGGCGCGGTCACGCACGAGACCGCGGCGCTGGTCGTGCCCGAGCGGATCAAGGACCTGCAGTTCATCGCCGAGGCCGCGCCGATCAACGCCGCGGTCGCGGCGTTGCGCGCGCGCGGCGTCCACACGATCGTGCTGCTGATTCACGAGGGCCTCGTCGCGCCGCTGACGCCGCAGGTCTCGCCGGTCGCGCTCGATGAGCTCCACGGCGGCCTCGCCGAAGTGCTGCGTCGGCTCGACGGCGGCATCGACGTCATCGTCGCCGGCCACACCCACAAGCCGAACAACCTGCTGGTGCCGCTGAAGGACGGCTCGCTCGCGCTGGTCGCGCAGGCGCGCTCCTACGGCACCGCCTACAGCGTAATCGACCTCGTGCTCGACGTCCGCACCAGTGCCGTCATCGCCAAGTCCGCGCGCATCGAGACCACCTGGGGCGACGAGGGGCCCGGCCACGATCCGGACCGGAAGGTGGCGAAGATCGTCGAGCGGGCGACGAAGGCGACCGCCGCGATCGGCGGGCGGCTGATCGGCGTCGCCGAGACCGCGATGCGCCGCGGCGACCCGACGGAGCCCGAATCGGCGCTCGGCGACTACGTCGCCGATGCGCAGCGCGCCGTGGCCGGCACCGACCTCGCGTTCGTGAACGCGGCGGGGCTGCGCAACGACATCGAGGCGGGACCGATCACGTTCGCGACGCTGTTCGACGTGCACCCGTTCGGCAACGCGCTGGTGCGCCTGACGCTCACGGGCGAGCAGGTGCTGCGGCTGCTCGAGCAGCAATGGTCGGGGCCGAACGCCGGGACGCCGCGATTCCTGCGCGTCTCCGGGCTGCGCTATGTGTACGACCTCAGCCAGCCGGTCGGCCGGCGCGTGGTCGCGGCCGACGACGCCCATGGCGACGCGATCGATCCGGCGCGCACCTACAGCGTGATCGCCAACGACTTCATCGTCGGCGGCGGCGACAATTACTCCGTGCTCGCCGAGGGCACCGGCGCGACGCCGGTGATGCTCGACGTCGCCGCGCTCGAGGCGTACATCCGCCGCGCACCGGGCCCGGTCCAGGCCGCGGTCGACGGGCGCGCCCGGCCGTTCGCCGACCGCTCGCGCGCCGCGCCCGGCAGCGGATCGCGGTCGATCGGCCGGTAGGCGGATGCCGCGCGGCGCGCCGGGGCCGAGCGCCCCTCAACGACACGGCCTCACGACGGGATGAACCGCATGCCGATCGACCCTCGCGCCGCCCGCGGCGCCGACGCCCGCGGGAGCGGCCCGCCCGGCAGCCACGGCGCGATGGCGTGGCCGCGCCCGTGAGACCGGTCGCGCGACCGGTGGCCGCACTGCTCGCCATCGCGTGGCTCGGCACGTTCGTGCCGGCGTTGCTGCCGGCATTCGCGGCCTCGCGCTGGCCGGCCGAGTGGGCGCGGCACCTGGCGGCGGGCTGGCCCGCCTCGACCGCGATCGTCCAGTACGCGCTCGGCTGGCTGATCGCCGGCGCGCTGCTGCGGACGCTGCCGGGCGGGACGCGCCCATGGCGGGCGCTGGCGGCGGTCGCCGCGACGATGCTCGCCCTGCGGCTCACGTGGTTCGTGGCCTTCGCCGGCAATGCCGAGGTGCTCGGTTGCCTGGCAGCGCTCGCCGTCTGGCCGGCCGCTGAACGCCTGCCGGGCGCGTGGCTCGAGCGGCTGCTCGTGGTCGCGGCGGCGGTCGCGGTGCTCTACCTGCACCTCGCGCCGCACGGTGCGGCGGCGCACGCGCACGGCACGCACTGGCTGCCGTTCACCGACCTCGCGAGGCCCGACGGCGCCGGGCTTTCGGTCGCGCTGCTGTGCGGCAAGGTGTTCTGGTACGGCGCGCTCGTCTGGCTGCTGATCGCGGCCGGCATCACGGGCGGGCTCGCCGGCGGCGCCGGCGCCGCGGCGGCGATCGCGCTGGTCGAGTTCGTCCGGCTCGGTTCGCACGGCGGTGTCCAGTACGCGACGACGACGGATCCGACGATCGCACTCGTCGCGGGCCTCGCGATCGCGCTCAGCGCACGCGGCACCGGCGCGCGCTGAACGCGCGCCACGCGGCGCTTCGTTCACGGCCGGGCTCTTGCTACGCTCGCGGCCCGCTCGCGATTCGGTGGAGACCACGATGAAGGCACGCACCGCCCTGCGCCTGCTGTTCGGCACCATCCTCGCCGCGATGCTGCTCGTGACCGGCTGGGCCAGCCTCAGCCAGCCCGTCTGGGAGTGGGGCGGGCTCGTCAACCGTCCGGACCGAGCCTGGACGATCGCGACGCTCGCCGACGCCTACAGCGGCTTCCTGACGTTCTACGCCTGGGTGTATTACAAGGAGCGCTGGCCAGGACGCATCGGCTGGTTCGTGTTCATCATGCTGTTCGGCAACATCGCGATGGCGCTCTACATGCTGCGCGCGCTCGCGCGGCTCGCGCCGGACGAGCCGGTGGCGCGGCTCCTGACGAGGACCGCGGCGTGAGCGCCCTCGCGCTGCTGCTCGCCGGAACCGTCGCGGTGGTGCTCGTGATGACCGCGCTGTGGCTGCTCGGGATCCGGCAGCGCAACTTCAGTTACGTCGACATCGGCTGGTCCGCCAACTTCGCGCTGCTCGCGCTCGTCGACGGGCTGTTCGGCGGCGGCGCCGTGACGCGGCGCGCGCTGATCGCGACGATGGTCGCGCTGTGGAGCCTCCGGCTCGCCTGGCACCTCGGGCGTCGCGTGATCGGTGCGCCCGAGGAGGGCCGCTACGTCGAGCTGCGCCGCAAGTGGGGCGCGGCCGGCGAGGCCGCGCTCAACGGCCGCATGTTCCGCTTCTTCATGCTGCAGGCGGCGCTCAACGTGTCCCTGTCGCTGCCGCTGCTGATCACGTGCCTGGACCCCGACCCGTCGCTCGGGCCGCTCGAGTGGCTCGGCGTCGCGATCTGGGCGGTCGGGCTCGGCGGCGAGAGCCTCGCGGACCGGCAGCTCGCGCGCTTCAAGGCCGACCCGGCCAACCGCGGCCGGGTGTGCGACGTCGGCCTGTGGCGGCAGTCGCGGCACCCGAACTACTTCTTCGAATGGACGATCTGGGTCGCGTACGCCGCCTTCGCGCTCGCATCGCCGCCGTGGGGCTACGCGGCGCTGCTGATGCCCGCGCTGATGCTGCACTTCCTGCTGAACGTCACCGGCATCCGCGCGACCGAGGAGCAGGCGCTGCGGTCCAAGGGCGACGCGTACCGCGAGTACCAGCGGCGCACCAGCGCGTTCGTGCCGCTGCCGCGCCGCGGCTGAAGCGCTCCCGCCCGCCCCCGCCACCGCACCCGCCATCGCCACGGAACTCGTCGCCCCATGGGCCACCCGTCGACCCCGACCCCAGGCACCCTCGCGCAGCGACTCCTCGAGCGCGACCTCGTTCCCGACGCGTTGATCCGGCGCGGGATCCGCCGCCTGCTGCGGGCGCGACTCGCGGAGGAGGATCGCGGCGATCCGGAGGCGCAGCAGGCGCACCTGTCGGCGCTGATCGGGACGCTGCGCGCGAGCCCAATCGCGATCGAGACGGCGGCCGCCAACGAGCAGCACTACGAGCTGCCGCCGGAGTTCTTCCGGCTCGTCCTCGGCAGGCACCTCAAGTACTCGTGCTGCTACTACCGCCTCGACGGTCGCGGCGACCGCGCGACCGACGGCGGCGACGACCTCGACTCGGCCGAGGCGGCGATGCTGGGCCTCACCTGCCGGCGCGCCCGCCTCGCCGACGGCGAGCGCATCCTCGAGCTCGGCTGCGGCTGGGGCTCGCTGACGCTGACCATGGCGGCGCGCTTCCCGCGCGCGCACATCACCGCCGTGTCGAACTCGCGGCCGCAGCGCGAGTTCATCGTGGCGCGCGCCCGCGAGCGCGGCCTCGCCAACGTCGAGGTGATCACCTGCGACGCGAACGTGCTCGAGTTCCCGGCCGGCACCGCCTTCGACCGCGTCGTGTCGGTGGAGATGTTCGAGCACATGCGCAACTACGAGACGCTGCTCGGGCGCATCGCCGGCTGGCTGCGTCCCGGCGGGACGCTGTTCGTCCACATCTTCACGCACCACCGCTACGCGTACCCGTTCGAGATCCGCGACGCCGACGACTGGATGGCGCGCTGGTTCTTCACCGGCGGCATCATGCCGAGCGACGATCTGCTGCTGCACTTCCAGCGCGACCTCACGGTGGCGGAGCACTGGCGCGTCGACGGCCGCCACTACCAGCGCACCGCCGAGGACTGGCTCCGCCGCATGGACCGCGAGCGGGCGCGCGTCGAGCCGATCCTCGCATCGACCTACGGCGCCGGCGAGACGCGCCGCTGGTGGGTGCGCTGGCGCGTGTTCTTCATGGCCTGCGCGGCGCTCTGGGGCTTCGACCAGGGTCGCGAGTGGCTCGTGTCGCACTACCTGTTCGAGAAGCCGCGGCACGGGTGACGGGCCGGGCGCCGGTCACTTCTTCAGGTACTGGTGCACGATCTCGACGAGTTCCTCGGCGGCGGCCACCCGCGGGTCGTTCGGCCCGGCGCGCGGATCGACCATGTGCTCGCGGATGTGGTCCTCGATGACCTCGGCGATGAAGCCGTCGAGCGCGCCGCGGGCCGAGGTCGCCTGACGCAGCACGTCGGCGCACTCCTCGTCGGCCTCGACCGAGCGCTCGATGGCCTCGATTTGGCCGCGCAGCCGCCGGAGCCGGTTCTGCAGCTTCACCTTCTCGCGCGAAACGTGACCCATCGGCAGGATCTCCTCTTGCCAATATAGGGTAGGGGAGTATACCTTTGCAACCCGGGACCGGCCGCGGTCCCGGACACGCCGACCGCCGCAGGAGCCGACGCCGATGGACCCCCACCCTAGCCCGCCGACCGGCGACGACCCCGGCCGACGCGACGCGTCGTCGCGGCGGCCGTCGACCGGATGCACGCGCGGCCGGGCGCCGTTCCTGACCGGAGGTCCGTCCCGCTGACCTCCGCAGTGGCAGCTCCCGGGACCGAGCGTCCGCTTGAGCCTCCCGAGGAGACTGCCATGACCCTGCTGCCGTCGCTGTTTCGTCCCTGCCCGCTCGCGGGCTTCGTCGACATCCGCGTGCCCGGCGCCCCGATCGGCGGGATGCGCCCGCGGCGGACGCCGCTCGTCGCGCGACGGACCGGCTGCCGCGAGCTCGTGGCGGCCGCGCTCGTCGGCGCCGCCGAGCTCGGCATCGCCTGCGGCTACGCGTTTCTCATTGCGCTGGTATGTTCCGCGCTCCTCGGGTCGACCCCGTAGGCCCCGATCCCGCCGCCCGACCAGCGCCCGCCGAGCCCCGCCGATCCTTCAAGGACCCCTGTGATGCCGACCCTCGCCCCGCCGATCCGTCGCTGCTCCGTCCCGCGCCGGAGTCTCCTCGCCCTGCTCGGCGCGACGATCCTCGGCGTGGCGGTGCCCGGCGCCGCCGCCGAGCAGGCCGCCGGCGAGTCCTTCGCGGTCCACGGACAGGCGACCTACGTCGAGCAGGAGACGAACGCCTTCAACGCGCCCTACCGCGGCACGAACAGCCTGTCGCCGGCGACGGGCCGGGAAACCTTCGACGCGACGCTCTACCTCGGCGCGCAGCCGTGGGCGGGCGCCGAGGCCTGGCTCACGCCCGAGGCGGACCAGGGCTTCGGACTCGACGACACGCTGGGCGTCGCGGCGTTCCCGAGTGGCGAGGCGTACAAGGTCGGCCGCGACCGGCCGTACCTGCGGCTGCCGCGGGCCTTCGTCCGCCAGACGCTGAACCTCGGTGACGACCGCGCACCGGTCGAGGCCGGACTCTTCCAGCTCGCCGGGACGCAGAGCGCCGACCGGGTCATCGTGACCGTCGGCAAGTTCAGCGTCGGCGACGTGTTCGACACGAACCAGTACGCGCACGATCCCCGCATGGACTTCCTGAACTGGGGCGCCATCGATGCCGCGACCTTCGACTACGCCGCCGACGCGTGGGGATTTACGGTCGGCGCCGCCGTCGAGTGGTATCAGGGCGCGTGGACGCTGCGCGGCGGCCTGTTCGACCTCTCGGACGTCCCGAACAGCGAGCACCTCGAGCCCGCGGCCCACGAGTTCCAGGTCATCGCGGAACTCGAGCACCGGCACGAGCTCGGCGGCCGGCCGGGCCGCGTACTGGTGACGGGCTTCGACAGCCGCGGCCGGATGGCGCTGCTCGCCGACGCCGTGGCGCAGGCCGAGGCGAGCGGCTCGGTACCGGACGTCGCCGCAGTCCGACGGTACCGCAGCCGGACGGGTGTCGACGTCGCGCTCGAGCAGCAGCTGCTCGCCGACCTCGGCCTGTTCGCGCGCGCGGGTGGCGCGGGCGGCAACGTCGAGGCGTACGAGTTCACCGACGTCGACCGCTCGGCCGAGGCCGGGCTGTCGCTGAAGGGCGCGCGCTGGCAGCGCGCCGACGACACGGTCGGCCTCGCGGCGATCGTGTCGGGCATTTCCGCGCAGCGCCGCCGCTACCTCGACGCCGGCGGTCTCGGGATCCTGGTCGGCGACGGCCGGCTCCCGCACGCGGCCAGCGAGCGGATCGTGGAGGCCTACTACGCGGCCCGGATCGCCGGGCCGACGACCGTGACCCTTGATTACCAGTTCGTGACAAACCCCGCCTACAACCAGGACCGGGGTCCCGCGTCGGTGTTCGCGCTGCGGCTGCACGCGCAGTTCTGACGGTGGCCCCGTACCGCGCGGGGGTTGAGCAGGCGGCGAGTTGTGTCAGACTGCGCCGCCTGTTTGCCCCCCGGACCGCCCGCATTAGCGCTCGCCACCCATGCCGCAGAGCACCACTGCCTGGAACACCGCGAGTCGCGGCGCACCGTCACGTTTTGACCTGATCGCGCTGCTGCTGGTCATCGGGCTGCTCGCGTTCTTCGCTGAGGGCAGCCGCGGCGTGCTCGCGCCGATCGCGACGCTGGAGGTGAGCCCGGTCGCGCTCGCCCCGTCGCACCTTCCCGAGTACGCGGCGCGCACCACCATCCGGATGATGGCGGCGCTCGTGCTGTCGCTCCTGTTCACTTTCACGTACGCGACCTGGGCCGCGAAGAGCCCCCGCGCCGGCCGGCTCCTCGTGCCGCTCCTCGACATCCTGCAGTCGGTGCCGATCCTCGGCTTCATCTCGGTGACCGTCGTGTTCTTCCTGTCGCTGGCTCCGGGCCGGGTGCTCGGCGCCGAGTTCGCGGCGGTGTTCGCGATCTTCACGAGCCAGGCCTGGAACATGGCGTTCAGCTTCTACCAGAGCCTCAGGACCGTCCCGACCGAGCTCACCGAGGCGGCGCGCAGCTTCCGACTGTCGGCCTGGGCGCGCTTCTGGCGCCTCGAGGTGCCGTTCGCGATGCCGCCGCTCATCTGGAACATGATGATGTCGATGTCCGGGGGCTGGTTCTTCGTCGTCGCCTCGGAGGCGATCAGCGTCGGCTCGACCAACCTGACGCTGCCGGGCATCGGCTCCTACATCGCGCTCGCGATCGAGAAGAAGGACCTCGCGGCGGTCGGCTGGGCGATCGCGGCGATGCTCGCGGTCATCCTCGTCTACGACCAGCTGCTGTTCCGTCCGCTCGTCGCGTACGCCGACCGCTTTCGCTTCGAGCAGGAGCCGGGCACGACGCCGCCCCGCTCCTGGGTGCTCGAGGCGCTCGGCAGCTCGATCCTCGTCGCGCGCTTCCTGCGCCAGATGCGCCGGACGCTGCGTGGCGTCGGCGCATGGATCCGCACCGCGCCCGGCGCGGTGCGCTTCGAGTCGAAGGAGCACGCCCGCCGGCTCGACCTCCTCGCCACCGCCGTCGTCGGCGCGCTGCTCGCGCTCGCCGTCTGGCAGGCCGCGAAGTTCCTGGCGCCCGAGCTCGGCTGGCACGACATCGGCACGACCGTCGGGCTCGGCGCGATCACGATGCTGCGCGTGTTCCTGCTGATCGCGCTCGCGAGCATCGTCTGGGTGCCGATCGGCGTCTACGTGGGCCTCAGGCCCGCGGTCGCGCGCGTCGTGCAGCCGGTCGCGCAGTTCATGGCCGCGTTCCCCGCGAACCTGCTGTTCCCGGTGGCGGTCTTCGGCATCGTCAGCTGGCGCCTGAACGCCGACATCTGGCTGAGCCCGTTGATGATCCTCGGCACGCAGTGGTACATCCTGTTCAACGTGATCGCGGGCGCGTCGGCGATCCCGGGCGAGATGCGGCACGTCGCCGTCAACCTGCGGGTCACCGGCTGGCTGTGGTGGCGGCGCATCGCGCTGCCGGCCGTGTTCCCGTACTACGTGACCGGCGCGCTGACCGCCTCGGGCGGCTCGTGGAACGCGAGCATCGTCGCCGAGGTCGCGAGCTGGGGCGACGAGAAGGTCGAGGCCGCGGGGCTCGGCGCGTACATCGCCAACGCGACGACGGCGGGAGACTTCCATCGCATCGTGCTCGGCGTCGTGACGATGAGCCTGTTCGTGCTGCTGATCAACCGCCTGTTGTGGCGCCCCCTCTACTACTATGCGGAGCGGAAGTTCCGCCTGTCGTGACACCATGAACGCCAACCTGAAACCCCTCGAGAACGCGGCGCCGCTGCTCGACGTCAGTCACGTGCGCAAGACATTCCCGCGCGGCGACGGCGGCGAGCTGCTGGTGCTCGACGACGTCAGCCTCAGCGTCCGCGCCGGCGAGGTCGTCGGCCTCCTCGGCCGCTCCGGCTCCGGCAAGTCGACGCTGCTGCGGCTGATCGCGGGCCTCGACCGGCCGACCGGCGGCGACGTGCACTACCTCGGCCAGCCCGTCGACGGCCCGGCCGACGGCATCGCGATGGTGTTCCAGAGCTTCGCGCTCTTCCCGTGGCTGACGGTCTACGAGAACGTCGCGCTCGGCCTCGAGGCGCTGCACGTCGCGCGCGACGAGATCCGCCGGCGCTCGCTCGCCGCCATCGACCTGATCGGCCTCGACGGCTTCGAGTCCGCGTACCCCCGCGAGCTCTCGGGCGGCATGCGCCAGCGCGTCGGCTTCGCGCGCGCGCTCGTCGTGCACCCGAAGATCCTGCTGATGGACGAGCCGTTCTCGGCGCTCGACGTGCTGACGGCCGAGACGCTGCGCACCGACTTCCTGGACCTCTGGGCCGACGGCCGGATGCCGATCAAGGGCGTCATCCTGGTGACGCACAACATCGAGGAGGCGGTGCAGATGTGCGACCGGATCCTCGTGTTCGCCACCAATCCCGGCCGCATCGTGTCGACGATCGACGTGACGATCTCGCGGCCGCGCGACCGCCTCGACCCCGCGTTCGCGGCGCTCGTCGAGCGCATCTACGTCGAGATGACCGCGAAGCCCCATCGTCCGCCGCCGCGCGTCGAGCGCACGGCCGGCACCGGAATCGACCAGACCCTGGCGCGCGTGTCGTCGAACCTGCTGTCCGGCCTCATCGAGACGGTCGCCGCGCCGCCGTTCTCGGGCAAGGCCGACCTGCCGCTGATCGCCTCGGAACTGCAGCTCGAGATCGACGACCTGTTCCCGGTGGCGGAGACGCTGCAGATGCTGCACTTCGCAGAGGTCGAGGGCGGCGACCTCAAGCTCACGCCGGACGGGCTCGCGTTCGCGGACTCGGCGCTCGACGAGCGCAAGCGCCTGTTCGCGCGCCACCTGCTCGCGCACGTGCCGCTCGCGGCGCACATCCGGCGCGTGCTCGACGAGCGCGCGAGCCACGCGGCACCGAAGAGCCGTTTCCTCGACGAGCTCGAGGACCACATGTCTCCGGAGGCGGCCGAGCAGACCCTGCGCGCGATCGTCAGCTGGGCGCGCTACGCGGAGGCGTTCGCCTACGACGACGAGACGGGCTCGTACAGCCTCGAGAACCCGACCTGAGGGACAGGGCCTCCGGCTCCGCGCCGCCCGCCGCCGCCGGGGCTGGCTATATCCCGGCGATCAGGTGTAGATCCGAGCCTAAATGACGCGATCTTCCTGAAATGTCTGGTTTCAGGCCTGCCGTCCGAGCGTGCGCGAGCGGCGATCCGGACCGGCCGCGCCCGCCCGGTTCACGGCCGCCGCTTCAAAAGAGCGTGAGCTGCCCGCCGCCGGCGGGCACCCGGAACTGGCTCGCGTCGAGCGGCGCCGCGGAATCCGTCTCGAGGCCGAGCCGCCGCACCGCCGCCGCGAAGCGCCGCGCGATCAGGTCGGCGTACGGGCCCTCACCGCGCATCCGCGCGTGGAAGCACGAGTCGGAGTCGCGACCGTCGCGGGTATCGCGCAAGAGGCTCATGACGCGCGCCGCGGCGAGCGGCCGGTGCGCCTCGAGCCACTCCGCCATGAGGCCGCGAACCTCGCGCGGCAACCTCAGCAGGATCCAGCCCGCGCGCCGCGCGCCGGCCGCGGCGGCGGCCTCGAGGATCGCCTCGAGCTCGTGGTCGTTGACCGCCGGAATGACCGGCGCGACCAGCACCGCGGTCGGGACGCCGGCCGCCGTGAGCGCGGCCACCGCCCGCAGCCGCGCCGCGGGCGAGGCCGCGCGGGGCTCGAGCGTGCGCTTGAGGCCCGCGCCGAGCGTCGTGATGCTGAAGGCGGCGCGCGCGAGCCCGCGCCGCGCGAGCTCGGCGAGCAGGTCGAGGTCGCGCTCGATCAGCGCCCCCTTGGTCAGCACCGTCACCGGATGGCCGAACTCGAGCAGCTTCTCGAGGATCTGCCGCGTGACTCGCGCCTCGCGCTCGAGCGGCTGGTAGGGATCGGTGTTCGCGCCCAGATGGATGGGCTCCGGGCGGTAGCCCGGGCGCCGCAGCTCCGCGTCGAGCAGCTCGGCCGCGTTCGGCTTGAAGTAGATCTGCGTCTCGAAGTCGAGGCCCGGCGAGTGGTCGAGATAGGCGTGCGTCGGACGCGCGAAGCAGTAGACGCAGCCGTGCTCGCAGCCGCGGTACGGGTTGATCGACTGGCCGAACGGCACGTCCGGCGAATCGTTGCGGCTGATGATCGATCGGGCGGAATCGACGTGCAGCGTCGTCGCGGGGTGGCGCGACGGCGACTCCTCGTCGGCCGGCACCGCGTCGACGAACTCGGGGGAGGCGTCGGTCGCAAGCCTCAGGAAGCGCGAGCTGCGGTTGCTGTGCGCGCCGCCGCCCTTGATCGGAGCAGTCATACTGTATGAATATCAGGTGTATCGCATTAGATCCAGTCAGGGCATTATGGGGTCGTG
>JBBINS010000065.1:0-14856 GCA_037443765.1 Gammaproteobacteria bacterium
ACTGGTCGTCGATGCCGCGATTGGCGAGCGCATCGGCCCGCTCGTTGCCGTCGTGACCGGAGTGCCCCTTGACCCAGTGCCACTCGATCTCGTGGCCGGTGACGAGTTCGTCGAGCCGCTCCCAGAGGTCCTGGTTCTTGACCGGCTTCTTGTCCGCGGTCTTCCAGCCGCGCTTCTTCCAGTTCGCGAGCCACTCGCGGATGCCGTTGCGGACGTACTGCGAGTCCGTGTAGACGTCGACCTTGCAGGGCCGCTTCAGGGCCTCGAGGCCGCGGATCGCCGCGGTGAGTTCCATGCGGTTGTTGGTCGTCAGCGGCTCGCCACCCCACAGTTCCTTCTCGCGCTCGCCCGCGACGAGGAGCGCCCCCCAGCCGCCGGGGCCGGGGTTGCCGCGACAGGCGCCATCGGTATAGATCCGGATCGTCTCGGTCATGTCGGCTCCGCGACCGCGCCGGCGAGCGCCGGCGCGCTCCTGCGCCGCGGCCGGATCGGGGTCATCGAGTAGACGCGCTTCCTGGCCTTCAGGAGGTAGACGCTCCCGAGCCGCCCGTCGAGGCGGCCACCGACGCGCTCGAGCCCGCGGGCGAACGCGCCGCTCGAGAGCGCCTCGACCGGCAGCACGTGGACGAAGCGCCGGATCTCGACGACGTCGAAGCCGAGCAGTCGCAGCCAGTCGCGGAGCCGTCCGCGGGACAGGAGGCGCGTGAGCCCGGGCGGGAACCCCTGCCGGCTGACGTAGTGCCGCAGCGCCCACGGGCCGCCCGGCTCGAAGCCCAGGATGAGCACGTGTCCCTCGCCGACGAGCACGCGCTCGACCTCCCGAAGCACCTCGTGCGGCTCCGGCTCGTACTCGAGCGTGTGCGGGAGCAGCACCGCGTCGACGGACAGCGTCTGGATCGCGAGCGAGGCGGCGTGGCTCACGCAGTCGCCGCGGGCGCCGGGCTCGGCGACGAGGCCCCGGCGCGGGATCCGGGCGAGGGGCAGAAAGGAGTCCGGCGGTCCCCAGTGGCCGATCTGGATGCAGTGCACGCCGAAGACGTCCTCGAGCGCCGCGGCGAGCTGCCGGCGCTCGGCCTCGATGAGCAGGCGTCCGAACGGGCCCGCGAGCCACGCATCGAGTGCCGGGCCGGACGTCAGGGCGTCGGGGGATCCTGTCATGGACGCAGAATACCGGCCCGTGTCCGGGGAGGCCAACCGGCAAAAAGGCTAGCAATCCGAGGCAGTTATGGGTTAAATACGACCCACTTTGCGAGTCTTCCGGGGGCCCTCGCCCCGAACGCTCACCCCGGTCAGTGGTCTCCAGCGAGGACAACCGCCGCCGATGAGACAGGATGTGAGCCCCATGCAGAGCCTGCCGGCGGACCTCAGCGTCACGCGCCTTCCGGCCTTCGACGACAACTACTTCTGGTTGGTCCACGGCGCCGGTGCCGCGGGCCGCAAGGTCGCGGTCGTCGACCCGGGCGATGCGGACACCGTGCTGACCGCGCTCACGGCCGAGGGGCTCGAGCTCGCCGCGATCCTCGTCACGCACCATCATGCCGACCACATCGGGGGCGTCGCGGCGCTCGCCGAGCGCTTTCGCGTGCCGGTCTACGGGCCCGCCGGCGAGGCCATCCCGGCGCGCACGACGGCGCTTCGCGAGGGGGACGAGGTCGCGCTCGCGCCGCTCGGGCTGCGCTTCAAGGTCTTCGACGTGCCCGGCCACACCGCGGGCCACATCGCCTACTACGGCCACGGCGCGCTCTTCTGCGGCGACACCCTCTTCAGCGGCGGCTGCGGGCGGCTCTTCGAGGGGACCCCGGCGCAGATGCTCGCCTCGCTCGACAAGCTGGCCGCGCTCCCGCCCGAGACGCGCGTCTACTGCGCGCACGAATATACCGCCGCCAACCTGCGCTTCGCCGCGGCGGTCGAGCCCGGCAATGTGGCGCTCCAGGAGTACCAGGGCGTCGTCGCCTCGCTCCGCGCCCGCAACGAGCCGACCGTGCCGACGACGATCGGACTCGAGCTTCGGATCAACCCGTTCCTGCGCACCCGCCTCGCCGCCGTCCGCCAGGCGGCCACCGCCCACGCCGGACAGCCGCCCGCCGATGACGCCGCCGCCTTCGCCGTGGTGCGCGAGTGGAAGAACGGGTTCCGCTGATGCCCGCCCGCCTCCGGACGGTCCTCGGTGCGGCGGCGATGGTCGTCGCCACGACGCTCGCCGCCTGCGCGACGACGAAAGCCCCCGACACCTCCAGGGACTGGCCGATGGTGCCGGCGACGCGCGCCGCGCGCGCCGACCCGCCGCCCGAGCCGAAGACGCCCACGGCGCCGCACGAGAACCAGACCGCGGAGCCGTCGACCGACGCGCTCGTCTCCTCCCCCGTCCCGCCGGAGTCGTCCGCGCCGCTCGCGGAACTCACCGACGTCTTCGACCGCATTCGGCTCGGCTACAAGCTCCCGGACGTCGCCGACCGCTCGGTCGCGAGCCAGGTGCACTACTTCGCCAGCAAGCCCGAGTTCCTCGACCGGACGTTCGAGCGCGGCGAGCGCTACCTCTACTACGTGGTGCGCGAGCTCGAGGCCCGCGACATGCCGCTCGAGCTCGCGTTCCTGCCGGTCATCGAGAGCGCCTACAACCCCTATGCCTACTCGCGGGCGCGGGCCGCCGGCATCTGGCAGTTCATCGCCCCGACCGCGCGCCGCTACGAGGTGCGCGTCAACTGGTGGCAGGACGGGCGGCGCGACATCGTCGACTCGACGCGCGCGGCGCTCGACTACCTCTCCGAGCTGCACACGATGTTCGACGGCGACTGGTTCCTCGCGATCGCCGCCTACAACTGCGGCGAGGCCGCGGTGCAGCGCGCGGTCAACAAGGCTCGCCGCGCCGGGAAGCCGAGCGACTTCTGGCACCTGAAGCTGCCGAAGGAGACGCGCGGCTACGTGCCGAGCCTCCTCGCCATGGCACGCATCGTCGCCGACCCCAACAAGTACGGCCTCGAGTTCGCGCCGATCGCCAACAAGCCCTACTTCGCGCAGGTCGAGGTCGGTAGCCAGATCGATCTCAGGCTCGCGGCGATGCTGCTCGATGTCTCGGACGACGAGCTGCACGGCCTGAATCCCGCCTTCAACCGCTGGGCGACCGACCCCGACGGCCCGCACCACCTCCTGGTGCCTGCCGCCGCGGCGCCCGAGTTCGCACGCACGGTGGCATCGCTGTCGCCCGAGCTCAGGATGCCGGTCGAGCACTACCGGGTCGCCGAGGGCGAGTCGATCCAGGGGCTCGCCCGCGACCGCGACATCCCGGTGAACACGATCCGGCAGATGAACGGCATCATGACGGCCGACCTGCACGAGGGCGAGGACATCGTGCTGCCGGCGAGCAAGGTCGCGCCGCTTCGCGCCGGCCTCATCATCGAGGGCGAGACGCCGCTCCCCGGCCACCACCGCCGCACCTACGTCGTGCGCCGCGGCGAGACGCTCGCCTCGATCGCGCGGCGCCACCACGTCGGCGTCGAGGAGCTCGCGCTCCTCAACGGGATGACGCCGCAGACGCGCCTCAAGGCCGGCAACCGGCTGATCGTCGAGGTCAGCGAGCACAAGGTCCGGCACCGCAAGAAGAAAACCGCGCGCACGGCGGCGAACGCGGCGGGGCACGCGCCGCACCCGTTGAGCGCGGTCGCCCGCGCCGCGGCGGGCCCGCGCGTCGCCGCGGCCGCCTCCGACCGGGGACACCTGCGCGTCGTCACCGACGACGCGCCTCATTCCGACGGCTGACACAAGGGACGAACATGGGATTCCTGGCGGGCAAGCGCGCGCTGATCGTGGGGCTATTGAGCGACCGGTCGATCGCCTACGGCATCGCCGAGGCGATGCGGCGCGAGGGCGCCGAGATCGCGATCACCTACGTCGGCGAGCGCTTCAAGGAGCGCATCACCGAGCTCGCGGCGACCGTCGGCAGCCGCCTCGTCTACGACATGGACGTCAGCGACGACAAGGCCATCGAGACGACCTTCGCGGCGCTTGGGCGGGAATGGGACTCGCTCGACATCCTCGTCCATTCGGTCGCGTTCGCGCCGCGCGAGGCGCTCACCGGGCGCTTCACGGACGTCACGAGCCGCGAATCGTTCCGGATCGCCCATGAGATCTCGAGCTATAGCCTGACGGCCCTCGCCCGGGCGGCGAAGCCGATGATGAAGGGCCGTGCCGGGGCGATCATCACCCTGAGCTACCTCGGCGCCGTGCGCTCGATCCCCGGCTACAACGTCATGGGCGTCGCCAAGGCGAGCCTCGAATCGAACGTCCGCTTCCTCGCCGCGGACCTAGGTCCGGAGGGCATCCGCGTCAACGCGATCTCGGCGGGCCCGATCAAGACGCTCGCCGCCGCCGGCATCGCGGGCTTTCGCAAGATGCTCGGCCACGTGGCGGCCGCGAACCCGATCCGTCGCAACGTCACGCAGGAGGACGTCGGCAACGCGGCCGCCTTCCTGTGCTCGGACCTCGCCGCCGGCATCACGGGCGAGGTGCTGTACGTCGACGGCGGCTACAACAGCGTCGGCATGAGCTTCGCCGAACCGGAAGGCTGACTCGGGTTCGGACGATCCCGAGTTGAATAACGATTGCGGCTCCACTTCCCGGGCGTCGCATTCCGAGCAGGAACCGCATCGGTGCCTGAACCCGCCGCCGGAGCGCGCAGGGTGATTACTTAAGGGATACTTACCCGTGCCGAAATATAAATTGCACGTGGCCGCGCCGCGACAGCGCAGGGACGTATAATCTCTACGGAGCGCCAGATTTGGGGTCGACGCGACCAAAATCGGCCAGAATGCGAACAGCCATAGGACGTGGCCCAGGACGGCGGTGGTCGCCCGCACCGACGTCAACCTCCGACCGAGGCGCGCGTTTCGACCTGCAGGGATGTAGCTCTTGGTTGCAAGAAGCAAAGCACGGCGGGGGTTCCAGAAAGCTCTCACGGCACTGCTCGGTCTGTCCCGGGCGCGCAAGAGACTCGTCATGCTGACCGCGGATGCCCTCTGCATCCCGATCGCGATGTACCTCGCCCTGTCTCTGAAAAGCGACAGCCTGCTCGCGCTGACGCCCCCGGTGGCGCAGGCCATGCTCGCGGCGGTCGTCGTGAGCCTGCCGGTCTTCGCCCGGATCGGCCTCTACCGGGCGGTGATCCGCTACATGGGCCCGCGCGCGGCCTTCGTGATCGGGACGGGCGTCGCCGTGTCGTCGGCGCTCCTGCTCGCACTTGCCGCGAGCGGCGCCATCGCGGGTCTTCAGCTCTCGACGACCATCGTCTTTGCGAGCCTCCTGCTCGCCTACGTCGGCGCGAGCCGCATGCTGCTCCGCTGGCTCCTGCTCGCCAACGGCAATGGCGCGCCCCACGTCATCATCTATGGCGCGGGCACCGGTGGGGCGGAACTCGCGCTGGCGCTGATGGCGTCCGGCGAATACCGTCCGGTCGCGTTCGTCGACGACAACGCCTCGCTCTGGGGGACGGTCATCGCCGGCCTCGAGGTGCATCCGCAGTCACGCCTCGCGGACCTCTTGGCCGAGGCTCATTGCCGGCGCGTGCTGCTCGCGATGCCGTCGCTCTCGAGCCGCCGCCGCCGCGAGATCCTCGCAGAGCTCGAGCCCCTCGGCGTGCACGTGCAGACGATGCCGAGCATCGGCGACCTGATGGCCGGGAACGCCCGCGTCGACGAGGTGCAGGAGATCGCGGTCACCGATCTCCTCGGCCGCGAGCCGGTGGCGCCGGTTCGGAAGCTGTTCGAGTCGTGCATCCGCGGCAAGGTGGTGCTCGTCACCGGCGCCGGCGGCTCGATCGGCTCGGAGCTCTGCCGGCAGATCCTCAGGCTCGCGCCGCGCCGGTTGCTGCTGCTCGAGATGTCGGAGCTCGCGCTCTACAACATCGACCGCGAGCTTCGGGCGATCGCGGGCCGCGAGCACCTCGCGGTCGAGCTCGTGGCGCTCCTTGGCAACGCACACCACAAGTACCGCGTCCGCGAGATCCTGCAGAGCTTCGGCGTGCAGACGGTCTATCACGCCGCCGCCTACAAGCACGTGCCGATCGTCGAGCACAACGTCATCGAGGGCCTCTACAACAACGTCTTCAGCACCTGGCACACGGCCGAGGCGGCGCTCGAGTGCAAGGTCGAGACGTTCGTGCTGGTGTCGACCGACAAGGCCGTCAACCCGACCAACGTCATGGGCGCGACCAAGCGCTTCGCGGAGCTCGTGCTGCAGGGGCTGCAGCAGCGCAGCGAGCGCACGCGCTTCTGCATGGTGCGCTTTGGCAACGTACTCGAGTCGTCGGGGTCGGTGGTGCCGCTCTTTCGCGACCAGATCCGCCGCGGCGGGCCGGTCACCGTGACCCATCCCGACGTGATCCGCTACTTCATGACGATCCCGGAAGCCTCGCAGCTCGTGATCCAGGCGGGGTCCATGGCCAAGGGCGGCGACGTGTTCGTGCTCGACATGGGCAAGCCGATCCGGATCGTCGACCTCGCGCGACGCATGATCCAGCTCGCGGGCCGCTCGGTGCGCGACGAGCAGCATCCCGACGGCGACATCGAGATTTCGTTCACGGGGCTGCGCCCCGCGGAGAAGCTCTTCGAGGAGCTCCTGATCGGCAAGTCCGTGACGGGCACAGAGCACCCGATGATCCTGCGCGCGGTCGAGCACAGCCTGCCGTGGCGCGACGTGCAGGCGCTGCTCGAGGAACTGCGCATCGCGATGGGCCGCTTCGACTGCGCCTCGGCGCGCAGCATCCTAGAGCGCGCAGTGGCGGAGTACCACCCGTCCGGGGAGCTGCAGGACATCGTCTGGATGCAGCGGAACGTGCCGACGCTGCCGGCCATCCACGGCGAGGCCAAGATCATGGACCTGCAGGCCCATCGCGCGACCAAGGCGCTGCCGACACCGGCCAACGGGGCGGGCCTCAGCGAAGCCTGACGGCGCGCGGCGCGGGCCTGGCCCGCGCGTCAGCCTCGACGAGACCGCCGGACGCTGAATGGGCATTCAGCCGAGTGCGCCTCGATCTTGCCGCCACGGCCGCCCGTTGATCGACGATTCAATCCGCGCCCCGTGAACCGCGTATCGCGACGACGCGTCTCGATGCGCTATAGTGGCTCTGCGCCGATTTGAATCTCAGCTTGCGGGCGCGTAAGAAATTCCGCTAAAGCGAAGTGCGTGTCGCCACCCTTGTGGCGCACGCGCCGCTCCCGCAGGCTGGGTCCATGGTCGGCGCTTCGTAGCACGAGGTGCCGCATGCCTGTGACGACGACTTCCCCGCGACCGGCCCCGTCGGTCTCGTTCGAATTCTTCCCGCCGACCGACGCCGCGATGGAGCGGACGCTGTGGGCGTCGGTCGCGCGACTCGCGCCGCTCGGCCCCGCGTTCGTGTCGGTGACCTACGGCGCCGACGGCACGACGCGCGACCGAACGCACGCGGCCGTCGCGCGGATCGCCTCGCAGACGCGGCTCGTGTCGGTGCCGCACCTGACGTGCGTCGGCGCGCGGCGCGAGGAGATCCTCGCGATCGCGCGACGTTACTGGGAGGCGGGGATCCGCCAGCTGGTGGCGCTTCGCGGCGACCCGCCGGCGGGCTCGGGCCGGTACGTCGCGAGCCCGGGCGGCTTCGCGTACGCGGCGGACCTCGTCGCGGGGCTCAGGCGCGTCGCGGACTTCGACATCAGCGTCGCCGGCTATCCCGAGACGCACCCCGAGGCGGCCTCCCCCGCCGCCGATCTTGCGCACCTGAAGGCCAAGGTCGACGCCGGCGCGAGCCGCGTCATCACGCAGTTCTTCTTCGACGCCGACGTGTTCCTCCGTTTTCGCGACCGGTGCGTCGCCGCCGGCATCGGCGCGCCGATCGTGCCGGGCATCCTGCCGGTCACGCGGCTCGCGCAGCTCGAGCGCTTCGCGGCGCGCTGCGGCGCATCGGTGCCGGGGTGGCTGCGGGCGCGGTTCCACGGGCTCGACGACGACCCCGAGACGCGGCAGATGATCGCCGCGAGCGTCGCGATCGAGCTCGTGACGCGGCTCGGCGCCGAGGGCGTCGGGCACTTCCACTTCTACACGCTGAACCGGGCGGAGCTGACGTACGCGATCTGCCATGCACTGGGGCTACGGCGCGGGATGGCGCCGCCTCTCGCGGAGGATCGCGCCGCGCAGGCGGCCAAGGCGTAGGACCGGCGCGCGGGCGCGCGCCGATACGGGGTCGCCGCGGCCCCGGCGGGCCGCGTGCGGGTCGCTACTCGAAGATCGTCGGGTTGTAGTGGACCTGGGCGCGTGCCCGGAGCGCGTCGAGGTACGCGCTGAACTCGGCTTGCCCTGCCGCCGCGCTCAAGGAGCGGCGCTCGGCGACGCCGCCGTTCTTGACCTCGCCGGGCTTGACGCCCGTGACCGCGAACACGGCGACGTCGCCGTTCGCGAGCCGCACCGAGCCCGTGGACGCCTGGCCCGCCGCCGGCGGCGTCACCTGGAACGCGTCGTGGAGCACCTCGGGCGCGACGCCAGGCTCCGCGCGGCCGACGAACTTCGCCGTCTCGAGGTGGATCGCATCCGGCGCCGGGGTCTTCGTGGTGGCGACCACGCCGACCGGCTTCAGCGCCGCATCCCACTTCGTGCCGGAGGCGACGGCGGCCGCGACCCGCGCGGCCGCGGCCTTGAGTTCCTCAGCCGCGAGCTCGCGGCGCGCGCCCTCGGTCGCCCGGGCGCGCACGGCCTCGAGCGGCTGCTCGGCCGGCGGGCGGCGGTCGCTCGCCCGGATCACGACGACGTCGCCCGGCGAGAGCTCGATCGGGCGGCTGTTCTGGCCGCCGAGCACGTCGGCGCTGAACGCCGCGGCGAGCAGCTTCGGGCTCTTGGCGAGCTCGTTGTTCGCGAGGTCCTTGTAGAAGTCGGGGACCTCCTCGACCTTGAGGCCGATCGCCTTGGCGACGGGCTCGAGGCTGCCGCTGTTCTCGAACGCCAGCTGCTCGAGCTTCTCCTGGCGCTCGCCGTAGCGGCGCTCGCCCTCGGTCCGGCGGTACTCGTGCTCGAGGTCGTCGCGGACCTGCTCGAAGGCCTTGGACTTGCCGGGGTGGATCTCCTCGAGCTTGATCACGTGCCAGCCGAACTGGGTCTTGACCGGTCCCCGGACCTCGCCGGGCGTCATCGAGAACACGGCGTCGGCGAAGGGGCCGACGAAGAAGGTCTTCTCGGCGAAGCCGAGGTCGCCGCCGGTCGGCGCCGAGCCCGCGTCCTGCGAGTATTGCTTGGCGAGCGCGGCGAAGTCGGCGCCGGGCTTCGAGGCGAGCGCGTAGACCTCGTCGGCCTTCTTCTTGGCGGCCGCGTCCTGGCCCTGGATCAGGATGTGGCGCGCGTGGCGCTGCTCGGGCTCGATGTAGCGCTCCTTGACGGTCTCGTAGTACGCCTTGAGCGCGGCGTCGTCGACGACCACGTCGCGGCTCGCGTCGGCGACGCGCAGCTCGACGTAAGTGAGGTGCACCGTGTCCGGCGTCTTGAACTCGTCCTGGTGCGCGTCGTAGTAGGCCTTGACCGCCGCTTCGTCGGGCTTTGCGGCGCCGAGGTACTTCGCGAGCGGCATGACGGCGTAGCTGAGCTCGCGCTGCTCGCCCTTCAAGGCCGCCTCGCGGGCGATCTCGACCGGGGTCGCGAACGAGGTGAGGAAGAGCGCGCTCTCGAGCGAGCGGACGCGGAGCAGCTGGCGCTGCTCGGCCTCGAAGCGGTCCGGCGTGTAGCCCTGGGCCTGCAGGAGCGCGTAGTAGGCGTCCTTGTTGAACTGGCCGTTGACCTGGAAGCCCTGGAACTGGGCGATCGAGTCGACGACGTCCTTGTCGCTGACGACGTAGTGCTGCTCCTTCACCTGCTGGTCGAGGAGCGCGGTGTTGACGAACTGCTCGACGACGCGGTCCTGCGTCGCCTTGCGGACGTCCGCCGGCACCTCGTCCGGGTACAGGCGATTCAGCTGCACCAGTTGCTCCTGGTACGCCTGGCGGATGCGTTCGAGGTTCACTTCCTCGCCGTTGACCCTAAGGCCCCGGTCCTGGCGGGTCGTGAAGTCGACGATGCCGTGGACGCCCCAGACAGAGAAGACGAGCCCGAGCGGCAGGATGACGATCCAGCCGATGTGCTTCATCCGGTCGTTGATCCACTGCAGCATGGCAGCTTCCCATGTGAAAACGGCCGCGGGGTCAGCGCGGCCGTTCGTTACCCCGGACGGCTCGCCCGGAAGGCGATCTCGCCCGAAAAAAATACTGGCGGAGTGGACGGGACTCGAACCCGCGACCCCCGGCGTGACAGGCCGGTATTCTAACCAGCTGAACTACCACTCCACATCGAAAACGCACCCCGGGAGGCCCTCCGCCCGCGGCGCTCACTGGTAGGTGCTGAGGGTCTCGAACCCCCGACCTTCGCCTTGTAAGGGCGACGCTCTACCAACTGAGCTAAGCACCCGTACCCGGCTCTCCCGGGCCAACGCCCGCGTCACCAGGCCACCCCGGGAGAGCCCGAAAGTTTACCCGATTACCGCCGGCTACCTCAAGGCAGGTCGCTCAGTGGGCGGGAACGGTGCGCCCCTTGCCCTTGCCACGGCGGCCGCCGCCGGAGCGGGCCGAGGGTGCCGCGGTCGCCGGCGCGCCGTCCGCGTCGCGCGGCGCGGCGCCGGCCGGCAGCGGGCTCCGCTCGAGCGCGTAGTCGAGGACCTCGTCGATCCACTTCACCGAGCGGATCTCGAGCTTGTCCTTGATGTTCTCCGGGATCTCGGCGAGGTCCTTCTCGTTCTCGGACGGGATCAGCACCGTCGCGATGCCGCCCCGGTGCGCCGCCAGGAGCTTCTCCTTGAGGCCGCCGATCGGCAGCACCTCACCGCGCAGCGTGATCTCGCCAGTCATCGCGACGTCGGCGCGCACCGGGATCTTGGTCAGCGTCGAGATGAGCGCGGTCGCCATGCCGATGCCGGCGCTCGGGCCGTCCTTCGGCGTCGCGCCCTCCGGCACGTGCACGTGCACGTCGTTCTTCTGGTAGAAGTCGGGCTCGAGCCCGAGAAGCGCCTGGCGCGAGCGGACCACCGTCATCGCGGCCTGGATCGACTCCTGCATCACCTCGCCGAGCTGGCCGGTGTACTGGAGCTTGCCCTTGCCCGGCACCACCGCCGACTCGATCGTCAGGAGCTCGCCGCCGACCTCGGTCCAGGCGAGGCCCGTGACCTGGCCGATGCGGTTGGCCTCCTCGGCCTTGCCGTAGCGGAAGCGCTGCACGCCGAGGAACTTGTCGAGGTTCTTGGCGGTGACCGTGACCGGCGCGTCGTCGGTCTTCAGCAGCAGCTGCTTGACGGCCTTGCGGCAGATCTTCGACACCTCGCGCTCGAGGTTGCGCACGCCCGCCTCGCGCGTGTAGTGGCGCACGATGTCGGTGAGCGCGCTGTCGGCCACCTTCAGCTCGTTGTCCTTGAGGCCGTTCTGCTTCGCCTGCTTCGGCACGAGGTAGCGCCGGCCGATGTTCATCTTCTCGTCCTCGGTGTAGCCCGCGAGGCGGATGACCTCCATGCGGTCGAGGAGCGGCGCCGGGATGTTGAGCGTGTTCGCGGTGCAGACGAACATCACCTCGGAGAGGTCGAAGTCGACCTCGAGGTAGTGGTCGGCGAAGGTCGCATTCTGCTCGGGGTCGAGCACCTCGAGCAGCGCCGAGGACGGGTCGCCGCGGAAGTCCATCGACATCTTGTCGACTTCATCGAGCAGGAACAGCGGGTTGCGGACGCCGGTGCGGACCATGTTCTGCACGATCTTGCCGGGCATCGAGCCGATGTAGGTGCGCCGGTGGCCGCGGATCTCGGCCTCGTCGCGCACGCCGCCCAAGCTCATGCGCACGAACTTGCGGTTGGTCGAGCGCGCGATCGACTGGCCGAGCGAGGTCTTGCCGACGCCCGGGGGGCCGACGAGGCACAGGATCGGGCCCTTCAGGGTCTGCACGCGCTGCTGCACCGCCAGGAACTCGACGATGCGCTCCTTGACCTTCTCGAGGCCGAAGTGGTCCTCGTCGAGCACCTTCTGCGCGGCGGCGATGTCGGTGCGCACCTTGGTGCGCTTCTTCCACGGCGCCTTGACGAGCCAGTCGATGTAGTTGCGCACGACCGTCGCCTCGGCGCTCATCGGCGACATGAGCTTCAGCTTGTTGAGCTCCGCGGTCGCCTTGTCGCGCACTTCCTTAGGCATGCCGGCCTTCTTGATGCGCTTCTCGATCTCGCCGAGCTCGTTCGGCGCGTCCTCGAGGTCGCCGAGCTCGCGCTGGATCGCCTTCATCTGCTCGTTGAGGTAGTACTCGCGCTGGCTCTTCTCCATCTGCTGCTTGACGCGGCCGCGGATGCGCTTCTCGATCTGCAGCACCTCCATCTCGCCCTCGATCTGGGCGAGCACGTGCTCGAGCCGGCGGCGCACGTCCGCGATCTCGAGCACCTTCTGCTTCTCGGCGAGCTTGAGCGACATGTGCGCGGCGACGGTGTCGGCGAGCCGGCCGGCCTGTTCGATGCCGGCGAGCGAGGTCAGCACCTCGGGCGGCACCTTCTTGTTCATCTTCACGTACTGCTCGAACTGCGAGATCACCGAGCGCGTCAGCACGTCGATCTCGCGCTCGTCGTAGGTGTCGACGTCGGCGAGCGGCTGGATGTAGGCGGCGAAGAAGTCCGCCGTCACGAGCCTCTCGACCTTGGCGCGGCTCGCGCCCTCGACGAGCACCTTGACGGTGCCGTCGGGGAGCTTCAAGAGCTGCAGGATCGTCGCGATCGTGCCGACGCGGTAGAGGTCGTCGGCCTTCGGGTCGTCGACGTCGGCGGCCTTCTGCGCGACCAGGAGGATCTGCTTGTCCGAGCGCATCGCCTGGTCGAGCGCGAGGATGCTCTTCTCCCGGCCGACGAACAGCGGAATGACCATGTGCGGGTAGACCACCACGTCGCGCAGCGGCAGCACCGGGACGGGCTGGACGGCTTCGGGCGCGGGGACGCTGCTTTCGGTGGTCACGGCGGGATCCTTCGGTTAGGGCTCGCTCCCGGCGCGGAGGGGTCGCGGGGGACACGAACGCGGCTCAAGCATAACGTAATGGGGGCGCGGCGCCCCGCCGACAAGGGGGCCCAGGGTCGAATGCGGTCTCGGGCATTCCCCGAAACGCTACCCCGCAAAAGACCGAGCCCGGCGACGGAGTGCGGCGCCGGGCTCGGGGAGGGGGTCACGGGCGCGGCCTCAGGTCGAGCCGGTGCGCCGTTCTTCGACCGGCGCGAGCTTCGCCGCGTCCTCGGCCCGGTAGACGATGTAGGGCCGCGACTCGCCGCCGATCACGGCCTCGTCGATGACGACCTTGCCGACGTTCTTCAAGCCCGGCAGCTCGTACATGGTGTCGAGCAGCACATTCTCGAGGATGGTCCGAAGGCCGCGGGCGCCGGTCTTGCGCTGCATCGCCTTCTTGGCGACGGCCCGGAGCGCAGGCTCGAGGAACTCGAGCTCAACCCCTTCCATGTCGAAGAGCTTGCGGTACTGCTTCGTGAGCGCGTTCCTGGGCTCCATCAGGATCGAGATCAGCGCGTCCTCGTCGAGCTCCTCGAGCGTCGCGACGACCGGCAGGCGGCCGACGAACTCCGGGATCAGGCCGTACTTGATCAGGTCCTCGGGCTCGACCTCGCGGTAGACGTCGTTGCCGTGCTTGCGCTCACCGGGCGCGCGGACCTCGCTCGTGAAGCCGATGCCGGCCTTCGAGGTGCGGTTCTGGATGATCTTCTCAAGGCCGGCGAAGGCGCCGCCGCAGATGAAGAGGATGTTCGAGGTGTCGACCTGCAGGAACTCCTGCTGCGGGTGCTTGCGGCCGCCCTGCGGCGGCACCGAGGCGATCGTGCCCTCGATCAGCTTCAGCAGCGCCTGCTGCACGCCCTCGCCCGACACGTCGCGGGTGATCGAGGGGTTGTCGCTCTTCCTCGAGATCTTGTCGATCTCGTCGATGTAGACGATGCCGGTCTGCGCCTTCTCGACGTCGTAGTCGCACTTCTGCAGGAGCTTCTGGATGATGTTCTCGACGTCCTCGCCGACGTAGCCGGCCTCGGTGAGGGTGGTCGCGTCCGCGATCGTGAACGGCACGTTGAGGAGCCGCGCGAGGGTCTCCGCGAGCAGCGTCTTGCCGGAGCCCGTCGGCCCGATCAGGAGGATGTTGCTCTTCGCGAGCTCGACGTCCTCGCGGCCGGGGTGCGCGCGGCGCTCGCCGGCGGCCTGGCTTCGGGTCTGCAGGCGCTTGTAGTGGTTGTAGACCGCGACCGAGAGCACCTTCTTGGCGCGCTCCTGCCCGATCACGTACTCATCGAGGACCTTCTTGATCTCGTGCGGCTTCGGCAGCTTCTCGCGCGTGCGCTCGGCCTTCTCCTCGAGCTCCTCGCGGATGATGTCGTTGCAGAGCTCCACGCACTCGTCGCACACGAATACCGAGGGGCCCGCGATCAGCTTCCTGACCTCGTGCTGGCTCTTGCCGCAGAAGGAGCAGTACAGCAACTTGCCGTCGTCGTGCTTGCCCCTGGATTCGTCGCTCATTCGGGTCCTCGGTCGCTTATGGAACGGTGGCCTTGCCGGCACGTCCCTGACAGCGGGTATATAGCACGCGCGTCACCGCCCTGCAAAAGACCCCGGTCTCTGTACTGGACGGCGGCTCGACAAACTTAACTGACTGACGACACTCAGGATTTGGCGGGTGGGGTCTTGGGATCTATCGGCAGCTCGCCGCGCTTCTCGAGGATCTGGTCGACAATCCCGTACGCCTTCGCGGCATCCGCGCTCATGAAGTTGTCGCGGTCGGTGTCCACCTTGATCTTGTCGATCGGATGGCCGGTGTGGTGCG
>JBBINS010000066.1:0-14808 GCA_037443765.1 Gammaproteobacteria bacterium
GCGCCCGTCGCCCCACCGGCCGCCGCGCGGCACGGGTCCCTCGAGCGCCGCGACGGCCTCGTCGAGGCCTTCCTCGAGCAGCCGCTCGCGCGTGCGCCGCGAGTAGCCCTCGCGGGCCACGGCCGGCGGCGTGCCGGAAACGACCGCGACCACCGCGCCCGCGGCCGCCAGCCGTCGCGCGACGACGGCACCGGCGGCGCCGGTGCCGAGCACGACGACGTCGGCGCCCGTCGTCACGCGTGCGCCTCGTCGCTGAGCTGCAGTTCGGCGCGCACGTGCTCGCGGATCAGGTACTTCTGCACCTTGCCGGTGACGGTCATCGGGAAACTGTCGACGAAGCGCACGTAGCGCGGCACCTTGTAGTGCGCGATCTGCCTGCGGCAGAAATCGCGGATCTCGTCCTCGGTCGCGCTCGCCCCCTCGCGCAGCCGGATGCAGGCGCAGACGGCCTCGCCGTACTTGTGGTCCGGCACGCCGACGACGGCGACGTCGAGCACCGCCGGGTGCCGGTACAGGAATTCCTCGATCTCGCGCGGCGAGATGTTCTCGCCGCCGCGGATGATCATGTCCTTGACGCGGCCGACGATGTTGCAGTAGCCCTGCTCGTCGATCACGGCGAGGTCGCCGGTGTGCATCCAGCCGCCCGCGTCGATGGCGTCGTGCGTGCGCTCGGGGTCGGCCCAGTAGCCGCGCATGACGCTGTAGCCCCGCGTCAGCAGCTCGCCCGACGTGCCGCGCGGCGTCACGCGCCCGTCGCCGTCGATGACCTTGACCTGCACGTGGGGGTGGATGCGCCCGACGGTGCTGACGCGGCGCTCGAGCGGATCGTCGCAGGAGCTCTGGAAGCTGACCGGGCTCGTCTCCGTCATGCCGTAGCAGATCGTGACCTCCGGCATGTGCATCTCGTCGACGACCCGCCGCATCACCGCGATCGGGCACGGCGCGCCGGCCATGATGCCGGTGCGCAGCGACGCCAGGTCGAAGTCCCTGAAGCGCGGGTGCTCGAGTTCGGCGATGAACATCGTCGGCACGCCGTGCAGCGCCGTGCAGCGCTCGCGCTGCACCGTGTCGAGCGTCGCGAGCGGGTCGAACGCCTCGCCGGGGAACACGCTCGCCGCGCCGTGAGTCATCGCCGCCAGCACGCCGAGCACCATGCCGAAGCAGTGGTAGAGCGGCACCGGGATGCAGACCCGGTCGGCGTCGGTCAGGCGCATGCCCTCGCCGACGAAGAAGCCGTTGTTGACGATGTTGAAGTGCGTGAGCGTCGCGCCCTTCGGCAGTCCCGTCGTGCCGCTCGTGAACTGGATGTTGTACGGCTGGTCGGGGTCCAGCGTCGCGGCGATCGCCGCGAGCGCGCCCGGCGCGACGTCGTGCCCGGCGGCGTCGAGATCGCCGAACGCGAGACATCCCGGCGCCTCGCCGGCGCCGATGCGCACCAGCAGCCGCAGCTCCGGGAACCGCTCCGTCACGAGCCGGCCGTGGGCCGCGTGGCCGAGCTCGGGTATGAGCTCGCGCAGCATCGCGAGGTAGTCGCTGCCCTTGAACGTGGCCGCGAACACGAGCGCGCGGCAGCCGACCAGGCGGACCGCGAACTCGAGCTCCGAGGTCCGGTACGCGGGGTTGATGTTGACGAGGACGAGGCCGGCGCGGGCCGCCGCGAACATCGTCAGCAGCCACTCGACGCAGTTCGGCGCCCAGATGCCGATGCGGTCGCCCGGCGTCAGGCCGCAGCCGACCAGGCCGCGCGAGATCCGCTCGACCGCGGCGTCGAGGTCCGCGTAGCTGTAGCGGACCGACTGGTGCGGCACCACGAGCGCGAGGCGCTCGGGACCGCCCGCGACGGCCGCCCGCAGCACCTCGTCGATCGTCCGGTACAGCAGCGGCGCGGCGCTCGTGCCCGACACGAAGCTCGGAGCGGGCGCCGCGGCAGCCGTCATCGCGTCGCCTCCATGGCCCGCGCCGCGCTAGAAATGGTAGCTGGCGTCGACGCCGTACATCCGCGGCAGGCCGCGGTGCCGGTAGTCGAAGCCGAAGCCCTGCACGTCGACGGCGTTCGTCAGATAGAACTTGTCGGCGAGGTTCCGGCCCCACAGCCCGACCGACCACTTGTCGTCGCTCGAATGCAGCGCGAGACGGGCGTTGACGAGCGCGTAGGCGTCCTGCGCGATCACCGGCTCGTTCGGCAGCGCGAGGTACTGCTTGCCGTTGTAGTTGCTGTCGAGGTGCAGCGTGACGCCGCCGCCCGAGAACTGCAGCGCCTCCCAGTCGGCGGCCGCCGTGCCGGACAGCTTCGGCGCGTAGGGCAGTTGCTGGCCCGAGATGTCGCCGGTCGCGAGCACGCCCTGCTGGACGTCGGTATTGAGCACGCCGAGGCTCACGCGCAGCGTCAGCGTGCGGGCCGGCCGCGACACGAGCTCGAGCTCGCCGCCGTCGATCTTGGACTTGCCGAGGTTGATCAGCGGCTGCTGGCCGGTCGGGTAGACGTCGATGATCTGCTGGTTCTTGTACTGGTAGTGGAACACCGCGCCGTCGAGCTGCAGGCGGTGCTCGAGCCACGACGTCTTGAAGCCGACCTCGAACGAGTCGAGCGTCTCGGGCTGCACGGTCGTGAAGTCGCTGACCGAGAACAGGAACTGCGAGTTGAACGCCGCCGAGCGGTAGCCGCGGCTGTAGGCGAAGTACAGCAGCACGTCCTTGGTCGGCGTCACGTCGACGCCGGCGCGGCCGGTCCAGGCGGTGTTGTGCAGCGCCTGCGACGTCGTCGCGTTCACGAGCGAGGAGTAGTTCGGCGAGCCCGGCAGCGCCTCGACCGGCACGCCGCCGTTGGTACCGACCAGGATGTTCGCGATCGGCACGCCGTCGCTACCCTGCAGCTGGTCGAGCGCGTTCTTCTGGATGCCGTTGTCGTGGTTGTAGCGGACTCCGGCCCGCAGCTTGACGATGTCCGTCAGCTTGTAGCTGCCGTCCGAGTACAGGGCCCAGCTGTTGCGGATCTGGTCGAAGGAGTTGTGGTAGATGCAGCCGAGATTGATGAACGAGCCGGCCGAGTAGCCGACGCCCGGACCGAACGAGTTGTTGGCGCAGTCGTTGTAGTTGTTGAACGTGTTGAACGCCGGATCCGTGAAGATCTGGTTCTCGGTCGAGTTGAAGATCACCTCGTGCTGGTAGTAGGCGCCGAGGATGTAGCTCAGCGCCGAGTCGCTCGTGCTCGTCAGACGCAGGTCCTGCGTCACCTGGCGCGTCTTGCCGGTGTACGGGATCTTCCAGATGTAGTACGGCGAGCCGTCCGTACCCTCGGGGTTGAACAGCGCGCCCTCGTCCCACGACGTGATCGAGGTGACCTTGAAGTCCTGCGACGGCGTCCACTCGCCGGTGAGCGCGACGCCCTCGTTGTCCTGGCGACGCTTCGGCGTGTAGTTCTGCGCGACCTGGTTGTCGGCGAGCGGCTGGCCGGTGTAGGTGCCGTCGACGGTGCGGAAGTAGCCGGTGAAGCCGACGCCGCCGGGGTTCGAGCCGGACGGCGGCGGCAGGCGGCCGTCGACGATCGCGTAGTTGTACGGGTCCTGCATGCTCTTCGACAGCCTGAGCGTGAAGTCGAGGTTGTCGGCGGCCTTGTACAGGAACGAGAGGCGCGCGCCGTACTGGTTGACGCCCTCCAGGTTCGGGTGGCCGGGCAGCACGTTCTGGATGAAGCCGTCGACCTTGGTGTACGTGAAGGCGACCCGCGCCGCGAGCTTGTCGGCGATCAGCGCGGTCTGGAACGCGCCCTCGGCCTCCTCGCGCCCGTAGTTGCCGGTGCCGATCTTGATCTCGCCCTCGGTGTCGAAGCCGGGCTTGCGGGTGATGAAGTTGATCGCGCCGCCGGTCGTGTTCTTGCCGTACAGCGTGCCCTGCGGGCCGCGCAGCACCTCGACGCGCTCGAGGTCGAACATCTCGACGCCGAACAGCACGAAGTTGCCCTTGTAGACCTCGTCGATGTAGCTCGCGACCGGGCTCGACTGGTTCAGGCTGTAGTCGAACATCGACACGCCGCGCAGCGAGAACAGCGGCGAGCCCTCGCCGACGATGCCGTTGACCTGCAGGTTCGGGATCTGCGCCGCGAGGTCGGACGGCGAATCCATCTTGAGCTCGCCGAGCTGGCTGCTGGTGAGCGCCGTGACCGACAGCGGCACGTTCTGCAGCGACTCGACGCGCTTCTGCGCCGTGACGACGATCTCCTCGATCGCGCCGCTGGCGGCGGGCGCCGTCTGGGCGCCGGCGGCGGCGCCGAGCAGCATGCCGACGGTGAGCGCCAGCGTGGACCGAACGCGGCCCGCGGGCCGGCACAAGCTCTTCAGCGTCATCGTGTCTTCCCCTGTTTCGTGTGGCGCGCGTTCTGTCGACGCGTGTCACCGTCGTGGCGCCGGCCGCACCGGCGCCGGCTCTGGAATATACCCTTGCGGATCCTGCTTCCGACACCGACGGGACGGTCGCTCGCCGGCCCCGCGGCGAGGCGGATCCCGGCAGCCCGAGTATCCCGGTAGCGCCCCCCGTCGTGTATAAGTCATTCGAAGCAGGAGAGTCATACTTTGGTATGTAGCGGCCAACCCACGCCGGCCCGGTGCCGCCGTGCGGCCCGGTCCCGGTGAGCGAGTCCGGCATGACTGGCAAGCGCGTCCTGATCGCCGACGACCACCCCCTCTACTGCGAGGCGCTGCGCGCCGTCGTGCCGCAGGCCTGCCCGGAGGCCGAGATCCGCGAGGCCGCGTCGCAGTCCGAGGTGCTGGCCGCCGTGACCTCCGACGCCAGCTTCGACCTCGTGCTGCTCGACCTCAACATCCCCGGGGCCTCGGGCTTCAGCTGCCTGTCGGCGCTCCGGCAGGTCGCGCCGCTGACCCCGGTGGTCGTGATCTCGGCCGTCGACGACACCCGGACGATGCAGGACGTGATCCTCGGCGGCGCGAACGCCTACGTGCCGAAGTCCGCGCCGCGGCAGGTGCTGATCAACGCGATCCGGGCGATCCTCGCCGGCGGCACGTACATGCCGGCCGAGGTCGTCGCCGCGCTCCGGGAGTCCCATGCGCAGTCGCGCGAGGAGCCCGCGGCGGCGCGCGACGAGCTGACGCTGCGCCAGCGCCGCGTGCTCGAGCTGCTGTCGCAGGGCATGTCGAACAAGCAGATCGCGCGCACGCTCGCGATCAGCGAAATCACGGTCAAGGCGCACGTGTCCTCGATCTTCCGCAAGCTCGGGGTCACGAACCGCGTCCAGGCCGTCATCGAGGCCGGGCGGCTGCTCGCCAAGAACCCCGGTCACTGAGCCGAGAGCCGCTCGATCATCGCCCGCAGCTTGGCGAGGTTGAGGGGCTTGGCGAGCAGCGCGAGCCCGCGCGCCTCGAGCGCGAGCCGAAGCGCGGGATCGGGGTCGCTCGTCATCACGACCGCCGGCGGCGCGCGGTCGAACTCGCGCCGCACCTCCTCGATCGCAGCGTCACCCTTGACGCCGCCGGCCAGGTGGTAGTCGCTGATCACGAGGTCGGGCGTGAGATCGGAGCCGATGAACTGCACGACCGCGTCGGTCGCCGTCGCCGCGACCACCGGCCGGTGGCCCCACTTCGCGAGCGTCGCGGCGAGTCCCTGGCGGATGTCGGCGTCGTCGTCGATGACCGCGATCGCGAGCGGCCGGCGCCGCAGCGTCCCGCCCGCCGCCTCGCCGCGCTTCGGCCGCGGCAGCCGCGCCGGCGCCCGGCCGTAGGGCACCCGGACCGCGAAGGTCGAGCCGCGGCCGGGCGAGGAGCGCACGAACCGCTCGAGCGACAGGAGCTTCGCGATCCGGTCGACGATCGACAGACCGAGGCCGATGCCCGCGGCGCGGGCCCGCCCGCCCGCCGGTACCTGGTAGTAGGCGTCGAAGATCGCGTCGAGGTGTTCCGCCGCGATGCCGATGCCGGTGTCGTGGACCCGGATCTCGAGGCCGTCGCGACGCCGCCGGCAGCCCACCAGCACGCGGCCGCGCGGCGTGTAGCGGATCGCGTTGCTGATCAGGTTGCGCAGCACCGTCTCGAGCAGGTGCATGTCCGAGCGTACCCAGACGGTGGACGGCACGTAGCCGAGCTCGATGCCCGCGGCGCGGGCCACGCCCTCGAACTCCGGCACGATCCGGTCGAGCACCGCGGCCGCCGGAAAGTGCGCGTACTGCGGCTCGATGGAACCCGAGTCGAGTCGCGCGACGTCCAGCAGCGTGCCGAGCAGGTTGCTGACCGATGCGAGCGCCACCTGAGCCTTGTGGACGTAGTCGCGATCGCGCTCGCCGAGGCCGGCGGTCTCGACCGACTCGAGGAACAGCAGCGCCGACGACAGCGGCTGCCGGAGGTCGTGGCTCGCCGCGGCGAGGAACCGGGTCTTCGACTGGTTGGCGAGCTCGGCCTGCGCCTTGGCCTGCTTGAGCGCGAGCTCGATCTCGCGGCGCGACTCGAGCTCGCGCTTCAGGCGCTGGTTGAGCTGCTCGTACTCCTGCGTGCGCTGGCGGACCGTCTCCTCGAGCGTCGCGGCGGCCTGGAACCACGAGAACGCGCTGCCCTGGTCGTCGACGGCGCGCTCGATGCGCTCCATCAGCGCCCGCACGGTCTTGCGGAGCGCGCGGTTCTCGGCCGCGAGGCGCGCCGCGCGCGGGTCGGTCTTCTGCTGCGGGCGCGGCCGCGTGCCGGCGCGCGGCCGCGGCGGGGGCCTGCGGCTCATGGCGGCGCCGCGAGGCCGAGGCAGGTGAACGAGTTGTTGGCGTGGATCGTGTTGAACTGCTCGCCGAGCGAGGCGAAGCCCGTGACCGCGTGCCGGGTCAGCAGCGGCACGATGCGGTCCGAAAGGCCCCGGCGCTCCATGTAGGCGGCGCGCGCCGCGCAGTCGACGCCGATCACGAGTTCCGGCGTGCCGATCCGCGCCCGCATCGTCTCGAACAGCTCCTCGAGGCGCGCCACCATGTCGCCGGGGCGGGCGATCGCGACCACGAGCCCCCGCTCGATCGCGCAGGCGAACTCGAGCGCGCCGCCCTCGGCGATGCGCTGCACGCCGCGCGCGTAGTACTGGCCGCCGATGCGGATCATGAGCGGATGCGGCGCGAAGTCCTCGCCGGACAGCGCCGTGCGCCGGAAGCCGCACAGCGCCGCGTACACCTTGAGCGCCGGCCGGCCGTCGATCTCGTCGACGATGCGCCGCGGCGGGTCGGCGCCGGTGATCACGGCCTTGCGCTCGCCGGTGAGGTAGTGGTTGTGGCTGTAGGCGGCGAGCGGCGCGCTGGTCGCGACCAGGCACAGCACCGCCGCGCCCCGGCAGCCGCGGCCGTGGTACAGCAGCGGCGCCGCGTCGGGGCCGTGGCCGAGCGGGTTGAAGTAGAGGTCGCCGGCGGAGCCGCCGACCAGCGGCACGCCCGACAGCTCCATGCCGAGCATCGCCGCGAGCCGCTCCTCGCAGCGCGCCTCCGCGTCGACCAGCAGCAGCGCGAAGCGGTGCGCGAGGCCGGCGCCGCCGCCGCGCTCGAGCGTCGCCCGCAGCGCCTGGACGCGCTCGCGCGCCTCCGGCAGCGAGAGCGCCGCGGCGTCCTCGATCAGCGTCTCGGCGACCGCGAAGCGGCCGGCCGGCAGGTGGAAGCCCGTCAGGCCCTGCGCCTCGACGCCGTGCGTGCCGATGACGCGGCCCGTCGCGGCGCCGATCGCGCGGGTGACGCCGCGCACCGCGAGCGCGCGCCCGAGGTCGGCGAGGTCGTAGTGGCTCGAGGCGAACAGCACCGTCAGCGCCGCGTCGGCGACGCCGGCGACGACCGCCTCGGCCGCCGCCGCGACGCCGCCGCCGGTCGTGCGGAAACGGACGATCGGCGCGGCGGAGGACGCCATCGGTGCGAGCCGCGGGTTCAGCCCGGCGCGCCGGGCTTGAGCGCGGGGAAATCCTCCTCCCAGAACTCGCCCGGCCGGCGCGCGGTGCCCTTCGGCCGGTCGAGCTCGCCGCGCCGCAGATCGACGCGGCGGATCTTGCCCGAGATGGTCTTCGGCAGGTCCGCGAACTCGAGCCGGCGCACGCGCTTGTACGGCGAGACCCGCGCCCGGACGTGCGCGAGGATCGAGCGCGCGGTGGCCGCGTCCGGCACCGAGCCCGCGGCGAGCACCACGAAGGCCTTCGGCACCACGAGCCGCACCGGATCCGGGCTCGGCACGACCGCCGCCTCGGCGACCGCCGGGTGCTCGATCAGCACGCTCTCGAGCTCGAAGGGGCTGATGCGGTAGTCGGCGGACTTGAAGACGTCGTCCATGCGGCCGACGTAGGTGAGGTAGCCGTCGGCGTCGCGCGAGGCGACGTCGCCGGTGTGGTAGTAGCCGCCGCGCATCGCCTCGGCGGTGCGCGCCTCGTCGTCGAGGTAGCCCTGCATCAGCCCGGTCGGGCGCGCGGCGAGGTCGAGGCAGATCTCGCCCTCCTCGCCCGCCGCGCCGTCGGCCGACACCAGCACGACCGGGTAGCCCGGCAGTGGCCGGCCCATCGAGCCGGGCTTGACCGGCTGGCCGGGGGAGTTGCCGACCATCGCCGTGGTCTCGGTCTGGCCGAAGCCGTCGCGGATCGTGAGCCCCCAGGCCGCCTGCACCTGCTCGATGACCTCGGGATTGAGCGGCTCGCCGGCGCCGACGACCTCGCGCAGCACGACCGGCCAGCGCCGCAGGTCCTCCTGGATCAGCATCCGCCAGACCGTCGGCGGCGCGCAGAAGGTCGTGACGCGCGCGCGCACCAGCTGGTCGAGCAGCGCCCTGGCGCTGAAGCGCTCGTACTGGTACGCGACCGCGGTCGCCTCGGCGTTCCACGGCGCGAACAGGCACGACCAGGCGTGCTTCGCCCAGCCCGGCGAGGACAGGTTCAGGTGCACGTCGCCGGGCCTGAGGCCCAGCCAGTAGAGCGTCGACAGGTGCCCGACCGGGTAGCTCGCGTGCGTGTGCGCGACGAGCTTCGGCTTCGCGGTCGTGCCGGACGTGAAATAGAGCAGCATCAGGTCATCGGCCCGGGTCGGCGCCGCGGGCACGTGCGCCGGCGCCGCCTGCCGGCTGTCCTCGAACGCCGCCCAGCCGCGCGCCGCGCCGCCGACCGCGATCCGGATCGGCGCGCCGGCCAGGCCGTCGAAGCGGGCGGCGAGCGCGGCGTCCGCGACCACCGCCTTGACGCGGCCGCGCTCGAGCCGGTCGGCGAGGTCGTCGTGCTGCAGCAGCGTGGTCGCCGGGATCATCACGGCGCCGAGCCGGATGACGCCGAGCATCGTCTCCCACAGCGGCACGACGTTGCCGAGCATGATCAGCACGCGATCGCCCGGCCGCACGCCGTGCGCGTGCAGGAAGTTCGCGACCTGGTGCGAGCGGCGCGCGAGCTCCGCGTAGGAGACCTCGAGGTCGAGGCCGGCGTCGTCGACCACCTTGAGCGCCGCCCGGGCGTTGCCGGCGGCGATCCGGTCGATGTAGTCGCGCGCCCAGTTGAACTGCCCGAGGACCGGCCAGCGGAACGCGGCGCGGGCCCCGGCGTAGTCGGTCGCCGCGGCGATCAGCTGATCGCGCGCCGCGACGAAGGCGCTGCCGGCATCCATGGGTCTACCTCGCTCCGCCCATTTCCCCGAGGCTCGGATCATGCCACGCGCGGCGCCCGGCGCCGCCCGCCTTCGGTGTGATTGATCGCCGTGGGCCGGTCTGCTAGCGCTCCGTGGTGGCGAGCGGGTCGGCGGCGACCCGGTGCTCGTCCCAGATCACGAACACGCCCGCCGAGATCACGATCGCGCCGCCGAGCAGCACGCGCGGCAGCGGCACGAGCCCGAACACCGCGAAGTCGAGCGCGAGGCCCCAGATCAGCGCCGAGTACTCGAACGGCGCCACCGTCGAGGGCGGCGCCAGCCGGAATGCGGACGTGAACAGGAACTGGCCGAGCGCGCCGGTGACGCCGACGAAGGCGATCAGCGGCCAGTGGCCGGCGGCGACCGGCTGCCAGCCGCGTGCGGCGAGCGCGCCCGACACCACCGAGAGCGCGAGCACGTACCAGAACACCATGGCCTGGTTCGAGTCGGTGCGGCCGAGCACCCGGATCGACAGCACCGAGAGCGCGTAGCAGGCGGCGCTCGCGGCGGCCGCGAGTCCGCCGGCGGAGACGAAGCCCGCGCCGCGCGGCTTCAGGGCGATCACGACGCCGATGAGCCCCACGCCGATCGCGAGCCAGCGGCGCGGCGGCACGCGCTCGCCGAGCATGAAGCGCGACAGCGCCGCGACCATCAGCGGCGCGCTCATGAACACCGCGTAGGAGTCGCTGAGCGGCTGCACCGACACCGAGTAGACGAAGGTGACGAGCATCAGGATGCCGAGCGCGACGCGCACGAGGTAGAGCGCGGCATTCTCGACGCGCAGCTTGTTCCAGGCGCGCGTCCACGCCAGCCACGCGACCAGGAACGGCAGCGAGCCCGCGGCGCGCAGCGTCGTCACCTCGATCGCCGGGTAGCGCGTCGACAGGCCCTTGAGCCCCGCGTCCATCAGCGAGAACACGAAGACGCCCATCAGCATCAGGCCGATCGCCTTGAGATTGGTGGGTCGCACGCGTGGGCCGGTCCGTCGCCTCGGGGGTGGACACCCGCGCGGGCCGGGCGTGCGGGCCCGGCGGGGTGCGGCGCCGCAGGTCCTGCGGCGCCGGGCGGGCTAGGTGCCCGTTCCGTACCCCAGCGCCTTCAACGCGTCGGTCACCTCGTCGAGGATCCGCGGATCGTCGATCGTCGCCGGCACATTGTAGTCACGCGCGTCGGCGATCGCGCGCATCGTGGCGCGCAGCACCTTGCCGGAGCGCGTCTTCGGCAGCCGCGCCACCACGGTGACGTGCCTGAGCGCGGCGACCGCGCCGATCTGCTGGCGCACCCGATCGACGAGCTCGGCGACGATCGTCTCGTGCGGCCGGCTGACGCCGGCCTTGAGCACGACGAGCCCGACCGGCAGCTGGCCCTTGAGCGCGTCGGCCGCGCCGATCACGGCGCACTCGGCGACGTCCGGGTGGCCGGCCAGCACCTCCTCCATCGCGCCGGTCGACAGGCGGTGGCCGGCGACGTTGATGACGTCATCGATGCGCGACATGATCGACAGGTAGCCGTCGGCGTCGATGAAGCCGGCGTCGCCCGTCAGGTAGTAGCCGGGATAGCGGTTCAGGTAGGCCTCGCGGTAGCCCGCGTCGTTGTGCCACAGCGTCGGCAGCGTCCCCGGCGGCAGCGGCAGCTTGATCACGATGTTGCCGATCGTGCCCGCCGCGACCGGCCTGCCGGCGTCGTCGAGGACCTGCACGTCGTAGCCCGGCACCGCGACGCTCGCCGAGCCCGGCTTGATCGGCATCGGTTCGAGCCCGCGGCAGTTCGCGGCGACCGGCCAGCCGGTCTCGGTCTGCCACCAGTGGTCGACGACCGGCACCTTGAGCCGCGCCTCGGCCCAGAGCACCGTGTCGGGGTCGCAGCGCTCGCCGGCGAGGAACAGCGTCCTCAGGCTCGACAGGTCGTGGCCCGCCAGCAGCCGCCCCTCCGGGTCCTCCTTCTTGATGGCGCGGAACGCCGTCGGCGCGGTGAACAGCGCATTGACCCGGTGCTCGGCGACGACCCGCCAGAACGCGCCCGCGTCCGGGGTGCCGACCGGCTTGCCCTCGTAGAGGATCGTCGTGCAGCCGAGCAGCAGCGGCGCATACACGATGTACGAGTGGCCGACGACCCAGCCGACGTCGGAGGCCGCCCAGAACACGTCGCCCGGCCGCATGTCGTAGACCGCGCGCATCGAGTACACGAGCGCGACGGCGTGGCCGCCGTGGTCGCGCACCACGCCCTTGGGCTTGCCGGTCGTGCCGGACGTATAGAGGATGTAGAGCGGGTCGGTCGCCTCGACCGGCACGCACGGCGCCGGGCCCGCCGCCGCGACCGCCGCCTGCCAGTCGACGTCGCGCCCGGGCACGAGGGCGGCCTCGGCCTGCGGCCTCGCCAGCACGATGCAGCGGCCGACCTTGTGCGCCGCGAGCTCGAGCGCCTGATCGAGGAGCGGCTTGTACGGGATCACGCGCTGGCCCTCGATGCCGCACGAGGCCGACACGACGACCACGGGGCGCGCGTCGTCGATGCGCTTGGCGAGCTCGGCCGGCGCGAAGCCGCCGAACACGACCGAGTGCACCGCGCCGATGCGCGCGCACGCGAGCATCGCGACCAACGCCTCGGGCACCATCGGCATGTAGACGATGACGCGGTCGCCGCGGCCGACGCCCTGCGCGACGAGCGCGCCCGCGAAACGCGCGACCGCGTCGGTGAGCTCGCGGTAGGTGAAGCGCCGGACCGTGCCCGTCACCGGGCTGTCGTAGACGAGCGCGGCCTGGTCGCCGCGGCCGGCCTCGACGTGGCGGTCGAGCGCGTTGTAGCAGGTGTTGAGGCGCCCGCCGGTGAACCAGCGGTAGAACGGCGCGCCCGAGTCGTCGAGGACGCGATCCCAGCGGCGGCTCCAGCGGATCTCGAGGGCGGCCTCCCCCCAGAAGCCCGATGGGTCGGTCAGCGAACGCCGGTAGTCGTCACGGTAACGCGACGTAGCCATCGAACACCCCCCTGCACCGCGAAACACGGCGGCCGGGGCCGAGTCTGCACCGGCGCGGGGGCGTCGCGCGATATCGCCTTCTGCGTACGACGAAAGTCGGTCAGCGGGCGCCGGGGTCGACGTACTGGCGGGCCGCGGGGCCCGTGTACAGCTGGCGCGGGCGCCCGATCTTCATCGTCGGGTCGGAGATCAGCTCCTGCCAGTGCGCGACCCAGCCCGCGGTGCGGGCGATCGCGAACATCACCGTGAACATGTCGCGCGGGATGCCGAGCGCGCTGTAGATGATGCCGGAGTAGAAGTCGACGTTCGGGTAGAGCTTGCGGGAGACGAAGTACTCGTCGCTGAGCGCGATCTCCTCGAGCCGCAGCGCGAGCTCGAAGAGCGGGTTGTCCGGGCGGCCGACCTTGTCGAGCACCTCGTGGCAGGCCTCGCGGATGATCTTGGCGCGCGGGTCGAAGTTCTTGTAGACCCGGTGCCCGAAGCCCATCAGCTTCGTGGTGTCGTTCTTGTCCTTCACCTTGGCGAGGAACTTCGGGATCGCGTCGGCGGTGCCGATCTCCTCGAGCATCTGCAGCACCGCCTCGTTGGCGCCGCCGTGCGACGGGCCCCACAGCGCCGCGATGCCGGAGGAGATCGCCGCGTAGGGATTCGTGCCGGTGCTGCCGGCGAGCCGCACCGTCGAGGTGCTCGCGTTCTGCTCGTGGTCGGCGTGCAGGATCAGCAGCAGGTCGAGCGCCTTGGCCGCGACCGGCTCGGCGACGTACGGCTCCGACGGCACCGCGAAGAACATGTTGAGCAGGTTCGAGCAGTAGTCGAGCGAGTTCTGCGGGTAGATGAACGGCTGGCCGAGCATGTGCTTGTAGGCCGCGGCCGCGATCGTCGGCATCTTGGCGATGATGCGGTGGGCGAAGATCTCGCGGTGCCGCGGGTTATGGATGTCGAGCGAGTCGTGGTAGAAGCCGGCCATCGAGGCGACCACCGCCGAGACCTGCGCCATCGGGTGCGCGTCGTAGTGGAAGCCGTTGTAGAAGCGCAGCAACGACTCGTTGATCATCGTGTGGCGCGTGATGCTGTGCTGGAATTCCTGGAGCGCGCTCGGGGTCGGCAGCTCCCCGTAGATCAGCAGGTACGCGACCTCGATGAACGAGCTCTTCGCGGCGAGCTGCTCGACCGGGTAGCCCCGGTACAGGAGCACGCCCTTGTCGCCGTCGATGAAGGTGATCTTCGACTCGCAGGCCGCGGTCGCCATGAAGCCGGGATCGTAGGTGAAGACCCCGTGATCCTTGGCGAGCGGCGCGATGTTGAGAACGTCGGAACCGACCGTCGGCGACAGCGCCTCGAGCGAGCTCGTCTTGCCGGTCGACACGTCGGTCAGCGTGAACTTTCTGGTCGTCATCGGAGCGCCCCGTGGGTCCGGCCAGACTGTCACGCTGCAGCGCAAGAATCAAGGCAACGGCGCGCGGTGCGGTCTGTGCGTCACGCCGCCCGTGGCAGCCGAATCAAACAGATACGCGAATTCCGAGGGGCGGCGCGGGCCCGCGAGCCGCCGCGATCGGCGGTCCCGGCGCCGGTCGCCGGCCGGCGGCGTACAGCAGCGGTCCGTGGTCGCGGTGCGCCTCGCGCGCTGTCCCGACGCGTGAACGCGTGGCCCGCCGTGCCGTCGACGGCTGTGAACGCGTACGGCGGCGCCGGCCGCGTCCTGCGCTCGGCAACGGGGCTGCCGACCGCGCCGGCGTATCCCCGCAGCTCCGGGTCCTGGCAGGCCGGCATCGGCGGCAGGATCTGCGCGCGCGCCTTCTCGCCTCGCCCGATCTCGGCCCGGGACGGCGGCCCGCCGGACGCAGTTCTCGGTGGCGTAAACGACGACGCCCGGCCGGGCCGGGCGTCGTCGGTCAGCGGGCGGCGATCCGCCTCAGCGCGCGGGCTGTGCCGCGTACTTCTTGCGGAAGCGGTCGACGCGACCGCCCGTGTCGACGATCTTCTGCTTGCCCGTGTAGAACGGGTGGCAGGCGGAGCAGACCTCGACCTGCAGGTCGTGGCCCAGCGTCGAACCGGTCTGGAACGTGTTCCCGCAGCTGCAGGTCACGGTGATCGTCTTGTAGTCGGGATGGATGCCGGCCTTCATGGGGAACGCTCGCGGCTGGAAGTCGGAAAAAATGGCCGCGCAGTATAGGTCCGGGGGTGCCGTATCGCAAGGCGCCGCCCCGTCCCGCGGATCCGCCCGCGGATC
>JBBINS010000067.1:0-14720 GCA_037443765.1 Gammaproteobacteria bacterium
CGAGGCCACCGCGGACCCGGTCAGGGCCCCGGGCGGGAGGCCCGCGCCGCGCGGCGGCAGACTGCCGCGGAGTTCCGTGATGCGCCTGCTCGTCTTCAACGCCGGCAGCTCTTCGCTCAAGTTCGACCTGATGGAGGTGCCCGCCGGCGGGCGCCCGCGCCGCCTCGAATCCGGCGCCTTCACCGACCGCGCGGACGGGTCGGGCCGGCTCGAGCTGCAGACCACCGCCGCGGTTCCGCCACCGCCGGCGCCGATCCGCACGCTGGCAGCGGCGGCCGCCTTCGTGCTCGACTGGCTGCTGCAGCCCGCGGCGCGCGGCCCGAGTCCGCTCGCCGGTCTCGCGGCGACCGTCCATCGTGTCGTGCACGGCGGCGCGGTGTTCAGCGCGACCGCGCGGCTCGGCGAGTCCGAACTCGCCACGCTCGCCGAGATCAGCATGCTGGCGCCGCTGCACAACCCGCCGGCGCTCGCGGTGATCGGCGCGGTCCGGGAGCGCCTCGGCACCGGCGTGCCCGCGATCGGGGTGTTCGACACCGCGTACTACGTCGGGCTGCCCGAGGCCGCCTATCGCTACGCCGTGCCGGCGCGCTGGAGCGAGCAGTTCGGCGTCCGCCGCTACGGCTTCCACGGCACCGCGCATCGGTCGCTGTGCGCCGGCGCGCGCGCGGGCGGCGGTGGGTCCGACCGCGTGAGTCGCATCATCAGCCTGCAGCTCGGGCGCGGCTGCTCTGTGACCGCCACGCGCGGCGGGAGCGCCATCGCGACCAGCATGGGGTTCACGCCGCTCGAGGGCCTCGTAATGGGGACGCGATCCGGCGACCTGGACCCCGGCGCGCTGCTGCATGTCATGGAGCGCACCGGCATGACGGCCGCTGAGATGCGGCGCGAGCTCAATCAGTACAGCGGCCTGCTCGGGCTCTCGGGGCGCACCGCCGACATGCGCGACCTCCTCGCGCTCGAGGCGGCCGGCGACCCGCGCGCGGCGCTCGCCATCGAAGTGTTCTGCAGGCGCGCGCGTCACTACCTCGCCGCGTTCATGGCGGAACTCGGCGGCGCCGACGCCATCGCCTTCGGCGGCGGCATCGGCGAGAACTGTCCCGAGATCCGGCGGCGGATCGCGGGCGACCTCGGATGGGCGGGTGTCGAACTCGACGATGGTGCCAACCGCGTGGGCATCGGCATCGCCGCGGGGATCGCCACGCCCGCTAGCCGCGTCGCCGTGCAGGTCGTCCCTGTCGACGAGGCGAGCGTCATCGCCGCCGAGGCCGACGCGCTGCTGCGCGCCGCCGGCGCCGGTCGCTAGCGTCACCGCCGCCGCGGGTCACCAGGGCAGCGAGTACGTCTTGGTGTTGCAGAAGCTCTTCATCGCCTCGAGCACGCCTTCCTTGTAGCCGAGGCCCGAGTCCTTGATGCCGCCGAACGGCGTCATCTCGAGGCGGTAGCCCGGCACCTCGCGCACGTTGACGCTGCCGACGTTGAGTTCCTGGATGAACCGCGTGATCAGATCGAGGCGGTTGGTGCAGATCGACGAGGACAGCCCGTAAGCCGTGCCGTTCGAGATGCGGATCGCCTCGTCGACGGTCCGGAAGCGAATCACCGGCGAGACCGGCCCGAAGGTCTCGTGCTTGACGACCGTCATGTCCGGCGTCACGCGGTCGAGCACGGTCGGGGAGTAGAGTGCACCGCGCCGGACGTTGCCGACGAGGAGCTTCGCGCCGCCGGCGACGGCCTCGTTGACGACTGCCTCGAAGCGCATCGCCGACGGTTCGTCGATGACCGTACCCATGTCCATCGACGGGTCGAACGGGTCGCCGTACTTGACGGCGCGCGTCTTCTCGACGAGCAGCTCGACGAAGCGGTCGGCGATGCTCTCCTGGACCAGCATGCGCTTGACCGCCGTACAGCGCTGGCCGGAGTTCTTGTAGGAACCGCCGGCCGCGAGCGTCGCGGCCTCCTCGAGGTCGGCATCCTCGAGGACGATAATCGGGTCGTTGCCGCCGAGCTCGAGGACCTGCCGCTTGTAGACGGCCTTCGCGGCGATGTACTTGCCGATCGGCACGCCGCCCGTGAACGTCACCAGGTCGACGTCGGCGCTCGTCAGCAGCTCGTCCGCGATCTCGGCCGGGTCGCCCGTCAGCACCGACAGCATCTCGGGCGGCAGGCCGGCCGCGTACAGAATGTCGGCGAGCGCGAATGCCGTCAGCGGTGTCTTCTCGCTCGGCTTCAGCACCATGCGGTTGTTGGTCGCCACGGCCGGCGCGACCTTGTGGATCACCTGGTTCAGCGGGTGGTTGAACGGGGTAATCGCGGTGATGGCGCCGAGCAGCGGCTCCTTGAGCGTGTAGACCTTGCGGCTCTTGCCGTGCGCGGTCAGGTCGCAGGAGAACACCTGGCCGTCGTCGACAAGCGCCTGGTTCGCCGCGAACAGCAGCACGTCCGAGGCGCGGCCGACCTCGTACTGCGAGTCCTTCAGGCACAGCCCCGATTCGAGCGTGATCAGCCGCGCGAGCTCGTCGCGCCGCGACGCGATGATGGCGCCGGCGTCCATCAGGATCTTGTAGCGGGCGTGACGCGTGAGCGTCGCGCGGTAGTCGCGCGCGACGCGCAGCGCCCGCCGCACGTCGTCGAGCGTCGCCTTCGGGACGGTGCCGACGAGGGCGCCGCTATACGGGTGTCGGACCTCTATCACCCGGTCGCGGTGCAGCTTCTCGCCCGCGATGCGCAGCGACTCTCGGATCAGTTCACGGGGCGGGGCGGCAGCGGCGCTGGCGGGCATCGGCGGCTCCTACGAGGGGTGGTTGGCGAGGTTGAGGCCGAGGTCGAAGGCATCGAAGTTGCGCCAGCGCCGGCCAGCCGGCTGCGGCGCGATGCCGCGATTGACAATCAGCGGCACCTTCTGCTCCGAAGCGCCGCCGTGGGAGCGCAGCGGCACGTCGAGCCCCGACAGGTCGTGCTTGCCGGCGCTCGTACCGATGACGACCGGCTGCCGCGACACGACCACCAGATCGCCGATCCGCTCGGCCGGCAGTTCGTACTGGCGCGCGGCTTCCGCCCGCGGCAGCACGCTCTCGATGCCGTCCCGCGCCGCAATGCGGGCCCGGATCTCCGGCACGCGCCCCGCGTCCGCGACGTAGACAAGCGCGAAGGAGCCGAGCGCCCCGTGGTGCACGACGTACGGGTCGGTGATCGGCAGGATCACGTGGGCAGCGCCGGCGCCGAACCACTGGTCGAGTTCGTCCTGCAGGTAGACGACGTTCGGCTTGCCGTCGGCGCCGTGCTTCGCGTTCATGCCGTGGTCGGCCGTGAGCACGATCGTCGCGCCGAGCGCGTCGAGGCGCGCGAGATTGCGGTCGATCATCGCGTAGAAGTCGTTGGCGATCGCGGTTCCCGGCGCCGCCTTATGCTGGATGTAGTCGGTGGTCGAGAGGTACATGATGTCGGGCCGCTCGCGCTCCATCAGCTTGACGCCGGCGACGAACACGAACTCCGACAGCTCGGCGCTGTAGACCGACGGCACCGGCATTCCCACGCGTTCCAGCACGTGCTCGATGCCGTTCTCGGCCAGCGTCACCTGGTCGGCCTTTTCGGAGGAGAAGCAGATGCCCTTCATCCTGTGGCCGAGCAGCTTGCGCAGCTTGTCCTTCGCCGTGATGACGGCGACCTTCGCCCCGGCATCGGCGAATGCCGCGAGAATCGTGCCGACGCGCAGGTGCTTGGGGTCGTTCATCATCACTTCTTCCCGCCGCTCCGGGTCGAAGAAGTAATTGCCGCAGATCCCGTGCACCGACGGCGGCACGCCGGTGACGATCGAGAGGTTGTTCGGATTCGTGAAACTCGGCATCACGCAGTCGCCGATGACGGCGGTGCCCGCGCCGGCGAGCAGCCGCGCGAGGTACGGCGCGACGCCGGCGGCGACGGCGGCGGCGATGTACTCGTACTGGCAGCCGTCGACGCAGACGACGACCAGCGGGCGCTGCATCCAGCGGTACGTGCGGCCGTTGACGGTGATGTCGCTTGGCAAGGTCGTCGCTCCCGTTCGGGCCGCGGCCGGCGGTCCGGCCACGGCGGTGGTCGTGGCTACTTCCGGGCGGCCACGGCGGCCGCCTTGTGCATCCGGGCGCGGCTCTTCGCGGCGTGCTGGCGCAGCAGCTGCCCCGCGCGGGCGCAGTCGCGCGCGGCGATCGCATCGACGACCGCCCGGTGCTCGGTGTTGGAAACCGCGAAGCCGCCGCCATCCTGCAGGCCGCGAAGCCGGAACAGCAGAAGTTCCTTGGTCAGCAGACGGTAGGTTTCGGTCAGGCGCGCGTTACCGGCGAACGCGACGAGCATGTCGTGGAACTTGAGGTTGAGCGCGTGATAGCGCTTCAGGTCCTGCGTCGCGGTCGCCGCGTCCATCTCGGCGACGACCGCCTCGAGGTCTGCGAGCTCGGTCGGCGTCGCGCGCTCGGCGACGCGCTGGCCGACCAGCTGGTCGAGCACCTCGCGCACGTCGTAGATCTCGTCTGCCTCCGCCACCGAGATCTCGCGCACGAACACGCCGCGGTGCTTCTCGGAGCGCACGAGGCGTGATTCCTCGAGCGCGCGCAGCGCCTCGCGGATCGGTCCGCGGCTCGTGCCAAAGCGCGTCGCCAGCTCGCTCTCGTTGACGCGCTGACCGATCGCGAGCTCGCCGCGCAGGATCAGCTGCTCGATCTCAGCGTGCACGAGCGCGGGCAGCGAGTTCGACTGTACGAGCTGCAGTGGAGTCGGGGCGGGAGGCGGCGTCATCGGCGGGCCCGGCTGCGAGCGAATGAGCGCATTCTATCACAACTGTAAACTGTCGACAGTATTCAGTTGGCAGTCAGGATGCTGAAATTCGAGCTTAATGCAATAAAATCAGTCGATTAGATTAGAACTAATAGGCGCTGCGCCTCGACACGTGATCAGTCCTCGGCGCAGCCGGTTGAGGCTGGAGGCGGTTCTCTCAAGCGGGCGAGCGGTCGCGGACGCCCATGTCGTCGAGCACGGCGGCGACGGCGGCGACCGCCTGGCGGAGGCTGTCGGCACCGATGGCGCCGATGCAGCCGACGCGGAAGGTGTCGACGGCCGTCAGCTTGCCCGGATAGAGGATGAAGCCACGCTCGCGCACCCGGCGGTAGAACTCGGCGAAGTCGTAGGCCCTATCGCGCGGCGAGTGAAAGGTGACGATGATCGGCGCCTGCAGCGCGTCGGGCAGGAACGTCTCGAACCCGAGCGCACGCATGCCCGAGACGAGCGCCGCGCAATTGTCCGTGTAGCGCTTGCGCCGGGCCGGCAGTCCGCCTTCGGCCAGGTACTGGTCGATGGCGGCGCGCAAGGCCGCGACCACGTGCGTGGGCGGCGTGAAGCGCCACTGCCCGGTCTTCTGCATGTACTGCCACTGATCGAGTAGGTCCATCGACAGCGAGCGGCTGTTGCCGCTCGAGCGCTCGAGCGCCGCGCGCCGCGCGACCACGAAGCCCATTCCCGGCACCCCCTCGAGGCACTTGCCCGACGCCGCGATCAGCGCGTCGAACCGCACCGCGCGGGCGTCGATGGGAATGGCGCCGTAGGAACTCATCGCGTCGACGATCAGGCCGCGGCCGTGGCCCGCCACCACCTTCGCGATTTCCGGCAGCGGGTTCAGGATCCCGGTGCCGGTCTCGCAGTGCACCTGCGCCACGTGCGTGATCGCGGGGTCGGCCTTCAGCGCGGCGTCGATCCGCGCGGGGTCCGCCGGCTCCTGCTCGCCGTGGGCGAGCACGACGGCCTCGCGGCCGAGGTAGCCGAGGATGCGCACGATGCGCTTGCAGTAGCTGCCGTTGTCCGGCACCAGCACCTTGCCGTCCCGCGGGACGAGAGTGCCGATGGCGGCCTCGACCGCAAACGTGCCGCTGCCCTGCAGCGGCACGCAGGCGTGGTCGGCTTGGCCGTCGACGATCGCGACCAGGTCGCGGCACACCGACGCCGTCAGCGCGTTGAACGCGCCGTCCCACGAACCCCAGTCCGACAGCATCGCGGCCTTGGTCTTGGCGGAGGTCGTGAGCGGGCCCGGCGTGAGCAGGATGGGGTCGGTCATGGGTGCGTTTCCCGTTGGTTCGTGCCCGGCGGCCGTTCGTCGGGTCTGGGTCGTCGAGCGCAGGCGGCATTCGTGTGGTTGGTATGCGCGGCGGGCGGTTCGCCTGCGGTCCGCCCTGACGTCAAGCGTACCAGCACATTATAGCCAGCCGGCGCGCGGCGCGCGGCAGCCGCCGCCGCCCGCGCTGCGCCGCGAGTCCCGCCGCCCGCGACGATCGGGCTGCCGGCCGACCCGCGAGCGATGATAAGGTGCCGCACCGGGCGGGCCGCCACTGCACCGGCCGCCGGCGAGGTCCGGGGGGGCGGGGACACTCGCGCGCGGCGGCATCTCGGTTCCGTGACCAGACCGGGCCCACCGCGCACGCCGGCGGCAATACGACGAAGGACGTCCGTGACCGTGAGCCTGCGGCGACTGCTCGAGCGCTCCAACAGCGTGGTCTTCACGACGGTCGCCGGCCTCGCCGGGTTCTCCGCGTACTTCTCGATGTACGCGTTCCGAAAGCCGTTCAGCGCGGCGACCTTCGCGGTCGTGCCCGGCTGGACGTTCGCGCTCGACTACAAGATCGCGCTGGTGATCGCTCAGGTCGTCGGCTACGCATTGTCGAAGTTCATCGGCATCAAGGTCATCTCCGAGCTGGACCCGGCGCGGCGTGCAACCGCGATCGTCGTGCTGATCCTGCTGTCGTGGGTGGCGCTGCTGCTGTTCGCCGTCGTCCCGGCGCCGTGGAACGTTGTATTCATGTTCCTGAACGGTCTGCCGCTCGGCATGATCTGGGGGCTCGTGTTCGGCTTCATGGAGGGGCGGCGCACCTCGGAGGTGCTCGGCGCCGTCGTCTGCGCGAGCTTCATCGTCTCCTCGGGCGCGGTGAAGTCGGTCGGCAAGCTGCTGATGGCGCACTGGCAGGTCAGCCCGTTCTGGATGCCGGCGATCGCCGGCGGCCTGTTCCTGCCGCTCCTGTTCGTCTCGGTGCTCGCGCTGTCGGCGCTGCCACCGCCGAGCGCGCTCGACGAGGCCGCCCGCGTCCGCCGCGCGCCGATGGACGCGAAGGCGCGCCTCGCGTTCCTCGCGGCGTACGGGCTCGGCATCGGTCTGCTGGTGACCGCGTACGTGCTTGCGACGGCGCTTCGGGACTTCCGCGACAATTTCGCCGCCGAGCTCTGGGCCGGCCTCGGCTACGGCAACGCGGCGAGCGTGTTCACGGCGAGCGAGCTGCCGGTCGCGGTACTCGCGCTGGCGGCGCTCGGGCTCATCATCGTGGTGCGCGACAATACCCGCGCGCTGATGGTCATTCACGCCGTGATCATCGGCGGGCTTGCGCTCCTCGGCGCATCGACGCTGGCGTTCCAGGCCGGGTGGATCGGGCCGATGGCGTTCATGATCCTCACCGGCGCGGGCATCTACATCGCCTACACGCCGTTCAACGCGATGCTATTCGACCGGATGATCGCATTCAGCGGCCGGATCGGCACGGCGGGCTTCCTGATCTACGTCGCGGACGCGGCCGGATACTTCGGCAGCTGCGCGCTCCTGCTGTGGCGCAACTTCGGGCTGATGCAGCTCAACTGGATGCAGGTGTTCACCGCAAGCGCCTATGGCACCAGCGTCATCGGCATCGCGCTCGTCGGGCTGTCGGCGACCTTCTTCCTGCGGCGCGCCGCGACCGCCAGATCCTGAGCCCCGCCGGTGTCGGGCGACCGGCTCGCCGCGGGCCGACAGCGACGGCCGCCCCCGGGCTGGACGGTTGCGCGCCGCCCGAAGCCCGGGTCATCCTCCTTCGGTCGGGCACGGCGCACGGAAAGCGACCTCCGACTCTCGAATTCGTCCGGCCCGCCGGCGGCTCCGCGGGGTAGTTTTGCCCCCGGACTCCCGGGGGGGCGGGCAGCCGCCGGCGCGACGCGTTTATGATGTCGGTGGGCGACGCCGGGTGCCGCGATGCAGCGGCCGATGCCGGGATCGCGCATTGCCGGGATGCCCCGAATTTGCCTCCACGAAAGGGAAGGTCATGCAACAGTCGAGCTCGGAAAAGAACACGGCGGTCCGCAACATGCTGATCGAGCGAGGCATCGAGCACATCAAGATCGGGGTGTTCGACGGGGACGGCATCCTGCGCGGCAAGTACGTCAGCCGGGACAAGTTCCTCTCGGCGCTCGACAAGGGTCTCGGCTTCTGCGACGTCGTGCTGGGCTGGGACTCCAACGACCAGCTGTTCGACAACATCGAGTTCACCGGCTGGCACACCGCCTTCCCCGACGCGCCGGTCCGCGTCCTGCCGGACACGTGCCGCGACATCCCGTTCGAGCCGAAGACGGTGCTGTTCCTGTGCGAGTTCGCGGGGCGCGCCGAGACGGTCTGTCCGCGCGCCACGCTGCGCCGCGTGCTCGCCCGCGCCGCCGACATGGGCTACACCGTCAGCGCCGCCGCGGAGTTCGAGTTCTTCCTGTTCACCGAGACTCCGGACTCCGTGCGCGACAAGGGCTACCGCGACCTGAAGCCGATGACGCCCGGCTTCTTCGGCTACTCGGTGCTGCGCAACTCCGTGCACTCGGCCCTCTACCAGGAGCTCCTCGACCTCGGCCAGGCCATGCGCTTTCCGATCGAGGGCCTGCACACCGAGACGGGCCCGGGCGTGCTCGAGGCCGCCCTCTGTCACTGCGAGGCGCTCGAGGCCGCGGATCGCGCGGCGCTGTTCAAGACCTTCGCCAAGGTGCTCGCCCAGCGGCACGGGCTGATGGCGACGTTCATGGCCAAGTGGTCCAACAAGTACCCGGGCCAGAGCGGGCACTTGCACATGTCGCTGCAGAAGCGTGGCGGCGGCTCGGTATTCCATGACCCGGCCAAGCCCAACGAGATGTCCGACGCGATGCGTTGGTTCATCGGCGGCCAGCAGCGGCTGATGCCCGAGCTGCTCGCGATGGTGGCCTCGACCGTGAACAGCTATTCCCGCCTCGTCCCCGGGTTCTGGGCGCCGACTTCCGCGACCTGGGGCGTCGAGAACCGCACCACCGCGCTGCGCGTCATCCGCGGCGGACCCTCCAGCCAGCGCGTCGAGTACCGCATCGCGGCCGCCGACATCAACCCCTACCTCGCGCTCGCGGCCTCGATCGGCTCCGGGCTCTGGGGAATCGAGCACCGCGTCGAGCCCGACGCGCCGATCGCGGCCAATGCCTACGATCGCGAGCATCCGCCGGAGCGACGCCTCCCGGGCACGCTGCAGGAGGCCGCCGAACGTCTCGCCGACTCGACGACGGCGCGCGAGCTGTTCGGCGACGAGTTCGTCGAGCACCACGCGGCGACGCGCCTGTGGGAGGAACGCGAGTTTCGGAAGGCCATCACCGACTGGGAACTGTCCCGCTACTTCGAAATCATCTGACGAGGCCTCATGGACGCCATGCAACAGACGCTGAGCCCGGTGGACGGCCGGGTACTCGTCGAACGGACTCTCCACGACGCCGCGGCCGTCGGTCGCGTGCTCGATCGGGCGCACGCCGCCCAGCGGGACTGGGCGCACCGGCCGCTTGCCGAGCGCACGGCGATCCTCGGCCGGGCCGTCGACGCTTTCGTCGCGAAGACGGCCGAGATCGCCCCCGAGATCAGCTGGCAGATGGGCCGCCCGGTCCGCCACGCGCCGGGCGAGGTGCGCGGCTTCGAGGAGCGCGCCCGCTACATGCTGTCGATCGCCGCGGCCGCGCTCGCGCCGGTCGATCCGGGCCCGAAGCCGGACTTTGCGCGCCAGATCAAGCGCGTGCCGCTCGGCGTCGTGGCGGTCGTGGCGCCGTGGAACTACCCGTACCTGACGGCCGTCAACGCGGTCTGGCCGGCGCTGATCGCCGGCAACGCGGTCGTGCTCAAGCATTCGCACCAGACGCCGCTGTGCGCCGACCGCTTTGCCGAGGCGCTGGCCGCGGCCGGCCTGCCGGCGGGCGTCTTTCAGGTCCTGTGCCTGTCGCACCGCGACACATCGCGGCTGATGGCGGACTTGCGCGTCGCGAACGTGTGCTTCACCGGATCGGTTTCGGGGGGGCGCGCGGTCGTCGAGGCGACCGCGCAGGGCTTCGCGACTGCGGGCCTCGAGCTCGGCGGCAAGGATCCGGCCTACGTCCGGGCCGATGCGCACCTGCCCCACGCGATCGACTCGCTGACCGACGGCGCGTTCTTCAACGCCGGCCAGTCGTGCTGCGGGATCAAGCGCATCTACGTCGCGGCGCCCGTGTACCAGGCGTTCGTCGACGGCGTCGTCGAGCTGACGCACCGCTACCAGCTCGGCTCGCCGCTCGATCCGGAGACGACGCTCGGCCCGGTCGTGCGGCCGTCCGCCGCCGCCCACCTGCGCGCACAGGTGCACGACGCGGTCAGTCGCGGCGCGCGCCAGCTGATCGACGAGCACCGCTTCCCGGCGAGCCGGCCTGGCACGGCCTACCTCGCGCCGCAGGTGCTCGTCGACGTCGACCATTCGATGCCGGTCATGCACGAGGAGAGCTTCGGCCCGGTCGTCGGAATCATGCGCGTCGCCTCCGACGAGGAGGCGGTTCGGCACATGAACGACAGTGTCTTCGGCCTCACGGCGGCCATCTATTCGCGGGACGCGGCGGTCGCCGAGGCGCTCGGCGACCGGCTCGACACCGGCACCGTGTTCCTCAACCGCTGCGATTACCTCGACCCGGCGCTCGCGTGGACCGGCGTCAAGAACTCCGGCCGGGGTTGCACGCTCTCCCGCGTCGGCTTCGAGCAGCTGACGCGTCCCAAGTCGTACCACTTCAGGATCAAGACATGACCGCCACGCTCAAGGGCAATTGGAACTTCCCGACGACGATCTGGGCCGGGCCCGGCCGGATCGCCGAGCTCCCGGCGGCCTGCCAGCGCGCCGGCATCGCCCGGCCGCTCGTCGTCACCGACCAGGGGCTCGTGGCGAGCCCGATGGTCCGTGCCGCGGTGGCCGCGCTGGGCGGCGCGCCGATCTACGGCGGCGTGCAGGGCAACCCGACCGCGGCACACGTCGAGGCAGGGCTCGCCGCCTACCGTGCCGGCCGCCACGACGGCGTGGTCGCATTCGGCGGCGGCGCGGCGCTCGACACCGGCAAGGTCGTCGCGTTCATGTCCGGGCAGACGCGCCCGCTGTGGGACTTCGAGGACATTGGCGACTGGTGGACACGGGCGGACGCGGCCGGCATCGCCCCCGTCGTCGCCGTGCCGACGACCGCCGGGACCGGCTCGGAGGTCGGGCGCGCCGGCGTCATCCTCAACGAGGCGACGCACCAGAAGAAGATCATATTCCACCCGCAGATGATGCCGCGGGTGGTGATCTCCGATCCCGAGCTCACGGTCGGCCTGCCGCGGTGGGTCACGGCGGCGACCGGCATGGACGCGTTTGTCCACTGTTTCGAGGCCTTCTGTGCGCCGGGTTTCCACCCGCTCGCGGACGGCGTGGCGCTCGAGGGCATGCGGCTCGTCGCGACCTACCTGCCGCGCGCCTGCGCGAACGGCTCCGACATCGAGGCGCGCGCGCAGATGCTCGCCGCGGCCTCGATGGGGGCGACCGCGTTCCAGAAGGGCCTCGGCGGCGTGCACGCGATCGCGCACCCGGTGGGGTCGTGGTTCAACACGCATCACGGGCTGACGAACGCCGTGGTGCTGCCGTACGTGATGGAGTTCAACCGCCGCGCGATCGCCGCCAAGTGCGACATCATCGCGCGCGTGCTCGACCTGCCGACGCGCGGTTACGACGGGCTCTATGCCTGGGTGCTCGGGCTGCGGCGCGAGCTCGGCATCGCCCACACTCTCGCCGAGATCGGCGTCACCCTCGACCAGGCGGCGGTCATCGGCGCCGAGGCCGCCATCGATCCGTCCGCGTCCGGCAATCCGGTCCCGGTGACGGCCGCCGACCTCGAGCGGATCTTTCGCGCGTCGGTCCTCGGCCAGCTCGCCGCCGCGGCCTGAGCGGTGCGCGCGCCACGTATCCTGGTCGTCGACGGAAACGTCGCCGAGGTCCGGGCCCGGCAGGCAGCCGCGGTCGGGTACGACTCCGGCACCGGCTACGCGCGGATTCTGAGTCGAGTGATGCCGGATCTCGCGTGCGACGTGATCCGCCCGGCCGACGCCGCGCCCGCGCTGCCGGCGGGCGTCAGCCTCGCGAGCTACGACGGCGTCACGATCACGGGCTCGGCCCTCAACGTCTACAACGGCGGTGGCGAGGTCGAGCGCCAGATCGAGATCGCCAAGGCCGTGTTCGAGGCCGGCGTGCCGTTCTTCGGCAGTTGCTGGGGGCTGCAGATCGCCGTCACCGCGGCGGGCGGTGTGGTCCGGAAGAACCCGCGCGGCCGCGAATTCGGCTTCGCGCGCCGGATTCTGCTGACCGAGGCCGGGCGCGCGCATCCGTTGTTCGCCGGCAAGCCCGTGGTCTTCGAGGCGCCGACGATCCATCGCGACGAGATCGCCTCGTTGCCGGCCGGCGCGCTGACGCTCGCCAGCAACGACATGGGGCTGCAGGCGGCGGCGTTCACGCACGGCCGGACGACGTTCTGGGGCGTGCAGTACCACCCGGAATACGACTTCGTCGACATCGCGGCCGCGGCCGAGCGCTACGGCCGGACGCTGGTGGAGGAAGGACTGTTCCGCGACCAGCCCGCACTCCACGAGTTCGCGGCCGAGTTGCGGCAGCTGCAGGCGCGGCCTGACGATACGGCACTCGCGTGGAGGCACGGACTCGGGCCCGCGATGACCGACGAGGCCGTGCGCCTCGCCGAGCTTCGCAACTGGCTCTGGCAGGTGGTCGTGCCGCACGCTCGGCGCCGCGGCTGACGCGGACCCCGCTGTCGCGCGGCTGAACGCCAGCGCCCGGGTCCGGGCGCCGCGTTCGGCGGCCGCTCACTCGCGGCGCACGCAGGTACACTCCGGGTTGACGGTGGTGGCCGCTCGGCCTTCCGCCCGTCGGGTGTTCTGGCGCCCTCCCGGACGCCCACCCTTCACGCCTGGAGGATCGAGTGTCCGGAACCCGCGTGCTCATCGATCTTGCCGGCCAAGTGGGGCTCCTGCTCTGGGGCACGCACATGGTGAGCACCGGCGTGCAACGCGGCTTCGGCACGGCGCTGCGGCGTGCGCTCGAGCGCAACCTCGGACGACGGCCGTGGGCGTTCCTGACCGGCATCGGCGTGACGACGCTGCTGCAAAGCAGTACCGCCACCGGCCTCATGGCGATGTCGTTCACCGCCGCCGGCGTCATCGCGCTCGCGCCCGCGTTGTCGGTGATGCTGGGCGCGAACGTCGGCACCGCGCTCGTGACCCAGGTGCTGTCGTTCAACGTCGGCCTCGTCGCACCGCCGCTGTTACTCGCGGGCGTGCTGACGTTCCGCTGGTCGGCGGGAAGCCGCATCAAGAACATGGGCCGCGCGGCGATCGGGCTCGGCCTCATGATTCTCGCGCTCGCCGGCCTGCAGCACTCGCTCGAACCGGTCGAAAACACGCCGTTGCTGCGCTCGATCCTCGAGTCTATGAGTGGCGACCCGGTGCTCGCGGTGCTGTTCGCCTCGCTGCTGACGTGGGCGTGCCACTCGAGCGTGGCGATCGTACTGCTCGTGTCCTCGCTGGCAGCTTCCCACCTACTCGGCGCGCCCGGAACGCTCGCGCTCGTGCTCGGCGCGAACCTGGGCGGCGCGATGCCGGCGCTCGTGCACGCCTCGACGCCGGTCGCGAGGCGCCTGCCGCTCGGCAATCTGTTCGTCCGCCTCGCCGGTGTCGTCGTCGTGCTGCCGTGGCTGCCCCAGGTCGTGGGCCTGATGCACCGGCTGACGCCTACCGACGCGCGCCTCGCCGTCGATTTCCACGTCGCCTTCAACTTCGCGCTCGCACTTGTGTTCCTTCCGGGTACCGAGCACCTCGCGAGCCTGCTGGTGCGGCTGCTTCCCGATCCGCCGCGGCCGACCGATCCCGGCCGCGCGCTTTACCTCGAGCCCGCGGCGCTCGATTCCGCGACCGTCGCGCTCGCGAACGCGACGCGCGAGACGCTGCGGATGGCCGACATGGTGGAGGGCATGCTGAAATCGTCGCTCGAGGTGTTCCGGACCCAGGATCGCGACCTCGCGACCCGCGTCGCGACGACCGACCGCGCCATCGGCCAACTCGGCAGTGCGATCCGCGGCTACCTCGTCGCGATCGGCAGCGAGCAAACGCTCGATGACGCCCGCGAGGGCGCACGGCTGCAGGACATCCTGTCGGCGGTCATCAATGTCGAGCACGTCGGCGACATCATCGCGAACAGCCTGATGGAATTCGCCGTCAAGCAGCAGAAGCGCGGCCAGGTGCTCTCGCCCGAGGAGATCGACGCGATCGTCGTGATGCACGCGGAGCTGCTCGAGAGCCTGCGGCTCGCGATGACGATCTTCCTGCGCGGCGAGCCGGCCGACGCGCATCGCCTGCAGCAGCGCAAGGCGCGGCTGCGGGAGATGGAGGCGGAAACTACCGCGCTCGCCGTCAGGCGCCTGCGGGACGCCGCCCTCGCGAGCCGCACCGCCGGCGCCGATGCCGCGTCGTCGACGCCCGACGAGAGCGGTGTGCTCAGGGTCGTGCGCGACCTGCGGCGCATCCACTCGCACCTCGCGAGTTTCGCCTATCCGGTGCTCAACCGGCCGCGCAGTGGCGCGCGCGGCGCCGG
>JBBINS010000068.1:0-14535 GCA_037443765.1 Gammaproteobacteria bacterium
CGCGCGCGGCGGACGACCCGCGCCTCGCGCGCGCCCGGCGAGCGTCGGGGCCGCGCCTGCTGAGCACACGACTCCGTGGCGCGCGCGTGGCTGCCCACGCCGGGCACGCTCGGCGGACGTGCCGCGCCGCGAAGAGTCGCAGCCGACGACCTTTGGAGGATCGGCCCGGATCCGGGTCGCCGCTCGTGCCGGGCACTTGGCGGGATCGTGACGAGTGCGGCGGGACCGCGGTCGCCTGCCCGCCGATGCGCACTCAGGAACGGCCGGCGACGCGGCGGCCTTCGCGGCCCGCGTCGCGCCCGGCAGCCGCAGTCGCGGCGGCCGGGCGGCGCGACGCTACTGGAGCGCCTTCAGGACTTCGGGCGCCGTTTCGTTCTCGGCCACGACGTTGTGGCAGGTCTCGCACTTCTTGCTGATCTTCGCGCCCGTCTCGGTGACATGCTTGTTGTCGTGGCAGCGCTGGCAGCCCGGCGACTGCTGGTGGCCGATGTGGTTCGGGTAGGTGTTCCAGGTCACCTTCATCTGCGGGAAGACGTTCCACGACCAGATGTCGCCGAGCGCCTTGCCCGCCTGGGCAACCGCCGAGGCACGGTCGGACGTCACGGCGGGGTAATTGGCGCGGTAGAACGCGTCGATGTCCTTGGCGATGGCGGCGCGCGCCTGCGCCTCGGAGGCGTAGTCGACCTTGAGGACCCTGAGGCCCTCGCGCTTGACGTACGGCAGCGAGGTGTCGATGCGCCCGTCGGCGAGCGCGGCGTCGATCTCGACCGCCGGGTCGCGGTAGATGTGCGACGGCCGGTTGTGGCAGTCGACGCAGTCCATCGTCCGCCACTGCGCGTCGACGGGCGGCGTCGCCGCGGTCTTGAAGGTCTTGACGCTGCCGTCGGCGGAGGCGAGCTCGACCGTGTAGATGGTCTCGCGGCTGTGATCGGACAGGTAGCGCACGTGCACGCCCTCGCCGACGTGCCAGTGGATGCCGTTCGAGGCTTTGCCGGTCTGGCCGCCGACGTGCAGCATGAGCACCGTCTTGGTCGGCGAATTCGCCTCGTCCTCGCCGAAGTGGCTGCGGATCACGAGTTTGTCGCCGACGAACTTGGTCGGCCAGTGGCACTCCTCGCAGACGTCGCGCGCCGGGCGCAGCGTGTGGACCGGCGTCGGGATCGGCCGCGGGTAGATGTTGAACGCGACCTCCACCATCTCCCACAGGCCGTTGATCTTCGACTTCACGAACCAGCTCGCGCCCGGGCCGACGTGGCACTGCACGCAGGCGACGTTGGCGTGCGGCGAGCGCTCGTGCGCGACCGCCTCGGGCTGCATGGTCACGTGGCAGGCCTGGCCACAGAACTCCGTCGACTCGAGGATCTCGACGCCCTTGTAGCCGGCGCCGGCGAGGATCACGACGATCGACAACCCGAGCAGCAGCGCGATCACGATCGCGCCGCGGGTCGTCGCGCGATTCAGGTCGATCACCGGCAGCGACGGCGGCAGCCCGCCGCGCGCCGCGGCGAGCCGCTCGCGCCGGTGCTGCCACCAGAGCCCGACCGGGATCAGCAGCAGTCCGAGCACCAGCACGCCCGGCAGCACGAGGTAGGCGATGATCCCGACGAAGGACCCTGCGCGCATGCCGGTCGCGCCGAGCGCCGCCAGCAGCACGATGAGCACCGCGGCGCCCCCCGCGAGCACGACCCCCACGAGGCTCAGGAAGTTCCTCGTGATCCCAGCAAACAGCGTCTTGACCATGTTGTCCTCGGAAGTTGGGGCCGGAGGCGGCCTCAGTGCAGCAGGCCGCCGGCGAGCGCGACGAAGATCCCGACCGCGAGCGCGACGCCGATCGCGACCGCGCAGAAGCCGAACACGTGGGCGCGCAGCAGGTCGCCCGCCGTCGGCGCCGGCACGATCATCGCCTCGAGCCGGCCCTCGGCGACGGCGCGCTGGTACTCGAGCGGCCGCTCGTCCTTGAAGCGCTCGAGCGGCATCGAGCCCGTGAACACGACCGGGTCCATCGGGAAGCTCTCGGGCCGCAGATGCGTATGGAAGAAGTGGAACAGGAAGATGAAGCCCGTGGCGAGCAGCGCCTCATCGCTGTGCGCGATGTAGGCGGCGTTGAGCGCCCAGCCCGGCAGCACCTTCGTGAACGCGCCCGGGAACCAGAGCATGAGGCCGGTGACGCCGATCATGCCGACGCCCCAGAACACCGCCAGGTAGTCGAACTTCTCCCAGTACGCCCAGCGGTCGAACGCCGGCCGCTCGCGGCGATAGAAGAAGTACCCGACCATCGCGATCAGGTCCTTGAGATCGGTCAGCTGCGGGACCATCGAGCGCGGACCCCACAGGAAGCCCTTCTGCTTCCTGACGAACATCTGGTAGCCGATGTTCCCCAGGTGATAGAGGAAGTAGCCGAAGGTGACGACCGCGGCGATGCGGTGCAGGACGCCGGCGACGTGCGCGCCGCCCCAGATCGCCATGAGCTTCGGCGCCCATGACGCGCCCGCGAACTTGAGCGGCAGCCCGGTCGCGGCCAGCAGCAGGAAGCTGACGACGATCGTGACGTGCACGGCCATCTGCGCGCTCGAGAAGCGGCGCACGTAGGGCCCGGCGTGCGCGCGCGCCGCCTTGAACTCGCCGCGGAACGTGCCGACGATGCTGCGCTGCAGCCACAGCAGGTCGTGCAGCCCGAAGAAGCCGAACACGCCGAGCAGCAGCGCCGTCATGCCGAACCAGACCCAGTAGAGGATCGGGTTGCGGCTGCGGTCGCTCGGCTTCGCGTGCGGGTCGTAGGTCAGGAACGCGGCGTTGATCTCGCCCTGGTGGCACTTGCCGCACGTGGCGCCGAGGTTCGCCGGGTTCACGCTCGAGCGCGGGTCGGAGGCCTTCAGGTTGTGGTGCGGCGTGTGGCAGTCGGCGCACATCGCGACCGCCGTGTAGCCGAGCGCGCCGGCCTTGCCGTGGAAGCTGTCGTGGAACGACTCATAGAGCTTCTCGTGGCAGTTGCCGCAGTCGCTCGGGAAGCGCTGGCGCATCTCGGGACTGGTCGGCGCCTTGATCGCGTGCGCCTGGTGGCAGGTCATGCAGACCGGGCCTTTGGTGCTGCCGTCCTGCCAGAGCTTGCCGTGGGCGCTGTCCGACCACTCCTTGAGGACGCCGGCGTGGCACTTGCCGCAGGTGTCGGGGCTGTGCGCCGGCGCGGTCGCCGCGGCGGGCGCGTCGTGCTTGAGGATCTCGTGGCCGGCACCGTGGCAGTCGGTGCAGGCCGGGGCGCTGACGAGGCCCGAGGCGAAGAGCGCACGGGCGTGCTCGCTCGAGAGGTAGCCCGTCATCATGCTCTTGTGGCACTGGCCGCACTGCCGAACCTGGTTGACCGCCGTCATCGAGTTGTTCGGATCCTTGGCCTTCAGCACGCTGTGCAGACTGCCGTGGCAACCCGCGCAGCCCTCGACGGTGACGTCCTTCTTGGCGTGGATGCTGTCCTTGACCTTGTCGATCTCGTCCTGGTGGCAGCTCGTGCACGCGGCGAGGTCGACCTTGCCGAGGTTCTCGCGCGGGTGGCGGGTGGTGAGCGCGTCGGCGTGGCAGTCGGTGCAGGCGACCTTGCGGTGCGCCGAGCCGGCGAGCGTCGCGGCCTGGATCCGCACCGAGTGGCCGGCCTCGTTCTTGAGGGTCTCGTCGTCGTGGCAGTTGATGCACTTCTCGTCGGGGATCGCGGCCGGCGCGGCGGCCGGCGGCGGCGCGGCGGCGATCGCGCCCGCCGCGGTGAGCGCGAGCGCCAGGGCGAGCAGCAGGCCCGCGAGCGAACGACCATGACGCGGACCCGAATGCCGGTGGCCGGCGCTCTGCATGTTCACGACGATGCCTCTGATGGCGGTGCGGGGGACGACGCGCCTGATTTGCCGGCGAGCCTAGCGCGCCCCCCGCCGGCGGGGCGACTCGGTTTTCCGTAGCAGCGACGGGAGCTTCCGTGCGCGGCCGCGCAAAACCGCGTTGTCGGCCGACCGCGAGCCTGCTAGCGTGCGCACCGTCGAGGACCGCCACCACTGGAGTGCCGCCGTGAACGATGCCGCCCTGCCCTGGGCCCCGGATGCCGCCGGCTGGGCGCGGCTGTTCGCCGCGATCGATGCCCGCGACGCCGACGCCTTTGCCGGGTTCATCACCGAGGACGGTGAATTCCGCTTCGGCAACGCGCCGCCGGTCGTCGGCCGCGGCGCGATCCGCGCCGCCGTTGCCGGCTTCTTCGCGGCCATCGGCGGCTGCCGCCACCGACTGCTGAGGAGCTGGACCGGCCACGGCACCGCGGTCTGCGAGGGCGAAGTGACCTACACGCGCCACGACGGCTCGACGCTGACGGTGCCGTTCGTCAACGTGTTCGAGCTCGAGAGCGGCCGGATCCGCTCGTACCGGATCTTCATCGACAACGGGCCGCTCTTCAGCGCGCGCGCCTGACAACGCCGGGTCCGTGGCGGATCTCGGCGAGCGGCACCAGCGCCTCGCCGAGGGTGTCGCCCTCGAGCTCGGCGCGGATCTGGTGGCGCATCTGCTCGCGGAACGCGTTCACCGACTCGAAGAACGCCGACATCATCTGCACCCACAGGTACATGCCGTGGCCGGTCAGCGACCAGCCGTCGCGGTCGGCCCGGACCGCGCCGAGCAGCCGGAACGCCGCGAGCTCGGGCGCGAGCTCGAGCTCGAATCGCCGGCCGTAGCGCTTGCGGACCCAGTCGCGCTCGAGCCGCAGACCGAAGAGCCGCACCAGCAGGTCGTACTGCATGCGCTCGTGCGCGCCCATCCGGCGCTCGCCGGTGACGCCGCTCAGGCCCCGCTCGACCCGGTCGACGTAGCCATTGAGCGAGAAGGTCGTCGCGTACACCGACCCGCCGACGTAGCTGAAGGCGCCGCTGCCTAAGCCGACGTAGTCGCCGTTGTCGACGAGGTACTCGTCGATGCCGCGCGCGCCGCGGCTGAAGCACCAGCCGGAGCTCGGCGTGAACGCAGGCGTCAGGCGTCCGAGGATCCGCGCGTAGTCGCGCTGCAGGCGGTCGTGCGCCGGCAGACCCATCGTCCGCGCCATCTGGCGCGCGGCGGTGCGCGTCTGCATCAGCGGGTAGAAGGACGCCTGGTTGGCCGGGCTGCCGAGCACCGCCTCGAGGTCGGCCTCGAGCATCGCCTCGGTCTGGCCCGGCAGGTTCCACATCATGTCGACGTTCAGCGTCCGGAACCGGCCGGTCGCGGCCGCGAGCCGCGCGAGGATCTCGGCCCGGTCGCCGTACTTCTCGAGCCGCCCCATCTTCGCGAGCAGGCCGTCGTCGAAGCTCTGCACGCCGACCGACAGGCGCGCGACGCCGGCGCCGGTCAGCGCGCCGAGCACCTCGTCCCTCAGGTCCCTGGGGTTCGTCTCGATCGAGATGTCGCCGAGCCCGGGGTTCAGTTCGCGCACGAGCCCGAGCGTCGCGACCAGCTCGTCCGGCACCACCGTCGGCGTGCCGCCGCCGACGTAGACGCCGCTGAAGCGGTAGCCGCGCTCGTGGTAGTGGCGGATCTCGCGGCGCAGCGCCGCGAAGTAGCGGTGCGCCTTGCCGTCCTCGTAGCGCACGCGGTGGAACGAGCAGTACGGGCAGAGCACCTCGCAGAACGGCACGTGCAGGTACAGGAACACGGGCTCGGTCGGCACCGCCGCGATGCCCGTGCTCGGCCCGAGCCGCATCCGCCGGCGCGCCTCGAAGCGGAAGACGCCGGCGACGATCGAATCGAGCATGACGGTCCCTCGCAGCGGGGCCGGATTATGCATCAGGCCCCGACGGGGGGCCGCCCCCGGTTTGCCACACTGGCGCGCGGGGGACCGCGGCCGGTCAGCGGGGAGCGGCGTGCAGCTCGAACGTGTCGCGCATCAGCCACCGGCCGGGCGTCGCGGCGTCGAAGTCCTCGAGCCTGAGCATCTCGCCGCGCAGCACCGCGCCCTCGAGCGTGAAGCGCACGTAGTGGAAGTTCGGGAAGCCGGGTCCCCGGTAGAGGTCGGTCGCGTCCCTGACGACGTCGTACGCCCGCGCGCCGCCGCCACCCGAGACGAGGTAGACGATGCCGTCCTGCTCGTGGCGCTCGTAGTTGTGGATGTGGCCGCCGGCGACCACGAACCGGACGCGCGAGCGCGCGGCCACGGCCTTGAGGTCCTCGGCGAGCGCCAGCTCGTTGGGCCGGGTGTTGTGATCGGCCGCGACGCCCTGCTGCAGGTCGGCGACCGGCGGGTGGTGCAGGAAGATCAGCACGAAGTCGACCGACCCGGGCAGCCGCGCGAGCTCGGCGTCGAGCCAGGCGCGCTGCGCCCCGCCGGCGGCCAGCGAGGCGTCGCTGTCGAGCGCGATCGCCCTGAGCCGCGGCCCGATCTCGACCGAGTACCAGCGCTCACCGCGCAGCGCCGGGAACGCGTTCCACCAGTTCTCGAGGCACTCCGCCTCGGCGCACTGCGAGAACTCGTGGTTGCCGAGCGCCGGGTAGACCGGGAGCCCGTTCGCGCGCCAGGCCGCGGTCTCGGCGCGGTAGACCTCGTAGTCGCCGACGCTGCCGCCGTGCCACGGCACGTCGCCGGTCAGCAGCACGGCCGCCGGGTGTTCGGCAGCCACCTGCGCGATCAGCGCCTGGCGCACCGCCGGCACGCTCGCGACCCGCTCGCTCGTCGCGGTGAAGCGCGAGTCGCCGTAGAGGACGACCCTGAGCGGCCCGGTGGGCGCGGCCGCGACGCGGAAGGTCGCCGGCACGCCGGGCGCGGCGGCCTCGTGCGCACAGCCGGCGAGGAGCATCGCGGCGAGTATCGCGGCGCCGGCGCGGCGCGCCGTGATCGGGGGGCGGCAGGACGATGGCTTCATGGCGTCAGGCTCTCTGGACGGGCGCAGGCGGCCCGACGCGAAGCATCGCCCGCCGGGCATGAACGGCACAAGCGCGGCCGGACGGCACGCGGCCCGTGTCACTTCGCCTCCGGCGCCCGGTAGACGCGCCGGCCCTCGAACCAGGTGCCGAGCACGCGCGTCGCGGCGATGTCCTCGTACTTCTGCTGCGCGGCGAGCGCGAGCACGTCGCGGTCGAGCATCACGAAGTCGGCGGACTTGCCGGCCTCGAGCGAGCCCGCGTCGCGCTCGCGGCCGAGGAAGCGCGCGCCGTTCAGGGTGTACGCCTGCAGCACGTCCTCGATCGTGATCGCCTGCGCCGGGTTGAGCGGCGGCTCGCCGGGGGTGCGCCGCGACAGCGCGCTCGCGATGTTGGCGAACGGCCGCGGGTCGCGGGTCTCGACCGGGGCGTCGGAGCCCGCGGTCAGGATCGCGCCCGCGTCGCGCGCCGCGCGCACGGGGTAGGCGTTTTCCTCGTAGTAGCTGCCGGGTGCGTGCAGCGCCGCGTAGCTGTTGCCGGACACGCGCTGGATGAAGGGGATGACGGTGAGGTCGTAGTCCTGAGCGGTGTTGGCCCAGGCGTACGTGAACGCGACGAACAGCTTGTCGCGGCCGAGGCGCCGCACGTCGTCGGGGTCGGCGAGCTGGACGTGCGCGAGCCCGTCGCGCGTCGTCGTCACGCCGTCGGCGGCGCGGGCCGCCTCGATCGCGTCGATCGCGGTGCGCACCGCGCGGTCGCCGATCGCGTGGATGTGGACGTTGAAGCCGGCGAGGTGGAAGCGCCGCACGAACTCGAGGATCACGCCGCGCTCGTGCTGCAGCTGGCCGCTCGAGATCTGGCACTGGCCGGGGTGGAAGCCGTTGGCCTTGGTGAAATCCGCGATCGCGGCGTCGGTCGCGACGCGCTCGGGACTCGCGCGCACGCCGACGCAGGCCGCGGCGTCGGTGTCGACGTAGCCGACGACCGTCGCGTGGCCGTGGGCGTCGGTCGCGAAGATCGGCTGCAGGAGGGGTCTCAGGACCGCGCCGTTCGGCAGCGTCGGCGGCACCGCGAACGGGTTGCCCTCGAGCACGCCGTCGGCGAAGAGCTTGACCGTGCCCGCGTCGATCAGCGGGTTGCCGGCGTACCGGGCGCGCACCGCCCTCGCCTTCGCGAGCATCGCGTCCCAGTCGACCGCGCCATCGGCGCGCCGGTACCGCGCCGGGTCGTAGAACTGCGCGAGCGTCGTGCGCACCGTGAGGTGGTGGCCGGCGAGCAGCTTGTCGTAGAGCGGCAGGCCGTCCGGCGTCGCCATCGCGTCCATCATCGCGGTGATGCCGACGCTGTTGAGCCGCGCGGTGATGCGCTCCGGCACCTTGAGCGTCGCCTCGAGCTCGGTGTAGAGCATGCTGTTCGGGTTAATCGTGTAGCGCGCGTCCTCGTTGACCGCGCCGTTCGGCTCGCCGGCCGCGTCGACCCCGACGAGCTTCGCGTAGGCCGCGAAGTCCGAGCCGAGCGTCGCCCTCGAGATGCCGACCGCGACGCCCTGGGCGTTCCGGGCGCTCGCGAGCGCGAGGCTGTTGAAGGCGGCGTGGTGGGCGTCGTTGCCGAGGAGCTCGATCTGGTGCCGGGTCGATGCCTTGTCGAGCGCCGCGCGCAGCGTCGGGTACTCGGCGTCGGGCTGGTTGCCCGCCGTGTAGTTCCACTGGTGGACGACGAGGCGCTTGCCGGGCGCGAGCCGGTAGCGCGCGAGGCAGGCGCGCACGAACGCCGACAGGTCCCGCAGCGCCATCGGCCGGCTGTCGAGGTCGCAGACGTCGAGGTCGACGATGTCGAGCGGGTGGATGTGGGTGTCGGCGAGGCCCGGGATCACGAGCCGCCCGCCGGCCCGCTCGATCCGCGTCCGCGGCCCGATGTAGGGCTTGAGGCCCTGCGCGGCGCCGACGTAGACGAGCCGGCCGGCGCGGACCGCGAGCGCCTCGGCGAGCGGCCCGCCGGCCGCCGTGTAGATGCGGGCGTCGGTGACGACCAGGTCGGCGACGGGCACCGCGGCCCCGGCGACCCCCGCCCACCCGGCCGCGAGCCCGATGGCGACTCCCCCGATCCAGTCCCGCGCGCGCTCGAGCATGCTCTACGACCTCCACCGACCCGGGCCCTGGACCACCGCCCATCGGGGCCGGCCGCGTCGGGGCGGGATCTTCGCATCGGGGGCGGGGGCTGGCCAGCGGCGTCGGCGCTGTGGCGCGGCCGCCTCTGTGCAGGCGCGCCGTTCTCGGGTACCGTTCGGGGGCGGCGGGCGCCACGCACTGCCGCACAAAACACTAAGGATGGTGCCGATGTCGCACACTGCCAACGAGGGGGCGGTGCGGACTTGACGGCGTCGCGCGGGCGACGCGCCGACCAACTTAAATACGAGCAAGGGGACCCTAAGATGACCGGGAATCTCGTTCGCCTCAGTGCGACCGCCGCCCTCGTGGGCGCGCTGGCCGCCGGGACCGCCGTCGCCCAGACCGCCGGCCAGACCGCCGACAAGGGCGTTGCCGCCGGCGGCATCGAGGAAGTCGTCGTCACGGCGACGCGTCGCGAGGAGCGCCTGCAGGACGTGCCGATCAGCGTCAGCGCGTTCAGCCAGGAGAAGCTCGACTCGCAGGGCCTCAAGAACATCGACGATCTGTCGCGCCTGTCGCCCGGCGTCACGTTCCTGCGCAATGGCACGGGCTCGAACGCGAACTACAACGACGAGAACTCCGACATCAGCATCCGCGGCATCGACTCGACCGCGGGCTCCTCGACCACCGGCATCTACGTCGACGACACGCCCGTGCAGAGCCGCCACATCGGCTTCGGCGCGATCAACATCTTCCCGGCGCTGTTCGACATCGAGCGCGTCGAGGTGCTGCGCGGCCCGCAGGGCACGCTGTTCGGCGCCGGCGCCGAGGGCGGCGCGATCCGCTTCATCACGCCGGCCCCGGGCCTGCAGCAGTTCAGCGGCTACAGCCGCGCCGAAGTGGCGACGACCGAGTACGGCGATCCCTCGTACGAGTTCGGCGCCGCGGTCGGCGGCCCGATCATCGAGGACGTGCTCGGCTTCCGGTTCAGCGCCTCGTTCCGCCGCGACGGCGGCTGGGTGGACCGCGTGAAATACACCGAGAGCGACCCGAACGCGCTGCTGCCGGCGATCGCCTACGCCGGCACCACCGAGAAGGCCGCCAACTGGTCGCAGACGTCCACGTTTCGCCTCGCGCTCAAGTGGAAGGTCAACGACGACGTCGCGATCACGCCGTCGCTCTACTACCAGCGGCTGCACCTCAACGACACGTCGGTCTACTGGCAGGCGCTGTCGAACCCCGGCGCCGGGATCTACCGCGACGGCAATGCGCTCACGAACCCGAGCACCGACCCTTATTACCTCGGCGCCATCCATGTCGACTGGAACCTGGGATTCGCGCAGCTGACGTCGAACACGTCCTACCTGTCGCGCGACCAGTCCGGGACCTCGGACTACAGTCAGTACCTGCGCGCCACCTGGGCGCTCTACACCAGCCTGCCGAACACCTACCCGCAGACCGGCGACGGCGGCTACGCGCCGTTCGGCGACTCGCAGCGCAACTTCTACGAGGAAATCCGCCTCGCCTCGACGGACGCGAATGCGCGCGTCACGTGGAACGCCGGCCTGTTCGTGTCGCGCACGAACGAGAACATCCCCGAGGACATCATCGACCCGACGCTGAACGGGGAGGTGAACGCGTACACGAACAACAATCCGCCGGTGCCGGTGTGCACGACCGCCTACCCGTGCCCGCTCGGCATGATCTATCACGGCCCGGAGGACCGGATCCTCGAGAAGCAGTATGCGGTCTTCGGTGAACTCAGCTGGAAGATCGTCGACAAGCTCAAGGCCACGGTCGGAGTACGCGTCTCGAGAGTCGACGTCGATGGCACGACCGGTTACGGCGGCGCATTCTCCGGAGTCCCGCTGTCGCCGCTGATCACCGGCGAGGCAAAGTCCTCCGAGAAGCCGGTGACGCCGAAGGTCGTGCTCGCCTACGAGCCCGACCGGGACAACATGGTCTACATGAGCGCGGCCAAGGGCTACCGGGCCGGCGGGGTCAACGTGCCCGTCAGCTACACCTGCGATGGCGACCTCACTCGATTCGGCCTGCCGGTTGGCGCCGACGGCCACCCGCACGTGCCGGGCGGCTTCTCGTCGGACTCGCTGTGGAGCTACGAGATCGGCGCCAAGAACACGCTGTTCGGGCGGACGCTGCAGATCAACTCGAGCCTCTTTGTCATCAACTGGGACAAGATCCAGCAGCAGGTCTACCTGCCGAGCTGTGGCGAGCAGTTCTTCGCGAATCTCGGCAAGGTGCAGAGCCGCGGCGGCGACATCGACGTGACCTGGAAGCCGATCCAGCCGCTGACGCTCGACCTCAAGGTCGCGTACACCGACGCGCGCTACACGCAGGCCTCGTGCGCGGGCGTGCTGGCGTACACCGGCGTCGGCCTTGGCTGCGGCGCCGCCGGCAGCGTCGCGCCGATCGTCGCCGAGGGCGACCGCCTGCCCGCGGCGCCCTGGTCGTTCATGACCTCGGCCGAGTACGCGACGGCGTTCGACGCTCTCGGTGGCCGGACCGCGTACGTGCGCGCCGACTACCAGCGGACCACCGCGCAGACCGCGCTGACGCCGGCGCTCGACTACCACACCAACAACTTCGACACGACCGTGCCGGGCCTGCCGATGACGACGGACCTGTCGCTGCGCGCCGGCCTGCGGTTCAGCGGCTTCGACGTCTCGCTGTTCGCGAACAACCTGACGAACGCGCACCCGCTCCTGTTCGCCTCGCGCGACATCCCGGCCGACTGCTACGTGTCGGGTATTCCCTGCGGCGCGGCGGGCCAGGGGCCGGCGACCGACAACCTGTACTTCGGCCGCGGTGTGCGGCCGCGGACGATCGGGCTCACCGCCACCTACCGTTACTGAGCCCGCGACCCCGGGGAGGCGCCCGCGCCTTCCCGGGGCAGCGCCGGCCGGCCGCGACGTGCCGCCGCGCGGCGAGCGACGAGGCGACAGCGGGCGCTTCCCTCACCGCCCCGGCGACCGGTTCCGAGCCTCGAATCCGGCCACCCGATCAACTGTTGCGTGATTGCACCTGTGCAGAGCAGCAATTCTCCGGTACCGTTCCTGCAGCAGCGGCGGTCGCTCCCGGGCCCGCCGTAGTCGGACGACGATGTTGCGCGCCAACAACGTTACGGGCGCCCATTGCCGCCGCCCGGGGACGAAGCCGCCGCTTTTCGACACGCTTTCATGAGGACGCCAGAATGACCCCGAACCCGCTTCGCCTCGCTATCACCGCCGCACTCCTCGGCACGCTGCCGGTCGGCGCCGTTCTCGCGCAGACGGCCGACAAGGCCTCCGGGGGACTCGAGGAGATCGTGGTCACGGCGCAGCGGCGCTCCGAACGGCTGATGGACGTGCCGATGAGCATCACGGCCTTCGGCCAGGAGAAGCTCGACCAGCAGGGCCTGCGCACCATCGACGACCTGACGCGCGTCGCGCCGGGCGTCACGTTCCTCAGGAACGGCATGAGTTCGAGCGGCAACTACAACGACGAGGGCTCGGACATCTCGATCCGCGGCATCGACTCGACCGCGGGCTCCGCGACGACCGGCATCTACGTCGACGACACGCCGATCCAGACCCGCCACCTCAACTTCGGCACCGTGAATCCGTATCCGGCGCTCTTCGACCTCGACCGCGTCGAGGTGCTGAAGGGCCCGCAGGGCACGCTGTTCGGCGCCGGATCCATGGGCGGCACGATCCGCTTCATCACGCCCGAGGCGAGCCTGACGAAGTACTCGGGATACGCGCGCGCCGAGTTCGGCCAGATCGACGGCGGCGGCGTGAACTCCGAAGCCGGCGCGGCCTTCGGCGGACCGATCATCGACGGCGTGCTCGGCTTCCGGGTCAGCGCCTCGTTCCGCGAGGACGGCGGCTGGGTCAACCGCGTGACGTACACGCCGCCGCCGAGCACCATCGGCCCCTCGGGCGAGACGCTCTACTCGGGGCTGCCGACCATCACCGGCATCGCCGAGAAGAACGCCAACTGGAAGGACACCCAGACCTTCCGCGCCGCGCTCAAGTGGCAGCCGACCGACAACCTGACGATCGACCCGTCGCTGTACGTGCAGACGCTGCACATCAACGACACCGCGGCCTACTGGCTCAACATCTCCGACGCCGCCGGCAACCACTACAACAACGGCAACGCGCAGCGCAACCCGAGCACGGACCCCTTCTGGGTCGGCGCGACGAAGGTCACCTGGAACCAGCCGTGGGCGAACATCACGTCGAACACGTCGTACTTCTCGCGCCAGCAGCACTCGATCTCGGACTACTCGCAGTGGTACGACACCGTCTTCCTCTATAACCAGTACCCGCCGGCGAACGGCATCAACTCGGCGTACTTCACGGACCACCAGGACAACTTCAGCCAGGAGTTCCGCGCGAGCTCGACCGACGCGCAGGCGCGCCTGCAGTGGAACCTGGGCCTCTTCTACACCCACACCAACGAGAACTCGACCGAGTACGTCGTGAGCCCGATCGGCGGCGCGGGCCTGCCCGGCAACCTCGTCTACCTGCAGCCGCGCTTCAGCATGATCGACAAGCAGCTGGCGCTCTTCGGCGAGGCGAGCTGGAAGCTGACCGACACGCTCAAGGCGTCCGTCGGGCTGCGCTACTCCGACCTCAAGTTCAACGGCGTCGTGCAGGAGATCGAGCAGGGCTCGTTCGGCAACCTGAACGTCAACACGCCGAGCGCGGGCGAGAGCAAGCCGGTGACGCCGCGCTTCGTGCTGAACTACCAGCCGGACGCCGACTCGCTCTACTACGCGAGCGCCGCGAAGGGCTTCCGCCCGGGCGGCATCAACACGACCCTGCCGGCGAACTGCCTGCCGGCCGGCCTGAGCCCAGCGGCGGCGGCCGCGCCGTTCACCCCCGACTCGCTGTGGCAGTACGAGGTCGGCACCAAGAACACGCTGCTCGACCGGCACCTGACCGTGAGCGCGTCGGCCTACTACCTGCAGTGGAAGAACATCCAGCAGTTCGTCTACCTGTCCTGCGGCCTCGGCTTCGACTACAACCTCGGCGAGGCCACCGGCAAGGGCGGCGACGTCGAGCTCGAGTGGCGCGCGACCGACGGCCTGACCCTCGGCTTCACCGCCGCGTACACCGACACGTCGTTCAACAACAACATCACGCTGCCGGGCGGCACCGATCAGCTGGTCGCGGCGGGCGACCACCTCGCGGCCTCGCCGTGGAACATCGACCTGAACGGCGAGTACTCGTGGAAGGGATCGCAGTACGAGCCGTACCTCAGGCTCGACTACCAGTACGCGACGGCGCAGAACAGCCTCGTCCCCTACCAGGACCCGGCGAACCTGCCGAACGCCGACACGACGCAGCCGGGCCTGCCCGTGATCCGGATGCTCAACCTGCGCGCCGGCGTCCGCCTGAACGGCTTCGACGTCTCGCTGTTCGCGACCAACGCGCTCAACTACCACACGCCGATCTTCGTCGCGCGCGACTTCGCGGCGACGAACTACGGGCTGCAGAACCTCGACACGAACTACTTCGGTCGCGGCTACGCGCCGAGGACGATCGGCGTCACGGCGACGTACAAGTTCTGA
>JBBINS010000069.1:0-14340 GCA_037443765.1 Gammaproteobacteria bacterium
CGCCTGCCCGTGCTGCGCACGGGGGCCGAGCTTCCGGCCACGCTGCCGCGTCGCTGCCTGTACGAGAGCGCCGACAGCGGCCGTGGCACGACCGCCGACTGGCGGGCGGCGGGCGCGCTCGCGCGCCGCACCGAGCTCGTGCTCGCGGGCGGCCTCTCGGCGGCGAACGTTGCGCTCGCGATCGCCGCCGTGCGGCCGTTCGGGGTCGACGTGTCGAGTGGCGTCGAGCGTGCGCCGGGACGCAAGGACCCGCGCCAGATCCGGGAATTCATCGCGGCCGCGCGTGCGGCCGCGCCGCCGTGAACGCGGCATCTTCTGGGAGAGACCACGATGGCAACGGTAGTTGAGTCGGGCGAGGCGGGCGCGCTCCTGTCGCGCGAGCTGGCCGGTGACTATCCGGACCTGCGCGGACGCTACGGGCCGTACGGCGGCCGCTACGTGCCGGAGACGCTGGTCCCGGCGCTCGACCGCCTCGACGCGGGCGTCAAGCGCTGGCTCAAGGATCCCGCCTTCGTCGCCGAGCTCGAGGACCAGCTCGCGACCTGGGTCGGGCGGCCGACGCCGCTGACGTACGCGGCGACGCTGTCCAAGCGCTGGGGCGCCGAGGTGTACCTGAAGCGCGAGGATCTCGCGCACACCGGCGCCCACAAGATCAACAACGCGATCGGCCAGGTACTGCTCGCCAAGCGCCTCGGCGCGAAGCGCATCGTCGCCGAGACCGGCGCCGGCCAGCACGGCGTCGCGAGCGCCGCCGCCTGCGCGCGCCTCGGCCTGCCCTGCACGGTGTACATGGGCGCGATCGACATCGAGCGGCAGGCGCCGAACGTCGGGCGCATGAAGCTGCTCGGCGCGACCGTCGTGCCGGTCACGGGCGGCGACCAGACGCTGCGCGCCGCGATCGACGAGGCGCTCCGGGACTGGGTGTCGGACCCGAACGGCACCTACTACATGATCGGCTCGGTGGTCGGGCCGCACCCGTATCCGTACCTCGTCCGCGAGATGCAGTCGGTGATCGGTCGCGAGTCGCGCGCGCAGATGGCGCGGCAGGCGGGCGGCCTGCCGAACGCGGTGTTCGCCTGCGTCGGCGGCGGCTCGAACGCGATCGGCATGTTCCATCCGTTCATCGCCGACCGCGAGGTCGCGCTGATCGGCGTCGAGGCGGGCGGCCGTGGCCCGAGGCTCGGTGACAACGCGGCGACGCTGAGCACCGGCCGCCCCGGCGTGCTGCAGGGCTGCTACTCGATGCTGCTGCAGGACGAGAACGGCCAGATCCAGGAGACGCACTCGGTGTCGGCCGGCCTCGACTATCCGGGCGTCGGCCCCGAGCACGCGCTGCTGATGGCCGCGCACCGCGTGCACTACGAGTATGCGACCGACGACGAGGCGCTCGAGGCGCTCGCCGAGTGCTGCGCGGCGGAGGGCATCATCTCGGCGATCGAGAGCGCGCACGCGTTCGTGAGCGCGCGCAAGTGGGCCGCGAGCCATCCGCGCGCGAAGATCCTGATCTGCCTGTCCGGCCGAGGCGACAAGGACATGCCGACGCTGCAGCAGACGCTGCTGAAGGGGAAACTGTGATGCGCGGGCACGACGCGGGCCAGCGGCCCGGCCACGAGGCGATCGGCGCGGCGATCAAGGCCGCGAGCGCGCGCGGCGAGCCGGCGATCATCGGCTTCCTGACGGCGGGGTTCCCGAGGCGCGATCGCTTCCGCGACGACCTCGCGCGCGTCGCCGCGGCGGCGGACGTCGTCGAGATCGGCGTGCCGTTCACCGATCCGATGGCGGACGGCATGACTATCCAGCGCGCGAGCCACGCGGCGCTCGCACAGGGCGTCTCGCTCGCCTGGATTCTCGACGAGCTCGCGGCGGCGCCACGTCCGAAGGCGCCGTTGCTCCTGATGAGCTACCTGAACCCGCTGCTCGCCTACGGCCTCGACCGCCTGCCGCGCGCGGCGCGCACGGCAGGCGTCGCCGGCGTGATCGTCCCGGACCTGCCGTTCGAGGAATGCGGCGACCTCAAGCGCGCCCTCGAGGCGGAGGGCGTCGGCCTCGTGCAGATGGTGACCCCGGTCACGCCGCCCGAGCGCCTCGCGATGCTGTGCTCCGCCGCGCAGGGCTTCATCTATGCAGTCACGATGACCGGTACCACCGGCAAGAGCGTCGCGGTGCCGGATGACGTGCTGGCGTACCTCGCGCGCGTCAAGGCCGCCGCGCCGATCCCGGTGTGCGCCGGCTTCGGGATCCGCGACCGCGAGCAGGTCGCGCGCCTCAAGGGCCACGTCGACGGCGTGGTCGTGGGCTCGGCGCTCGTCGAGGTGCTCGAGCGCGGCGACGATCCGGTGCGGTTCCTGGCCGGCCTCCGGACCGGCGGCTGAGCGGAGACGCGCATGCACAAGAGCAGGCTCGGCGGCTTCATCATCGATTGCAACACGGGCGATCTCGACGCGGCGGCGGCGTTCTGGAGCGCGGCGCTCGGAATGCCCGAGCGGCGACTCACGGGCCCCGAGAACGAGCACTACGTCGGGCTCGACGATCCGCTCGGGCGGCTGCACGTCGAGGTCCAGCGGGTCGAGCACCCGAGCCGCGTGCACCTCGACATCGAGACGGACGACGTCGAGGCCGAGGTGCGCCGCCTCGAGGCGCTCGGCGCGAAGCGCGTGCGGCAGGTGCACAGCTGGTGGGTGCTCGAGGCGCCGACCGGGCAGCGGTTCTGCGTCGTGCGCGCGGAGGCCGACAGCTTCACGCGCGAGGCCCGCAGCTGGCCCTGACGTGACTTTGCGAGGGCGCTACGCGACACTTTGCGCCATGTACTACGAGCGAGTCCCGCCCGGCCCCGGCCGCGCGCTGGTCGATGCGCGGGCGCGCGGACCGCGTGACTGCACCGTGCGCGGCTGCCGGGAGCCCCGCGGGGCCGGCCATGGCCGCGGCGACGGCGGCTGACCGGTGGTCGCGGGCGCGGGCGCCGCACGTCTCGCGTGCCTCGTCGCGCTCGTCGCGCTGAGCGGTTGCGCCACGTACCGCCTCGACGTACCGAAGGCCACCAGTTACGCGGTGCCGGCGACCACCGACACCGCGATCGGCCGCGCCCTCGCGCCGGCGCTCGCGGCCCATCCGGGCCAGTCCGGGTTCGCGCTGCTGCAGTACGGTGGCTTCGCGTTCCTCGAGCGCGCCGCGCTCGCCGACCTCGCCGAGCGCTCGCTCGACGTCCAGTACTACATCTACGAGGCCGACGAATCCGGCGTCGTGCTCGCCGACCGGCTGCTCGCCGCGGCGCGGCGCGGCGTGCGCGTGCGGTTGCTCGTCGACGACAACAACCTGACGAGCAGCGAGGACCGGCTCGCGACGCTGGCCGGCCACAGGAACCTCGAGATCCGGGTCTTCAACCCGTATCGCAACCGGATCCGCTGGATGCGGCCGCTCGAGCTCGTGACCAGTTTCGGGCGCGTGCAGCGGCGGATGCACAACAAGATCTTCGCCGTCGACTCGCAGCTCGCGGTGATCGGCGGCCGCAACATCGGCGACAACTACTTCGACCTGCATCACAGCGTCAATTTCAGCGACGTCGAGCTGCTGGCCGCGGGACCGATCGCGCACGCCGCGGTCGGCAGCTTCGACGACTACTGGAACAGCCCCTGGGCGGTGCCGATCGAGGCGTTCCTCGGGCGCATGCCCACCGAGGCGGAGGCCGACGCCGTCGCCGCCGAGATCGCGCGCCAGGCGGGCGCGGTCGAGGAGTTCCGCGACAGCTACGGGCCGGTGCTGGCGCAGGTCCGCACACTCGTCTACGCCGCGGAGTTTCCGCACTGGGGCGAGGCCGAGCTGCTCGCCGACCCGCCGGAGAAGATCGACGAGAGCCGCCGCGCCGTATCGCCGCTGCTCGGGCGCGCCTACGCGCTGTGGCGCGGCGCCGAGCGCGAGGTGCTGGTCGAGTCGGCCTACCTCGTGCCGATGAAGGAGGGGGCGGACCTGATCGCCGACCGTGCGCGCGCCGGCGTGAAGGTTCGCGTGCTGACGAACTCGCTCGCCTCGACCGACGTGCTGCCGGTGCACGCGGTCTACGCCAAGCGGCGTCGCGAGCTGATCGCGGCCGGTGTCGAGCTGTACGAGTTCCAGGCGGACGCGCGCCGCCGCGCCGGCGAACGGCGCTACTTCAGGCGCATCAAGAGCGGCAGCTCGCTCCATTCGAAGGTCATGGTGATCGATCGCGAACTGACGTGGGTCGGCAGCTTCAACATCGATCCGCGGTCGGCCCTCATCAACACCGAGCTCGCGGTGGTCGTCCGCAGCGAGTCGCTCGCCGCGGCGACCGCGCACATGATCGAGACCGACCTCGCGCCGGACCGCGCCTGGCGGCTGACTCTGGACCCGCCGGGTGCGCGGACCGGACGGCTGCGCTGGACCGGCGAGCGCGGCGGCGCGCTGGTCACGGTCAAGGGCGAGCCCGGGGCGACGATGTTGCAGCGCTTCCTGGCCGGCGTGATCCGCTGGCTGCCCGGGGTCGAGCACATCCTGTGAGGCGCGGGCGCCGGCTCGCTATGCTCGACGCAATCCACCAGGGACCGCGAAATCCATGAACCTCGGCAGCATCGTTGTCGCGCCCCGCTTCTGCGGACCGGCGGGCTCCGGCAACGGCGGCTACGTCGCCGGGCTGCTCGGTGGCTTCGCCACCGAACCGCTGGAAGTGCGCCTGCGGCTCCCGACGCCGCTCGGCGTGCCGCTCGCGATCGCGGCGGGCGAGGCGGGCGCACTCGAGCTGCGCGCCGGCGAGCAGCTCATCGCCACGGCGGCACCGGCGGCGCTCGAGCTCGACGTGCCGCCGCCCGTGCCGCACAGCCGCGCGCTCGAGGCCGCCGCAGCGTGGCGCGGAGCGCGCGAGCACGTCTCCCCCGGCTGCTTCGTCTGTGGACCCGCGCGCGGCGACGGGCTCGGGCTGCGGCCCGGGCCGCTGGTTCACGCCGGGCGCGACTGCGTCGCGACGCCGTGGCTGCCGGACGCGTCGCTCGCCGGCACTCGCGGCCGGGTTCGTCCGGAATTCCTGTGGGCGGCGCTCGACTGCCCGGGCTATTTCGCCGTCGTGCCCGACTCGCGGACGATGCTGGTGGGCAGCTTCACGTGCCGGGTCGACGACACGCTCGCGGTCGGCGAGCGTTCGGTGATCGTCGGCTGGTCGCTGGGCGGCAGGGGGCGCACGTACCGCGCGGCCACGGCGCTCTACGGCGACGACGGTCGCTGCGTCGCGCGCGCGATGGCGCTCTGGATCGAGCCCCGCGGCGCCTGAAGGCCGGGCCGCACCGCTAGCGCAGCATTCCGCACTGCAGCGCGAACCGCGTGACGTCCGCGACGTTGTGCAGCCCGAGCTTGCGCATCAGGTTGGCGCGGTGCTTCTCGACCGTCTTGACGCTCCGGTTCAGCGACAGCGCGATGCGCTTGTTCGACTGCCCCCCCGCGATCATGGCGAGGATCTCGCGCTCGCGCTCGGTCACGCCCGCGACCACGTGCGGCACCGGTGGCTGCTCGCCGAGATAGGTGCGCACGACGCGGGCCGACGAGCGCGCGCACAGATGACGCTGGCCCGCGAGCACCGCGCGGATGCCGTAGATGAGCTCGACGCGGCTCGCGTCCTTGAGCACGTAGCCGGCGGCGCCGGCGGAGAGCCCCGCGCGGATGTGCTCCTCGGTGTCGTGCACGGTGAGCACCAGCAGCAGCGATTGCGGGCAGCAGCGCCTGAGTTCGACGATGCCCTGCATGCCCGCCGCGCCCGGCAGCGACAGATCCGTGATGATCAGGTCCGGCTGCAGCGCGCAGGCGCGTTCGACCGCCTCGACGATCGATCCGGCCTGGCCGACGACCTCGAGATCGCTCTCGAGCGCGAGCAGCGCGCTGATTCCCTCGCGCAGGATCGCGTGGTCGTCGACGAGAAGAATGCGTGCCCGACTGAGCGCGACGTCGATGCCGGTTGGATCGGAGGCGGGTGTGTCGCGGTCCGCGACCGCGGCCTGAATGGATCGAGAGACTGTCTGCCCCATACGGTGGCTCCCCTTGACCATCTCTTCTCCCGGCCGCCGCGAAGGACGGCCGGTGGATTTCCCTTCCTGCGTGCCGGTCTTCCCCGTCGCGACCCGGTCCACGATTTGGCCTCTTATAGCTCCGAAAAGGCCGCTTGGAACCGAGTTTGAACATAATATGTACGTGGATGCCGAACTTTGCAATCGCCGGATTGCGGGTTGCCCTTGGGGCCTTCCGTGACGCGGCGATCGTCATTGGCAATGGCACCCCTACGGATTCACCCCACCTGTGCGCCACGACACGCGGTTCTAGAGTGGTGCGATGCGACGGCTTTTACTTTCCGGCCTCGCCTGCTCGGCGCTTGCGGCGACCGCCGTCGCCCGCGCCGACATCTACGCCTACACGGACGACGCCGGGACCGCGCACTACTCGAACGTGCCGGTCGATTCCCGTTACGTGCTGATTCTGAAGGCGGCACCGGAGGAGGGCGGCGTCGCGGCGACGACGCCGCGGCAGATTGGTTCCCGATGGCGCGCGCGCGCGGCGGGCTTCGGCCCGATGATCGACCGTGTGGCCGCGCGGACGGCGCTGCAACCGGCGTTGCTGCGGGCGATCATCGCGGTGGAGTCCGCATTTAATCCCCAGGCGGTGTCGCGCGCCGGCGCGCAGGGCCTGATGCAGCTGCATCCGACGACCGCGCGCCGTTACGGCGTCGGCAACGCCTTCGATCCCGAGCAGAACGTGTCCGGCGGAGCACGCTATCTGGCTGATCTGCTGAGGCGTTACAACAACAACCTCGAACTCGCGCTCGCTGCGTACAACGCGGGTGAAGACGCCGTGGACCGGCACGGCCAGCAGATCCCGCCCTACCGGGAGACGCGCGAGTACGTCCCGGCGGTGATCCGCCTCTACCGCGAGCTCCAGACCGGCCGCACCTGACGCCTCGATTCGGGTGCTTGGGTAGAAACCCTACCGACCCCTACCCGATGGTTCACCCGCAACTGCCGCACCGGCCGACTGTGCCGCGTCGCCGCCAACGGGGCACCCTCTACGCCGTGGATCCGCCCGAGCGCCGTGAAGGCACGCCGGGGCGGCGGTGTCGACGGTCGGGGGACGGGCGACAGAGTGACGCAGCGCATCATCGACATAGTGTCCCGCCTGGCGCAGGCCTGCGGCTCGACGCTGACGCTGCGCAGCACGGCGGCCAATGCCGCGCAGGCGCTCGCCGAGCAGTTTCCGGAGTCGATGGTCGTGTTCTTCGAGCGTGACCCCGGCGGCGACACCGTGCGGGCGGTCGTCGGCGTGAACGTCCCGGCAGCCTGGCGCATGCGCGCGATTCACATCGCCGACATTCCGCTGATCGCCGAGGCGCTCCGGAATCCACGCCGGATCGTCCGTGGCGCGGTCGTCGGCAACCTGCACGAGGGCACCACGGTCCGCCCCGCCGGCGAGGCGGCCCACGAGGTCTTGTGCGGCGCGCTGCCGGATTCGCGCGCCGAGCCGATTCACCTGCTGTTGTTCGTGACGAAGGCGATCCGCGGAGAGGAGTCGCTGCGGGAGGCAGCGGTGGAGACGGCGCGCTGCCTGCTCGGCGCGAGCGCCAGCATCGTCGCGGGAGACGCCTCGCGGGCTCGCACGCTGTCCGCAATCCACCATGCGAAGGTCGAGTGGGAGCACGCGGTTGACGCGCTGCCCAATATCGTCGGCCTGCTCGACAAGCGGCGCCGGATCGTGCGCGTCAGCCGCGCGCTCGAGCGCTGGTCGCTCGGCGAAGTGCGCGGCGCGCTCGGCGCCGACATGCACGCGGCGATGCATCCGGCCTGCACGCGCCACGACTGCGCGCTGCGGCTCGCGATCGACGCCGCCTGGACGCAGCTCGCGGCGCGCGGCGCCGCGTCCTTCGAGATCGAAGACGTACCGCTCGGGCGCCACGTCGCGGTCGAGCTGCTCGCCTCCGTCGATTCCGCCGACGCCGCGGCCGCTGGCGCCGCCGTCCGGTTTGCCTTCAGCGTGTCGGATGTCACCTCGCTGCGGCACGCGGAGCGCGCGCTCGCCGAAATCAACCAGACGCTCGAACACCGCGTCGCCGAGCGCACCGAGCAGCTGACCGCGACCAACCGGATCCTGCGCGCGGAGATCGTGCGGCGTCGCGACGTGGAGCAGACATTGCGCGCGTCGCAGGCGGAGCTCGAGGCGCTCTCGGAGCAGCTGATGAACGCGCAGGAGGATGAGCGCAAGCGAATCGCACAGGACCTGCACGACTCCGTCGGCCAGTCGCTGAGCGCGATCAAGTATTCGCTCGAGCGCGCGCGCGTGCTGCTGCCGCGCGAGGAGGTCGAGCTCGCGGCCGAGGTGATTGCAAGCGCCGTTCGTGCCGTGCAACTCGTCATGGACGACCTGCGCAACATCTCGATGAATCTGCGCCCCGCCCACCTCGACGACCTTGGCGCCGCCTCGGCGGTCACCTGGCTGTGCCGGCAGTGGCACGACGTCTACAACGACGTCGAGGTCGGTACCGACATCGCGGTGCAGGACAGCGACATCCCGCCCGCGCTCTCGATCAGCGTGTTTCGCGCGGTGCAGGAATCGCTCAACAACGTGGCGCGGCACTCGGGCGCCCATCGCGTGCAGGTCTCGATGCGGCTCGAAGAGGGCACGCTGCGCGTCGTCGTGCAGGACGACGGCAGCGGGTTCGCGCTCGAGGCCGATCCGGCGCACACCGCTGACGGCTCGGGGCCGCGCGGCGTGCGGGGCCTGCGTGAGCGCGCCGAACGCACGGGCGGCCGTTGTGCGATTGCCACGGCGCCCGGACGGGGCACGCGCGTCCAGCTCGAATGGCCACTCGCGCCGGGGCTCGCCGCCCGGGAGGCAAACGCATGCATCAACTGAACCACCGCCGGGCCGCCGGCTTCACGCTGCTCGAACTGCTCGTCGTCATGGTGATCATCGGCCTGCTGGCCGGCTTCGTCGCCCCGCGCTACTTCGCGCAGGTCGGCAAGTCGCAGATCAAGGTCGCGCGAGCGCAAATCGACGCGCTGGACAAGGCACTCGATTCGTTCCGGCTGGACGTCGGCCGCTACCCGACGACGGAGGAGGGCCTGCAGGTGCTCGTCGTGTCGCCGAGCAACGAGCCCGCGTGGGCGGGTCCCTATCTCAAGAAGGGCGTTCCGAACGATCCCTGGGGCCGGCCGTACGTCTACGTGCAGCCCGGCGCCCACGGCGATTTCGACCTCCTGTCCTACGGCAAGGACGGCCGGCCGGGTGGCACCGGCGAAGACGCCGACGTCACGAACTGGTAACCCATGCGCTATCGCCTCACCGTCCTCGACGCGGGGTGTGTCGTCGCCCAGCACGATCTCGACGCGATCGACGAGACGGACGCGCGCCGCCAGGCGGTCAGCCGCGGCCTGCGGGTACTCGCGATCGAGACGCCGCGACTGCGTCGCTTCGCGCGCGCGCGGCTCGCGGTGGTGCCCTTCACGAATGAGCTCGTCGCGCTGCTCGAGGCGGGGCTGTCGCTGGTCGAGGCGATCGACGCCCTCACCGAGAAGGAGCGCGACGCCGCAGTGCGCGGCATCCTCGACGGGCTGCGTCGCCGCCTGTACGAAGGGCAGAGCCTGTCGGTCGCGCTTGCCGAGTTCCCGAGCTGCTTCCCGGCGCTGTACGTCGCGACCGTACGCGCCAGCGAGCGCAGCGGCGCCATTGCCGAGGCGCTCAAACGCTACGTCGCCTACCAGCAGCAGATCGACCAGCTGAAGAAGAAGCTGATCAACGCCTCCATCTACCCGGCGGTACTGCTGGCGGCCGGTTCCCTCGTGGTGCTGTTCCTCGTGGGCTACGTCGTGCCGCGCTTCAGCGGCATCTACGAGGACATCGGCGGCGAACTGCCGTTCGCCTCGCGGCTGCTGATGAACTGGGGGCGCCTGCTGGACGCGCATGGCTCCGCGATGCTGGTCGCGCTACTGGCGGCGGCGTCGCTCGGGACCTACGCCGTGATGCAGCCGGAGTTCAGGGCCGCGTTCGGACGCCTGCTGGTGCGCGTGCCCACCGTCGGCAGCCAGCTCGAGCTCTACCAGCTGGCCCGCCTGTACCGCACGGTGGGCATGCTGCTGCGCGGCGGCCTGCCAGTCGTGACGGCCTTCGAAATGACGCGCGGCCTGCTCGCGGCGGCCGCGCAACCGCGCCTCGCGGCCGCGACGCGTACCGTCCAGGAAGGCAAGTCGCTGACGGACGCGCTCGCCAGTCAGGGCCTCACGACGCCGGTCGCCGAACGGATGCTCCGTGTCGGTGAGCGCAGCGGGAACATGGGCGAGATGATGGAACGCGTCGCGGCCTTCTACGACGAGCAGCTGTCGCGCTGGGTCGACGTCGCGACCCGCCTGATCGAGCCGGCGATGATGACCGTGATCGGACTCGTGATCGGGCTCGTCGTCGTGCTGATGTACTTTCCGATCTTCGAGCTCGCGGGAGCCGTGCGATGAGCGCCGTGCCTGAGCCACTCCCGGCCGACGTGCCGGCCGGAGCAGTCGCGCAGCTCGACGACGACCAACTGCGCGCGGCGCTGACCGCGGCCGCCGCGGCCGGCCGGCCGGCGCTCGGGGTGCTGGCGGAGACGACCGGCCTCGACGCCGCTGCGCTCGCCGACGCGCTCGGCGCGGTACTGCACTACCCGGTGCTCGACGGTGCCACGCTGATGGGCCTCGAGCCCGCCTTCGAGCTGCTCGGGCCGGCGGAAGCCAGCAAGCGTGGCTGCGTGGTGGTGCGGCGCGGCGCGGAGTGCCTCGCGGTCATCAGCGACCCGTTCGACGCGCCGTTGCGCAACTGGCTCGAGTTCAAGGTCGCGCAGGACCTCGTCTGGCACCTCGCGTCGCCGGACGAGATCACGGCGTACCTGGCGAAGCACGAGCAGGGCTTGCGGGCAATGGACGTCGCGGCGGTCGGCGGCGGCGGACAGACCACGCTCGACTCGGAAATCGAGAACTTGTCGCTGGCCACGATCAGTTCCGACTCAAGTCCCGTGATCAAGCTGGTGCATTCGACCGTCTATGACGCGCTCAAGGCCGGCGCCAGCGACATTCACCTCGAGACCCGGCCCGGTGGCCTTTGCGTCCGCTATCGCGTCGACGGTGTGCTCGTCCACGTCGTCACCTTCGGTGGGGCGGATCTGTGCGAGCAGGTGATCTCGCGCATCAAGGTCATGAGCGAGCTCGACATCGCCGAGCGCCGCGTGCCGCAGGACGGCCGCTTCAAGCTGGCGCTGAAGGGGCGGCCGATCGACTTCCGCGTCTCGGTGATCCCGAGCGTGCACGGCGAGGATGCGGTGCTGCGCATTCTCGACAAGCAGACGCTGACCGACGAATTGCAGGGCCTGCGGCTCGACGCGCTGGGGTTCGACGAGGACGTCGTGCGGCGCCTGCGCCGGCTGTCGCAGCTGCCCTACGGCATGCTGCTGGTCACCGGGCCGACCGGCAGCGGCAAGACGACGACGCTGTATGCGGCGATCTCCGAGACCAACACGGGCCACGACAAGATCGTCACGATCGAGGACCCGGTGGAATACCAGCTCGCCGGCGTGCTGCAGATACCGGTCAACGAAAAGAAGGGGCTGACGTTCGCGCGCGGTCTGCGCTCAATCCTGCGCCACGACCCCGACAAGATCATGGTGGGCGAGATCCGGGACCCGGAGACCGCGCAGATCGCGATCCAGTCCGCGCTGACCGGCCACCTCGTGTTCACGACCGTGCACGCCAACAACGTCTTCGACGTGCTTGGCCGCTTCTCCCACATGCAGGTCGACGCCTATGCGTTCGTCTCGGCGCTCAACGGCATCCTCGCGCAACGCCTGGTCCGCGTCGTCTGCGAGCAGTGCGCCGAGCCTGCCCAGCCCTCGGTCGAGCTGATCGGCCAGTCCGGGCTGATGCTGCCGGCGGTGGCCGACTGGCACTTCCGCGTCGGCCGCGGCTGCGCGCACTGCCGCGGGACGGGCTACAAGGGGCGCAAGGCGATCGGCGAGCTGCTCGTGCTCAACGACGAGCTGCGCGAGGCGATCGTCGCGCGCGCGCCGGCCCGGCGCCTCAAGGAACTTGCCGAAGCGAACGGCTCGCGGCTGATTCGCCCCGCCGCCCTCGAACTCGTCAAGCGCGGGGTCACCACCCTGCTGGAGGCCAACCGTGTCACCGCTCTGGCGTGATGAGATCGCCATCTACCTCGCGCCGCGGAAGATCGCCGTGGCGCGCCGCGAACGCGGGATGCGACCGCAGGTCACCGCGGCGACGGAAGTCGCCGTACCCGACGGCCACTTCGGCGACCTTCGCCCGACGATGGCGCGCCTCGCCGATCTGCTGCGCGAATCGACGTGGCAGGACGCCACGGCGCGCATCGTCGTAGCGGACCCCTGGGCCCGCTACGGCGTCGTGCCGTGGCCGTCGACGCGGCTCGACGCCGATGGCCGGCTGACGCACGCCCGCTACGTGCTGGCCGACGCCTTCGGCGACGGGCTGGCGGACTGGGCCGTCACGCTCGCCGACACGCCGCCGGGCCGCGCCTATGTCGCGTGCGCGATGCCCGCGCAGCTCCGGGCGGCGCTCGAGGACGTGCTGCCCCCGGCCCGCCTGACGTTGACGTCGTTGCAGCCGCAGCTCGTCGTTGCGTTCAACGCGTGGCGGCATCGGCTGCCAGCCGACGACACGTGGTTCGTCAGCCTCGACGACGGCTCGCTTTCCGCGGTGCACCTCGCGCGTGGCGCCTGGGACCGTGTCCACATGGCACGGCTGTCCACGGACTGGATGGTCGAGCTCGAGCGACTGCAGGCCTTCGGGCGCCTGACCCGAGCGGCCGGCGCCACGAGCCGCATGTTCGTCGACGCCCCGATCTGGATGCGCCACAACGCGGCACCGCCCTCCGCGGATCTCGAGTGGCTCGATCCCGGCACGAGCGAGGGGGCGTCGTCCCACGAGCTCGCGCTCCTGCAGCGAGTCTATGCATGAAATCGCCACGACGCGTCCGCCTCGATTTCGTCGCCCCGGTTCAGCAGGCACGCTGGAGCGGCGTCGCGCTCTGCGCGGCCGGCCTCGCCGCCGCGATCGCGGTCGGCGTGGCGTTCGACCTCCAGCTCGCCGAGCGCAGCCGTCTGGACGCGGCGCTCGGCGCCATCTCCGCGCCGGCGCGCGTCCCCGGCGCAGCGTCCGTTCGCTCCGCCGAGGACGCGGCGGCGATCGAGCGCGAGTTGTCGATTCCCTGGTCGCTGCTGCTCGCCGAGCTCGAGGCGGCGAGCCACGAGAGTGCATCGACTGTCGCATTGCTGCAGGTCGAGCCCGACCCGGCAAAGCACGTCGTGCGAATCACCGCGGAGGCGCGCAGCCTGCCGGACGCCCTCGGCTACCTCGAGCGCCTGCAGCAGAGCAAGGTGCTTCGCTATCCGATGCTCGAAAGCCACGAGCGGAAGAAGGACGATCCCGAGCACCCCGTGCGCATCAAGCTGGCGGCGGAGTGGCGCTCGTGACTCCGATGACCCCGCAGCCGGCCGTGCTCCAGGGCGCGACCACCGCGCAGGCCCCGCGCGCTCTGCCGTCGCGACGCCGGTCCGACGCACTGGTGCCGGTGCGCCGCGCCGCGCTCCGCGTGACGCAGGAGTGGCTGCCATACGCGGTCTGGGCGGTGGCCAAGACCGGACGCACCGGGCTGGTCGGGCTCGTGTTGTTGCTGACCGCCGGCGTGTTCTTCGCGTCGACGGAACTGCCCGTCGCGAGGGAGGTCGCGACGTTGCGCAACGAGCTGGTGAGCGCAGCCCGGCACCAGGCGTCGGCGCCGCGCGCCCAGGTCGATGACGTCGCGCGCGCACTGAAGAACCTGCCGAAGCGTGCCGAGATGCCAGCCATCCTCGGGGTGCTGCTGAAGCAGGCGGACGAGTCACGCCTGACTCTGGACACCGGAAAGTACGAGAGCAGCGCGTCGAAGAGCGGCGAGATCACGCGCTACCGCGTGTCGTTCCCGGTGGTCGGGCCATATCCGCAGATTCGCCAATTCATCGACGCGACACTCTCCGCACTGCCGGCAGCGGCGATCAGCGAGCTGTCGATCGAGCGCAAGACGATCGGCGACAGCGCAGTCGAGGCGCAGATTCGCTTGACGGTGTTCACGCGGAGTGCGCCATGAACGCCAGGGCCCTGCCGCGCTGGCCGACCCCGGCACTGCCGCTGCTGGCCGCGCCGCGGCGTCGGCGGCGCCTTGCCGTCGCGGCGGCCGCGACGATCCTTGTGGCGCTGGCGATCGCCCTCGTCGTGGCGTGGCCGCCCGGCGCACGGCACGGGAGTACTCCCGCAGCGGACCCGGCCCTGG
>JBBINS010000070.1:0-14151 GCA_037443765.1 Gammaproteobacteria bacterium
GCGGCGGCGGGCGGCGGCCGCGCGCGCTCTTGCGGCGCGGGTTGCCGGCCTCGTCGAGCTCGACGAACTCGTCCTCGCCCGACGGGATGGCCGGGGTCGCGGACTTGCCGTCGAGCACGGCGTCGGCGATCGCGGTCGCGTACAGGTTGATCGCGCGCATCGCGTCGTCGTTGCCCGGGATCACGTAGTCGACGTCGTCCGGCGAGCAGTTCGTGTCGACGATCGCGACCACCGGGATGCCGAGCTTCTTGGCCTCGTGGATCGCGATCTGCTCGTGACCGACGTCGACGACGAACAGCGCATCCGGCAGCGCCGCCATGTCCTTGATGCCGCCGAGGCTGCGCAGCAGCTTGTCCATCTCGCGGCGCAGCACCTGGGCTTCCTTCTTGCCGCGGCGCTCGAGCGCGCCCGTGGAGGTCAGCTCCTCGAGCTCGGCGAGCCGCTTGATCGACTGGCGGATGGTCTTGAAGTTCGTGAGCATGCCGCCGAGCCAACGCTGGTTGACGTAGGGCATGGCGGCGCGCGATGCCTCGCGCTGCACGGCCTCGCGGGCCGAGCGCTTGGTGCCGACGAACAGCACCTTGCCGCCGTCGCCGACGACGGACTTGATGAAGGCGGCGGCCTCCGCGAACATCGGCGCCGTCTTCTCGAGATTGATGATGTGGATCTTGTTGCGCTCGCCGAAGATGAAGGGGGCCATCTTCGGGTTCCAGAAGCGGGTTTGGTGCCCAAAGTGCACGCCCGCCTCCAGCATCTGTCGCATGGACACGCTGGTCATAGTCGATTACTCCCGGGTTGGGGCCTCCGCGTATGCTGTGCGGAAACCGCTCGGGGGCCTCGCGACGCTCGCAAGGCGGGCCGACCGGCACCCGTCCGCACAGTGACCCTGCGGCCGAAGCCCAAGGGCGATACGCGTGTGGATTTCGTTGCCAAAAAACGCCGCGCTTTATACCATGCTTGCCCCGTGCAAACAACGGTTTAGCACGCTCCCCCTCATTCCATGCTGCGCCGCTACGAATACCCCACTGTGACCCCGAAAACCCCCGCCGAGCAGGACGCGATGCGTCTGGCCGGCCGGCTGACCGCCGACGTCCTCGACATGATCGGGCCCCACATCGTGGCCGGGGTCACGACCGAGGAGCTCGACCGGATCTGCCACGACTACATCGTCAACGTCCAGCAGGCGGTGCCGGCGCCCTTGAACTACAAGGGCTTTCCGAAGTCGATCTGCACCTCGGTCAACCACGTCGTCTGCCACGGGATCCCCGGCGACAAGCGCCTGAAGAACGGCGACATCGTCAACGTCGACGTCACGGTCATCAAGGACGGCTGGCACGGCGACTCGTCGCGGATGTACACGGTCGGCCCGCCGTCGGTGCAGGCCAAGCGCCTGATCGACAACTGCCGCGAGGCCCTCTGGATCGGCATCCACTGCGTCCGTCCGGGGGCCCGGCTGGGCGATATCGGCCACCAGATCCAGACCTTCGTCGAGTCGCACGGCTTCTCGGTGGTCCGCGAATACTGCGGCCACGGCATCGGCCGGGTCTTCCACGAGGATCCCCAGGTGCTCCACTACGGCGACCCGGGCACCGGGCCCGCGCTCGTCGCGGGCATGACCTTCACGATCGAGCCGATGGTCAATGCCGGCAAGCGGCACGTCCGGCTGCTGCCGGACGCCTGGACGGTCGTCACCAAGGACCACTCGCTGTCGGCGCAGTGGGAGCACACTGTGCTCGTGACGCCGACCGGCTACGAGGTCCTGACGCTCGGCGCCGGCGAGCGCGACCCCTCCGTCGCCGGTTCCTGAGGTGCGGTGAACATCGAGCGGATCCCGATCGACGCGGACGACGTCGCCACCGCCGGCCCGCCGCCGCCACCCTGGCCCGCGCTCGCGGGCTTCGCGGAGCGCCTCGCGGCAATCTCGCTCGCCGTGCCCGCCGCCGCGATCGGCGCCTTCAAGGGCGTCCTCGAGGAGGCCCGCGAGAGCCTGAAGGCGCGCTTCGCCGCCGACGAGCCGGTCGAGGACCTGGTGCGCGACCGGGCCCGGCTGGTCGACCTCGTCCTGACCCGCGCCTGGCGCCTGCACACCGGCAGCCACGCCGGCGAGCTCGCGCTGGTCGCGGTCGGCGGCTACGGCCGCGGCGAGCTGCACCCCTGCTCCGACATCGACGTCATGGTGCTGCTGCCGAAGAGCGAGGGCGCGCCGTGGCAGGCGGACCTCGAGCGCTTCCTGACGTTCCTGTGGGACATCGGCCTCGAGGTCGGCCACAGCGTCCGCACCATCGACGACTGCCAGCAGGAGAGCCTCGCCGACATCTCGGTGGCGACGACGCTGCTCGAGGCGCGGCTCCTCGACGGCCCGGAGCCGCTCTTCGCCGCGATGAAGAAGGCGCTCGCGCCCGACCACATCTGGAGCGCGGCCGACTTCTACGAGGGCAAGGTCAAGGAGCAGCAGCAGCGCCACCTGCGCTTCCACGACACCGCCTACAACCTCGAGCCCAACGTCAAGGCGAGCCCCGGCGGGCTGCGGGACATCCAGACGATCGCCTGGGTCGCGAAACGCCACTTCGGCGCCGAGACGCTCGACGAGCTGGTCGACCACGGCTTCCTGACGCGCAACGAGCTCAGGAAGCTCAAGGCGGCGCTCGGCTTCCTGTGGAAGATCCGCTTCGCGCTGCACGTGCTGACCGGCCGGCGCGAGGACCGGCTGCTGTTCGACCACCAGATCCGTCTCGCGCACCAGTTCGGCTACGAGGATGCGACCTACACGCTCGCGGTCGAGCAGTTCATGCAGCGCTACTACCGCACCGTGATGGACATCCAGCTGCTGAACGAGATGCTGCTGCAGCTCTTTAGCGAGGCGATCCTGAACCCGACGCCGGCGCTGTCGCGGCCGATCAACGCGCGCTTCCAGGTCCGCAACGAGTACCTCGAGGTCGTCAACGACGACGTGTTCATGCGCTCGCCGTCGACGATCCTCGAGCTCTTCCAGGTGCTGTGCCAGAACCCCGAGCTCAAGGGCGTGCGCGCGGCGACGATCCGCAGCCTGCAGCACCACCTGTGGCTGATCGACGAGGAGTTCCGCCAGAACCCGCGCCACCACCGCCTGTTCCTCGAGATCCTGCGCGAGCCCGAGGGCGTCACGCGCGCGTTCCGGCGCATGAACCTCTACGGCGTGCTCGGCCGCTACATGCCGGCCTTCGGCCGCATCGTCGGGCGGATGCAGTACGACCTGTTCCACGCCTACACGGTCGACGCGCACACGCTGTTCGTGCTGCGGAACCTGCGGCGATTCGCGCTCGAGCGCTTCGATCACGAGTTCCCGAAGATGTCGGTGCTGTTCCGGACGCTGCCGCGGCCCGAGATCGCCTACCTCGCGGGGCTGTTCCACGACATCGCCAAGGGCCGCGGCGGCGACCATTCCGAGCTCGGCGCCGTCGACGCCGAGGCCTTCTGCCTCGAGCAGGGCCTGTCGCGCTACGACGCGCGCCTCGTCGCGTGGCTCGTGCGGCACCACCTGCTGCTGTCGGTCACGGCGCAGAAGCAGGACATCACCGACCCCGAGGTCGTCAACGAGTTCGCGCGCCGGGTCGGCGACCCGACCCACCTCGACTACCTCTACGTGCTGACGGTCGCGGACGTGCGCGGCACCAACCCGAAGCTCTGGAACACCTGGAAGGCCTCGCTGTTCGAGGAGTTCTACGAGCGCACGCGCCGGGCCCTCCGGCGCGGCCTCGAGAGCCCGATCGGCGAGGCGGAGCTGATCGCCGAGACGCAGGCCGAGGCGAGGGAGATCCTGACCCGCGACGGCGTGCCGGCCTCCGAGGTCGAGCGCGTCTGGAAGACGCTGACCGGCGCCTACTACCTCAGGCACACGGCCGAGGAGATCGCCTGGCACACCTCGCTGCTCGCCGGCCGCGACCCGTTCGACGAGGAGCCGCTCGTGGCGGTGCGCCAGGAGACGGCGCGCGGCGGCACGGCGATCTTCAGCTACACGCAGCGCCGCCAGCACAGCTTCGCGCGCGCGACCGCGGTGCTCGACCAGATGGGGCTCACGATCCTCGACGCGCGCATCACGCCGACCGCGAACGGCTTCAGCGTCGAGACCTACCTCGTGCTCGAGGACACCGGCGGCGCGATCACCGACCGCACGCGGATCCACGAGATCGAGCAGGGGCTGTTCCGCAGCCTGCGCGAGGACGCGGCCTCGATCTTCACGGTGACGAGGCGCGCGCCCCGCCAGGTGCGGATGTTCACGACGCCGACGCAGATCACCTGGACCGACGACGAGCGCAACGCCCGCGCGGTGCTCGAGCTCGTGGCGGCCGACCGCCCGGGGCTCCTGTCCGAGGTCGGCAAGGTGTTCATGCGCGAGCGCGTGCAGCTCATCGGCGCCCGGATCGTCACCGTCGGCGAGCGCGCCGAGGACGTGTTCTACGTCGCCGACGTCGAGGGCAAGCCGCTCGATGCCGCCGCGCGCACCCGGGTCGAGGCGGCGCTCAAGGGCGCGCTCGACCAGCGCGCCTGAGCGGTGGCGGATGCACCCGGCGCTCGCCCGCCTCCAGCCCTACCCGTTCGAGCGCCTCGCGCGACTGCTCGCCGGGGTGACGCCGCCCGCGACGCACCGGCCGATCGCGCTCTCGATCGGCGAGCCCCGGCACGCGCCGCCCCCGTTCCTGATCACGGCGCTCGTCGCCGCGCTCGACGCGCTCGGCACCTACCCGGCGACCGCCGGGCTGCCGGAGTTCCGCCGCTCGGCGGCCGCGTGGCTCGACCGCCGCTACGGGCTCAGCGGCGCGCTCGACCCGGACACGATGCTGCTGCCGGTCACCGGCACCCGCGAGGCGCTCTTCGCCTTCGCGCAGGCGGTCGTCGCGCCCGGGACCGGCCAGCTCGTCGCGATGCCGAACCCGGGCTACCAGATCTACGAGGGCGCGGCGCTGCTCGCGGGCGCCGCGCCCCACTACCTCGACGCGACCGCCGCGACCGGGCTCGTGCCGGACCTCGAGGCGGTGCCGGCCGCGGTCTGGGACCGCTGCGCGCTGCTCTACCTCTGCTCGCCCGGCAACCCGACCGGCGCCGTGGTCGACGAGGCCTACATGGCGCGCGCGCTCACGCTCGCCGACCGCCACGACTTCGTGATCGCCGCCGACGAGTGCTACGGCGACATCTTCCTCGACGAGGCCGCGCCGCCGCCCGGCTTCCTGGGCGCTTGCCGGGCGCTCGGCCGCCGCGCCTTCGAGCGGGTGGTCGTGTTCCACAGCCTGTCGAAGCGCTCGAGCGTGCCGGGGCTGCGCTCGGGCTTCGTCGCCGGCGACCCGGCGCTCCTCGAGCGCTTCCGGCTCTACCGCACCTACCACGGCTGCGCGCTGCCGGTGCACGTGCAGCGCGCGAGCATCGCGGCTTGGGACGACGACGCCCACGCGGTGGCGAACCGCGCGCTCTACCGCGCCAAGTTCGACGCGGTGCTGCCGATCCTCGCCCCGGTGCTCGGCGTCGAGCGGCCGCCGGCGGGCTTCTACCTGTGGCCCGAGGTCGGCCCGGACGACGAGCGCTTCGTGCGCGGGCTCTACGCTTGCGAGAACGTGCTCCTGCTGCCCGGCAGCTACATGGCGCGCGACGGCGGCCGCGGCAACCCCGGCCGCGGGCGCGTGCGCATCTCGCTGGTCGCGCCGCTCGCCGACTGCATCGCGGCCGCCGAACGCATCCGTCACTACATCGAGACCCAGCCGCATGAATCCGACGCCGCGTGACATCATCGAGGCCGCCTGGGAGCGGCGCAACGAGTTCGGGCCGTCGAACGCGCCGCGCGAGCTCGTGGACGCGGTCGAGGCGACGCTCGATGCGCTCGACGGCGGCGCGCTGCGGGTCGCCTCGCCCGGCCCCTCCGGCTGGGTCGTCGACGAGTGGCTGAAGAAGGCGGTGCTGCTCTACTTCCGCACCCACGACAACGCGCTGATGCCGGCCGGCTACACGCAGTTCTACGACAAGGTGCCGCTCAAGTACTCCGGCAGCAGCGACGCGCAGCTGCGCGCCGCGGGCGCGCGCATCGTGCCGCCCGCCGTCGTGCGCAAGGGCGCCTACATCGCCCCCGGGGTCGTGCTGATGCCGAGCTACGTCAACGTCGGTGCCTACGTCGACTCGGGGACCATGGTCGACACCTGGGCGACCGTCGGCTCCTGCGCGCAGATCGGCAAGAACGTGCACCTCTCCGGCGGCGTCGGCATCGGCGGCGTGCTCGAGCCCCTGCAGGCGAGCCCGACGATCATCGAGGACGGCTGCTTCATCGGCGCGCGCTCCGAGATCGTCGAGGGCGTCGTCGTCGAGCGCGGCGCGGTGGTCTCGATGGGCGTCTACATCGGCGCCAGCACCAAGATCTACGACCGCGAGAGCGGCACGGTCAGCTACGGGCGCGTGCCGGCGGGCGCGGTGGTCGTGCCCGGGAACCTGCCGTCCGCCGACGGGCGCTACTCGCTCTACTGCGCCGTGATCGTCAAGCGCGTCGACGCCCAGACCCGCGCCAAGACCTCGATCAACGACCTGCTGCGCGACTGAGCGGCGTCCTCGCGGCGCCGGACATGTCAGGGCGATGACGATTCCTTGACGATTTGGCGCCGGCCGTCGGATCGCGCGGCCCGCGCCCGCGCGGCGCAACGGCGCCGCCGACGCTAGAAACTGTAACGACCGCGGTCGAATACTCCCCGTCACTGGCGCCGAGACGCCTGCCGACGGAGATGCCGATGACGACCAAGCGCGCGCTGATCACCGGGGTCACTGGCCAGGACGGCGCGTACCTCGCGGAGTTCCTGCTCGCGAAAGGCTACGAGGTCCACGGCATCAAGCGCCGGTCCTCGTCGTTCAACACGGCGCGCATCGACCACCTCTACCAGGATCCGCACGAGACGGCGGTGCGCCTGCGGCTGCACCACGGCGACCTCACCGACGCGACCAACCTGATCCGCATCGTGCAGGAGGTGCAGCCCGACGAGATCTACAACCTCGGCGCCCAGAGCCACGTCGCGGTGTCGTTCGAGACCGCCGAGTACACGGCCAACGCCGACGCGATGGGGACGCTGCGGCTGCTCGAGGCGGTGCGCATCCTCGGCCTGCAGGACCGCGTGCGCTTCTACCAGGCGGGCACCTCGGAGATGTTCGGCAAGGTGCACGCGACGCCGCAGCGCGAGACGACGCCGTTCCACCCGCGCTCGCCGTACGGCGCCGCGAAGGTCTACGCCTACTGGATCACCGTCAACTACCGCGAGTCCTACGGCCTGTACGCGGCCAACGGCATCCTCTTCAACCACGAGTCGCCGCGGCGTGGCGAGACGTTCGTCTCGCGCAAGATCACGCGCGGCCTCGCCCGGATCCGCGTCGGGCTCGACGACTGCCTGTACCTCGGCAACCTCGACGCGCGCCGCGACTGGGGGCACGCCCGCGACTACGTCGCGGCGCAGTGGCTGATGCTGCAGCAGCCGGCGCCTGCCGACTACGTGATCGCGACCGGACGGCAGATCTCGGTGCGCGACTTCTCGGTGCTCGCCGCCGAGCGCCTCGGCATGCGCCTCCAGTTCCGCGGCACCGGCATCGCCGAGCAGGGCATCGACGCGCGCTCGGGACGCGTCGTCGTCCGCGTCGACCCGAGGTATTTCCGCCCCGCCGAGGTCGAGACGCTGCTCGGCGACGCGAGCAAGGCGCGCGTCGACCTCGGCTGGACGGCGACGACCACCGTCGAGGAGCTGATCGCCGAGATGGCGGGCCACGACCTCGCGCTCGCCGAGCGCGACGCGGCCATGGCGCAGCACGGCTACAAGTTGGCCAATGCGCGCGAGTGACGAAGCCACGGACCCGATCCGCACACAGCGCGCGTTCGTCGCCGGCCACCGCGGGCTCGTGGGTGCGGCGCTCGTGCGGGCGCTCGAGCGCGCCGGGGCGCCGGCGCCGCTGCTCGCCGACAAGGCCGCGCTCGACCTTCGCGACGGCGCGGCGGTCGAGCAGTTCTTCGCCGCCGAGCGCCCCGCGCACGTCTACCTCGCGGCCGGCAGGGTCGGCGGCATTCGCGCCAACGACGCCTATCCGGCGGAGTTCATCCGCGACAACCTCGCGATCCAGACCAACGTGATCCACTCGGCCTGGCGGCACGGGGTGCGCAAGTTCCTGTTCCTCGGGTCGAGCTGCATCTACCCGCGGCTCGCCGGGCAGCCGATGCGCGAGGAGTGCCTGCTCACCGGCCCGCTCGAGCCGACCAACGAGTGGTACGCGGTCGCCAAGATCGCCGGCATCAAGATGTGCCAGGCCTACCGGCGCCAGTACGGCTTCAATGCGATCAGCCTGATGCCGACCAACCTCTACGGCCCCGGCGACAATTTCTCGCTGGACGACTCGCACGTCCTGCCGGCGCTGATCCGCCGCTTCCACGACGCCAAGCGCGCGGGCCTGCCCGAGGTCGTCGTCTGGGGCACCGGCGCGCCGCGCCGCGAGTTCCTCTACGTCGACGACCTGGCGGACGCGGCGCTCCACCTGATGGCCACCTACGAGGGTGCGGAGATCGTCAACGTCGGCACCGGCGGCGACGTGTCGATCGCCGAGCTCGCGGCGCTCGTCCGGCGCGTGGTGGGCTACGAGGGCGCGCTGCGCTTCGACGCGTCGCGGCCGGACGGTACGCCGCGCAAGCTCCTCGACGTCAGCCGCCTCCACGCCCTCGGCTGGCACCATCGCGTGGCGCCCGAGGACGGGATCCGCGCGACTTACCGGTGGTTCCTCGAGCACGGCGCGGAACTTCGGCTCGGCGCGCACGTCCGCTCGCCGGCGGACGCCGTGGCGGAGGCGGCGACTCAGCCGGCGGTGTTCGCGCCGGACTCCGAGCGCTTCGCGGGCGCAACGACCGCCGACTCCGGCGCGGCGACGTCGCGGCGCGCGAACTTGGGCACGGCCGCCGCGATGTTGCGGGCGTGATCACCGACGCGCTCCAGCGCCTTCAGCACGAACACGGTCTGGATGGTGCTGCCGAGGTGGCGCTGGTCCTCCATGACGTACGTCACGAGCTCGCGTAGCGCGAGCTGGAACTCGCTGTCGACCTCGGCGTCGCGGTGCACCACCTTGAGCGCGCCCTCGAGGTCGACGCGATCGAAGCAGTCGAGCGCGTCCCTGAGCATCGCGAGCGCGAGCCGCGACATCTTGCGGACGTCGCTGTAGAAGCGCTGCAGCGGCGCGCCGTCGCGGCCGCGGTCGAGTTCGAGCGCCAGCTTGCAGATCTTGCGCGCCGCGTTGCCGACGCGCTCAAGGTCGGTCGCGACCCGCCCGACCGTCAGCACCGCCTTGAGGTCGGAGGCGACCGGCTGGCGCCGGGCGATGAGGCCGACGATGTCCTCCTCGATCGAGCGGGCGTAGGCGACGACCTGGGTGTTGCGCGAGATCACGTCGCGTGCGCCGTCGTCGTCGCCGCGCGTCAGCGCCTGCACCGCGCGCTGCACCTGGTCGATCGCGAGGCCGCCCATCTGCAGCACCTGCATCCTGAGGTTCAGGATGTCGCCGTCGAAAGTCCTGACGATATGCCCTTCCACGCGCGCCCTCCCGGCTCAGCCGAACCGGCCGGTGATGTAGTCTTCCGTGAGCTTGTGCCCCGGATTCGTGAAGATCTGGTCGGTGGAGCCGACCTCGATCAGGTCGCCGAGGTGGAAGTACGCCGTGCGCTGCGAAACGCGCGCCGCCTGCTGCATGTTGTGCGTCACGATCACGATCGTGTAGTTCTGCCGCAGCTCGTCGATCAGGTCCTCGATGCGGGCCGTCGCGATCGGGTCGAGCGCCGAGCACGGCTCGTCCATCAGGATGACCTCGGGATCCACCGCGATCGCGCGCGCGATGCACAGCCGCTGCTGCTGGCCGCCCGAGAGGCTCGTGCCGGAGTGCTCGAGCCGGTCCTTGACCTCGTCCCACAGTCCCGCCTTCTGCAGCGAGGTCTGGACGATCTCGTCGAGGTCGGCGCGGTTGGCCACGAGGCCGTGGATGCGCGGCCCGTAGGCGATGTTCTCGTAGATCGACTTCGGGAACGGGTTCGGCTTCTGGAACACCATGCCGACCCGCGCGCGCAGCTGCACGACGTCCTCGCGCTTGTCGTAGATGTCGTGGCCGTCGAGCGTGATCGTGCCGGTGATGCGCGCCGAGTCGATCGTGTCGTTCATGCGGTTGATGCACCGCAGGAAGGTAGACTTGCCGCAGCCCGACGGGCCGATCAGGGCGATCACGGCGTTGCGGCCGATGTCGAGGCTGACGTCGTGGATCGCGTGCTTCTCGCCGTAGTAGACGTTGACGTTGCGGGCGCTGACGACCGGGTTCGCGACGGTCACCTGGCCGACGGTCTTGGTCTCGAGCGCCGCTCCCGGCCGCGAAACGTCTTCTGCGGCCGTCACGGCCGCACGCGGGGCGCTGAGGGGAATGTTGTCACCGGTGGTGGCCATCTGTGTCGACACGATAGTTTACCTCGACGCTACCAGCGCCGCTCGAAGCGGCTGCGCAGGAAGACGGCAGCGGCGTTCATCACCAGGAGAAATGCGAGGAGGACCATGATCGCGCCCGAGGTGCGCTCGACGAACGCCCGCTCGGGGCTGCTGGCCCAGAGGTAGACCTGCACCGGCAGCACCGTGGCGGCGCTCGTGAAGCCCTGCGGGATGTCGACGATGAAGGCCACCATGCCGATCATCAGCAGCGGCGCGCTCTCGCCGAGCGCGCGCGCCATGCCGATGATTGCGCCGGTCAGCATGCCCGGCACCGCCATCGGCAGCACGTGGTGGGTCACCGTCTGCACCGACGAGGCACCCATGCCGAGCGCCGCCTCGCGGATCGACGGCGGCACGGCCTTCAGCGCCGCGCGGCTCGTGATGATGATTGTCGGCAGCGTCATCAGCGTCAGCACGAGGCCGCCGACGAGCGGCGCCGACCGCGGCAGGCCGAAGAACTGGATGAACATCGCGAGGCCCAGGAGGCCGAAGACGATCGACGGCACCGCCGCGAGGTTGTTGATGTTGACCTCGATCAGGTCGGTCAGCCGGTTCTGCGGCGCGAACTCCTCGAGGTAGACCGCGGCCGCGACGCCGATCGGGAACGACAGCAGCAGCGTGATGACGAGCGTCAGGAACGAGCCCGCGATCGCGCCGCCCACGCCCGCCTGCTCGGGGTCGCGCGAGTCGCCGCCGGTGAAGAAGCGCCTGTTGAACTGCTTCTCGACCCGGTGCTCGGCCCGCAGCCGGTCGACCCAGCCGATGGTCTGGTTGTCGATGTTGCGCTGCTCCTCCGGCAGCGCGCGGTCGACCTGGCCCTTGACCAGCATGTCGACCTGGTCCTTGGCGAGCAGCCAGACGCGCTCGCGCTGGCCGATCAGCTTCGGGTTCGCGAGCACCCGGTCGCGGAGCGTCACTTCGCCCGCGCTGCTCACGAGGCCGTAGAGCTTGCGCAGCTCGGAGTGCTCGGTGACTTCGGGGAACTTCTGGCGCAGCGAAGCCTTGATCAGCGCCGCGTAGTCCGCCGTCTCGAGATCCTCGCGGCTGCGGGTGCCGGCCGGGTCGATCACCTCGGCGCTGTACTCGACGTCGAGCGCGACGAAGGTCTGCGCGAACGCCGTGTAGCCCTTGGCGATGATCGTCCAGAAGAGGAAGCCCACGAACACGATGCCGATCGTCACCGCGGCCATGCCGTAGGCACGGAAGCGCCGCTCCGCCCGGTAGCGGCGCACGAGCCCCGCCGCCACCTTCTGCTGCGTCGTGCGCGCCCTCGCGGCGGTCGGGCTACTCATACTGTTCCCGGTAGCGCCGCACGATCTGCAGCGCGACGATGTTGAGGATCAGTGTCGCAACGAACAGCACGAGGCCGAGCGCGAAGGCCGCGAGCGTCTTCGGGCTGTTGAACTCCTGGTCGCCGACCAGCAGCGTCACGATCTGCACGGTCACCGTGGTCACGGCCTGCAACGGGTTCGCGGTCAGGTTCGCCGACAGCCCCGCCGCCATGACGACGATCATCGTCTCGCCGATCGCCCGCGACACCGCGAGCAGCACGCCGCCCGCGATCCCCGGCAGCGCCGCCGGCAGCACGACCTGTCGGATCGTCTCCGAGCGGGTCGCGCCGAGCGCGTAGGCGCCGTCCCGCAGCGACTGCGGCACCGCCGTGATCATGTCGTCGGCGAGCGAGGACACGAACGGGATGATCATGATCCCCATGACGAGGCCGGCCGCGAGCGCGCTCTCGGAGGCGACGCTGAGGCCGAGGGTCAGCCCGAACGCCCGCAGCATCGGCCCGATCGTGAGCGCGGCGAAGAACCCGTAGACCACGGTCGGCACGCCGGCCAGGAGCTCGATCAGGGGCTTCGCGACCGCCCGCACGCGCCGGTCGGCGTACTCGGCGAGGTAGATCGCGGAGAAGAGGCCCACCGGCACCGCGATCACCATCGCGATCAGCGAAATCAGCAGCGTGCCGGTGAACAGCGGCACGGCGCCGAAGGCGCCGCTCGAGCCGACCTGGTCGGCGCGGATCGCCATCTGCGGGCTCCACTTGGTGCCGAACAGGAAGTCGGTGATCGGCACCATGCGAAAGAACTGCAGCGCCTCGTAGAGCACCGAGATCACGATGCCGATCGTCGTCAGGATCGCGACCATCGAGCAGAGCAGCAGGTTGAGCTCGACGATCCACTCGACCCGGTTGCGCGCCCGCAGGCCCGGGGCGATCCGTCGCCACACGAGCGTCGCGCCGAGCAGCCCGACGCAGAGCGCGAGGACGCCGCCGGCGATCCGGCTGAGACCATCGAGCCGCTGCCACTCGCCCGCCGCGGCCTGGATCGCGGGCGAGGCGTTGCTCGCCGCGACGTTGCCCTGCACGACGTTGCGGATGTCGTTAAGCAGGAGCCCCTTCTGGTCCGCGGGCAGCTGCTGCGCCCCGCCCGGCATGTGCGACAGCACGGCGTCGGCGATCACGCGCTGGTCGACGAAATGCCACGCGCCGAGCACCCCGAGCGCCGGCAGCGCGCACCAGATCGCGGTCAGCAGCCCGTAGTAGCCGGGCAGCGAGTGCAGGTTCTTGATGCCGCGCGGGCCGCCGGCGACCGCCAGCGAGCGGCGTCGGCCGAGACGGTAGGCGATCGTGCCGAGGACGAGGATGGCGATGACGATCGTCGAGGTCTGCATGCGTGCCCGCGGTTGAGCGCTTCAGATCGGTCTTGGACCGCCGCCCCCCGTTTGACGACCGTCCGAATCATCCACCCGTGTTTCTGTAGTGCAGGGGTTCGAATACCGATGGAATTATCGCCGACGATTGTGAAGGATTTGTTTCAACGCTCGTTTCACGGCCGCGAGGTTTCGTCTACAAGCCATTGTTCTTTGGACTCTATTTCCAATTCGTAGCCGGCGCAGGGTTTCCCCGAATGGCGCTTGCCCGCGCCGGGAGCGCGCCGTATAAAGGCCGACCCTTCCCGGCCCCGGGGCCCTCCATGTCCGACGCGCTCGAGCTCACGCAGGAACTGATCCGGCGACCGTCCGTCAGCCCCGAGGACGGCGGCTGCCAGGGCCTCCTGATCGCGCGCCTCGAGCGGCTCGGCTTTGCGGTCGAGCGCCTGCCCTTCGGACCGGTCGAGAACTTCTGGGCGACCCGCGGCACCGGCGCCGGCCCGACGTTCTGCTTCGCCGGGCACACCGACGTCGTGCCGACCGGCCCGCTCGAGTCCTGGAACACCGACCCGTTTGTGCCGGTGATCCGGGACGGCGTCCTCTATGGGCGCGGCGCCGCCGACATGAAGAGCGGGCTCGCCGCCATGATCACCGCGACCGAGGCCTTCGTCGGCGCAACGCCCGGGCACCGCGGCCGGATCGCCTTCCTGATCACGAGCGACGAGGAGGACCGGTCGGTCGACGGCACGCAGCGCGTCGTCGCGGAGCTGACGGCGCGCCGGGAACGCATCGACTGGTGCCTGGTCGGCGAGCCGTCGAGCGAGGCGACATTCGGCGACACCGTCAAGATCGGCCGGCGCGGCTCGCTGAGCGGCCGTTTGACGGTGCACGGCATCCAGGGCCACGTCGCCTACCCGCTGCGCGCCGAGAACCCGGTGCACCGCTTCGCACCCGCGCTCGCCGAACTCTGCGGCCGCACCTGGGACTCGGGCAACGAGCACTTCGA
>JBBINS010000071.1:0-13926 GCA_037443765.1 Gammaproteobacteria bacterium
GTTCGAGGCCGCGAGCGCCGCCCGCGCCGCGCTCGCCTGTCGCATCGAGCGCGACATGCGCAACGCCTACTACCGCTGGCTCGAGGCGCGCGCGCGTCGCGGCATTCTCGACGCGACGCTCGAGCTCGCGCGTGCCAACCGCCGCGTCAACGAGAGCCTGTACGCCAACGGCAAGATCACGCGGGACCTCGTCTACCGCGCCGACGCCGACGTGCTCGAGGTCGAGCAGACGCGCCTCGCGGCCGACAACGGCGTGCGCCTCGCGCAGAGCTACGTGAACCTGATCCGCAACGCGCCGTTCGACCGGCTCTTGCCGGTAGCCGCGGTGGACGACGCGGACCTCGACCGGCTGCGCACCGCGCTCGCCCGGCGCGTCGGCGAGCCGGCGCTCGAGCCGAGGGCACTCGCCGCCTCCGCGGTCGACCACCGCCCCGAGCTCAAGCAGCTCGACGCGACCGTCGACGCCGCCGCGGCCGGCGAACGCCTCGCTCGCGCCGCGTTCCGCCCGCAGCTCGCGCTCGCGGTCGATGCCGGCACGCAGGGTGTCGGTTACGGCCTCTCCGCCGACGACCGCTACGTGCTCGCATCGCTCGTGCTGCGCTTCAACCTGTATTCCGGCGGCGGCGACAGCGCCGGTGTCGCCGCGGCGCACGCGGCGGGCCGCGAGGCGCGCGCCCAGCGCAGCCTCGCCGAGCAGCGCATCCGCCTCGAGGTGCAGCAGGCGCTCGACAACCTCGAGGTGGCGTTCGCCTCGCTCGGCACCGCCGCCAAGCGCGTCGACGCGGCACGCGGCGCGTTCCGCATCGCCGAGCGCAAGCGCGACCTCGGTCAGATCAACCAGGCGGAGTTCGTCGACGCGCGCCGCGTCCTGACGGACGCCAATCTCAACCAGAACGTCACGCGCTTCGCCGCGCTCGAGAGCCTCGCGGACCTCGAGTACGCGCTCGGCGCGGGTACCCGCCCGCTCCTGCCGGAGTCCTCGCCATGAACGCCCGCCGCGTCGCTCTCATGCGCCTCGCCGCGCCCTTGCTCGCCGTCCTCGGCATGGCGGCCTGCAGTCGTTCGCACGACGAGCAGGCCTCGGGCAACCCGTTGCGCCCGGTCCATGTCGCGCCGCTCACCTCCGCGGCGCTCGGCGACAGCGTGCATGCGGTCGGTCTGCTGACGCCGAAGGACGAGGCGCGGCTGTCGTTCAAGGTCGGCGGAGTCGTCGAGTCGGTCCGCGTCGAGGAGGGCACGCGCGTCAAGGCCGGGCAGCTGCTCGCGGTGCTGAAGCAGGCCGAGATCGAGGCCGCGGTCGAGCAGTCGCGGCAGGCCGCCGACAAGGCGGCGCGCGACCTGGCGCGCGCCCAGGCCCTCTACGCCGACGGTGTCGCGACGCTCGAGCAGGTGCAGGACCTGTCGACCGCGGCGCACGTCGCAGCCGCCGCACGCCGCAGCGCCGAGTTCAACGCCTCGTACGCCCGCATCGTCGCGCCGGCGGCGGGGGTCGTGCTCAGGAAGCTCGCCGAGGCGAACGAACTGGTGCAGGCCGGCCAGCCGGTGCTGGTGCTCGGCGGCGCGGGCCGCGGCTGGATCGTCCGGCTCGGGCTCGCGGACCGGGATGCGGTGCGCGTGCACACCGGCGACACAGCTCGCGTGACCTTCGACGCGTGGCCGGAGCGGGTGTACGCGGGGCGCGTCAGCAACGTCGCCTCCAGCGCGGATGCCGCGACGGGCACGTTCGCGATCGAGGTGCAGGTGGAGCCCGCCGATGCCGGCTTCGTCCAAGGGCTCGTCGCCAAGGTGACGCTGAGCCCCGAGAACCGGCGGGTCGTCAACATCCTGCCGCTCCAGGCGCTCGTCGAGGCGAACGGCAACGAGGCGAGCGTGTTCGTGCTGGAGCGGGCGCGCCACGTCGTGCGTCGCGTCACGATCCACATCGGCCGCATGAGCGGCGGCGAGGTCGAGGTGCTCGGCGGTCTCGCGCCGGGTGCCGAGGTCGTGATCGACGGCGCCGCGTTCCTCGAGAACGGCGAGGCCGTGCGGATCGCGGCCGACGACGGGCGCGCGCCGCCGCGCGCCGGCTGAGGGCGCGTGCCATGAGCATCTGGGCGTTCGCGGTCCGGCGCTGGCAGTTCACGCTGGTCCTGTTCGCGCTGCTGATCGCCCTCGGGGTCGCGAGCTTCTTCAGCATCGCCCGCTCCGAGGACCCGACGTTCCCGTTCCCGGCGACGACCATCACGATCGTCTGGCCCGGCGCCGACCCGAGCGACATGGAGCGCGTCGTCATCAAGCCGCTCGAGGACGCCGTCAACTCGCTCGACAACGTCAAGAAGATCGTCAGCTCCGCGTTCGACGGCATCGCGGTGGTGCACGTCGAGTTCCACTACGGCTCGGACCCCGAGAAGAAGCAGGACGAGGTCATCCGCGAGTTCAACCGGATCCGGTCGACGCTGCCGAGCGACATCGCGCAGATCGACATCGTCAAGAACAACCCCGGCCTCGTGAACATCGTGCAGATGGCGCTCGTGTCCGACACCGCGAGCTACCGCGAGCTCAAGGAGCGCGCCGAGAGCCTGCGGGATCTGATCGAGACGGTGCCGGGCGTGCGCACCGCCGAGACCTGGGCGTACCCGAAGCCCGAGGTGCGCGTCGCGGTCGACCTCGAGCGCCTGTCGCGCGCGGGGGTCACGCTCGGCCAGGTCACGCAGGCCATCCAGGGCCAGAACGTCAACGTGCCCGGCGGCGCGGTCGACGTCGGCCTGCGGCGCTACAACCTGCGCACCTCCGGAAGCTACGCCTCGCTCGAGGACGTCGAGAACACGGTCGTCGGCGGCGCCGGCGGGCGGATCGTCAAGGTGCGCGACGTCGGCGCCGTGTCGTGGGCGACCGAGGAACAGGCCTACACGGGCCGCTTCAACGGCCGGCGCGCGGTGTTCATCACCGCCAACCAGAAGGACAACACCAATATCTTCAAGGTGCGCGACGGCATCTACGCCAAGCTCGCGGAGTTCGAGCGCGGCCTGCCGCCCGACATCCGCCTCGAGCGCGGCTTCGACCAGTCGCGCAACGTCGAGCACCGCCTGAACCGGCTCGGCGGCGACTTCGCGATCGCGGTCGGGCTCGTCATGCTGACGCTGCTGCCGCTCGGCCTGCGCGCGGCCGGCGTCGTGATGATCTCGATTCCGCTGTCGCTCGCGATGGGGCTCGCATTCCTGTACCTGGCGGGCTTCGGCCTGAACCAGCTGTCGATCGCCGGCTTCGTGCTCGCGCTTGGCCTGCTGGTCGACGATTCGATCGTCGTCGTCGAGAACATCGCGCGTTTCGTGCGCGACGGCTACGGCCGCGTCGAGGCGGCGATCAAGGCGACCGATCAGATCTACCTGGCGGTGCTCGGCTGCACGGCGACGCTCCTGCTCGCGTTCCTGCCGCTCTTGTTCCTGCCCGAGGGCGCGGGCGAATTCATCCGCTCGCTGCCCGCGGCGATCCTGTTCACGGTGCTCGCGTCGCTGTTCGTCGCGCTGACCGTGATTCCGTTCCTCGCCAGCCGCATGCTCCGCAGCCACGCGCCAACGCAGCCGCCGGGGCCCGGGCGGCGCGGGCGGCTGCGGGCGCGCGTGCGCGGCGCGGTCCAGCGCTTCGACGTGCTCGCCGACGCCCTGCTGCACCGCGTGATGCACGCGATCCACGCGATCTACGGCCCGGCGCTGCGCTACGCGCTCGGCCGGCCGAAGGCGACGCTCGCGGCGGCGCTCGCACTGTTCGCGCTGGTCGCGTGCAGCGTGCCGCTGATCGGCTTCAGCCTGTTCCCGCAGGCGGACGTGCCGCAGTTCCTCGTGCACGTCGACGCGCCGGAGGGCGCGAGCATCGCCGAGACCGACCGGGCGCTGCGCTACGTCGAGGCGGAGCTCGGCCGCCACCCGGAGGTCAAGCGCTGGTACACGCACGTCGGCCACGGCTCGCCATTCATCTACTACAACATCTTTCCGCAGGGCCGGGAGGCCAACGTCGGCGAGGTGTTCGTCGAGCTCGACAGTTTCGATACGCGGCGCACGGTGCAGCTGTTCGAGGCACTGCGCAGCCACTTCGCCGCCTACCCGGCGGCGCGCATCGTCCTCAAGCAGTTCGAGCAGGGGCCGCCGATCGACAACCCGGTCGCGATCCGCATCGTCGGGCCTGAACTCGAGGAACTGCGCGCGGTCGCCGCGCAGGTCGAGCAGGCGCTCAAGGACACGCCCGGGACCCGCGACGTCAAGAACCCGGTGCGGCTGCTGCGCACCGACCTCAATCTCGGCATCGACAACGAGAAGGCGGGCCTCCTGGGCGTGTCCGCGCTCGAGGCGAACCGCACCGTGCGGCTCGCGGTCGCGGGCCTCGTGGCCGGCCAGTTCCGCGCGCGCAACGGCGACGAGTACGACATCACGATGCGGCTGCCGATGAACGAGCGCCCGACGCTCGACGCGCTCGATGCGGTCCAGGTGAGCTCGGCGACCGGCCGGCAGGTCCCGCTGCGGGAGATTTCCGCGCCGCGCTTCGAGACCGCGACCAACTCGATCACGCGCTACAACCGCGAGCGGCAGGTGACGGTGTCGAGCGAGGTGCGGCCGGGCTTCAACACCGCCAGCGTGACCGCCGAGGTCCTCAGGCGCATCCGAGCCATCGAACTGCCGCCGGGCTACCGCTTCGTGGTCGCCGGCGAGGTGGAGCAGCAGCAGGAGAGCTTCGGCGGCCTGCTGCCGGCCATCATGATCGCCATCTTCGGCATCCTCGCGGTGCTGGTGCTCGAGTTCGGAAGCTTCCGCTCGACGCTGATCGTCGCCGGCGTGATCCCGCTCGGCATCACCGGCGCGCTGCTCGCGCTGCTCGTCACCGGCTACACGCTGTCCTTCACCTCGATCATCGGCATGATCGCCCTGATCGGCATCGAGATCAAAAACTCGATCCTGCTGGTGGACTTCACGAACCAGCTGCGCGTCCAGGGCACGCCGCTCGACGAGGCGATCGAGCGAGCGGGCGAGATCCGCTTCCTGCCGATTCTGCTGACCTCCGCGACCGCGATCGGCGGACTGACGCCGCTCGCGCTGCAGGGCTCCGGGCTCTACTCGCCGCTCGCGGTCACGATCATCGGCGGGCTGATCTCCTCGACGTTGCTGGCGCGGCTCGTGACGCCCGTCATGTACAAGCTGCTGCCGCCGCCGGTCGCGACTGAGGTCGAGGCCCCGGCGGGCGGGCGGGCGGCCGCCGCGCCCGGCTGAGCCGGGCGTCGATCACGCTGCGGCGACACGCGGCTTGCGCGCCGACGTCCCGCGTCGGCAGACTGCCGCCCGGCTACCGAGGTCCCCCGCCGCCGTGCGTCAATCGCCCCCGCCCCCGCTGCGCTCGCTCGGTGTGCTGCGCCTGATCGCGGTCTTCAAGTTCGTCAAGGCCAGCCTCGTCGTCGTCACGGGCCTCGGACTGTTGCGCTTCTACGAACCGGCGGTCCAGTCGGCGCTCTACCGGCTGATCGGCGGCCTGCCATACGCCTTCGAACAGAAGCTGCTGCGCGAAGGCCTCGCATTCCTGAGCGGCATGAGTCCGAAGCGCATCCAGATCATCGCCGTGGCGACGTTCGCCTACGCCGGGCTGTTCCTCGTCGAGGGCGTGGGCCTGTGGCGCGGCCTGCACTGGGCGGAGGTGCTGACGGTCGTCGCGACGAGCTCGCTAGTCCCGGTCGAAATCTACGAGCTCGCGAGGCACCCGAGCCTCAACAAGGTGCTGGTGATCGTGCTCAACGTCGCGATCCTCGCCTACCTGCTCTGGCGCCTGCGGCGCGAGTCGGCGCTGCGGCACGCGCGGCGGGCCGCGTCCTAGATCGCCCCGGGACGCCGTGCCGGCCATCCTGGATGCCGGCCGCGCGCCCGCGCCGCCGGCGCGGCGCGCCATGCTGCACCGCCACAACCCGCGGAACGACCGGAACTGCGTCACGCTTCAGCGTCGCAGCCGCGTGCTAACGTGATTCAAACGATAGATGAAAAAGGGGACGCGGTACGCGGGCGTTCCACGCCTGACGGGGAAGCGCGAGATGCGAAACCTACTCGAGGTCAGGCCGCGCGCGCGGTTGACGGTGTCGATCCTGTTGGCGGTGGGCCTCGCCGGTGGCGCGCCACCCCTGCTCGCGGACGAGAATCACAACGGCAGCGACTCCGACTGGCTGCTGTTCCCGAGCTTCCAGGTCTTCAGGCGCTCGGCCGCGCAGGACGCGGCGCCGCAGGACGACTACGAGCACGGCACGGTCGACGTGCTGTTCTCGCACTCGGCCGGCCCCTTCCGCGCGCTCGCCGAGACGGAGATCGCGGCCAGCGAGGTGGAGATCGAGCGATTCCAGGTCGGCTGGGAACTCGGCGAGAACACGCTCGCCTGGGCCGGCCGCTTCCAGCAGCCGTCGAGCGCCTGGAACACGGAGCACCACCATGGCCAGTACCTGCAGACGGCCATCGCGCGGCCGAACATCGAGCTCTGGGAGGGCGAGGGCGGGTTGATGCCCCAGCACGTCGCCGGCGTGCTGGTCGACAGCCACGGCTCGCTCGGCAGCGATGGCGGCCTGACGTTCGCCGTCGGCGGCGGCGCGGCCCCGATCCTGCGCCTTGGGCAGCTCGAGCCCGTCTACGTGCTCCGCGGCAACAACGGCGGCCACCGCGCATCCTGGTCGGGGCGCATCGCGTACCAGCCGGAGCTGCTCGGCGACGACAGCTTCGGCCTGCTGCTCGCGCAGCACGATGTCAACGTCGTGGACCCGGCGGTCGCCGCCGCGTTCGGCGCGAACGACGTGACCCTCGACGTCGCCGGCGCGTTCGCGAAGCTCGTGCGCGACGACTGGCGCGTGCAGGCGGCGTTTTACCACGTCGGCGCGCGCTTCGCGTCCGGACCCCGACCGCGCAGCGAGTCGTTCGGCGACGGCTACCTGCAGGTCGAGCGCCCGCTGTCGGCGCGCTGGACTCCCTACGCAAGACTCGAGGTGTCGGCGAACGCCGCCCACTCGAGCTACGTCGCCTTCCAGAGCCACGAGTTCGAGACACGCCGCACGCTCGCGGGGCTGCGCTGGGACGTCTGGCGCAATCAGGCGTTGACGGTCGAGGTCGGGCATGCGGCGACGCTGGTGACGCGCTTCAGCGACGTCCGCCTGCAATGGAGCTGCGTGCTGCCGTGACACGCGCCGCAGCACTGCTGTGCGCGCTGCTGCTGCTCGGGGCAGCCGCCGCGCAAGCCGGGGATCGCGACATGGTGCTGATCGTCAGCGCCGACAGCCCCGTGACGCACCTCGACGCCATCGACGTGCGCAAGCTGTTTCTCGGGCTCAGCGTCATCCGCAACGACCTGTCGCTGCGGGCGCTCGACAATCGCAGCGACGAAAAGCTCCGCCAGGCGTTCCTGCAGAATGTCGTCGCGATGCCCGAGGCCGCCTACGAGAAGCGGGTGCTCGCGATCATGCTGCAGCAGGGCGCGCACCGGCCCCAGCCGTTCGCGACGACGCCGGCGCTGCTCGCGGCGGTGGCCGCGGACCCGGCCGCGGTCAGCGTCGCCTGGTCGACCGACGTGGCCCAGGACCGGCGCCTGCGGGTGCTGCGCGTGCTATGGCGCGAGTGACTTCCACGCTCGCCTCGCGCATCGCGCTCGTCGCGCTGGCGGCGCATGCCGTGCTGCTGCCGCTGCTGTTCTACGGCCTGACGCACGTCGTCGAGCGCGGCCTCGCGGATCAGTTCATCGCACAGGTCCGCGGCTTCGCGCGCGTGGTCGCTGACGATTTCGAGCTCGGCGACGCCCTCGACTCGGCCGAGCGGGCGCGCACGCTGCTCGATTCGGCGATCCTGCGCGGCGACGGCGTGTACGCGGAGCTGCGCGGCGGCGGGCTCGACATCCGCAGCACATTGAGCGCCGCGACGCTGCCCAACCCGAAGCGCCAGGACTTCGATCTCGGCCAGGGCGGCGACGACGTCTACTTCCTGATGCTGCCGATCGACCACGCCGGCCGGCAGGTTGAGCTGTGGCTCGGCTTCGACGAGAAGCCGACCCAGGTGCTGATCACCGACGTGCGCGAGCGGATCCTGGTCGCGCTCGGCGTCTACCTCGCGCTGACGCTGACGCTCGCGCTGCTCATCGGCCGCTGGCTGTCGCGGCCGCTGACGGAGCTGCAGCAGCGTTCGCGCCGGGTCGCCTCCGGCGACTACGCCGTGACGCTGGGCGCGCACACGTCGCTGCGCGAGGTGGTGGAGCTCGGCCAGGACCTCGACCGCATGCGCGGCGAGCTCGTCGGGATCGGCGAGCGGCTGCGGCGGGAGATCGCGGCGAAAGAGGCGATCGAGGCCGAGCGGCGCACGCTCGAGGAGCAGCTGCGCCGCAAGCACCGGCTCGAGACCGTCGGCACCCTCGCCGGCGGCGTCGCACACGAGTTCAACAACGCGCTGGTGCCGATCATGCTGTACACGGAGTCGCTCCTGCTCGATGCGCTGACCGACGGACCGGAGCGCGAGCAGCTCGAGGGCATCCTGTCGGCGGCGCGGCGCGCCCGCGACATCGTCCGCAAGGTGCTGACGTTCAGCCGCAGCTTCGACCTGACGGGCCTCGAGCCGATCCGCCTCGAGGCCGTCGCCGAGGAGATGATCAAGCTCTTCACGGCGCTCGTGCCGCCCAGCATCCGGGTCGAGCGCGCGTTCGCGGCCGAAACGCCGCTCGTGCTCGGCGACGCGGGCGCCGTCACGCAACTCCTCATGAACCTGTGCACCAACGCCTATCAGGCGATGCAGGGCGGCGGCGTGCTGACGGTCGGCACCGCTTGCATCGAAGCGGCCAACGGCCCGGCCGGTGACGAGCGGCGCTCGCTGGTCGAGCTCTACGTGCGCGACACCGGCCACGGCATGGACGCGGCGACGATCGAGCGCATCTTCGAGCCGTTCTTCACGACGCGCGAGGTCGGCACCGGCACCGGCCTCGGACTCGCCGTCGCGCATGGCATCGCGACCCACCTGGGTGCGACGATTCTGGTCGAGTCGGCGCCGGGGCACGGCACCACGTTCCGCGTCCGCTTCCGCGCCATGCCGGCCGACGACGAGCGCATCGCCGATGCCGCCCGCGGCCTCGAGAGGAGTGCTGGATGACCGTCCCGACGAACGGCACCGCAAACCGGCCCGCGGCCACCCGCCTGCTGCTGGTCGACGACGAGCGCGACGTGCGCGCCTCGATGGCGCGCGTGCTCGAGCGCGCGGGCTACCTGGTGCGGCTCGCCGACAGCGCCGAGCAGGCGGTCGCGGCGCTCAGGACCGAGGACGCCGACCTCGTGATCACGGACGTCATCATGCCGCGCCAGAACGGCGTCGAGCTCCTCAAGGTGCTGAAGCGGGACTTCCCGCAGATCGCGGTGATCGCGATCTCGGGTGGCGGCAACTTCTGGCCGCAGGGCTACAAGCCGGAGGCGATCACGACCTCGGCCTACCTCGCGGCCGCGGCGCAGGCCGGCGCGGATGGCGTGATCGCCAAGCCGTTCGAGATCGCGGAACTGCTCGAGGTCATCCGGGCGGTGCTCGCGAAGCGCGCGCGGGCGCCGTAGGACCGCGCGCCGCCCCGGCGTCATGGCCGTTGGCACTTCGTGCCGGAGGGGCTAGGCTGCGCCCCTCACCCCGCGGACTGGAGGTTCCCATGCGTCTCGTCGCCGCCGTACTGCCCATCGCCTCGGCCGCGCTCTTGGCCGCCTGCGCCTCAACCTCGCACGCCCCGACCCGCGCGACCGCCGTGATGGAAGCCCGCTCGGGCAGCACCGTCACCGGTCGCGTCGACCTGACCGAGAAGGCCGGGCAGGTCCGCGCCCACGTCGAGCTCACCGGCCTCGCGCCGAACTCCGAGCATGGCTTCCACATCCACGAGAAGGGCGACTGCTCGGCCGCGGACGCCGCGAGCGCCGGCGGCCACTACAACCCGGCCGGGGTCGCCCACGGGCGCGCCGGCATTCCGCCGCATCACGCCGGCGACCTGCCGAGCCTGACGGCGGATGCGAGCGGCGCGGTCCACGCCGACGTACTGATCGACGGGGTGACGCTCGCGGCGGGACCGACCTCGATCATCGGCCGCAGCGTCGTCGTGCACGGCGGTCGCGACGACTTCACCTCGCAACCGGCCGGCAACTCCGGTCCGAGGGTGGCCTGCGGCATCATCGCCGCGAAATAGGCGACGCGACGGCGCTGTTGGCGATCACGACGCCCGCCGCGACCGCCGCGAGGCCGGCGCCGGTCGCGGGGTCGACCGCGTCACCGAGCAGCAGCCAGCCGAACACGGCGACCAGCACCGGCGTCAGCGGCGAGAAGCCGGCCGCGGTCGCCGCACCGAGCCGGCCGATCGCGAACGCGAAGCTGATGAGCGCCACGACCGCCGCCAGGATCCCCTGGTAGAACGCCTGCAGCACGAGGTCCGCGAGCGGCACGGCGGCGAGCCGCGCGGCGCCGCCCAGCGCGAGATAGCCCGGCAGGAACACGAGCGCATTGACGACCGCGACCGTGGCGGCGTTGACGACGGGCCGCAGCATCAGCGCGCGACTCGCGACCGTATACGCGGCCCAGCCGAGCGAGGCGGCGAGAATCAGCGCGAATCCCGCGATCCGGGTGCCTCCCGCGAGCGCGTCGTGCAGCACGACGATGCCGACGCCCGCGACCGTGACGGCGAGGCCCGCGAGCCGCCGCGGCCGCGGCCGCTCGCCGAGCGCGAGCCACGCCAGGAGCGCCGCCAGGGCGCTCGTCGCGCCGGGACCGAGCACGCCGCCCTGGCCGGAACTCGCGAGTCGCAGACCGTACGCGAACAGCAGGAAGTACGGCACGCCGGCACCGACCAGCATCGCGAGCAGCGGCCACGGCCGCCGCCACGGCACCTCGCGAAAGTGCAGTACGAACAGCGGCGCCAGCACGAGCGCCGCCGTGCCGAAGCGCAGCGCCGCGATGTCGGCGGGCGCGAGACGCGTGACGACGCCGAGGCGCGTGACCGGGACCCAGCCGGCCCAGATGCTGACCGACACGAGCGCCGCAGCGATCCCGGCTGCGCGGCGTGAGCTGTCGTCGCGATGCATGAGCGGGCGGGACGCCGGCTCAGCCCGGGATCGCGGGCAGCTCGAGGCCGATGCGCTCCGCGGCCCAGCGCAGCACGCGCTGCAGACGCGGCACTGACAGCGTCAGCGCCGTCGCGAGCGACACCCACCGGAACTCGTGGTGCTCGGCGCGCCCGAGCAGCGGGTTGATCGGCAGGGTCACCGTGCCGCCGGGCGAGCGCGCCACGTAGAACCGCACCACCTTGCCGCCCGCGTACGGCTCGGTGTCGATCGAGTCCTCCCCCCAGGCGAACTCGAGGTCGGCCAGCCCAGTCTCCTCGCGGACCTCGCGGATCGCGCCCTCGAGGGAGGTCTCGCCCGCCTCGAGCCGGCCCTTGGGCAGGTCCCAGTTCCGGTACGCGCGCAGCAGCAGGAATCGCGGGCCGTCAGCGGTATCGCGCACGACCACGACGCCCGCGGCGCGCTTGAGGCTGCGGCTTCGCATCGGAGGATTATAGGGCCCGCCGGCGGGCTTGCCGGCGCGGGCCGCCGCGACCGCACGTGCCGCCGGGGCGCCCGGCCCCGGCTTCCCATCGCCAGGTTCGATGGATATCTGCATCCTGATAGGATGTGTGTATACCCGGGAGGCCCCGCCATGAACCTGCGCGACCTGCGCTACCTCGTCGCCCTCGCCGACACGCGACACTTCGGCCACGCTGCGACGAAGTCGCACGTCAGCCAGCCGACGCTGTCGGCGCAGATCAGGAAGCTCGAGGACTACCTCGGCGCGCCGCTCGTCGAGCGCCAGCCGCGCAACGTGTCGCTGACCGAGGTCGGCGAGCGGGTCGTCGCCCGCGCCCGGCGCGTGCTGCAGGACTGCGACGACATCGTCGAGCTCGCGCGCGCGGCCCGCGATCCGCTCGCGGGCACGCTGCGCATCGCCTTCATTCCGACGCTCGGCCCGTACCTGCTGCCGTCGGTGACGCCGGCCCTGCGCCGGCGGCTGCCGAAGCTGCGGCTGATGCTCTACGAGTACCAGACCGGCGCGCTGCTCGAGCGCCTGCGCGCCGGCGAGATCGACGTCGGGATCCTCGCGCTCGGCGTCGACACCGACGGGCTCGAAACGCGATCGCTCGGCGACGAGGCGTTCACGCTCGCCGTCCCGGCGTCGCACCGGCTCGCGAAGCAGACCACGATCCGCACCGAGGACCTCGCCGGCGAGACGCTGCTGCTGCTCGAGGACGGCCACTGCCTGCGCGACCAGGCGCTCGACGTCTGCAGTCGAATCGACGTGCACGAGTCGGAGGATTTCCGCGCGACCAGCCTCGAGACGCTGCGCCAGATGGTCGCGGCCGGCCTCGGCGTCACGCTGCTGCCCGAGCTCGCGACGCGCGGGCCGTTCGCCGCGGCCAAGAGCGTCGTCGCGCGGCCGTTCGCCAAGCCCGTCCCGCACCGCACGCTCGGCGCCGTGTGGCGGCGCAGCACGACGCGGGCCGCCGCCATCGACGCAATCTGCGAGACCATCACGGCGACGCTCGGCGCCCGCGGCTGACGCGCCGGGGCCGCCGCCCCGCGGTCAGGGCCCGCTCGGCGCCGGCGGCGTGCGGCTCGCCGCGGACCGCGCGCGGATTCCGTAGTACACGAGGTAGGCGATGCCGATGGCCGCCGGGATGAAGCCGAACAGCCACGGGATGTCCTTGTCCGGAATCTGGATCAGCGCCGCCGCCACGGTGACGCCGACCGCCAGCAGCACGAGGCCATGGCGCAGGAAGCGGGCGTCGTCGCCACCCTTCGGGTCGACGTCGGGCGGGTCGGGCGGCAGCTCGAGGCCCTTGTCGATCGCCGCCATCCGCTCGCGGTGCCGCAGATCGGCGCGCTGCAGGCGCTGGCGGTGGGTCGACAGCATCCCGACGATCGCGACGGCGATGCCCGCCAGGATCGCGATGATCGGGATCGATACGCCGATGATGGCTGGGTTCATGTGCTCGTCTCCTTCGAAAAGTAAGCTCAGCTGCCGGCGAGGAGCGCGAGCAGCCAGCGCAGGGGGGCCAGGTGCATGCCGATCGACACCCCGGCGGCGAGCCCGAGCAGCGCCGCGTAGAGCGGGTCGAGCGAGAGGCTTGCGGGCCGCCGGTCGTGTCGTAAGGTAGTCACGGCGACTGATACGCCGCGGCCGGCCGGCCGGTTTCAGCGCACCGCGCCCGGCGGCGCCGCACCCTGCTGAAACCGGGCCGCGGCGCCCGGCGTATCACCGCAAAGCCGGGGATGGCGAGAACGGAATGGACGAGCCCATCGTCGACAGTTTGCGGGCCGGCCGTTCCGCGGAGGCCTTCGACGCGCTCGTCGCCGCGTACCGGCGGCGGGTGTTCGGCATCGCGTACGCGATCGTCCGCTCGCGGGCCGCCGCCGACGACGTCGCGCAGGAGGTGTTCGTGAAGCTGTGGAAGTCGCTCGACCGCTTCGATGGCCGTGCGAAGCTCTCGACGTGGATCTATGCGATCACGCGCAACGCCGCGATCTCGCACCTGCGCCGCGAACGGCCGGCCGCGTCGCTGTCGGACGAGGCGACGCTCGCCGCGGCCGAGGCGTGCGCCGCGGTCGAGGAGGACCCGCGCGCCGACGGTGCGGCGCTCTGGCGCGCGGTGGCCGCCCTGCCCGAGGCCCAGCGCCAGGCCGTGATCCTCTATTATCAGGACGAGCGGCCGGTCGAGGAGGTCGCCGCGATGCTCGGCATGCCGGTCAACACGATCAAGACCCACCTGCACCGCGCACGGGCGCGGCTCGCCGCCGCGCTCGATGCGCGCGCCCCGCTACTCGGACACGGCACATGAACCGCCCCACGACGACCCCCGCCGAACTCGACCGCCGCCTCGCGCGGCTCTGCGGCGCGCTCGATGCGGCCC
>JBBINS010000072.1:0-13817 GCA_037443765.1 Gammaproteobacteria bacterium
GGCGCCGCCTTCGGCGCGGGCGGTGGCGGCGCGACGGGCGGCGGCGGCACGGCCGACGCCGGCAGGCCCGGCTGGATCAGGGTCGGCTCGACCTCCGCGGTCACGGCCTCGATCTCGACGACCGGCGTGCCGGCCGACACCTTGTCGCCCTTCTTGATCAGCACGGCGACGACGCGGCCGGCCCGGGTGGCGGGCACGTCCATCGTCGCCTTCTCGGTCTCAAGCGTCGCGAGCGGCGCGTCGACGGCGATCACGTCGCCGGCGCGCACCAGCACGTCGACGACGTCGACTGACTTGAAGTCGCCGAGGTCGGGGACGAGTATCGAAGTACGCGGCGCCATGGGGTCAGACCGACAGCGGGTTCGGAGTCGTCGGCTCGATGCCGAACTTCTGCATGGCGGCGTTGACGGTCGCGACGTCGAGCTTGCCGTCGTCGTAGAGCGCCTTCAGGGCGGCGACCGCGACGTGGTAGCGGTCGACCTCGAAATGGCGCCGGAGCGCCGCGCGGCCGTCGGAGCGGCCGAAGCCATCGGTGCCGAGCACGACGTAGCGTCCGGGTACCCACTCGCGGATCTCGTCGGGGACGAGCTTCACGTAGTCGGTCGCGGCGACGAACGGCCCCGGCCGGTCGCCGAGGCACTCGCGCACGTAAGGCAGGCGGGGCTTGTCGTCCGGGTGCAGGCGGTTCTGACGCTCGACGTCGAGCGCCTCGCGGCGCAGCTCCGAGAAGCTCGTGACGCTGAAGACGTCGGCCGGCACGTCGAATTCGTCCTGCAGCAGCTTCGCGGCCTCGAGGCACTCGCGCAGGATCGTGCCGGAGCCGAGCAGCGTCGCGCGCACCTTGCCCGGCCCGCCGATGTGCAGCAGGTACATGCCCTTGACGATGCCGGCCTCGACGCCGGGCGGCATGGCCGGCTGGGCGTAGTTCTCGTTCATCACCGTCAGGTAGTAGAAGACGCTCTGCTGCTCGACGTACATGCGCCTGAGGCCGTCGTGGATGATCACGGCCAGCTCGTAGGCGTAGCACGGGTCGTAGGCGATGCAGTTCGGGATCGCGCTCATCATCAGGTGCGAATGCCCGTCCTGGTGCTGCAGGCCCTCGCCCGCGAGCGTCGTCCGGCCGGCCGTCGCGCCGAGCAGGAAGCCGCGCGCGCGCATGTCGCCGGCGGCCCACATGAAGTCGCCGACCCGCTGGAAGCCGAACATCGAGTAGTAGATGTAGAACGGCACCATGTACGTGCCGTGGTTCGAGTAGGCGGTCGCGGCCGCGATCCACGAGCACATCGAGCCGGCCTCGTTGATCCCTTCCTCGAGGATCTGGCCCTTCTTGTCCTCCCGGTACGAGAGCAGCTGATCCGCATCCTGCGGCGTGTACAGCTGGCCGACCGACGAATAGATGCCGATTTGGCGGAACAGGCCCTCCATGCCGAAGGTGCGCGCCTCGTCGGGCACGATCGGCACCACGTGGCGGCCGATGTTCTTGTCCTTGAGCAGCACGCCGAGCAGGCGCACGAAGGCCATCGTCGTCGAGATCTCGCGCTCGCCCGTGCCGTCCAGCAGCGGCTGGAAGGCCTCGAGCGGCGGCACGGTGAGCGGCGGCGCCTCGGAGCGCCGCGCGGGCAGGTACCCGCCGAGCGAGCCGCGGCGCTCGCGCAGGTAGCGCATCTCCTCGCTGTCCTCGGCCGGCCGCTTGAACGGCAGGCTCTCGATCTCGTCGTCGGAGACCGGAATGTTGAACCGGTCGCGGAAGGCCTTGAGCGCCTCGTCGTCGAGCTTCTTCTGCTGGTGCGTCGGGTTCTGGGCCTCGCCGGCCTTGCCGAGCCCGAAGCCCTTGACCGTCTTGGCGAGGATCACCGTCGGCTGGCCGCGCGTCGCGGTCGCGGCCGCGTACGCGTTCCAGACCTTGACGAAGTCGTGGCCGCCGCGGTTGAGCCGCCAGATCTCGTCGTCGGACATGTTGGCGACGAGCTCGCGCAGCTCCTGATACTTGCCGAAGAAGTGCTCGCGCGTGTAGGCGCCGCCCTTGGCCTTGAAGTTCTGGTACTCGCCGTCGACGCACTCGTCCATCAGCCGGCGCAGCAGGCCCTTCTGGTCGCGCGCGAGCAGCGGGTCCCAGCGCGAGCCCCACAGCACCTTGATGACGTTCCAGCCGGCGCCGAGGAACGCGGCCTCGAGCTCCTGGATGATCTTGCCGTTGCCGCGCACCGGGCCGTCGAGCCGCTGCAGATTGCAGTTGATGACGAACACCAGGTTGTCGAGCTTCTCGCGCACCGGCATCGTCAGCGCGCCCATCGACTCCGGCTCGTCCATCTCGCCGTCGCCGAGGAAGCACCAGACGCGGCGGTCCGACGGCTTGACCATGCCGCGGTGCTCGAGGTAGCGCTGAAAGCGCGCCTGGAAGATCGCCATCATCGGGCCGAGGCCCATCGACACCGTCGGGAACTGCCAGAAGTCCGGCATCAGCCACGGGTGCGGGTACGACGACAGGCCGTTGCCGGTGGTCTCGCGGCGGAAGTTGCGCAGCTGCTCCTCGGTCAGCCGGCCCTCGAGGTAGGCGCGCGCGTAAATGCCCGGGCTCGAATGGCCCTGGACGAACACCATGTCGCCCGGGTGCTGCTCGCTCGTCGCGCGCCAGAAATGATTGAAGCCGACCTCGTACAGCGTCGCCGACGAGGCGTAGGTCGCGAGGTGGCCTCCGTACTCCGAGTTCTGGCGGTTGGCCGCGACCACCATCGCCATCGCGTTCCAGCGGATGTAGGCCTCGAGGCGCCGCTCGACCGCGCGATTGCCGGGATAGGTCTTCTCGTGCGCCGCGCTGATCGTGTTGACGTAGGCCGTGTTCGGCTTGAACGGCAGGTGCGCGCCGGCGCGGCGCGAATGATCGATGAGCCGCTCGAGGAGGTAGTGCGCGCGCTCGGGGCCGTGCACCTTCAGGATGGCGTCGATCGACTCGAGCCACTCCTGCGTCTCGAGCGGATCGACGTCCTCGACTCTCGGGGTCTCGGCCATGCTTGGGTCAGTCCACAGCTGAAGCAACTCGCCCCGGGGCGCGACTCCGATATCATCTGGGTTTGAACTGGGTGGGTCAAGGTAAGCTCCGCACGTGAAACTGCTTCCCCCGGACGAGAGTCTCGCCGTCAGCCGCGTCGCAGCACCGCCGAGCGCGGCGTGGCTCTCCCGGCTCGATGCGCTGCTGCTGATGGTCGACGCCGAGCGGGTCGACGACCTCGCCGGGCTGCCGTGGGGCGCGCTGCTGCGGCGCGAGCACGCGCGGCTGAAGTGCGCGCCGGGACGCAGCTTCGCGCTCACCCTGCCGACGCCGCGGGGCCTGCGGGTCGTCGTCGGCGTGCGGCCGGTGCACGCCGACGCGTTCCAGTCGCTCACCCTCGCCGGCCGCATGCTGCGCGACGTCGCCGCGGCCCGGCCGGCCGTGCTCGGGCTCGCCGCGCTCGCAGCCGACGCGGCCGACGGGCCGGCGCCCGCCGAGGCGCTGCTCGCCGCGGTCCTCGCCGCGACCGAGCGCCGGCCGCAGCAGAAGAGCAAGCCCGCGCCCGCCTGGCGGCCGCGCGTACGGGTCTCGGGCACCGCTGACGTAAGGGTCACGACGGCCGTCGAGTCGGGTGCGCACCTCACCCGCTGGCTGACGCAGCTGCCGCCGAACACCCTCGGCCCGGGCGCCTACCGTCGCGCGCTCGCCACGCTTGCGCGCCGCCACCGCTGGCGCATGCACGTCTACGGCGAGGCGGCGCTCCGGCGCCTCGGCGCGGGGGCCTTCACGGCCGTCGCGCGCGGCAGCGCACGGCGCGACGCCGCGCTCGTGCGACTCGAGTACCGCCCGCGCAGCGGCGCAGCGGGCCGCCGCGCGCCGATCGCGCTGGTGGGCAAGGGCCTGTGCTTCGACACGGGCGGCCTCAACCTCAAGCCCCCGAAGTCGATGCTCGACATGCACGGCGACATGGCGGGCAGCGCGGTCGCCGTCGGCATCCTGCTGGCACTGACCGCGAGCGGTTACCCGCACCCGGTCGACGCCTGGCTCGCGCTCGCCGAGAACCGGATCGGCCCGGACAGCTACACCCAGCAGGACATCGTGACGGCGGCCAACGGCACGACCATCCAGGTCGTGCATACCGACGCCGAAGGGCGCATGGTGCTGGCGGACACGCTGGCGCTCGCGTCGCGGACGCGGCCATCGTGCATCGTTGACTTCGCGACCCTGACCGGCGCCTGCGTGACGGCGCTGACCGAACGCCTGTCCGGCGTCTTCACGAACCAAGGCCGGCTCCGCGACCTGCTCGAGGGGGCCGGGCGGCGCTCCGGCGAGCGCGTCTGGAACCTGCCGATGCCCGAGGATTTCGACGAGGACCTCGACAGCCCGGTGGCGGACATCGTGCAATGCCTCATGGACGGCAAGGGCGACCACATCTACGCGACGCGCTTCCTGTCGCGCTTCGTCGGCGCGGGCATCCCGTGGGTCCACGTCGACCTGTCCGCCGCAGAGCGCGCCGGCGGCCTCGCCCACGTCCCGTCGCCGACCACCGGCTTCGGCGTGCGCTTCGGCGCGGCGCTGCTGACCGACGGCGGTTTCCTGAGAGCGATCGCGGCCCGCGGGAAGCGCCCGTGACGCTGACACTGCGCCGCCCGGACGACTGGCACCTGCACCTGCGCGACGGCGCCGCGCTCGCCGCCGTCCTCGGCCACACCGCCGCGCGCTTCGGGCGCGCGATCGTGATGCCGAACCTGAAGCCGCCGGTGACGACCACGGAACTCGCCGCCGCGTACCGGCAGCGCATCCTGGCGGCGCTGCCGGCCGGCTCGCGCTTCACGCCGCTGATGACGCTGTACCTGACCGACAACACGAGTCCGGCCGAGATTGCGCGCGCCAAGTCGAGCGGCATCGTCACCGCCGTCAAGTACTACCCCGCCGGGGCGACGACCAACTCCGACTCGGGCGTGACCGAGATCGCGAAGGTCCACGGCGCGCTCGCCGCGCTCGAGGAACACGACCTGCCGCTGCTCGTGCACGGCGAGGTCACCGACCCCGCGATCGACGTGTTCGACCGCGAGGCCGCGTTCATCGACCGCGTGCTCGCCGGGCTGGTGCGCCGCTTCCCGCGCCTGCGGATCGTGTTCGAGCACATCACGACGCGCAACGGCGTCGCCTTCGTGCGCGGCGCGGGACCGCGGGTCGGCGCGACCATCACGCCGCAGCACCTCCTGCTCAACCGCAACGCGCTGTTCAAGGGCGGCATCCGGCCGCACCACTTCTGCCTGCCGGTGCTCAAGCGCGAGGTCCACCGCGAGGCGCTCATCGAGGCCGCAACCAGCGGCGAGCCGCAGTTCTTCCTCGGCACCGACAGCGCGCCGCACGCGCGGCACACCAAGGAGACCGCCTGCGGCTGCGCCGGCATCTACTCGGCGCACGCCGGTATCGAGCTGTACGCCGAGGCCTTCGACCGCGCCGGCCGGCTCGACCGGCTCGAGGCGTTCGCGAGCGTGCATGGGGCGGACTACTACCGGCTGCCGCGCAACACCGACACGATCACGCTGTCGCGCACGCCCTGGACCGCGCCCGCCGGGTATCCGTTCGGAGGCGATACGCTGGTGCCGTTCCGCGCCGGCGAGACGATCGGCTGGCGCCTCGACGCGCCCGGCGGCGGGTGAGGCGATGTCCGAGCTCTACCTGATGAAGGACCGATTCCGCGGCTTCCTCCCCGTGGTCGTTGACTGCGAGACCGGCGGCTTCATCGCCGCGACGGACGGTCTGCTCGAGATCGCCGCGGTGATGCTGAAGCTCGACCCCGACGGGGTGCTGCGGCGCGAGGAGACGTGGCGCTACCACGTGCAGCCGTTCCCGGGCGCGCGCCTGGATCCTGCGTCGCTCGCGGTCAACGGCATCGACCCGCACCACCCGCTGCGGCCGGCACTGCCAGAGCGCGACGTGCTCGGGCGGCTGTTCAAGGAGGTGCGCACCGCGATCAAGGACGCCGAGTGCACCCGCGCGATCCTGGTCGGCCACAACGCGGCCTTCGACCTCGGCTTCCTGAACGCGGCGGTCGCGCGCTGCGGCATCAAGCGCAACCCGTTCCACCCCTTCAGCTGCTTCGACACGGCGACGCTTGCGGGCGTCGCGTTCGGCCAGACGGTGCTGTCGCGGGCGGTGATCGCCTCGGGCCAGCGCTGGGAGCGCGACTCGGCGCACTCCGCGCGCTACGACGCGGAGCGCACGGCCGACCTGTTCTGCGGCGTCTGCAACCAGTTCCGGCCGATCTACGACGCCGCGCGCTCGCGGATCGCGGCGCTGACGTCCTTCGAGGACGAGCCCCGCAATCCGATGGTCGAGCCCGCCCCGGAGCCGGACGAAGGCTGAGGCGCCCTCAGGCGGCGACCGCGCCCGCCTGCTGCAGCACCGGCTTGAGCTCGCCGCTGCGGTACATCTGCAGCACGATGTCGCAGCCGCCCAGCAGCTCGCCGCGCACGTACAGCTGCGGGTAGGTCGGCCAGTTCGAGTACGCCTTGAGCGCCTCGCGCAGCTCCGGATCCTCGAAGATGTTCACCGCGTGGAAGCCGGCGTTGCACGCGTTCAGCGCCGCGACGGCCTGCGCCGAGAAGCCGCATTGCGGGAAGTCGGGCGTGCCCTTCATGAACAGCACGGCCGGGGCTTTTTCCAGGTGCGCCTTGATGCGCGCGGTGACTTCGGACTCACTCATCGGTGCGATCCTCGTGGCGAATGGGCTGCGGTCAGGCGTCTTCGGCGGCGCCGCGTCGTTCGGCGACGGCGCGACGCGCCTCGCAGGCGCGCAGCACCGCCCACTGGCCCGCGGCGTCGAGTCGGACCCAGCCCGCGATCTCCTCGATCGTGCGATAGCAGCCGCGGCACCAGCCGGTCGGGCCGATGTTGCAGACGTTGATGCACGGCGAGTTGGGCGCGAGCAGGGACATGCGGTACTCGGCGTATGCCCCGTTGCAGCCGCAGGCCGGTTGAAATCAACTGGGGCAAACACCTATTCTACCTGACAGGTCGCGGCCCGTCGCATCCGCTTGCGGCGCCCGCCCGACAGAGCCACTCAAGAGGACTAACAAGATGAATCCACTCAATTCGGTCAAGGGCGCCATGACGACGGGCTTCATCCTCGCCGTCATCGTCAGCGTCTGCCTGACGGCGACGACCGGCACCGGCAGCTATTTCGCGTTCGACGGCGCGCACCTCGGGCGCTGGCTGCACATCCTGTCGGGCGTCATGTGGATTGGGCTGCTGTGGTACTTCAACGTCGTGCAGACGCCGGGCCTAGCGGTCGCGGCCGCCGACAAGGGCGGACCCGGCGGCGCCGGAATCAGCAAGTACATCGCACCGCGCGCGCTGTGGTGGTTCCGCTGGGCGGCCGTCGCCACGTGGGTGACGGGCGCCTATTACTTGATGTTCGGCTTCGGCTCGCTCGACGTGATCCACAAGGCCTTCATGCTGCAGACCGGCTTCCGCACGATCGGCATCGGCGCCTGGCTCGGGACGATCATGCTGTTCAACGTCTGGGTCTTCATCTGGCCGAACCAGAAGAAGATCCTCGGCATCGTGCCGGCGACCGACGTGGAGAAGGCCGCGGCGCGCAAGACCGCGGGGATGGCCTCGCGCGTCAACTTCGTGCTGTCGATCCCGATGCTGATGTGCATGGGCGGCCAGAGCCACGGCCTGCCGTTCTGACGCTCGTGCGCGGGCCGGCGCGCGCCGGCCCGCGCCGCTCGCGCCGTTTTCTTTTCGTCCGCGACGTGCAACCCTTCGCGGATGGTCCCCACGCTCGCTGACTCGATCCGCCAGTCCGTCGCGGCCGCCCTCGCCGAGGACGTCGGCCCGGGCGACCTGAACGCCGAGCTCGTGCCGGCCGCCGCGCGCGGCCGGGCGCGCGTGATCACCCGCGAGGCCGGCGTGCTGTGCGGCGCGGCCTGGGTCGATGCCGTGTTCGCCGCGCTCGACCCCGCGGTGGCGGTCACCTGGCACGCGGCCGACGGCGCGTCGCTCGCGCCGGGGCAGCTGCTGTTCGTCGCCGAGGGCCCGGCGCGGCCGCTGCTGACCGGCGAGCGCACGGCGCTCAATTTCCTGCAGCTGCTCTCCGGCACGGCAACCGCGGCGCGACGTTACATCGCGGCGATCGCCGGCACCGGCTGCCGCATCCTGGATACGCGCAAGACCATTCCTGGGCTGCGGCTCGCGCAGAAGTACGCCGTCCGCTGCGCCGGCGGCAGGAACCACCGGCTCGGGCTCTACGACGGCATCCTGATCAAGGAGAACCACATCGCCGCGGCCGGGTCGATCGCGGCGGCCGTGGCCGCGGCCCGGCGGCTAGCTCCGGCGGTGCCGGTCGAGGTCGAGGTCGAGACGCTCGAGGAACTGGAGCAGGCCTTCGCGGCCGACGCCGACCTCGGGCTGCTCGACGAGTTCAGTCTCGAGGACCTGCGCACGGCGGTCGCCCGCAACCGCGCCCGGGCGCGGCCGCTCGGCCTCGAGGCCTCCGGTGGCATCGATTTCGACACGATCGGCGCGATCGCCGCGACCGGCGTCGACTTCATCTCGGTGGGCTCGATCACGAAGCACGTGCGCGCGCTCGACCTGTCGATGCGGCTCGAGTTGCTGCCGTAGGCCGGTCAGGCCGGAATCAGGTGGGCTCGCCACTGACGCTGCGCTCGAGCGGGCTGCGCTGGATCTTCTGCGGGCGCGCGACGCCGTAGCCCTGCGCGTAGTCGACGCCGAGGTTGCGGAGCATCGTGATGATGTCCTCGTTCTCGGCGAATTCCGCGATCGTCCGCTTGTTGGTGAGGTGACCGATCTCGTTGATCGAGCGGACCATCTCGCGATCGATCGGGTCGTGGAGGATCTCCTTGACGAAGCTGCCGTCGATCTTCAGGAAGTCGACCGGGAAGTGCTTGAGGTAGCCGAACGACGACAGGCCCGTGCCGAAGTCGTCGAGCGCGAATTTGCAGCCGAGTTCCTTGAGCGCCTGGATGAAGCGGTTCGCCTGCGAGAAGCTCGCGATCGCCGCGGTCTCGGTGATCTCGAAGCAGATCCGGCGCGCGTCGAGACCGGTGCGGTGGAACTGCTCGATGACGAATGGCAGGAACTTGTCGTCGCCGAGGCTCTGCCCGGAGAGGTTGATCGAGCACATCGCGAGCTTCTCGCGCTCGTCGGCCTCCGACACCAGCCAGCGCAGCGTGTTCTCGACGACCCAGCGGTCGATTGACGGCGTCAGGCCGTAGCGCTCGGCGGCGGCGATGAAGTTGTCGGGCGTGATGATCTTGCCCTGCTCGTCGCGCATCCGGAGCAGGATCTCGTAGTGCAGGCCCGTCTCGTCGCTCTGCAGCGGCCGGATCGCCTGCCGGTAGAGGTCGAAGCGCCCTTCCTCGAGCGCGGTGTTGATGCGCGCCGCCCACTGCATCTCGCGGCGGCGGCGCATCAGGTCGATGTCGTTCTCCTCGAAGCAGTGGACGCGGTTGCGGCCCTGCTCCTTGGCGGCCTGGCAGGCGCTGTCGGCGGCCGACAGCACCGAGGCCACATCCTCGTTCTCCGGAGCGATCGGCACGACGCCGATGCTGACGCCGAGGCGGAAGGTGCGCTCCTCCCACTGGAAGCGGCAGTTGCGCACCGCCTCGCGCAGGCCCTCGGCCGTGCGCAGCGCCTCGTCGAGCGAGCAGGCCTCGAGCAGCACCCCGAACTCGTCGCCGCCCAGCCGCGACAGCGTGTCGCGCCAGCGGACCTTGGACTTGAGCAGCTGGCCCACCTGGCCGAGCAGCGCGTCGCCGGCGCTGTGGCCGCAGGTGTCGTTGACGATCTTGAACTGGTCGAGATCGAGGTAGCACAGCGCGTACGACGTCTCGCGCGCCTTGGCGCTGCGGAGCGCACGCTCGAGCCGGTTCTCGAATTCGCGCCGGTTGACGAGCCCGGTGAGCACGTCGTGGCTCGCGTGGTAGCTGAGCCGGCGGTTGAGCTCGCGCGACTCGCTGACGTCGTGGAACACGAGCACGCCGCCAGTGACCGTGCCGGTGCCGTCGCGTATCGGCGAGGCGGTGCTCTCGATGTAGATCTCGTTGCCGTCGCGGCGGATGAACAGCATCGGCCGCACCGACTTCACCGGACGCAGGCGACGGATCGCCGACGCGAGCGGGTTCTCGAGCGGCTCGCAGGTCTCCTCGTGGAAGGCCCGGAAGATGTCGTCGAGGTTGCGGCCCATCGCGTCCTCGACGCGCCAGCCGGTGAGTTCCTCGGCGACCGGATTCAAGTACTCCACCCGCGAATGCTCGTCGGTCGTGATGACGCCGTCGCCGATCGACTGCAGCGTGATCTGGGCACGCTCCTTCTCGCGGAACAGCGCCTCTTCGTAGAGCTTGCGCTCGGTGACGTCGAGCTCGACGCCGATCAGGCGCTTGAGGCTGCCGCTGTCGACCAGCGCCTTGGCGCGCGACACGACCCAGCGCCACTCGCCGTCGCGGTGGCGCATCCGGTGCATGCTTTCGAACAGCGGCGAGCGCCCCGCAACGTGCTCGCGGATCATCTGCGAGACGCGCGGCAGGTCGTCCGGATGCACGAGCTTGTTCCAGTCGGGCGCGCGGTTGAGCTCGTCCTCCGCGTAGCCGAGCATCGCCTTCCAGCGCGGCGAGAACCACGTGCGGTTGCTCGCGGCGTCGTAGTCCCACAGCCCCTCGTTCGTGCACGGCAGCGACAGCTCGTTGCGCTCCTTGAGGTCGCCGAGCTCGCGCTCGAGCGCGACGCGGTCGAGGCCGGCGGCGAGGCTGTTGCCGACCAGCTTCAGCAGCAGGTGGAAGTTCACGTCCCAGCCGGCGCACGGCGAGCCGGTCGCGAGGCCGAGGAAGCCATACCGGCGGCCGCGGACCGCGAGGCCGACCAGGAGGATCGCCCGCATGCCGAGTTCGCCGAAGCGCTGGGCCTCGCCGGCCAGCTCGCGGCGCGCATTCAGGGTGTCGCGGATCTCGAGGATGCGGGTGTGCGTCAGCCGCTCGCGCAGCCAGGTCAGGCGCTCGAGGCTCTCGCCGCGCAGCACCTCGGGCGAACAGGGGACGAACAGGCCTTTCGAGACGTCGATCGACAGGATCGACGTCGCTGCGGAGTCGTAGGTGGCGAGGAAGGCGGTGTCGGTCCCGGTGGACTCGCGCAGCAGCTCGAGATTGCGCTTGACGACCGCTTCGGCCGTCGTCGGCTCGAGGTTCTGGAAGTCGACGGCAATCTTGGTGCAGGTGACGTCCAGACCGAAGGCGGGACGGCTCGTCGCCGACGCCCACCGCTGGGGCGCCAGAATGTCCGAGGCGGTGAAATCCCGCTCATCCTGGCCTTTCATGATCGGCATCGCCGCGGCCCCACCCCCTCGGTTCTGTACCGAGTCTCGCAGTCGCCCGATGGGTGGACGCGGACCTGTGGCACAGTTCTCGAATCGCCTCGAAATGCGGAGTTGCGACGCATTCTGGCATGAATTTCGAGGATTGCAAGCTAACCGCAAGCTGCAATTAGACTTTTGGCTTCGATTGCGCCCGGCCGACCGGGCCCCTAGAGTGCCCCGATGCCCCACGACCACGATCGCCCGCACCCGCATGACCATGGCCACCCCGCGACGGGCGACCACGCCCGTCCCGCCGCCGATGCGCACCATGACCGCGACCACGACCACGACCATGACCATGACCACGACGATGGCCATTCGCATGCGCACCACGGCCATGATCACGGGCTAGCGGGCCACGGGTCCTCCAACGGGCTCGGCGTGGCGTTCTGGATCATCGGCGGCTTCACGATTGTCGAGGCCCTCGGCGGCTACTGGTCGGGCTCGCTCGCGCTGCTTGCCGATGCCGGCCACATGTTCGTCGACACGCTGGCGCTCGGCCTCGCGTACTTCGCGCACCGTCTCGCCGTTCGCCCGGCGTCGGAGTCCCGCAGCTTCGGCCACACCCGCCTGCAGGTGCTCGCGGCCTTCGTCAATTCGCTGCTGCTGCTCGGGATCGTCGTCGCGATCCTGGTCGAGGCCGCGCAGCGACTGATGACGCCGCACCCGATCAATGCGCCGCTCGCGCTCGGCGTCGCGCTCGCGGGCGTCGCCGTGAACCTGGTGGCCGCCTGGCTGCTGCACGGCGACGAGCACGACCTCAACGTCCGTGCCGCCTACCTGCACGTGCTCAGCGACCTCGCCGGCAGCGGCGCGGCGGTGCTCGCGGCGCTGATCGTGATGACCACCGGCTGGCTGCCCGCGGACGCCTGGCTGTCGCTGGTGGTCACGGCGCTGATCGCGCGCGGCGCCTGGCAGCTGCTCAAGCACTCGGCGCACGTGCTCCAGGAAGGCGCGCCGCTCGGCTTCGACGCGGTCCGGCTGGCGAACCGGCTGGTCGCGACCGTGCCGTCGGTGCTCGACGTGCACCACGTGCACGCCTGGTCGCTGACGCCGCGCGAGACGCTGCTGACCCTGCACGCCCGGCTCGCGCCGGGCGCCGACGCGGCAGCCGCCCTCGCCGCCCTGAAGCGCGTGCTGGTCGAGGAGTACGCGATCTCGCACTCGACGATCCAGCTCGAGGCGACCGAGTGCGCCGACGACGACCCGCGCTGCCACGGCAGCGCCGCGGTCGCTCACGCCGAGGCGAGCGTCTCGCGCGCGACGCGGTAGACCGCGTGCAGCTCGGCGGCCATCTCGGTCTGCCAGCGCTGTAGCCCCGCGGCGTCGAGCGCTTTGGGCACGTAGCGCGGCGCACCGACCGCGACCACGACCCGCGCGAACGGAAAGGGCAGTACGAACCGGTCCCAGGTGCGGAAGCGCCAGACCCGGCTCGCGTGAAAGGCGACCGGCAGCATCGGCCGCCCCGACAGCTGGGCGGCGAGGATCGCGCCCGGCTTGAACTCGAAGCGCGGCCCGTACGGCCCGTCGGGCGTGATCGCCGGCGACACGCCCTGGCGCAGCGCCATGAAGTTGTCGCGCAGCACGCGGGCACCGCTGCTGCTCGAGGAGCCGCGCAGCACGACGGCGCCCTCGCGGCGAGCGATCATCGCCGGCAACTCGCCGTCCACCGACGGGCTGATCAGGAACCCGGGCACGATCCCGTGGGCGCGCTGCGACATCAGGAAACGCGTGCAGAACAGCTGGTGCTGGTGCCAGAACACCGGCACGATCGGCCCGTCCGCGAGCGCGGCGATCGCGTGCTCCTCGCCGACGACGCGCACGACGCGGCAGGTCGCCCACCAGAACCGCACCAGCGCCATCCCGACCGGCAGCGCCATGCGGTACAGGAAGCGGCGCAGCGGGGTCAGTCGCCGCCCGGAACGCGTCTGGCGCTCGTAGAGCGTGTTCTTCGGGGCTGGCGGGTCGGGCGAATCGGCGGACATCGGGTTCCTTCGGCAGCGCAGATTCTGCGGGCTTGCGCCCGTCACGGCAACGGCGCGAACTCCGCCGCGGCGTGGCGCACGCACTGCAGCTCAAGCGTGGGCCCCTCGTACGCGATCCAGGCGACGAGCGTCGACTCGAGCATCGCCGCCGCGAGGCCGAAGCGGTCGCCGTCGAACGTCGCGGTCCGATCCGCGAGCCGGACCCGCGCGGCCGCCTCGATGCCCCGGCCGGCGGCCTTCAGGACCGCCTCTGTCATGACCCACGCGGCGGTCGCATCGAGCGTGCCGGCGGTGAGCCGCTCGCGCTCGGCAGCGCCGAGCGCGAGCCGCAGTGCTCGCGGCGCGACGGCGCCCGCCGGCTCGAGGTCGAAGCCGACGCGGCCGGAGCTCGCGAGCGCGCAGCCGACGTAGCGCGCGGCGTGCGCGATGCTGAAGTCGGGACCGGCGGCGAGGCGCG
>JBBINS010000073.1:0-13390 GCA_037443765.1 Gammaproteobacteria bacterium
GGAGGGAGTTCGCCATGAAGCCTGTCGCCACCACGCTGCTGCTCTCGCTCGCCCTGGCCATCGCGACGCTGGGTCACGGCGCCGCCGTATCGGCCGAGACGAAGGCGGCCGCGTCCGTTCCCGCGGCCGACCTGCTCGAGCCGGAAGCCTTCGCGAAGAGCCTGCAGTCACCGTTGGCGCCGAAGCCGCTCATCCTGCAGGTCGGGTTTCGCACGCTGTACGTGCAGGCCCACATCCCGGGTTCCGAGTACGCCGGGCCCACGGGCCAGGAGCCGGGCCTGACGATCCTGCGGCAGCGGGTCGCGAGCCTCCCGAAGGACGCGCCGATCGTGATCTACTGCGGCTGCTGCCCGTGGAGCCGCTGCCCGAACATCGCCGCCGCGTACGACGCCCTGCGTGCGCTCGGATTCAGCCACGTCAAGGTCCTGCACATCGCCGAGGACTTCGGAGCCAACTGGGTGGACAAGGGCTACCCGGTCGCCAAGGGCGAGTGACGCGTGCGACGGCCCCGCACCGGCTACCGGGCCGCGGCGGCCGTCGCCATCGGACTCGTCCTGCCGGCGGCGGCGCCCCACGCGCACGGCGCGCCCGCTGCGCCCGGTACTGCGGAGCCGGCCGCATCGCGCATCGTGCCGGAGCGGGCTCCCGACTTCGCGCGGGTCGACATCGCGGGCCATCCGGTCCGGCTGCGTGACTACCGGGGCAAGCTCGTGCTGCTGAGCTTCTGGGCGACGTGGTGCGAGCCGTGCCGGGTCGAGGCGCCACGGTTCTCCGAATGGCAACGTCGGTACGGTCCGCAGGGACTTCAGATCCTCGGCATCTCGATGGACGACGACGTGTCGGCGGTTGCGACGTTCGTCAGGGACCTCGGCCTCAGCTACCCGATCGTCATGGGCGACACGCCACTCGCGGAGCAGTTCGGCGGCGTGCTCGGACTGCCGCTGTCATTCCTCATCGACCCGGCAGGCCGGATCGTGGGGCGGTTCCGGGGCGAGCCCGACCTCGGCGTCATCGAGCAACGGATCCGTGCGTCGCTGTCCGCATTGCGGCGCTGACGGCACGATGCTGGTGTCCGCTGGCGCTACCGCCCGGTCAAACGGCGCGCGACAGACGGTGTGACAGGCCATGGGAGGCGGCAACGAGGCGCTCGTCGCCGAGCTGCGGGCCGCCAGGCGGGTCGTGGTCGTCACCGGCGCCGGCGTGTCGGCCGAAAGCGGCGTACTGACGTTTCGGGACAGGCAGACCGGGATCTGGGAACGCTTCGATCCGATGCGGCTCGCGACTCCGGAGGCGTACGAGCAGGACCCGTCGCTCGTGTGGGGGTGGTACGAATGGCGCCGTCAGGCGGTCGCGCGCGCAATCCCGAACCCCGCGCACCGCGCGATCGCCGCCATGGCCGCGATCGTGCCGGAGTTTACGCTGGTCACGCAGAACGTCGATGACCTGCACGAACGCGCTGGCAGCGCAGCGGTCCTGCATCTGCACGGCCGGCTCGCAAGGCCCTACTGCGCGGTGTGCCGGCAGTCGCATGCGTTCGCCGACGGGGCACCCGCGCCCGCTTCCGACGGCCAGCGGATCGAGCCGCCGCGCTGTCGTGCGTGCGGCGGACGGATCCGGCCGGGCGTCGTTTGGTTCGGCGAGGAACTTCCGGTGGCGGAGTGGCGCGCGGCAGTCGACGCAGCCGGCCGCTGTGACGCGTTCCTGTGTGTCGGCACGTCCTCCCTCGTGCAGCCCGCCGCGTCGCTGACCGCCGTCGCCGTGCGTGCCGGCGCAACGACGATCCAGGTGAACGTCAACCCGACCGAGATCGACGATCTGGTCACCTACTCGCTGCGCGGCGCTGCCGGCCTCACCCTGCCGACGCTCGTCGCCGAGGTCTGGGGAATCACGATCGCGGCGCCTCAGGACCGCTGACCGCCTCGCCGACCCCCGGGCCTCGCTGGCCGGGCGGGCCAGCGGCCGCGCCGCAGGCTCTGTCTATCCGTGCTTGCGCGAGTAACTTCGCCACGGCGCGGGTGCCACGATGACGCGTGGCAGGCTTGCCGTGGGTATGCGTCGCCCGGCGCGGCGGTCGTCGCGTGGCGACGTCGCCGAAACGGCACCGTCGTTCAGTCAGTCCATTTGAAGCAACCGAAGGTACCGGTCGATCCCATGGCCACGCACCGACCGAACATCGTACCCGCCGCCACGCCGCGCAGCGGACGCGACCACACGAGCTGGCCGGCCACCGTGACGCCGACGGCGCAGTGCCACCGCGCGTCCCGGCGTCGCGTCGCGCGCTGGACGGTCGCCGTGGGCGCGATCGCGTTCGCTGTCGTCCCGGGCGCCCCGGTCGCGCGCGCCGCGGAAGCGGCGCTCGAATCGCGGACGCAGACCGCGCTCGCGTTGACTCCCGATCCTAAGAGCGGCCACGCGCGATTCGACCGCAACTGCGCGCGTTGCCACGGTGCGGGGGGCCGAGGGGACGTCAATCCCCGCGTTCCGGTGCTGGCCGGCCAGCGGCCCACCTATCTGGTCCGGCAGCTCGCCACGCTCTCCGACGAGGAGCGCGAGAGCGTCAACATGCGTCACGCGATGTCCGCTGCGGATCTTCACGAGCCGCAGGCGTGGGCCGACATCGCAGCCTACCTCGGTGGCGCTCGTCTCCCGTCGCATCCGCAGACGGGCGCGGGCCGGCATCTCGCGCTCGGCGAGGCGACCTACCGGATCCTGTGCGCCTCTTGTCACCACGACGACGCAGGCGGCGACGACGAGGGGTTCGTGCCGTCGGTCAGAAACCAGAACTTCGCCTATCTGCTCAGCCAGATGGAGCGGATATCGGCGCTCCACCGGCGCGGCGTCGACGAGAACTTCGCGGCCCTGCTCAGGAGTCTCAAGCCCGACGAGGCTTCCGGGCTCGCCGACTACCTGTCGCGCCAGCACGGGCCCACACCGGTTCGGTAGTCGACCGGTGCCGAACCGGCCGGCAGGCCCCGCGCGCGGCGCGCGGTGGCCGTACCGGCATCGTGTTCCGAAGCCGCTTCGGCCGGAACGCCGGTCAATCGATCGGGGCGGGCTTCGGCGCGGCCGCCGCCTGCTGTTCGACGGAATCGACGCTGGCGAACCGGGAGGCCGACGCGACCTCGCGCCACCATGGCAACAGCCGACGCTGCTGCTGCGGCTCCACGGACTCACCGAGCCGCGGTAGCAGGAGCTGCACGTCGCGCTTCGCGCCTTGCGCGACCAGTCGCTCGATCGGATCGTCCCAGTCGTGCATCGCGAGGGCGAAAGTGCCCCAGTGCACCGGCAGCAGGACGCCGCCACCGAGGAGCGCGTGCGCCTCCAGCGCGTTGTCGGGCCCGAGGTGAATGTCGCCCCACGACGGGTGGAACGCGCCGATCTCGAGCATCACGAGGTCGAACGGCCCGAGCCGCTCGCGAATAGCGGCGTACTCCGTCGTCAGACCGGTGTCGCCGCTGAAGAAGACCGCATGGCGCGGGCCGCGGATCGCCATCGAGGCCCAGAGGGTCGCATTGCGGTCCCGCAGGCCGCGCCCGGAGAAGTGCTGCGCAGGCGCCGCGGTCACCTCGACCCCCGTGCCGGCGACGCGGTGGGTCTGCCACCAGTCGAGCTCCGTGATACGCCCCGCAGGAATGCCCCATCGCTCCAGATGGGCCCCAACCCCGAGCGTCGTGACGAATGGCACATTCGATCGCCGGAGCGCGCGGATCGTCGGGTAGTCGAGATGATCGTAGTGGTCGTGGGAGATCACGATCGCATCGACCGGCGGCAGCTGCGCGAGTGAGACTGGAACCGGCTGGAAGCGCTTGGGGCCGAGGAACCGCGTCGGCGAGGCCCGCGGGCCCCAGACAGGGTCGGTCAGGATGCGGGCGCCGTCGATTTCGAGGAGTACCGTGGAGTGTCCGAGCCAAGTGGCCCGAAGCCCGCTCCCGGGCGCCCGCCTCCAGGCCTCCCGCGGGTCGGTCGACGGCAGCGAGGCACCGGGCACCCGCCGGCCGCGTTCCGCAAAGAACTCCCGGAGCGTGGGCGGCGGCACGTCGCGGCTGCGGAGGCCGGGGAGGATCGGGTGCACGTTCCGGAAGCCCGCACCGCTCCAGAGGGGCGAATCGCCCATTCGTTCGCGACGCATCCGCTCCGATCGATCGGCCGCATCCGGCATCCGGCGTCTCCTGGCTGGGGCACTGAATTGACCGCCGGGGCTGCCCCCGACACACCGCGTGTCCGGGTCGGGTGCTCCCCGACCGGCCGCATCCGGTCCATGTGGGCCCCGAAAACGCGCTTGCAAGACCGGGACCCGCGGCCGGACCCGACCGCGGCGGGCTCATGCCCCGCCGGCAGCATCCGTATTTGACAGTTCCCGGCACGCAACCCACCGGCGCGACACGAATAATCGGGTTCCGGACCGGATTGCAAGGGGTTCGCGCGCCGGGGCACCGAAATCCGCGCCGCGGACCCCAAGGGATGGCAGAATCCGCGCCCGTTGGGTCATCTCCACGCCCGGTCCAGCCTTGTCCCCTCGGGGACAGGGCGGGCGGCGCGCGCCTTGGCCCCAGCCCTCATTGGTCGGACCCTGAACCGTCACGGAATATTGCCATGCCCCGCACTACTGCCCTTGCTGACATCCGCAACATCGGAATCATCGCCCACGTCGACGCCGGCAAGACGACGACCACCGAGCGGATCCTCTACTACACGGGGCGCAAGCACACGATCATCGATATCCACGACACGAAGGACCTCAAGACTTCGACGACGACGGATTACCTCGAGCAGGAGCAGAAGCGCGGGATCACGATTCAGAGCGCCGCCGTCTCGGCCTTCTGGCGCGACAAGAAGATCAACCTGATCGACACTCCGGGGCACGTCGACTTCACGATCGAGGTCAACCGGTCGCTGCGCGTTCTCGACGGCGCGGTGGTCGTGTTCGACGGCGTCGCCGGTGTCGAGCCGCAGTCCGAGACCAACTGGCGCCTCGCCGACAACTACAACGTGCCGCGCATCTGCTACGTCAACAAGATGGACCGTAGCGGCGCCAATTTCGTGCGCTGCGTCGACATGATCAAGAAGCGGCTCGGCGCTCGCCCGCTGCCGGTGCAGCTGCCGATCGGCTCCGAGGACAACTTCAAGGGCATGATCGACCTCGTCGAGATGAAGGCGCTGGTCTGGGATTCCGACGACAAGGACTCCGAGTGGCAGGTGCTCGACGTGACGCCCGACCTCGCCGACAAGCTCGGCATCACGGTGCCGAGTGACCGGCAGCTGCTGGAGAAGGCCGAGCAGTACCGCACCGAGCTCGTCGACACCTGCCTCGAGCAGGACGACGACGCGATGCACGCCCACCTGATCGACGGCGCGATGCCGTCGACCGAAACGCTGCGCGCGTGCCTGCGCAAGGGCACGCTGAATTCGGCCTTCACGATCGTGCTGTGCGGCTCCTCGTACAAGAACAAGGGCGTGCAGCAGGTGCTCGACGCCGTGGTGGACTACCTGCCCGCCCCGACCGACGTTCCCTCGATCAAGACCGTGGACGCCGACGGCAGCCCGATCGGCGAACGCGTGTGCTCGGACGACGAGCCGTTCTCGGCGCTGGCCTTTAAGGTCATCAACGACGTCTACGGCGCGCTGACCTTCATCCGCGTCTACTCGGGCGTGCTGACCAAGGGCGCGTCGGTACTGAATTCCACGCGCGGCAAGCGCGAGAAGATCGGCCGCATGGTCGAGATGTTCGCCAAGGACGCCAACCCCGTCGAGGAGGCCCGCGCCGGCGACATCGTCGCGCTCGTGTCGCTCGCCGAGACCGAAACGGGCGACACGTTGTGCGACTCCGCCGCGGCGGTCGTGCTCGAGCGCATGCGTTTCCCGGACCCGGTCATCAGCGTCTCGGTCAAGCCGAAGGCGAAGGGCGAGCAGGAGAAGTTCAGCAGCGCGCTCGGCAAGATGGTCCGCGCCGATCCCTCGCTGCACCTCGAGACCGATCGTGAGACCGGCCAGACGATCCTGCGTGGCATGGGCGAGCTGCATCTCGAAGTCACGCTCGATCGCATGCGCACGGAATTCAACGTCGAAGGCGTCATGGGCGAGCCGCAGGTCGCCTACCGCGAGACGTTCACGAAGACCGTGACCGAGCAGTACATCCACAAGAAGCAGACCGGCGGCTCGGGCCAGTTCGCCGAGGTCTGGATCAAGTTCGAGCCGCTCGAGCGCGGCGCGGGCTTCGAGTTCGTCGACGAGACCGTGGGCGGCTCGGTGCCGCGTGAGTTCGTCCCCGCGGTCGAGAAGGGCCTGAAGATGCAGAAGGAGGATGGCGTGCTCGCGAAGTACCCGACCGTCGACTTCCGCGCGACGCTCGAGGATGGCAGCTACCACGACGTCGACTCCAACGCGCTGACGTTCGAAATCGCCGCGAAGGCCTGCTTCCGCGAGGCCGTCCGCAAGGCGGGACCGATCCTGCTGGAGCCCGTGATGAAGGTGGAGACCGTCACGCCGGGCGACTACCTCGGCGACGTCATCGGCGACTTGAACCGCCGTCGTGGCTCGATCCAGGACCAGCTCGAGCGTGGCACCAACATCGCGGTCGTCGCGACCGTGCCGCTGTCGGAGATGTTCGGCTACATCGGGCAGCTGCGCGGCATGACGAGCGGCCGCGCCTCCTACACGATGGAGTTCTCGCACTACGACCCGGTACCGCGCCAGGTCGCGGACGAGGTCATCGCCGCCGCCGCGAAGCCCGCCGCGGCGACCTGACCGGCGCGCGACGCGCGCGATCGCGGCCGCCGCCCGCCAGGGGTCTCATCGAGACCCCTGGCCGGTCGCGACGGCGCAGGCGACCTCGCACCCCGCGGATTCCGCCCCTGTCGGTCCGCGCGGATTCGAAGTAACTTCAGAGTACCTTCCCGCGCCCGGAGCGGACCGCCGTCTCCCTCGATGTGCGCAGACGTGAATGACGTGCACGCTCGCCGCCGCCATCTGGTCGCCCTGCTGGCGGCGGGCTGCTGCATCGTCGGCGCGTCCGCCAGCCGCGGCGACGAGAAGCCGCTGTGGGAGGCCGGGCTCGGGGTCGGCGCGCTGGGGTTCTCCGACTATCGCGGCGCCGACACCGGACACGGCTACCTGGTCCCGGTGCCCTACGTCGTCTACCGCGGCCAGTTTATGAAGGCCGACCGCGACGGCGTGCGCGGCGAGTTCTTCGACAACCGGCTGGCCGAGTTCAAGGTCAGCGTCAGCGCGACGACACCGGTCACGAGCCGCCGCAACGAAGCGAGGGCCGGGATGCCCGACCTCGAGCCGACCTTCGAGGTGGGGCCCGAGCTCGATGTCCACCTCTGGCGCAGCGCCGACGAGCGCGTTCGGCTCGACGCAAATCTGCCCGTCCGACGCTCGATGACCATCGAGTCCCGACCACGCGCGGTGGGCTGGTTAGCGGCGCCGTGCCTCGATCTCGACGTCACGGACATCGGCGGCCGCAGCGGCTGGGACGGCAGCGTCGACGTCGGTCCGCTGTATGCGGACGCCGGTTACCACCGCCACTTCTACAGCGTCGCGCCCGCCTACGCGACTGCAACCCGGCCCGCCTACCAGGCCGTGGGCGGCTACTCCGGGACCGAACTGTGGGCATCGGCGACCAGGCGATTCCCGAACTTCTGGGTGTTTGCTTTCGCCCGCTACGACTCACTGGCCGGCGCCGCCTTCCTGCCGAGCCCGCTCGTCCGCCGTCAGAGCTACTGGCAGGGCGGCTTCGGAATCGCCTGGATCATCGGGAAGTCGAGCCGTCTCGTCGAGGCCGCCGATTAGCGCCGGCCGATAGACACACGCCGGCGTTGCCAATGCGGCGCAACCGCACGAGCCAGGCCCCGATGACGCTGGTAGATTCGTCCCACCGTGCGGCCAGCGTCAGGCGTCCTATCGTGGCCCCCGTTATGAAAGCCAGGTGTTTCGGATTCACGGGATGAGCGAGCTTCCTTGCATCCCGTTCGTCGGCCGCGCCGTCCTGCTCCTCTCCGCCGCCGAGCTCGACGCATTGCTGACCGACGCGCCGGAGTTCGACGCGTCGGCCGACGTCACGGGCGTCCAGCGGCACCACGACGGCGGCTGCTTCCAATGCCGCGACAGGCGGCCGGAAGGCGCGGCGCGGGTCTCCGGCCGCATCAGGAAGAGCCCCACAGATCGCACCATTCTCGAACTGCTCGACGAGCGCACGGAACGACGGATCTCATCGATCGGGCTGATGGGGTCGTCGCAGGTCCGCGAATCGACGGTGTTGTCGCTGCACAGCGCGCCGTGGCGCCGCCTCGCCTGCGGACCGCGGCCCGGCGACCGCCGGAAACCGTCGGGGCTCGGCCTCGTGCGAGAGTACCGCTCCACGGTCCCCGAGACGTCTCGGTTGGGTATCGGCACCGCTGGCGCACGCTCCCGGCGGCTCGAACCGGGGCTTCAACGGAGGAGACATCGCAACCATGAAGAACCTACTTGCCGTCGCTCTGCTCGCAGCCACCCTCGCCGGCTGCGCGACCGTCCGGCCGCCGCCGGAAAAGCAGTGTTACCACGAGAACGCCACCTCCGAAGGCGACATCGGCTACTGCCGGGCCGTCCGGGTGGGCAATGTGTTGTATCTGTCCGGGACGGCAGCGCAGGGAGACATGCCAAGCGCCGTACGCTCGATCTACGGGCGGCTCGGGAAGGTATTGCAACAGCACGGGCTCAGCTACGCCGACGTCGTCCGGGAAGTCGTCTATGCGACCGACCTCGATGCGTTCATTCAGCACAAGGACCTGCGCAAGGCGTATTACGGCGCGGAGTTCCCGGCCGCAACGTGGGTCCAGATCCAGCGGCTCTACACGCCATCGTACGTCGTGGAGGTCGAGCTCACGGCCGTCGACCGAAAAGCGAGCCGCTAGGTACGCAGCCGCCTGGCATCGCGCTCGTGGTGCGCGACGCCGACGCAGCCGTCCACGCGCCATGCCACCGCCCCCGGGTCGCTCAGTGTCGAGCGCCGCCCCGATACGGTATAACGGTGCCAGAGGGTGCGGCTGACACGCCTTACTGGCGCCTCTTCCGAGCGAGAGGTCCTGATCACCACCCGCTGCGACCTGCTGGCATGGAGCGCGAGCAGCGCTGCCGCCCGTACCGGAGCGCCGGCCACTCGTGAGCGACAGCCCGGGCCCACCCGCCCTGCCGGCCGGACTGCGCGACGTCGATCGGCTCAAGCGCGTCGTCGCGGTCGTCGCAATCCTCTATGCGCTGGCGGCCTGCGCCGTCGTCGGCGTCCTGCCGAGATCGCCCGCGAGCTGGCGCTGGTTCGCCAACTGGGCCGCCGTCCCCGTCCAGGTGCTCGCGATCGCGCTGTCTGCGACCGTCGCAGCCGGGCGGCGCGGCACGCGCGGCCACACGGCCACGATCTGGACGCTCGTGTGCGCCTTCAGCATCATGAGCCTCGTCGCGAACGTCGTCTGGAACGAGTGGCGACCGGTCGGAAGCAACCGACTCCTTTCCTTCGCCGACGCCTGCTACGTCTTCGACTACGCGTTGCTGACGGTCGCCTATGCGGTGACCTTTGTTCGCCTCGGCGGCTCGTTCCGAAGCGCCCGCACGTGGCTCGACGCGGTGACGATTCTCGTCGCACTGCTCGGCACGTTCTGGGCAACGCTGCTCGGTCCGTTCAACCCGCCGCGGCAGAGCCGGCCGGTGGGCCTGCTGTTCGGCGGCTCGTACGCGATCAGTCTCGCGATGCTGCTGACGATGGCAGCGCTCGTCTACCTTCGCCTGCCCGGCGCTCGTCGACCGCCCATCCCGATGCTGCTGCTCGCGGCCGGACTCGCCGACGCGGTCTGGGAGATCGCCTGGCTCGCGAACTGGCTGACGAACCTGGATTTCTTCGGCCTCTATTACAACTTCGGCGACGTATTCTGCTTCACGTTCATCGTGTGCGCCGCGGCGATTGCGCCGCACCGAACCGGCGTGGAACCGGAATCGGCCAGTGCCGAGCAGCGCGCCTATACCTTTCTTCCGACGCTGTCGGCGCTGCTCGCGATCGCGCTCGTCGCCATATCGGCCGCGAGTTCGCGCACCGCCGACACGTGGATCCTCGTCGGCCTCGTCGTACTGGTCGCCGCGCTGCTGACGACGCGGCAGGCCTCGGTGAGGGCTGAGCTCGAGGCGTTGAACCGCGCGCTCGCACTGCGCGCGGCCGACGCCCGTTTGACGGAGCTGGTGCGGCAGTCCGCGGACGCGTTTCTGGTCGTCGATGCCGCCGGAACGATCACGTTCGCGAGCCCGGCCACCGCCTCGGTGCTGGGGATGGCGCCGGAACGGGCCCTCGGACAGCCGGCCGCGCTCGTGCTCGGTGCCGCCCACGAGAGCGCGATCCGCGGATTCATCGATCGACTGGTCGCCGACCCCGCCGCGCCCGCGTCGCTGGAAGCCGTGCTGGCGGCAAGTCCCGGCCGGCAGCGCGTACTCAGGCTGTCGGGCGCGAACCAGCTCGCGAACCCGAACATCGCCGGGCTCGCCTTGATCGTGTCCGACATCTCCGCGCAGCGGGCGCTGGAGCGCGACGTGCTGGAGGTCGCGAACCAGGAACGCGTACGGCTCGCGAGCGACATCCACGAGGGCGTGGGGCAACAGCTGACGGGCATCGCGATGATGCTGCAGAGCGCCGCGACGCGGCCAAGCGCCGACCCGAAGTCGCAGCAGGACACCCTGCTGGCCATCGCCGGGCTCGTGGGCGAGGCGATCCGCAGCGCCCGCGACCTCGCGCGCGGCTTGTCGCCCCTCTACGTCGTGCGGGGATCGCTGCGCGACGCGCTGCTGCGGCTCGCGACTGAGCCCGGCGCCACGCCATCGGCGCTGGTCGACGTCGACTCGCAATTCGACGACCGGGTTGTCGGCGACGCGGCCGCCGATCACCTGTACCGGATCGCGCAGGAGGCGGTCTCGCGCGCACTGCGGCAAGGCGGCGCCACGAGAGTAGACGTCGCCCTGCGTACGCACGACGGGGCGATCGTCCTGACGGTCGGCGGCGACGGCGATGGCGACGACCCTGGGCGGGGGCCCGAAGTCGAACTCGGGTTGCGACTGATGGAATACCGCGCGCGGATGATCGGCGGGACGTTTTCGAACGTGCGGCGACCCGGGCGCGGCACGAGCGTGCAGGTCACGACGCCGCTCGGCAACGTCGCCCCCGGGCGGGCACCGGCGTAGCGCGGCCGCAGCGGCCGGCCGGCCCCGGGACCGCCTCGTGAAGCGGCGGCGGTTCAGTGCCGCCGCGCGACCGGGTACGCTTGAGCGTGCCCCACACCGAACGTGCTCCCGGAGGTCCCCTGATGGACGCGCAACTTCAGAAGTGGCGCGCCGACACGCCAGGCACCGCACGCCGCATCCACCTCAACAACGCCGGTGCGGGCCTCGTGCCGTCGCCGGTCCTGTCCGCGATGCAGTCGCACCTCGAGCGCGAGGCGGTTCTCGGCGGCTACGAGAGCGAGGACGAGGCGGCGCCGCGGATACGCAGCGCCTACGACGCGATCGCCACGCTGCTGAACGCGACTCCGCGCAACGTCGCGATCGTGGAGAACGCGACCGTCGCGTTCTTTCAGGCCTTGTCGGCGTTCGACTTCCAGCCCGGCGACGTGATCGTCACGACGCGCAACGACTACATCTCGAACCAGCTGGCTTACCTGTCCCTCGCACAGCGCCGCGGCGTGGAGATCCGCCGCGCCGAGGACCTCGCGAGCGGGGGCGCGAATCCCGAGTCGGTTCGCACCTTGCTCGGCGACCGCCGCGTCCGCCTGCTCGCGGTCACCTGGGTACCGACGAATTCCGGGCTGATCCAGCCGGTCGAGGCGCTCGGCGAGATTGCTATGGCGGCCGACGTGCCGTATCTCGTCGACGCCTGCCAGGCCGTCGGTCAGCTGCCGGTCGACGTCCGCCGCCTGCGCTGCGATTTCCTCTCGGCCACGGGTCGAAAGTTCCTGCGCGGCCCGCGCGGCATCGGATTCCTGTACGTGTCGGATCGCGCACTCGACCGCGGCCTCTATCCGCTCCTGGTGGACATGCGCGGCGGCCTGTGGAAATCCGCGGATAGCTTCGCGCTCGCGCCCGATGCCCGTCGCTTCGAGAACTGGGAGTTCTCGTACGCGCTCGTGCTCGGCCTGGGCGCCGCCGCGATCTATGCGTCCGAGGCCGGCATCGAGCGCTGCGGGCTCCGCGCCCGGGCGCTCGCTGCGCGGCTCCGCGCGGCGCTCGCGCCGCTGCCGGGCCTGCGGGTGCTGGACCGTGGTGCGGAGCTGGCGGCGATCGTTACGGTCGAGGTTGCGGGCAGGGCCGCCGGCGAGCTGGTGCGGGAGCTGCGGGAGCGAGGGATCAATACGTCCGCCGCACTTCGCGACTACGCGGTGATCGACATGGACGACAAGCACGCCTCGTCCGCCATCCGTCTGTCGCCGCACTACTACAATACCGAGGCCGAGCTCGACGCCGCAGTCGAGGCGATTCGGACCTTCGCAACGCGGTGACGGACGGCTGACGTGGCCCGGGCGGCGCAGGCGCCGCCGACGCGCCGACGAGACTCGCAGGGCGTCTGCGTCGCCGGAATCGTCGGGACCTGCGTCGGACCGGATACGTTCGTCGCCGCTCCGGTCACCACGCAAGCCCCCGCCCCGTCCCGCATCGCGCAGCCGTCCAGGCTCGCCGGCCGAATCCGGTTGCCCGGACTGGGTTCGTGCTGCCGCGATGCCGCGCGAGGTGCGAATCGATGGCGCGATCAGGGCCGCGCGGGCGACTCGCGTGGCGGCCACGGTCCCGCCGTCGACGGACGAGTGATCGCCGCGCGGATCTCCGCCGGTTGGCCGTCCGTGTCGAGGTGGGCGACGTCACCTTCGACCGACAAGCCGAGGCGCCGCCACAGGCTCGGAAGGTCCGGCGCCTTCGGCGAATCACGCATCGATTCATAGAGGTCGGCCAGCACGCTCGTACCGGTCGCCGCGTCGCCGGTCGCGAAGACGCGTTCGATCGGCCAGCTCGCGGCCATGCCGCCGCTCGCCCGCAGGATCGCCCGGAGCGCGTCCTGAAGGCCGCGCCTGTTCCCCGAGCGTTCGCGGATACCGACGTCCGCCGCCAGGCAGAAGATCGCGCCGCCCCAGTAGGTCCGGCCCCATGTGTGGGTGTGATCGAGGCCCTCGTCGCCCGCCTGCGGCATGCCCTTCGGCATCGAGGCGACGTCCTCCTGCCAGAGCTCGGTCGCGTCCAGATTTCCAGCCTGGGCGCGTGCGACGCCCTCGACGTACGTCGCCAGCCCTTCGGCAAGCCAGGCGTGGGCCCTCCCGACCTCCGGAAGTGCGAGATGCGTCATCTCATGGACAAGCACCCAGTCGCGCAGCAGCTCCTCACGGGAGACGGA
>JBBINS010000074.1:0-13379 GCA_037443765.1 Gammaproteobacteria bacterium
GCGCTCGCGATCGCCGGCCGCGGGCCGGTGCGGCGCGCGCGCGAGCTCGACGGCGGCGAGCGGCTCGTGGTGACGCTCGAGGTCGACGCCGCGAGCGGCGCCGCGCGCGTCGACTTCACCGGCACCTCGGCTCAGTCCGCCGGCAACTTCAACGCGCCGCGCGCGGTCTGCACGGCGGCGGTGCTGTACGTGCTGCGCACGCTCGTCGATACCGACATCCCGCTCAACGAGGGCTGCCTCGCCCCCCTCGAGCTCGTGATCCCGCCGGGCTCGCTCCTCGACCCGCAACCTCCCGCCGCGGTGGTGGCGGGCAACGTCGAGACCTCGCAGTGCATCGTCGACCTGCTGTACGGCGCGCTCGGCGTGCTCGCCGACTCGCAGGGCACGATGAACAACTTGACCTTCGGCGACGCCGACTGCCAGTACTACGAGACGATCGCCGGCGGCTCCGGCGCCGGCCCCGACTTCGACGGCGCGAGCGGCGTGCAGACGCACATGACGAACTCGCGACTGACCGACGCCGAGGTGCTGGAGGGACGGCTGCCGGTGCTGTTGCGCGAGTTCCGCTACCGGCGCGGATCGGGCGGAGCCGGTAGCCATCGCGGCGGCGACGGGCTCGTGCGTCGCATCGAGTTCCTGCGCCCGCTCGCGGCTGCGATCCTGTCGAACCACCGCCGGCTCGCCCCGCGCGGCCTCGAGGGCGGCGACGACGGGGCGTGCGGTCGGACGACGCTGCTGCGACGCGACGGCACGCGCGAGGCGCTCGGCGCGACCGCGGCAGCCGCGGTAGCCGCGGGCGACCAGATCGCGATCGAGACGCCGGGCGGCGGCGGCTTCGGCGCCGCGAGCGGGGCGAAGTCCGGCGGCTGACGACAACGCGGCGACCGCCGATCAGCGGCGGAAATGCTCCTGCAGCACCGTCTCGACGTCGAACTCCGGATCCAGCGGCGGGCGGCCGCCGGCCGACTGCAGGCGGTTGAGGCTCACGGGCTGGATGCGGCTGCCGTGCGCGCCGTGGGTCACGAGCCAGCAGTGCCACTCGCCCTCGCGCAGTGCCGCGAAGCCGAACAGCAGGCGCACCTCGCGCAGCTGGCGCGGCGGGTTGACGCGCTGGTCGCAGATCGAGAACCACGCCTGCCCCGTCGGCCGGCTCGGGAACGCGCCGTCGCCCTCGAGCTCCCGCAGGAAGTCCGCGACCTGGCGCTCGACCCGCCACCAGAGCGCCGGCCCCGGCCGCTCGAACAAGACCCAGCGCGTGCCGCGCTCGACGCTGTCGGCGACGAACAGCGCGAGGCGGCGCAGCCCGAGGTAGCGCCAGTCGGGCGTGCTGGCACGAGGCCCCGCCAGCGTACGGCTCGCGACCGCGCGGCGCGCGCGCACCGCCTGAAGCGTGTTGACGCCGGCGTTCGCGAGGCGCTCGCGCCACTCGTCCGACACCGCGCAGGCGGGCCGCAGCCCCGGCCGCAGCGGCCCGTCCTCGGCCTCGGTCGGCGCCCAGAACGGCCGCTCGGCCTCGAGCCGCGCGAGCATCCCGGCGGCCGCGGCGCCCGGCGCGAAGCTCTCGAAGCGGCCACGCAGCCGGTCGTAGGCCTGGATCCACGGGAAGTACATGACCGCGTTGTCGCTCGCGAACTCGAAGTCGCGCATGCCCTCGAGCGCGGCCCCCGGCGTCGTCCAGCCGGCCGGCGGGTCGACGATCAGCAACGCCCGCCGCTCGCGGCACACCCGTGCGGCCACGAGCAGCGCGCTCGGCCCGAGCGCGTGCTCGCGCGCCAGCGGCGGAATGCACAGCAGGTTGAACGGGTCGCCGTCGCCGAGCGCGAACACGCCGGTCCGCTCGGTCGCGGAACCGATGACGTCGTAATCGGTCAGCGGCCCGCCGTCGTCGCCGTCGGGATTGGAGCTCGCGTAGGCCGCGAAGGTGCGGCCGTCGCCGCGGTGGGTGGGCGCCGGGCGCTCGGGCGGCACCGCGCCGCGCAGTCGCACGAGCGCCGAGTCGGCGAGCATCGGCGCGACGTGCCGCGGCGAATTCGGGTCGATCGAGAGCTTCGGGTAGATCTCCTGGTCCTCGACGTGCTCCGAGCCCGGCGCGCGTACGCGCTGGACGACGAGGTTGAACTTGTCGTGTTCGGTGGCGGCGAGATTGTCGTAGTCGACCGCGGCACGCAGGAACTCGCGCGTGCCGGGACACAGCGCCTCGAGCGTCAGCGCGCCGCTCCCGGCGGACAGCGTCAGCGTCGCGGCCCGGCCGCCGTTGACGACGCGGACGACGCGCGCGTGGCGGCCGCCGTTCTCGAAGAACTGCTCGACGGCGTATGAGAGGGTGCTCGGCTGCCAGAGTCCGCCGAACACGGCCTGGAACTCGGCGAACGTGCCGATCGTGACGGGGCGGTTGACCGGGCCGCGCAGCGCCCGACCGATGAAGGCGACGGTGGCCGTGTCGACGCGGGCGATGGACTGCCCGGCGCCAACCTCAACAGCAACTTGAAAACCGGGTACTTGTCGTTCTCGCAACCCGGATGTCCCCTAAGCGTGTGCCCGCGAGATTAGCACACGGCACCCGGAACCCGGGCGGCACTAGGGGTTTCACCTCCTGCGGCGCTCAGCGCGCGGCGGGTCGCGGCGCCGTCGGCGGCGCGGGACGCGCGACCGCGGCAGCGCGCGCCCGCGCCTCGGCACGGGCGGCGTCGGCCTCGCGACGCTTGCGCGCGACCTCATCGAGCATCACTCGGAGCCACTCGGTGGGCATGTCGGTTCGGGGCTGAGCTGGGCGGGGCCTTCACTATAACGCGCCGCCGCCGCGCTGATCACCTCGCGATAGAGCGCGACGAGGCGCTCCGCCATCGCCCCCGCCGACCATGCGGCCGCGTCGGCCGGCGCCGCGTCCGCAAGCCGCTGCCGGAGGGCGCCGTCGGTGAGCACCCGCGTCACGGCGGCGGCGAAGCCGCCGACGTCGTCCGGTGCGACGACCGCGCCGGTAACGCCCTTGAGCACGTCGGCGGTGCCGAGCACCGCCGTCGAGACGACCGGCACGCCTAGCGCCAGCGCCTCGAGCAACACGAGTCCCTGGGTCTCGGTGCGCGAGGCGAACACGAACGCGTCGCCGGCGCGATAGCAGTCGAGCAGTGCGTGGCCGCGATCGAGGTAGCCGACGAACAGCACGTGGCCGTCGAGGCCGAGGCGCCCCGCGAGGCGCCGCAGGTGCGCGAGGGCCGGCCCCTCGCCGGCAATCACGAGCAGCACGTCGGGCACGTCGCGCCGCACGCGCGCAAGCGCCTCGAGCACGAAGTCGATGTTCTTCTCGTGGGCGACCCGCGAGATGTGAACGAGCACCGGCCGGGTGGCGGGAATGCCGTGCAGGCGACGGAACGCCGCGCCGTCGCCGCCGCGGAACCGGCCGAGGTCGATGCCGGTCGGCAGCACCTCGGCGCGCGCGGCCACCCCGTAGCCGCGGAGCACCGCCAGCATCTGCGCGGTCGGAACGATCAGCGCGTCAACGTCGGCGCACTGCGAGACGCTGAAGCGGCGCGCGAGGAATCGCATCGCGGCACGCGGCAGGAACGGCACGTAGTGGTGCAGGTACTCCTCGAAGAACGTGTGGTAGGTCTCGACGACCGGCACGCCGAGGCGGCGCGCGAGCGCGATGCCGGCGTAGTGCGCCACGAACGGCGTGTGCACGTGGACGATGTCGAAGCCGCGCGGCGTGAGTTCGGCGGCGAGCGCGACCACGCGTCCGCGGCCCATCAGCCGGTCCTCCGGGTCGCGCGGCACCGCGCGCGACGGGATCCGGATCACGCCGGGCTCCTCGGCCGGCGCCGCCGGGTAGGCGGGCGCGACCAGCGTCGACTCGTGGCCAAGCTCCGCGAGGCTCTGGCGGAACGTGGCAATCGAGGTCGACACGCCGTTGACCCGTGGGAAGCTGACGTCGGAGACCATCAGGATGCGCATGCGGCCCCTCGATTGCCGCGCGCACGCTATCGGCCCGGCATGACGCTGGTATGACAGTCGCCCGCGACGCCCGGCCGCGGCGCGCGGCGCCGTTGGCCTATCATCGGTGCTCCCGCCACGAGGAGCCGCCATGCCCGCCCACGATGCCGCCGAGGCGCTGCGCGCCCGCGCGCAGCCCATCCCGCTCGACGCGGCCGCCCGCGCGCAGTTCGCCGCCCGCATGAACGGCCTGGCCTCGATGCGCATGATGGGCGCGCGGCTCGACCTCGAGGACCCGCAGGTCGTGCGGATCGGCCTCGCGGAGGTCGGCGAGCAGCACCTCGGCGGGCTCGGCACGCGCGCCATCAACGGCGCGGTGATCGCGGGCCTGTTCGACCTCGCGCTCGGCGTCGCCGGGACGGTGCAGTTCGGCGGCCAGCGCGCCGGCACCGTGGAGCTCTCGATCAAGCTGATGCGACCGGCGTTCGAGGCCCCGATCGAGGTGCTCTCGGTCGCCCTCAAGCGCTCGCCGCACCTCGCGTTCACCGAGGCCGAGCTCTACGCCGAGGGCCGGCTGTGCGCGGTCGCGAGCGGCATCGTCGCGGTGGCCTCGAGCCAGCCGCAGGGCGAGACATTCTGGTAGCGCGATCGCGCGGCGCATCCGCCGGACCGTCAATCCACCGTCACACGCGCGGGGCACAGTACGCGTGGATGGCGCGCCGCCCCCCCGGCCGCCGTCCGACCGCTCTCCGCGCCGGTCGTCTCCCCCCGTCGGCGCGGGATGCCGGGCCGGCCGCGGGGCCGGTCCGGCTCTTTTTTTAGCGCGGCGTGCTCTTCGCGGCACCGGTCGCGGACGGCCCGGTCGGCGGGGGTGCCGCGGGGGCCGCTGCGGGAGCCGCAGCCGGTGGCGGAGCAGGCGCCACTGGCGGTTCGCGCGAGCCCATCATCTCGGCGAACTGCTTTTCGTCAACCAGCAGGCCCGACTTCCCGTCCCAGGTGGCCCCCTCCGGCAGCTCGTTGCGCACGCGGCGCGCCGCGGCCACGGTCGCGGCAAGCGCGTCGCTGTCGCGCTTCATCACCGAGACCGGGATCCCGCGCGCGGGGTCGCCGAGCGCGCGGGCGCGCGGCCAGTCGATGTCGGCGTCGTGGGCCTTGATGCGCTGCCAGAGCGGCGAGCGGCCGGACTTCTTGAGCAGCGACTGCGGTCCGTGCTGCCAGTCGCGCTTGTCGTCCTCGAGCGCGCCGTAGGCCTGGACATAGAGCGTGTCGCCCGCCCAGCCGAGCAGGTACGGCTGATTGACGACCCGCACGGGCGTGCCGATCGGCACGAGGTCGTACAGGATCGCGATGTCCTCCGGGTACAGGCGCACGCAGCCGTGGCTCGAGCGCATGCCGACGCCGTAGGGCTTGTTCGTGCCGTGCACGAGGTAGCTCGGCCAGCCGAGCCGGAACATGTAGGCGCCGAGCGGGTTGTCGGGGCCGGCGGGCACCTTCGGCGGCAGTACATCGCCGTTCTCGAGGTGCTCCTTGCGCACCGACACGGGCGGCACCCAGATCGGATCCTTGACCCGCGCGACGATCTTCGTCACGCCTTCCGGCGTCTGCCAGCCGACCTTGCCGATGCCGATCGGGTGCGTGATGACCGTCTGTGGCTCGCCCTTCGCGCGCTTCGGGAAGTAGTAGAGACGCATCGCCGCGACGTTGATCACGAGGCCCTCGCGCGGCGCGTCGGGCAGCACGAAGCGGGTCGGCACGATCACGTCGCGTCCGGCGCCGGGCAGCCAGGGATCGACGCCGGGATTGGCGCGCACGATCTCCTCGTAGCCGACGTTGAAGCGGCGGGCGATGTCCGGCAGCGTGTCGTCGGACCCGGCCGTGGTCACCTGCACGACGCCGACGACGTCGTCGCGGGCCGGATCGAACGTGAACCGGTGCGTCGCGACCGCGCGCTCGAGCACCGGTGCGGGCGGGAGCGCCGGTGCGGGCGGGGGCGCCGGCGCCGGCGGCGGCCGCAGCAGCGAGCAACCCGCGAGCGAGGCGAGCAGCAGCGCCGGCGCGAGCCGGCGGCTACAGCAGAACGGGCCGATCCGGAAGCTCATTGCCCTGACTGCCCGTGCCCGGAAAGTGCCGGGCGAGCAGCCGCGCCACGCCCTCGACACCGGCGACGGCGCCCTGCTCCCAGCGCCCCTGTCGGAATTCGGTCTCCATCGCGCGGCACACCGCCGCCCATTCGGCGGGCGTCACCAGGCCGTTGAAGCCGCGGTCGGCGACGATCTCGACCGCGCGATCGGCGAACAGCACGTAGATCAGCACGCCGTTGTTCGATTCGGTGTCCCAGACGCGCGAGCCCGCGAACACCTCGAGCGCGCGCTGCCGCGACGCCTTGCCGGCGAGGATCGACCAGGCGTCGAGGTCGGTCTCGATGACGATCCTGAGCTCGCCCTGGTGCGCGCCCTCGGCCTTCGCGACGGCGGCCTCGATGCGGTCGAGCACCGCGGGCGTGAAGCGCCGTCGGGCCGCGAAGCGCGTCTCGCACAGATGCCGCGCCAGCCGAATGATCCGGTCGATCACCTACCAGCTCCCCGAGGCGCCGCCGCCACTGAAGCCGCCGCCGCCACCGCTGAAGCCACCACCCCCGCCAAAGCTACCACCACCGAAGCCGCCGCCGCCGAAGCCGCCGCGGCCGGTCGTCCAGCCGCCGCCGCCGAGCCCGCCGATCAGCGCGATGATGAATGCGAGGACGCCTGCGGCCGCCGCGAGGCCGACGGTTCCGAGCAGCAGAAACGCGAGGAAGCCCGCGACGCCGCCGGTCGCGGCGGCCCCGACCGGGCGGCCGAAGAGGCTGCGGAGGATCGGCCCGCCGACGAACGCGATCGCGAACAGCAACATCAGCACGCCCTGGAAGCCCGGCACGCCGCGGCCCGAGCGCTGGGGTGCCTGCCGCGGCGGCGGCAGCGGCTCGCCGTCGACGAGCCCGATCAGCCGGTCGACGGCGTGGTCGATGCCGCCATAGAAGTCACCGGCCCGGAAGCTCGGCCGGAGGTACTCATCGAGGATCCGGTTCGCCGCCAGGTCCGTGACCGCGCCCTCGAGGCCGGTCCCGACCTCGATGCGCATGCGGTGATCATCCTTGGCGACGATCAGGATCAGGCCGTCGTCGACGCTCTTGCCGTCGACGCTCTTGCGGCCGATCTTCCAGGTGTCGCCGACGCGAATGCCGAACTGGGCGATGTCCTCCGGCTGCGTCGTCGGCACCATCAGCACGACGATCTGGCTGCCCTTGCGGGCCTCGAACGCCGCGAGCTTGTCGTTCAAGGCGGCGCGCTGCGTCGCCGTCAGCGTACCCGTCAGGTCCGTGACCCGGGCCACCGGCGGCACGGCGACCTCGGCGCGCGCCGGCGCAAGCGCCGCGACGAGTGCGAGCGCGCCGAACGCGCCGACGAGGCGCGCGAGGAACGCGGAGCGCGGACGGCCCACCGGCATCGATCAGCCGGTCGGCTTCGCCGGCGCGGCGCCGAAGTCGACCGTCGGTGGCTTGGAGATCTGCGCCTCGTTCTCGACCGTGAAGTTCGGCTTCACCTTGTAGCCGAACATCATCGCCGTGAGGTTCACCGGGAACTGCCGGACGGTGACGTTGTAGTTCTGCACCGCGTCGATGTAGCGCTTGCGGGCGACGGTGATCCGGTTCTCGGTTCCCTCGAGCTGCGCCTGCAGGTCGCGGAAGTTCTGGTCGGACTTGAGCTGCGGATAGTTCTCGGTGACCACCAGCAGCCGCGACAGCGCGCCCGACAACTCGCCCTGCGCCTGCTGGAACTTCTTCAGCGAGTCCGCGTCGTTCGCGTCGACCTTGATCGAGGTCGCCTTGGCGCGCGCCTCGGTGACGCCGATCAGCACCGCCTGTTCCTGCTGCGCGTAGCCCTTGACGGTGTTCACGAGGTTGGGGATCAGATCGGCGCGTCGCTGGTACTGATTCAGCACTTCGGACCAGCCGGACTTGGTTTGCTCGTCGAGCGTCTGGATGTCGTTGTAGCCGCAGCCGGATACCAGCGCACCGCCCAACAGGACGGCAACCCACCACGAGGCGCGCAGAATCGATCGCATGAGACCTCCTTGCAGCCTGGACGGCCGCCGCCGGCACTATATGGGTGTTACCCGCCCCAGACGCAAGTGAATTGCCCAACGGAGACGTCGCGCCCCGCCGGGCGGCCAGAGCGGCGCCAGGGAGGCCGCGACGGCCGGCAGCGGATCGTGCCCCTCGGCCGCCCGGAAGCGGTCGACCGCCGACCAGGTGCCGAGGTAGCCCATCGCCTGGCCGAGCGACCAGTCCGTGACGATCTCGAACGGCGGCGCGGCCAGTTCCTCGAGTGGGAACGGCAGGGTCCGGTAGCCCGCCTCGACGTAGCGGCGCTCCGGCGGCCAGTAGCGGCCGACGACGCCGGCGTAGAAGGCGTCGAGGACCCGGTCGACGTCCGGGCCGGCGCGGAACATCTCGTACGTCCAGAGCGCGACGACGCCGCCCGGCCGCAGCACGCGGCGCGCCTCGGGATAGAACCGCGGGAAGTCGAACCAGTGCGCGGCCTGGGCGGCGACCAGCGCGTCCGCGGCATGGGTCGCGACCGGCAGCCGTTCGGCGGTGTGGCGCAGGTAACGCACCCGCGCGTGTGGCTCGGCACGGCCGAGCTGCGCGGCGCTGCCGTCGCTCGCGAGCACCAGGTCGAAGTGCGCGGCGAGGTCGACCGCCGCCTGGCCGTTGCCGGTCGCGACGTCGAGGGCGAGCGCGCGCGACGGGGCGAGCGAGGCGACGTATGCGGCGAGCTCCGGCGGATAACGCGGCCGGTAGACGCCGTACTCCCGCGCCCGGCGCGAGAAGTGATCCTTGAAGGCCATGCGCGATGCTACCCGCGCAGCGCGCGTGCGGGCGACCCCTCATCGCGCGGCAGCGTCGGTCCGGCGCGCAAGGCGCCGGAGTCGCGACCGGCTGGCCCCGATCGCGCATCGAATCGGCTGACGGGAGCAGGACGGAACCGGCCGACCGTCGCCGGTGCGTCGCCGGAGACCTGTGCGTGCCTGGCGGCCGGACGCATCGTGGTACCGTCGATCACTCCCGGATCGCCTGCCCGGGCGCCACCGAACGCTGCCAGGGACTGGCGTCTGTCGGGCGAAACCCGCGTCGAGCTCGGCGGTCGGCCGCTTGATTGCACGATCACCGCACCTCAGCATGCAGCCGGCGCGGTCGATCCATCCTCGTGCCCGCGCGATCGCGGCTGCGCGTTCGCCTGCGACCGAGGCAGCGCCGCGTTCAGGTGATCCGCCGCCCGTTCGTCCGGCGTCGCTCGTCGTCGCCGCGATCCAGCCCGCCGTCGCGCGGCGGCGGCCGGGTCGGCTGCCGCGGACGAAAAAAACCCCGGGTCGTGGACCCGGGGTTTGGAAAGCGGACTCTTTCGAAGGGAAGGAAAGTCCGCTAGGGGATTCAGTGCAGGCGCGCCCACTGCAGCACGCGGATCTCCTCCGCCTCGAGGTCGAGATCGCGCGCGATCAGCGTCGCGACCCGCCGAGGATCGGTCGGGACCGAGTCCTGGCCGCCGAGTTCGACGATTCCGGTGTACTCGCTCGGGCCTTTCGCCCCGAGGTCCGCCACGAATCGCGTGTAGAACTTGACGCTCATGGGCCGAAAGCTTATTTACGCAAGCCCCCGGCGTCCGTGACTTATGTCCCAATCCGGCCGGGCCCGGACCCCGTGGAGATCGACAAATGGGACGCTGGCGGCCCCCGGTCAGCCCGGGCTCACAATACATAACGCGGCCGGGCGCCGAGCGGCTGAAGGCCGAGCTCGATCACCTGTGGCGCGTCGAACGGCCGCAGGTGACGCAGGCGGTTTCCGAGGCGGCCGCCCAGGGCGACCGCTCCGAGAACGCCGAATATACCTATGGCAAGAAGCGCCTGCGGGAGATCGACCGGCGCGTGCGTTTCCTGCGCAAGCGCCTCGACGGCATCGTCGTCGTCGACCAGCCGCCGACGGATTCGCGGCGCGTGTTCTTCGGCGCGTGGGTCGAGCTCGAGGACGAGGCGGGCGCGGTGCGCGTTCACCGCATCGTCGGGCCCGACGAGTTCGACATGGACCCGCGCTTCGTCAGCATGGACGCGCCGCTCGGGCGGGCACTGCTCGGGCGGCGCCTCGACGAGGAGGTCGCGGTCGAACTCCCCGCCGGGCGCCAGCGGCTGACGATCGTCGCGATCCGCTACGGCGCCGCCCCGGAGTGAGCCCGCGTGCGCCTCAGACGACGCGCACGTTCTTGAACTGCCACGGGTCGGAGGTGTCGAGGTCCTCCGGGAACAGCCGCGCGCGGTCGTGCAGCGGGTTCCACTCGGTGTACTCGCCGACCACCGGGCCGAGGTAGGGCCGGCAGATCTCGAGGTTGCGCGCGTAGTCCATCTCATCGGGCTCGACCACGCCCTCGCTCGGGTTCTCGATCGCCCAGATGAGCCCCGCCAGCACCGCGACCGTCACCTGCAGGCTGGTGGCATTGTTGTACGGTGCGAGCTTGCGCGCCTCGTCGACCGACAGCTGCGAGCCGTACCAGTAGGCGTTCTTCTTGTGGCCGGCGACCAGTACGCCGAGCTCGTCGATGCCGCCCGGCTCGATCTCGTTCATCAGGATGCGTTTGCGCTCCTGCAGCCGCCAGTTGTGGCCGGCGAACTCGTGCACCGACAGCACCGCCGAGTCGCACGGATGGTAGGCGTAGTGCGCGGTCGGCCGGTAGACGACCTGCTCGCCTTCGCGGACCGTGTAGTAGTCGGCGATCGAGATCGCCTCGCCGTGCGTGATCAGGAAGCCATGGAAGTAGCCCGCTTTCGGCGTCCAGGTGCGCACCCGCGTCGCCGCGCCCGGCTGCACCAGGTAGATCGCTGCGCCGCCGCCGAAGTCGTGTTTGCGGCCGTCGCGCGGGAAGTTGCGCTCGTGCGATCCCCAGCCGAGCTCGGCGGGCTGGCAGCCCTCGCTGACGAAGCCGTCGACCGACCACGTGTTGACGAACTCGCCCATGCGCTTCGGCACGCTCGGCACCTGGGTATCGCGTTCGGCGACGTGCACGACCTTGACGCCGACGGTCCGGGCGAGCGCCGCCCACGCCTCACGGCCCTTGGGGCTGCCCGCATCGATGCCGAGGTCGGCCGCGACGTTGAGCAGCGCCTGTTTCAGGAAGTGCTGCACGAGGCCCGGGTTCGCGCCGTGCGTCAGCACCGCGGTCGGCCGCGGCGTGCCGTCCTTGTCCTTGACCTTCCGCAGCGCCAGCGCCTCCTCGCGCAGCGCGTAGTTGGACCGCTTGGACGGCGACAGCGAGGGATCGGTGTAGCCGCCCGGCCACGGCTCGATGCAGGTGTCGAGGTAGAGCGCGCCGCGCTCCGCGCAGAACTTCACGAGCGCGATCGAGGAGACGTCGACGGACACGTTGAGCACGAAGTCGCCGCGGCCGACCATCGGCTCCAGCACCTGCCGGAAGTTCTCGCGCGTCAGCGGCTGCTCGACGAAGCGGATGCCGAACTCGCGCGCGCACTCGGCGCCGGCGTCGTCGGCGGTGACGATCGTGATGCGGTCGCGCGCGAGCCCGCCGACGTGGCGCAGGATCAGCGGCAGCACGCCCTGGCCGATGCTGCCGAAGCCGATGAAGACCAGCCGGCCCGGAAAGGTCACGTGGACTTTGTATTTAGTGGTCATGATGCCCCATCTACTCAATGCGCCGGACGCCTGCGCGACATGCCTCAACGTCGCCCGACGCGCGTTCCGGCGCGCGAGCGGCCGATACTGTACCTCAAGCGGCCGAAAACGCGCGCGCAGCCGCGCGCCGAAACGCCCGCGCGGAATGCGCCGCGCGCGCTCCGCCGCGCGCGCGACGCGGGCGCGGCGGGCGGTGCCAGACCGCGGCGGCCCGGGCCGCCGCGGCAGTATTTTTTTGACCGCGCGCCCGCGCTACACTCGGCCCGACGCGGAGCATCGAAGATGAGTCACGACACGCTCGTCGACGTCCACACGCTGGCGGGGGAACTCGCGAATCCCGCGCTGCGGGTCGTCGACTGCCGCTTCGAGCTCGGCGACCCGGAGGCGGGCGAGGCGCTCTACCGGCGCGGCCACCTTCCGGGTGCCGTCTACGCGCACCTCGACGCCGACTTGTCGGGACCGCGTGCGCCGTGGACCGGCCGGCACCCGCTGCCGGAACCGGAGGCGCTCGCCGCCACCCTCGGCCGGCTCGGCATCGGCAGCGACGTGCGGGTGGTCGCCTACGACGACTCCGGCGGCATCTACGCGGCGCGGCTGTGGTGGCTGCTGCGCTGGCTCGGCCACGACGCGGCGGCCGTGCTCGACGGCGGACTCGCGGCCTGGCGCGCGGCGGGGCTGGCGCTCGCGACCGACGCGGTCGCGACCGACGCCCGCCGCTTCGAGGCGCGGCCGCGGGCGGACGCGCACGTCTCGGCCGACGAGGTCGCGGCGCTGCTCGCGCACCAGGGCTGCCTGCTGCTCGATGCGCGCTCGGCGGAGCGCTACGAGGGCCGAGTCGAGCCGCTCGACCCGAGGGCCGGGCACGTGCCCGGCGCGATCAACCACCACTACGCCCGCAATCTCGGCACTGACGGGCGCTTCCTGGCGCCGGCGGCGCTCGCGGCCGAGTTCCGGCACCTGCTCGCCGGGCGCGCGCCGGAGGCGATCGTCAGCATGTGCGGCTCGGGTGTGACTGCCTGCCATACGCTGCTCGCGCTCGAGCTGGCGGGCCTGTCGGGCGCGCGGCTCTATCCGGGCTCCTGGAGCGAGTGGTGCCGCGATCCGGCGCGGCCGGTCGCGACCGGCACCTAGGAGCGCGGCGCTCATTTACATGCCGCCTCGTTTTGCTATCGTGCGCGCGTTCGTTTGAACGCGGCGAGGCCGAACCCGTGAACAGCACCGCGCCCAAGTTCGCCACGCCGATCGGCTGGAAGGTCGACGACTCGGTGCAGCTCTACCAGGTCGACGCGTGGGGCAGCGGCTATTTCGGCGTGAACGCCGCCGGCAACGTCGTGGTCCGCCCGGACCAGCAGCCCGGCCGCGAGATCGACCTCCTGGAGGTCGTCGAGGGCCTCAAGGCCCGCGACCTGACGGCGCCGGTGGTCGTGCGCTTCTCCGACATCCTCGCGCACCGCCTGAAGTCGCTGAACGACGCCTTCGCGCAGGCGATCGCCGAGAACGACTACCAGAACCGCTACGCCGCGGTGTTCCCAATCAAGGTGAACCAGCAGCGTCTGGTCGTCGAGGGCGTCTATCGCGCCGGCCAGCCGTTCGGCTTCGGGCTCGAGGTCGGCTCCAAGCCCGAGCTGCTCGTCGTGATGGCGATGACCGAGGACACGCCAGACCGGCTGATCATCTGCAACGGCTTCAAGGACGACAGCTACATCGAGACGGTGACGCTGGCCGCCAAGCTCGGCCG
>JBBINS010000075.1:0-13352 GCA_037443765.1 Gammaproteobacteria bacterium
AGCGCGTGCTCAGGTCGGCGGCCGCGAACGACGGCACGGCCAGCGCGTCCGCGAGCCAGCCCGCGTTGGTGGCGACGCCGACGATCCGCAGCGCCTCGAGCCCGCGACCGACGGCCGCCAGCGCCGCCGCGCGCGACGGGCCGCGGCCGATCACCTTGCCGAGCAGCGAGTCGTAATGCGTCGGCACCTCGTCGCCCGTGGAAAAGCCCGCATCGACGCGCACGCCCGGCACGGATTCGGGCCAGCGCACGTCCGTCAGCCGGCCGGCGCTCGGCACGAAGCCCGCGGTCGGGTCCTCGGCGCAGACGCGCACCTCGATGGCGTGGCCGCGCGGCACGAGGTCCTGCTGCCGGAACGGCAGCGCCTCGCCGGCCGCGATCCGCAGCTGCCACTCGACGAGGTCGAGGCCGAGGATCTCCTCGGTGACGCAGTGCTCGACCTGCAGGCGCGTGTTCATCTCCATGAACCAGAACTCGCCGCCCGAATACAGGAACTCGACGGTCCCGGCGTTGACGTACCCGACCGCCTGCGCGACGCGGACCCCGGCGGCGTGCAACCGCGCCCGGACGTCGTCCGCGATGCCCGGCGCCGGCGCCTCCTCGATCAGCTTCTGGTGGCGGCGCTGCACCGAGCAGTCGCGCGTCTGGAGGTGCAGCGCCGCGCCGTGGCCGTCGCACAGCACCTGGACCTCGACGTGGCGCGGCGCGGGCAGGTAGCGCTCGACCAGCAGCGACGGATCGCCGAACGCGCTTTCGGCGAGGCGCCGCGCGCTCGCGAGCGCCGCGCCGAGTCCGGCGGGCGACTCGACGATCTGCATGCCCTTGCCGCCGCCGCCGCCGCTCGGCTTGATGATCAGCGGGAAGCCGACCTCCAGCGCCTCGGCCTCGAGCCGCTCGAGCGACTGGGCATCGCCGTGGTAGCCCGGCAGCACCGGCACGCCGGCGCGATGCATGGCCTCCTTGGCGGCGCTCTTCGAGGACATCGCCGTCATCGCTGCCGCCGGCGGCCCGACGAAGGCGATGCCCGCGGCGGCGCACGCGGCGGCGAACTCGGCCCGCTCCGACAGGAACCCGTAGCCCGGGTGGATCGCGTCGGCGTGCGCGCGGCGCGCGACCTCGAGCACGCGCTCGATGGCGAGGTAGCTCTCGCGCGGCGCCGCCGGCCCGAGGCGCCACGCCTCGTCCGCCTCCCGGACGTGGCGTGCGCCGGCGTCGGCGTCTGAGTAGACGGCGATCGTGTGGACGCCGAGCCGGCGCGCCGTGCGGATGACGCGGCAGGCGATCTCGCCGCGGTTCGCGACCAGCAGGCGCCGGAACATCATGAGCGCCACGCGGGCAGCCGCCGCGCGAGCGCGGCGCTGATCCCCTCCTGCGCTTCGCGGCCCGCGCGCAGCGTCGCGAGCGTCTCGGCGGTGACGCCGGCGAGCCCGGCGCCAGGGCCGTGGTGCGCGACGTCGGCGATCAGCCGCTTGGCCTCGGCGAGCGCGTGCGGCCCGCCCTGCGCGACCTCGCGCGCGAGCCGCAGCGCCTCCGCCTCGAGGTCGGCGACGGCGACGACCGTATGCAGCAGGCCGAGCTCGCGCGCGCGCTCGGCGTCGATCGGCTCGCCCGACAGGAAGTAGCGGCGCGCCTGCCGCAGACCGATCGCCTCCAGCACGTACGGCGAGATCACCGCGGGCACCAGCCCGAGCTGCACCTCCGGCAGGCGGAAGCGCGCCGCCGTCGAGCCGACCGCGAGGTCGCACGCCGCCGCGAGCCCCATGCCGCCGCCAAAGGCGGGGCCCTGCACCACGGCGATGCTCGGCTTCGGGCAGTCGCGCACGGCGAGCAGGAGGCTCGCGAGCCGCTCGGCGTCGGCGACGCTCGCCGCGCGCTCGCCATGCCCGAACGCGAGCATGGCGTTGAGGTCCGCGCCGGCGCAGAACGCCGGGCCCTCGGCGGCGATCAGCAGCACCCGGGTCGCCGCGCGCGCGCCGTGGCGCAGTACCGCGCCGTGGAGCGCCTCGATCAGCGCCGCGTCGAGCGCGTTGCGCTGGTCCGGGCGGTTGAGCGCGAGCCGCACGACGCCGGCGACGGGTTCGGTCTCGAGAAGCATCGGGGGCATGCGGCCTACATCCGGAAGATGCCGAAGCGCGTTTCGGGCGTCGGCGCGTTTCTGACCATGGCGAGCGCGAGTCCGAGGATACGGCGCGTGTCGAGCGGATCGATGACGCCGTCGTCCCACAGCCGCGCGCTCGCGTAGTACGGGTGACCCTGCGACTCGTACTGGCGGCGGATCGGGTCCATGAACTGCGCCTCGTCGGCGCCCGACCAGTCCTGGCCGACGGCCTTCAGCTGGTCGCGCCGGATCGTGGCGAGCACGGTCGCCGCCTGTTCGCCGCCCATCACCGAGGTACGCGCATTCGGCCATTGCAGCAGCAGGCGCGGGCCATAGGCGCGGCCGCACATCGCGTAGTTGCCCGCGCCGTACGAGCCGCCGACGATCAGCGTCAGCTTCGGAACCTGGGCGGCCGCCACCGCCGCGACCATCTTCGCGCCGTCGCGCGCAATGCCGCCGGCCTCGGCGCGCCGACCGACCATGAAGCCGGTGATGTTCTGCAGGAACAGCAGCGGAATCTGCTCCCGCGCGCAGATCTCGACGAAGTGGGCACCCTTGAGGGCGCTCTCCGAGAACAGGATGCCGTTGTTGGCGATGATCCCGACCGGGTAGCCGGCGAGGTGCGCGAAGCCCGTCACGAGCGTGCTGCCGTAGAGCTGCTTGAACTCGTCGAGCTCGGAGCCGTCCACGAGGCGCGCGATGACCTCGCGGACGTCGTAGGGCTTGCGCAGGCTCGACGGCACGACGCCGTAGAGCTCGGCCGGATCGTACAGCGGCTCGCGCGGGCTCGTCGGCGGCGCGCAGTCGGGCGCGGCCTTGAGCCGCGCGACGATGCGCCGCGCGATCGCGAGCGCGTGGGCGTCGCTCTCCGCGTAGTGGTCGCAGACGCCCGACTCGCGGCAATGGACGTCGGCGCCGCCGAGCGACTCGGCGTCGATCTCCTCGCCCGTCGCCGCCTTCACGAGCGGCGGCCCGCCGAGGAACACCATGCCCTGGTTGCGCACGATGACGTTCTCGTCGGCCATCGCCGGCACGTACGCGCCGCCGGCGGTGCACGAACCGTGCACCACCGCGATCTGCGCGATGCCGGCGGCCGACAGGGTCGCCTGGTTGTAGAAGATGCGCCCGAAGTGCTCGCGGTCCGGGAACACCTCGTCCTGCGCCGGCAGGAAGGCCCCGCCGCTCTCGACCAGGTAGATGCACGGCAGCCGGTTCTCGCGCGCGATCTCCTGCGCGCGCAGGTGCTTCTTGACCGTGAGCGGGTAGTACGTGCCGCCCTTGACCGTCGGGTCGTTGGCGACGATCACGCACTCGCGGCCAGAGACGCGTCCGACGCCGGTGACGATCCCGGCGCAGGGCACCTCGCCACCGTAGAGGCCGTGCGCCGCGAGCGCCGAGAGCTCGAGGAACGGGGCGCCGGCGTCGAGCAGCAGGTCGATGCGCTCGCGGGCGAGCAACCGGCCGCGGGCCCGGTGCTTTTCGACCGCCTTGGGCGAGCCACCGGCGGCGGCCGCGAGGACCTTCGACTTCAAGTCGCCGACGATCGACGCCATTGCCGCCTTGTTAGCGGCAAATTCCTGACTTTTGACGTCGATCTGGCTCGTGAGGCGAATCATCTTGCCCTCGGCCCCTTAATTGTCCGACAATCATACTATCCTAAACGAACAGGAACGCCAAGATGGGCGACACGGGCGCAAGCCACGACCAAGACCTCGACACCGGCCTCGACGACGACCTCGTCGCGATGCGCCACGCCGTGCGGCGCTTCGCCGCGGAACGGATCGCGCCGCGTGCCGCGACGATCGACCGTGACGACGCATTCCCGCGCGACCTGTGGCCGGAGCTCGGCGCCCAGGGCCTGCTCGGCATGACGGTACCCGAGCGCTTCGGTGGCACCGGCCTCGGCTACCTCGCGCACGTGATCGCGATGCAGGAGATCTCGCGCGCCTCGGGCGCGATCGGGCTCAGCTACGCCGCCCACTCGAACCTGTGCATCAACCAGCTGCGCCTCAACGGCACCGAGCCGCAGCTCGAGCGCTACCTGCCGCGGCTCGTCAGCGGCGAGCACGTCGGTGCGCTCGCGATGTCCGAGCCCGAGGCCGGATCGGACGTCGTCGGCATGCGGCTGAGCGCCGTCAAGCGCGGCGACGAGTACGTGCTCAACGGCCGCAAGATGTGGATCACGAACGGGCCGGACGCCGACGTCGTCGTCGTCTACGCGAAGACCGCACCCGAGCAGGCCTCGCGCGGCATCACGACCTTCATCGTCGAGCGCGGCACGCCGGGCTTCTCGGTGGCGCAGAAGCTCGACAAGCTCGGCATGCGCGGCTCCTCGACCGGCGAGCTCGTCTTCAGCGACTGCCGCGTGCCGGCCGAAAACGTCCTCGGCCGCGAGAACGGCGGCGTCGCGGTGCTGATGAACGGCCTCGACTACGAACGCGTCGTGATCGCCGGCGGGCCGCTCGGCCTCATGTCGGCGGCGCTCGACGTCGTGCTGCCGTACGTGCGCGAGCGCCGCCAGTTCGGGCGGCCGATCGGCAGCTTCGAGCTGATGCAGGGCAAGGTCGCCGACATGTACGCGAGCCTGTTCGCGAGCCGCGCCTACGTGCATGAGGTCGCGCGCGCCTGCGACCGCGGCCACAAGACCCGGCGCGCGGCCGCCGCGTGCCTGCTGCTCGCCTCCGACAACGCCGTGCAGGTCGCGCTCGAGGCGATTCAGGCGCTCGGCGGCAACGGCTACATCAACGACTACCCGACCGGCCGGCTGCTCCGCGACGCGAAGCTCTACGACATCGGCGCCGGCACGCAGGAGATCCGCCGCATGCTGATCGGCCGCGAGCTCATCGGCGCCGAATGAGCACCGCGTTCGAGCCGCTGTCGTTCGAGCCCGGCTACCGGCGCGTGGCAAGCGCGATCGCCGCGCGCATCCTCGACCGGACGCTGCGCGACGGCGACCCGCTGCCCTCCGAGGTCGAGCTCGCGGCGCAGTTCGCGGTCAACCGCTCGACGGTGCGCGAGGCGCTGCGCGAACTCGAGAGCTCGAACCTCGTCGCGCGGCGCCGCGGCACCAAGCGCATGGTCGTGAGCCGCCCGGCCGCGACGCAGGTTGCCGGCCGCGTCGGCCACGCGCTCGCGCTCAACGACGTCACGGTGCGCGAGGTGTGGGAAACGATGGAGCTGCTCGAGCCGGCGACCGCCGAGGCCGCCGCCCGCCGCGCGACGCCCGAGACGCTCGCCGCAATCCGTGCCGCGGTCGAGGGTTACGCCGCGGACCACGCGACCGCGCATGCCGCCGTCGGCGGGGTCGCGGCATTCTTCCGCGCGGTCGCCGCGGCGAGCGGCAACCGCGTGCTGCCGCTGACCCAGGAACCGCTGCTCATGCTCCTCGCGGCGGCGCTCGAGGTGATCATCGACCGGGCGCCACCGGCGCGCGCGCGCATCGGCGCGGCGCAGCGGCAGGTACTCGCGGCGATCGAGGCGCGCGACGCGGCGACGGCCCGCAGCTGGATGGCGAAGCACGTGCGCGACTTCCGCCGCGGCTTCGAGATCAGCGGCATCGATCTCGACACGCCGGTGCCGGCACCCGCCGCCGACTGACGGCGCCGGGCCGCGGCCGTGGACGGCGCGGACCGGCGCGGGCATGATCTTCGCCGGCGCCCGCCCGGGGGCCGGACCCAGGCGCGAGGCCGCAGGCGACATGAAGCTCTACTATTCCCCGACCTCGCCATACGTCCGCAAGGTCCGCGTCGTCGCGATCGAGAAGGGGCTCGCCGACCGCATCGAGCTCGTGGCGGCCTCGCCGTGGCCGGACCCGGCCGCGGTCGCCGCGGTCAACCCGCTCGGCAAGGTGCCGGCGCTGGTCACCGACGACGGCGTCGCGCTCTACGACAGCCCCGTGATCTGCGAGTACCTCGACGTGCTGGTGCCGGCGGCGCCGCTGATCCCGCGCTCAGGGGCCGCCCGCTGGCAGGTGCTGCGCTGCCAGGCGCTGTGCGACGGCGTTCTCGACGCCGCGGTCGCGATCGTGCTCGAGCGCCGGCGGCCGCAGGCGGAACGCTCGGCGACGGCCGAGAATCGTGCGGTGGACGCGATCCGGCGCAGCGTCGCGGCGCTCGCGACCGAGCTGCGCCCGGCGAGCGCAGGCTTCGACCTCGGCCAGATCTCGATCGCGGTCGCGCTCGGCTACCTCGAGTTCCGGCTCGGCGACCTCGACCTCGGCGCCGGCGGGCCGGCGATCCGCGACTGGTGGACGGCGACGCGCGACCGGCCGAGCCTCGTCGCGACCCGCCCGCCGTGACCCGCACGAGGCCGCTGCCATGACCAAGGAACTGTTCCAGCCGCTATCCGGCAACGACATGCCCCGCTTCGGCGGCCCGGCGACGTTCATGCGCCTGCCGGCCTGCGGCCTCGACGCCGGCCTCGACGTCGCCTTCGTCGGCGTGCCCTTCGACATCGGCACCTCGAACCGGCCCGGCGCGCGGCTCGCTCCGCGGCAGATCCGCGACGAGTCGCGAATGCTGCGTCCCTACAACATGGCGACCCGCGCGGCGCCGTTCGACAGCCTGCGCGTCGGCGACGCCGGCGACGTCGCGATCAACACGTTCAACCTCCTCAAGAGCATCGACATCATCGAGCAGCACTACGACCGGCTGCTCGCGACCGGCGCGATGCCGCTGACGATGGGCGGTGACCACACGATCGTGCTGCCGATCCTGCGCGCCTTGCGCCGCCGCCACGGGCCGATCGGACTCGTGCACGTCGACGCGCACGCCGACATCAACGACGAGATGTTCGGCGAGAAGATCGCGCACGGCACGCCGTTCCGGCGCGCCGTCGAGGAGGGGCTGCTCGACTGCCGGCGCGTCGCGCAGATCGGCCTCCGCGGCACGGGCTACGCCGCCGACGACTTCGACTGGTCGCGGCGCCAGGGCTTTCGCGTCGTGCAGGCCGAGGAGTGCTGGTACCGCTCGCTCGCCCCGCTGATGCAGGAAGTCGCGGCGCAGATCGGCGGCGGGCCGGTCTACATCAGTTTCGACATCGATGGCCTCGACCCGGCGTTCGCGCCCGGCACGGGCACGGTCGAGATCGGCGGCCTCACCGTGCCGCAGGGTCTCGAGATCATTCGCGGCTGCCGCGGGCTGCAGATCGTGGGCGGCGACCTCGTCGAGGTCAGCCCGCCGTACGATGCGACCGGCAACACCGCGCTGCTCGGCGCCAACCTGCTCTACGAGATGCTCTGCGTGCTGCCGGGCGTGAACTCCCGCTGAGGCCGCGGCCAGCGTCGCCGCCCGGCCGCCCGGCCGCGAGACAGTACACTTGCAAGCCATGAACACACCGATCTGGAGCCCCTCCCCGGCCCGCATCGCGGCGAGCAACCTGACCCGCTTCGCGGCCTACGCCCACGAGCGGCACGGCGCGCCGAAGCCGGGCCGGGATCCCGCCAGGAACTGGGCGGCGCTGTGGCAGTGGTCGGTCGACGAGCGCGCCGCGTTCTGGACGGCGCTTGCGGCGTTCGCCGACTGGCGCGCCGAGCACGGCCAGGGCACCGTGCTCGAGCACGGCGAGCGCATGCCGGGCGCCCGCTGGTTCACCGGCACACGGCTCAACTTCGCGGAGAACCTGCTCGCGCGGCGCGACGCGCATCCGGCAGTCGTGTTCGTCAATGAGGAGGGTGCGCGCCGCGTCGTCGGCTACCTCGAGCTGCACGAACGCGTGGCGCGCGTCGCCGGCGGGCTCGTGGCGGCCGGCGTCGGCCCCGGCGACGTCGTCGCCGGCTTCCTTCCGAACCTGCCGGAGGCGGTGATCGCCATGCTCGCGACCGCGAGCCTCGGCGCCGTCTGGACCTCGTGCTCGCCGGACTTCGGCATCAACGGCGTGCTCGACCGCTTCGGCCAGGTGCGGCCGAAGGTGCTGTTCACGGCCGACGGCTACGTCTACGCGGGCAAGCGCATCGATTCGCTGGCGCCGATCGCCGGCGTGCTCGCTAGGCTCGACTCGGTCGAGTGCGTCGTCGTCGTGCCGTACCTCGCCGCCCGGCCCGACATCACGCGTCTGCCGAAAGCGGTGCGGCTCTCGGACTTCGAGCGCGAGGCACCGCTCGAGTTCTTCCGCCAGCCCTTCGACGCGCCGCTCTACATCATGTATTCCTCCGGCACGACCGGCGTGCCGAAGTGCATCGTGCACGGCGCCGGCGGCACGCTGCTGCAGCACCGCAAGGAGCATCTGCTGCACGCGGACCTCCGGCCGGAGGACCGGCTGTTCTTCTTCACGACCTGCGGCTGGATGATGTGGAACTGGCTGGTGTCGGGCCTCGCTTCCGGTGCGACGCTGATCCTCTACGAGGGCTCGCCCTTCCATCCCGGACCCGAGGTGCTGTGGCAGATGGCGGAGCGCGAGGGCGTGACGCTGTTCGGCACGAGCCCGAAGTACCTCAGCGCGCTCGAGAAGGCGGGCTACCGGCCGCTCGAGCATCACGCGCTGTCGTCGCTCAGGACCGTGCTCTCGACCGGCTCGCCGCTCGGCGCCGAGCAGTTCGACTTCGTCTACCAGTCGGTCAAGGCCGACCTGCAGCTCGCGTCGATTTCCGGCGGCACCGACATCATTTCGTGCTTCTGCCTCGGCAACCCGTGGCTGCCGGTGCACCGCGGCGAGATCCAGGCGCGCGGCCTCGGCATGGCGGTCGACGTCTGGAGCGACGACGGGCGGCCGCTCCGGGGCGAGCGTGGCGAGCTCGTCTGCACGCGTGCATTTCCCTCGATGCCCGTCGGCTTCTTCAACGACCCGGACGGCGCGCGCTACCGGGCCGCGTACTTCGACCGCTTCCCGAACGTCTGGCACCACGGCGACTACGCGGTGCTGAACGACAACGAGGGGATCGTGATCCTCGGCCGTTCCGACGCGGTCCTGAACCCCGGCGGCGTGCGCATCGGCACCGCCGAGATCTACCGGCAGGTCGAGCGCCTCGACGAGGTGCTCGAATCGCTGGCGATCGGCCAGGACTGGCAGAACGACGTGCGGGTCGTGCTGTTCGTGCGGCTGCGCCCCGGCGCCTCGCTCGACGCCGCGCTCATCAAGCGCATCCGCGACACGATCCGTGCCAACACGACGCCCCGGCACGTGCCGGCGAAGATCATCGCCGTGCCGGACATCCCGCGCACGATCAGCGGCAAGATCGTCGAGCTCGCCGTCCGCAACGTCGTGCACGGACTGCCGGTCCGCAATACCGACGCACTCGCCAACCCCGAGGCCCTCGCGCACTTCCGCGACGTGCCGGAGCTCGCGACCGAGTGACGCTGACCCAGCGCTTCCACGCCGAGCTCGCGATCCACGGCTTCACGGCCGACGCCGCGCAGCTCGCCGCAGTCGCCCGACTCGAGGAGCTGCGCGCGCGCCTCGCGCGCGCCGCGCGCCGCGAGCGCGGCCTGTGGTGGCGGCTCGGCGCCACGCTCGGCCGCGTGCGACCGCGGCGCCCGATCAGGGGCCTCTACCTGTGGGGCGGCGTCGGCCGCGGCAAGACGCTGCTGATGGACCTGTTCTGCGCGTCGCTGACGGTGCCGGCGCGGCGCGCGCACTTCCACCGCTTCATGCACGACGTGCACGCGCGACTCGAGGCGCTGCGGCCGCTCGGACTCGAGGACCCGCTGGCCCGCATCGCCGCCGACTTCGCCGACGACACCCGGGTGCTGTGCTTCGACGAGCTCTACGTCAGCGACATCGCCGACGCCATGCTGCTCGCGGGCCTGTTCACCGGCCTCATCGCACGCGGCGTCACGCTCGTCGTCACGTCGAACGTGCCGCCGGCCGCGCTCTACAAGGACGGCCTGCAGCGCAGCCGCTTCGTACCGGCGATCGCGCTCATCGAGAGCGCCACGCTCGTGCTGCAGGTCGACGGCGGGGTCGACTACCGGCTGCGACAGCTCGAGCGCGCGCCGCTGTACGTCGAGGGCCCCGACGCCGAGGCCGACGAGATGCTCGCGGCGCGCTTCGATGCGATCGCCGGCGACCGCGGCGAGGCACCCGGCACCCTCGAGATCGAGGGCCGGCCGGTTCCGGTCCGGCGACGGTCCGGCGGCGTCGTCTGGTTCCGGTTCGACGCGCTCTGCGCCGGGCCGCGCGCAACCGCGGACTACATCGAAATCGCGCGGCAGTACCACACCGTGGTCGTCTCCGGAGTCCCCGAATTCCAGGCCGCGAGCGACGATGCGGCGCGGCGCTTCATCGCGCTCGTCGACGAGTTCTACGAACGCGGCGTCAAACTGGTGCTGTCGGCGGCGGCGGCGCCCGACAAGCTGTACGCGGGCGAGCGCCTCGCGCTCGAGTTCCGCCGGACCGCGAGCCGCCTCGCGGAAATGCAGTCGCACGATTACCTCGCGCGGCCGCACCGGCCGTAGCCGGCCGGCGGCGCGACGGCTAATCCGTCGCCAGGAGCGCCGCGCGGGACCGCTTGTCCTCGTACATCCGCCGGTCGGCGCTGTGGAGCAGCGTGCCGAGGGCCTGCGGGCACTCCGGCGTGCACACCGACAGGCCGATGCTCACCTCGATCGGCCAGGCGTGCCGCGTCGCGTTGACCCGGGTCAGCACGGTCGCGAGCCGCCGGAGGATGACCGCCGCGACGTCCGGCCGGGCCGCGCGCGTGACGACCGCAAACTCGTCGCCGCCAATCCGTCCGATGACGTCGCCGTTGCGGAACGTCGCACTGAGTACGCAGGCCATCGCCCGCAGCAGCTCGTCGCCGGCGGCGTGCCCGTCGGTGTCGTTGACGAGCTTCAGGCGATCGACGTCGATGAAGAAGATCACGGCGCTCTGCCGCCGGCGCGCCGCCAGCATCAGCAGCCGCGAGCCGTCGCGCATGAAGCCGCGCCGATTGGCGAGCCCGGTCAGCGGGTCGGTGAATGCGGCGCGTGACAAGCGCCACAGCAGCCGGGTCAGCCGGCGGACCCGCCCCGGCACCGCCGCGTCGTGCGCCGCGATGAGCAGCTGACGCAATTGCTGGTCGTCGTTGGCGCGAGCCGCCGGCGCGGCACCGTCCTGCGCATCGAACCGGACGACGTCGCCCCGCGACAGGACGTGGATCCGTGATGCCCCGCTCTGCCCACTATCCATGTGCAGCTTCCTTCGCCGTCCACGCTGGGATGAAAGGATGCGAGCCCTGCGAGTCGGCCACGGTCGTGGCACGCCTTGCGATGACGCTCAATGTCGCGCACGTCGCGGCGAATTGCCAGTGCAGTTGCCGAACGCACCTACGCGAAAGGGCGGGTGCTGCGCGGCCGCAGGCGCATGCACTGCACCACGCGCCGGACCGGCTCGTCGCTGTTGGTCAATGGCAACACCGTCCGGCGGTGTGCGGTGCCGTATCGACGCCGGGGCCGCCCCGCGGGGGCGCGGTAGCGACGCCGCAATCGCCCTGGCTGCGGCCGCCGGCGCGCCGGCAGCGCCGGCCGTCACGGCACTGCGAACACCGCCGGGCGCAGCAGCGGCCTTCGGGGACGCGACGCGCAACCGGGACTCGTCCGTTACCGGGACACGTGCAGCGATGAAGTCCGCCATTCCGACGGCCGTCACCGCCGGCGTTACGGCCGCCGCGACGGCGCTCACCCTCGCCGGCGCCGCGCCCGCGCGCGCCGCTAACCCGGCGGCGGCCGACATCGAGACCTGCAGGGCCGTCGGCGTCGCCGTGAACGGCCCGAAGTCCCGCGTCGCGGACGCGCCGTTCGCGTCCGAGCTCGAGGCCGAGGAGGCGCTCAGCAAGGCCGCCGTCGACCTCGTCGTCGCGGTGACGCCCGACGCGACCGCGATGGGGCTCTCGGTCAACGTCTTCGGCCCGCCGGTCTGCTACGACGGCCAGGGCCAGCTGGTGCGCGGCGACGCGGCCGTCGCCTCGGTCGCCGGCCTCGCCGGCCGCAAGGCCGGCGTCGTCGAGGGCACCGACAACAAGGCGGTGCTGCTCGCTCGAATCGTCGCGCGCGGCATCGCGATCGTGGTGCCGCCGTTCCAGGAGGCAGGCGAGATGAAGACGGCCTCGCGGTACGGCACTGCGACGCCATCAGCGGCAGCGTCACGCGGTGGGTCCAGGTGCGCGCCACCGACGCGAAGCAGCTGGCTCGGAACAGCATCCTGCGGGGGCTCCCGACGCGGTCGCCGGTCGCACCCGCGTACCGCCGCGACGACGCGCAGTGGGCGATGATCGCTAACTTCACCGTGCACTCGCTCGTGCAGGCCGAGGTCGGCGGCCTGACGCGCGACCGGGCGGCACCGATCATCGCGACCGTCGGCAACCACCGCGAGATCTACGAGCGGACGGTGGGCATGGCGAGTCCGGTAACGCGGTCGCGCGGCCTCGATGCGCTGTGGTCGCAGGGCGGTCCGACGCAGAGAGTGCCGCTGCAGTAGCACGCCGCCTCGGCGATCGGCGGCGCGCGACGGGCGACCGGGCCGAGGGAATCCCCGCCGGGGGCCTACCGGGCTCCGGCTTTGGTTACAATCGCAACCAACCGTGAAGCCCGCGATCCCCGCCGACCCCTCCCGCCCGCTCGAGCTGGAGCGCTTCCTGCCGTACCGGCTCTCGGTGCTCGCCAACACGATGAGCGCCGCGATCGCCGACGCCTACGCCGAGCGCTTCCAGCTGTCGATCCCCGAATGGCGCGTGCTCGCCGTGCTCGCGCGCGCGCCGGGGCTGTCGGCGGCGCAGGTCGCCGAGCGCACCGCGATGGACAAGGTCGCGGTCAGCCGCGCGGTCGGCTCGCTGGTACGGGCGCGCCGCATCGAGCGCAGCGTCGAGGAGTCCGACCGGCGTCGCTCGCACCTCACGCTGACGGCGCGCGGGCTCGCGGTGTACGAGGAGGTCGCGCCCTGGGCGCTGGCCTACGAAGAGGCGGTGCTGCGCGGCGTGCCGGTGCGCTCCCGCGCCAAGCTCGCGGCCCTGCTCGATGATCTGCTGGTGCGCGTGCGCACGATCCGCACTGCGCGCATCGAACCCCATCAACGCCCCGCGGCACCGTCCACCGGCGCGGCGCGACTGCACGACTCACGGACGGCACGAACTTCGAGGGGATGACCATGCTCGGCAAAGTACCTGCAAGCCGCCTGCGACTGATCGAGGCGATCGTGCGCGCGGCGCGCGGCCGCGTGAAGGCGGCCGACCGCGCCCTGAGCGAGGCGTTCCTGCGCCGCTACTTCCGCGGCGTCGCCGACGAGGACCTGATCGCGCGCGGGCCGGCGGATCTCGCCGGCGCCGCGCTCGCCCAGCTCGCGGCGGC
>JBBINS010000076.1:0-13335 GCA_037443765.1 Gammaproteobacteria bacterium
GATCATCGTGTAGAAGTCCGCGCCGCACGACGGCAGGCTGCCGAGCGGCTGCATCGAGATCCAGATGTGGCGCGCGGCGACCGCGACACCGGCCGCCGCCGCGACGAGGATCAGCAGCGTGTAGAGCCGGGCGCCGAGCGGCGCCGGGTCGTGCGCGGCGGCGGCGAGGAACACGAGGCCGAGCGTGATCACGCAGATGCGCTGCAGGACGCACATGTTGCACGGCTGCAGGTGCAGCCCGAACTGCGCGAAGAGCGCGAAGCCCATCATCGCCGCGCAGGCGAGCGCGCCGAACAGGTTGATGTGCCGCCGGTAGACGGCGACGCCCGCCACGACCGGGACCATCAGGTCCGCCCCGTCGCGCGCAGGTCCCGCTCCACGTCGTCGAGCGAGGTGTGGCGGATGTCCTTGCCATGCACCATGTAGACGACGTACTCGCAGATGTTCTTGGCGTGGTCGCCGATCCGCTCGAGCGCCCGCGCGACCCACAGCACGTCGAGCGCGCGGCGGATCGTGCGCGGATCCTCCATCATGAACGTGATGCACTGGCGCTGGATCGACTCGAACTCGTCGTCGAGCACCCGGTCCTCGCGGCAGATCTTGAGGGCGGCGTCGGCGTCGAGGCGCGCGAAGGCGTCGAGCGAGTCGTGCACCATCTGCTGCGCGAGCCGCCCGAGGTGCTTGATCTCGCGGTAGCGGTCGGCCGGCCGTTCCATGGTCGCGAGCCGGGACGCGATGTAGCCGATCTTCTCGGCCTCGTCACCGATGCGCTCGAGGTCGGTGATCGTCTTAATGATCGCGACGATCATCCGCAGGTCGAAGGCCGCCGGCGCCCGGGTCGCGAGGATGCGGCTGCACTCCTCGTCGATCGACACTTCCATCTCGTTGACCTTGTGGTCGCCGCGGGCCACCTCCTCGCCGAGCTGGCTGTTGGCCTCGATCAGCGCCGCGACGCCCTTCGCGAGCTGCTCCTCGACGAAGCCGCCCATCTGCAGCACCCGGCTGCGCACGCCCTCGAGGTCCTCGTTGAAGCGGCGCGAGATGTGCGGGCCGAGGTTGGTCACGTCCATGGAAGCGGGATCCTCAGGTCTTAGACGAAGGCACTATATACACCGTGTAGTCGCGATGTCAGGGTACGGCCGCCCGATGGGCGTTGTGCGCGATTCGTGGGGGAAATGTAACGCGTACGTCATATGCCCATTGCAGACTGCGCGCCTTGGGTAGCCGGCTTGTTGCGCAATAGCAACATTTTTACGAAACCGCGGCTCGGAGGCATAGAATCGGCGCCCTGGGGGGGCCGGTCGCCACACCGCGTCGTCAACTCGGTTTAGACATCGAACCACTCACACTCGGGAGCATAAGCAGATGCTGAATTCCAACACCCTGGCGGCGACCTCCGCCGCGCGCGGCCGGCGGTCGGCCGCCCTGTCCGCGGCGGTCCTCGCGGCGCTCGCGCTGACCGCGTCCAGCACCGCGCTCGCCGACGCCGAGCTCGATGCGCTGAAGCAGCAGGTCCAGGCGCTGCAGCAGAAGATCGACGCCATGGCGAAGCAGCAGGCCGCCGCGCCTGCCGCGACGGCCGCGGCTCCGGGCGCGGCACCGGCCGCCGCGCCCGCGAAGCCCGCGACCGACGGAGCGCTCAGCCTGTACGGCGTCACGTTCTCGGGCGTCCTCGACGTCGGCGTGCAGTACATGTCCTACGGCACGCCCCTCAGCGAGTACTTCCCGGCGGGCACGTTCTCCTACATCCAGAAGAACAGCAACCGCCCGATCTTCACGGCCAACGAGAACAACATCAGCCAGTCGCGGTTCACGCTGTCCGGCGAGAAAGAGATCATGAACGGGTGGTCGGGGATATTCCGGCTCGAGACGGCGGTCCAGCCGCTGTCCGGCAACATCACGGACGCCCTCAAGTCGGTGACGATCGACAACGGTCGGGGCTGTACCGCGGCGTCGTGCACGCAGATCACCGGCGTCGACTCCAGCCTGGCCGGGGAATTGTTCAACAGCGCCGCGTTCGTGGGCCTCACGAACAAGCAATTCGGCACGATCACGATCGGCCGCCAGACGACGCTGCTCGCCGACGGCATCGGCAAGTACGACCCGATGGCGACCTCCCAGGCCTTCTCGGTCATCGGCATCTCGGGCACGGCCGCGGGCGGCGGCGACACCGAGAACCGCCGGCTCGACAACTCGATCAAGTACAACGCTCAGTTCGGCGCGCTGCACGCGGGCGTCATGTACCAGTTCAACGGTGCCAACGGCTCGGCCGGCACCGCCTGGCAGCTCGTCATGGGTGGCACCTACGAGAAGGGCTCGTTCGACGCGTTCTACACGAAGAAGGAGGACGCGATCGGCGTGTCACCGTTGAGCGCGGCGCAGGTCACGGCACTCAACTGCCCGTACACCTACGTCGCGGGACCGACGGTCCCGACCTCGTGCGCGGGGCAGGTCGGCGGCGGCGGCGCGGCGCTCGACAAGGCGCTGGTCGGAACCGTGTCCGACAATACGGCCTTCGCGCTGATGGGCGCCTACCAGATCGGTACCGGCAAGCTGTTCGGTGGCTACGAGCACATCTCGTTCGCGAACCCCGACACGCCCCTCGCGGCGGGCAGCCAGACGATCGGCGGCTACGTGCTCGCCTACGTCAACGTGCAGTCGGGCCCCACCTCGACCTATGCCGTCAACAAGATCCTGCAGTTCGAGTTCGTCGGCTACAAGCTCCCGGTCACGCCGAAGCTCGACTGGACGGTGGCGTGGTACCGGATGGAGCAGAGCGCGTTTGGGACCGGCGCCACCGCAGGCTGCAACGACACGCGTGCTGCGACCTGCAGCGGCCTCCTGAACGCGTACTCGACCGACCTCGTCTACAAGATGAGCAAGCGCCTCGACGCGTACGGCGGCATGATGTGGTCGGGCGTCAAGGGCGGCCTCGCGAGCGGCTTCCTGCACACCAACACGATCGACCCGACCATCGGCATGCGCTACACGTTCTAGGAGTGGCGCTCGAGCCCGCCGGCCGCGGCGGGTTCTCGATTCCTCCCGCCGCCCCTTCGGGGCGGCGGGAGAGTTCCCGGCGACGATCGCCGCCTACCGTCCCGTCTCCCAACCTCAGAGTCGCCGGAACGCCCGCCGGCGCGCCGGCGCGCCGCGTCGCGCGCGCGACCTCAGTTGCGGCGACCGATCGTTGCCGCGGCGCCGGGGCCCGGCAGTTCCTCGCGCGTCCAGCCCCCGCCGAGCCCGCGCACGAGCCCGACGCTCGCATCGAGGAGCCGCACGTCGAGGCTGAGGAGCGCACCCTCTGCCTGCAGCGCCGCGGTCTGCGCCGTGACGACGTCGAGGTAGCTGACCGCGCCTTCGGTATAGCGGTTGGTCGCGAGCTCGAGGGCGCGCTCGGCGGCCCGCGCCGCCTCCGTCTGCTGCTTCGCCTCCGTCTGCAGCCGGTCGAGCAGCGACAGGTTGTCGGCGACCTCCTGGAAGGCCGACAGCACCGTGCCACGGTAGCGCTCCGCGGCCTCGTCGAAGGCGCTCCTCGCCCGCGCCGTCTCGGCCCGTCGCAGCCCCGCGTCGAACAGCGTCAGCAGCGCCTGCGGCCCGACGGCCCAGAACCGGTTCGGCGCGGTGAGCCAGCCGGACCCCTGCGTGGCCTCGAAGCCCCCAGTGGCGTTGAGCGTGATCCGCGGGAAGTACGCCGTGCGCGCGACGCCGATTTCCGCGTTGGCGGCGAGTACCCGGCGCTCGGCCGCCGCGACGTCGGGGCGGCGCTCGAGCAGCGTCGAGGGCACGCCGAGGGGCACGGCCGGGACCGCCGGCAGCGTCGGCTCGGAGGCGAGGTGCAGGGCTTCGGGCGTCTTGCCGACGAGCCGCGCTATCGCGTGCTCGAGCAGCTCGCGCCGCGCGACCAGGTCGGTCATCTGCGCCTCCGCGCTCGCGAGCTGGCTCTCGGCGCGCGCGAGGTCGAGGCCCGAGGCGATGCCGCCGTCGTGCCGGTCACGCACGAGCGCGAGCGCGCGCCGGTACGCCTCGATCGTGTCGCCGTACAGCTTGAGCTGCGCATCGACGCCGCGCAGCGTCAGGTAGTCGGCGGCGAGTTCGGCCTCGAGGCTGAGCCGGACCGAGGCCAGGTCGGCGGCCGAGGCCTGAGCCGCCGCGCTCCCAACGAGCGCGGTGTTGCGGACGCGGCCCCACAGGTCGAGCTCGTAGGACGCCGCGCCGGCGAGCAGGTTGTCCTTGAAGGTCGAGGTCTGCGTGGCGGACCGCAGTGGCCGGTTGTCGGACTGCCGGTCGCTGTTCATGTAGCCACCGGCCACCGCCACCGGGAACAGCCCGGAGCCGGCCTCGGCGGCGAGCGCCCGGGCCTGGCCGTAGCGCGCGACCGCGACCGCAAGGTCGGGGCTGCCGGCCTCGAGATCCTCCTCGAGCGCCGTGAGCCGCGCGTCCTGGTACCGCAGCCACCAGGGCCCGCGCGCCAGCTGGTCCTGGGGTGTCGCGGACTGCCACGCGTCCTCGCCCCCGAAGCTCGTTGGGATCGCGACCGGCGGCGCCGCGTAGCGCGGCGCGAGCGAGCAGGCGCCGAGGCCGCCGGCAGCAGCGAGCGTGAGGGCGATGACGGCCTTGAGGCGCATGCTTACGTCCCGGGCGCGCGCGCGGGCGCCGGCGCAGTCGCGGGCGCAGCGACCCGCACCGGGTCACCGTCGCTAAGGCTGTCGGGCGGGTTGTCGATGACACGGTCGCCGGCCTTGAGCCCCGCGACCACCTCGACCTGGGTGCCGAAGTCGCGGCCCAACTCGATGGTGCGGAACTCGGCCTTGTCGCCCGCGCCGACCACGGCCACGCGCAGCCCGTCGCGGCGGAAAATCAGCGCACTCACCGGCACCCGCAGCACGACGGCGCTCGCGGCGGGCTCGAAGTGGACGTCGACGTAGGAGCCCGGCAGCAGCAGGCCCTTCGGGTTGTCGGCCTCGAGCTGGACCAGCATCGTGCGCGAGCTCTCGCTGATCGCCTGCGACGAATCCGTGACGACCGCCGGGAACACCTGCTCGGGGCGCTCGGGCACTCGCAGCTTCGCGGTCGCGCCCTTCCTGACGACGGCGGCGTAGGACTGCGGCACGTCGACATAGACCCGCACCCGGCGCGAATCGGCGACGCGAAAGAGTTCCTGCCCGTTCGCGGAGCCCGAGTTGATCAGCGCGCCGATGTCGGTCCTGCGCGCGGTCACGGTGCCGGCGAAGGGGGCGACGATGCTCTTGAACTGCGTGGTCGCCTTCAGGCGGGCGACGTTCGCCTCCGCGGCCGCGACGATCGCCTGCTTCGCCGCGTAATCGCCGGACTTCTCGTCGGCCTCCTGCTGCGAGACGGCGTCGGTCGCACGCATCCGCTGCCAGCGGCCGGCCGTCACGGCGGCGAGCTGCATGTTGGCACGCGCGGTCGCTAGGTCCGCCTCGGCCTGCAGCAGCTGCTGGTCGAGCTCCGGGGTCTCGATCTCCGCCATCACCTGACCGGCCCTGACCGGCGCGCCGATGTCGACGAACCAGCGCTTGAGGTAGCCGTTGACGCGCGCGTTGATCGGCGCGTCGATGAATGCGCGGATCGTGCCGGGCAGCACGATCTCGCGCGTCGCGCCGCCGGTCGCCACCTTGGCGAGCGCGACGGTCGGCACCGACTGCTCCTCGGTCCAGGTGGCCACCTGCCGGCCCTGGTAGAGCCGCAGGCCGATGCCGAGCGCCGCGACGAAGAGCGCGACGCCGAGCGCGATGCCGCCGACGCGGCGCACGCGCTTGCCGAGGGCCAGATCGATGTTGATGTCATCCATTCGAGGTAACCGTCAGGTGGCTTGAGGCGCGGCCGGTCCGGCCGCATCGGGGACCGGGCCCTCGGCGCGGCGCCGTGGCGCGTGCGCGATCGAGAACATGACCGGCACGAAAAACAGAGTCGCGACCGTCGCGAAGGCGAGTCCGCCGATGACCGCGCGGCCGAGCGGCGCGTTCTGCTCGCCGCCCTCGCCGAGACCGAAGGCCATCGGCGCCATGCCGATCATCATCGCGAGCGCCGTCATCAGCACCGGCCGGAAGCGCACGAAGCCCGCCTCGAGCGCCGCGGCCACCGAATCGACGCCCGTCGCGAGCCGCTCGCGCGCGAAACTGATGACGAGGATGGTATTGGCCGTGCCGACACCCATGCACATGATCGCACCGGTGAGCGCCGGGACCGACAGCGTTGTGTGGGATGCGAACAGCATCCAGATGATGCCGGCGAGCGCGGCCGGCAGTGCGCCGACCACGATCGCCGGGTCGAGCCACGACTGGAAATTGACGACGATCAGCAGGTAGATGAGCACCATCGCGCCGACGATGCCCCACAGCAGCCCAGAGTACGACTTGTACATCGTCTCGACCTGGCCGCGCATCACGACCGTCGAGCCCTTCGGCAGGTCCTTGGCCGTGCGCTCGAGGATGTGCTCGACGTCGCGCGCGACGCCGCCGAGGTCGCGGCCCTGGACGTTCGCGTAGATGTCGAAGGTGGGCTGCACGTCGTAGTGCGAGACGACGCCCTCGCCCTGCCCGCGCTCGATGGTGGCGAGGCCGCCGAGCACCTGCGAGGGGCGCCCGGCGGCGGACGCGACCGGCACGTTCTCGATCGCGGCCAGGCTGTCGAGCTGGTACTGCGGTGTCTGCGCGACCACCGGGTACGACACGTGGTTCGAGGGGTTCACCCAGTAGTTCGGCGCGACCTGGCCGCTGCCGGAGAGTGCGACCAGCATGCTGTTCGCGATGTCCTTCTCGCTGAAGCCGAGTTCGCCCGCGCGGGTGCGGTCGACGTTGATGTGGAACTCCGGCTGGTTGGTGGGCTGCTGCAGGCGGACGTCCGCGACGCCGGCGACGTGGCGCACCTCCTCGAGGAGCTTCATCGCGTAGGCGCGGTTCTCGTCGCGCTTGAAGCCGACCACCTGGATGTCCACCGGCGCGGGCAGGCCGAAGTTCAGGATCTGCGTGACGATGTCCGCCGGCAGGAACGAGAACGTCGTTCCCGGGTAGGCCGCCGGCAGGCGCTCGCGCAGCTCGCGCACGTACTCGTCCGTCGGCCGATGGCCCTCGGTGAGCGTGATCAGGATATCGGCATCGGCGGGGCCGATGGTGCCGGAGTTGCTGTAGGTGATGTTGATGCCGCTGACCGGCAGGCCGATGTTGTCGACGAGGCTGCCGAGCTCCGCGGGCGGGATCAGGCGCCGCACGGTCGCCTCGATCCGGTCGCAGAGGCGCGCCGTCTCCTCGATCCGGGTGCCGGTCGGCGCTCGCACGTGCAGCTTGATCTGGCCGGCGTCGACCGCGGGGAAGAAGTCCGCGCCGAGGAAGGGCACGAGCAGGAACGAGGCCGCGACGATCGAGCCCGCGCCGATCAGGAAGGCGCGGCGGCGGGCCACCGCGAGCTTCAGCAGGTCGTAGTAGCCCTTGCGCAGCACGGCGAAGCGCCGCTCGAAGCCCTGCTGGAACCGGACCAGCGGCGTCGCCCACGACCGAGGCGCACCGGCCTCGTGCTGGGACAGCACGAATTCGAGGTGCCCAGAGGCGTGCGGGTGCTCGCCGGAGTGCGGCTTGAGGAGATACTTCGCGAGCGTCGGCACCAGCGTGCGCGACAGGACGAACGAGGCGATCAGCGCGAACACGACCGCCTCGGCCATCGGCACGAACAGGTACCGCGGCACGCCCTCGAGGAAGAACATCGGCACGAACACGATGCAGATCGACAACAGCGAAAAGAGCGCCGGGATGATGATCTGCTTGCCGCCGTCCATGATCGCGGTCGTGACGTCCTTGCCCTGCTCGAGGTGCCAGTTGATGTTCTCGATCGTGACGGTCGCGTCGTCGACGAGGATGCCGACCGCGAGCGCGAGCCCGCCGAGCGTCATGACGTTGATGGTCTCGCCGAGCGACGACAGCGCGATGATCGAGGACAGGATCGCGAGCGGGATGGAGACCGTGATGATCAGCGTCGAGCGCCAGCTGCCGAGGAACAGCAGGATCATGAGCGCGGTCAGGCACGCCGCGATCACGGCCTCGCGCGCGACGCCCGCGACCGCGGCCTTGACGAAGAACGACTGGTCGCCGACCTGATCGAGGTTGAGCTCGGGGGGCGCGCCGGCCTTGATCCGGGGCAGCAGGCGCTTGACCTCGCTGATGATGTCGAGCGTGGACACGGCGCCGGTCTTCTGGATGGTCGTCAGCACCGAGCGGCGGCCATCGACCCGAACGAGGTTGGTCTGCGGCGCGTAGCCGTCGCGCACGTGGGCGACGTCGCGCAGGTAGAGCGTCGCGCCGTTGACGGTCCTGATCGGCAGGTTGTCGAGGTCGGCGAGCGCCGTCGGGCTCGCGTTGAGGCTCACGTTGTACTCGAACATGCCCACCTTGGCGGTGCCGGCGGGCAGGACGAGGTTCTGGGCGAGGATCGCGGTGGTCACGTCGGCCGGCGACAGGTTCTTCGCCTGCAGCGCGCGCGGGTCGACGTCGACCATCACCAGGCGGTTCTTGCCGCCGTAGGGCGACGGCACCGCGGCCCCCTCGACCTCGGCGAGCTGCGGCCGGATGAAGTTGTTCGAGAGGTCAAAGAGCTGCTGCTCGGAGAGCTTGTCCGAGGAGAGCGCGAGCTGCAGGATCGGCACGCTCGAGGCGTTGTAGGAAATGACCGCCGGCGGCGTGATGCCGGGCGGCAGGAGCTTCAGCACCGACTGCGAGATCGCCGTGACCTGGGCGATCGCGGCGTCGATGCGGACGTTGGCGTGGAAGAAGATCTTGACCACCGCGACGCCGGGCAGCGACTGCGACTCGATGTGGTCGATGTCGTTGACGACCGTCGTCGTCTGGCGCTCGAAGTACGTCGTGATGCGGTCGGAGATGTCGCCGGGCGGCAGGCCGCCGTAGGTCCAGACGACGCTGACGACCGGCAGGCGGATGTCCGGGAAGATGTCGACGGGCGTGCGCAGGATCGCGAGCGGTCCGAATAGCAGGATGGCGATCGCAAGGACGAAGAAAGTGTAGGGTCGCGACAACGCGACCCGGATGATCCACATGCCAACCCTCTACTCGCGTTGCCGCGGTAAACCGCGGGAATACCGGTGCGAAGCTTAGTGACTTCGGAGTGCGTTGTCGCAAGCTCCGGGCGCGATGCTAGCGGCGCCGACTTAAGCGCCCCTTAGTGGTACCGCGACGACTCGCATTCCGGGCCGTGCGTCGCGGATTCGCCGGGCCCCGCGACCGACGCCGACGTCGGTGCTCTGGCGCCGGCCCGCGGCGACGTGGCTCGGGCCGCGGCAATCTTCCTAACTATCTGTTTTTATTGGCTAATCAAATCCGGGGTTCCGCGATCCCGCCGGGCCGCGCTCGCGAGCCGTAGCAGCACGAGGAGCGTCAGAGCGAGCAGCGCCGGAATCCCGAACGCGCCACCGCCGCCGCCGCCGGAGGCGGGCTTCGCCGTCACCGTCACGTTGACCGACGCCGGCTTCGACGTGCCCCCGGGGCCGCTGCAGGTCAGGGTGAAGGTCGAGTCGGTCGCCAGCGGCCCGACCGCGACGCTGCTGCCGCTCGTCGGCTCCGAGCCGAGCCAGGCCCCGGAGGCGGTGCAGCTGCTCGCCCCGGTCGACGACCACGTGAGGCGCACGCCCTGTCCGGACGCGATCTGGGACGAGTCGGCCGACAGGGTCACCGTCGGTACGGACGAGGCGACCCGGATGCCGTAGAGGCCGGCATTCTCGGCCGTCGACGGCGTTGCGATGAAGGTCGCGATGTAGTGCCCGGGCGTCGCGTTGAACGAGAACGTGCCGCCCGCGAAGATCTTGCCGACGAGCTGGCCGCCGCTAGTGAGCGCCAGCGACAGGTTCTGGAAGCTCGCTGGCCACGCGGCGTCGGTGAGCGTCACGTCGTAGGCCCCCCCGCTCAGGACGACGATGTCGCGAGAGTCGAACACCGAGCCGACCGCTTGGGTCGCGTCGACCACCGCCGTGCCGCCGGTGCCCGCCGCGAGCACCTGCGTGCCGAACAGTCCGGTGCCACCGCTGACCGCCTGGGCGATCACGAGGACGGCGCCGCTTCCCGCCGCGCCGGTGAAATTCGCGGCACCGGCTGCGTTCGCGCTCTGCAGCACCGCGCCGTTCTGGACGACGGCGAACTGCAACGACTGCAGGGCGGATGGAAACTGGAAGTCGGTCACCTGGGCGGTGTAGGCGCCGGCGGTCTGGAGCGTGAAGGGGAACGTGTACGCGTTGGCGCCGGTGGGGCTCGCGGCGGAAACGCCGCGCGCGTCGGAGTAGAGGGTCGTGGCTCCGTTGCTGAGGGCGATCAGGTAGCTTCCGCCGGCGGCGCCCGCCTGTGCGACGCGCCACACGGCGAGGGGCCCTGCCCCCGCGGCCGCCGTGACCGACCCGGTCCCTATGAGCGGTGTTCCGATCCGCGTGCCGCCGGCGGTCAATACGGCACCGACCTGTGTGAGCGGCGCGGGGAAGGCGAAGTCCGTCACCTGCAGGGTGACCGTCTCGGCGGTCGGTATGGTGATCGCCTGCGGCTTGTCGATGAGTCCCACGGGCAGGGACTGATCGAAGACGACGTTCGCCGATGGCCCTCCGGTGATCGTGAGGCCGTAGAGCCCGGACAGCGCCGGCGCCGCTGCCTGCGCGACGACCGTGACCTTATACTGGGTCGCGGAGCCGGTAACGCTGGCGGCGAGGTTCGTCAGCTTCAACGGCTGTCCGGGAAGCGCCTGACCGAGCGGCTGGCTGCCGTAAAAGACTGCGGCGTACAGCGCGCCACTCGGGAAGGCCGCGGGGAACGCGTGGTCGGCGATCGCGAAGGTGTAGTCGCCGGCCTGCGGAATCGTGATGCTCTCGTCGACGACCGACAGCCCGGGCACGATGCCTGGCAGCTGGAAGCTCGCTACGTACTGCATCAGCGAGGTTTGATCCGAGGTTCGCAGGACGTTGACGGCGACGCTGCCGGCATACTTCGCCGGGTCGGGGCGGCCGACGATTCGGATCTGGTAGGTGCTGCCGGCAGTGGCTGCGAACGTGATCTTGCCGGACGCCGTCAACGGCGTGCCGACCAGCGTCGCGCCCTGCGTCACCGCGACTCGCAGGGACGAGAGGGCCGCCGGGAACCCGAGGTCCGTGACGTCGACCTCGACGGTCGCGGACTGGGACACCGTGAGCACACGCTCGTCCGGCGGGGCGCCGCTCGTCACGGTGTGCGCCTCGTCCAGAAGGACACCCCCCCGCGCCATGCCGCACACCAGCAGCGCGATGCACGCCAACCACGTGCGCCGAGGTCCGGCCACGCGCCGAGTCCATCTGTGATGCATCATCCGTCCCCGTGGTGCGCCAGGCGGCCGCGTGCGCCGCGCGTGCCAGCCCCGCCGGCCCTCCGACTTCCTGTCGTGATTATGTAATCCGCGCAATCAGCGCGACCGAAGCAGCTTAGTCGGCTCGGATGAACGACAAATGACATCGGGCGCCTCGCGTGCCGCGCGCGCCGGACACCCCGCCCGGCAGGCCTACAGGAGCGGGCCGCCGAGCTTGTTCAGCTCAAGCCGCGCGTCGGCGTCGCCCGGGAACTTCCGGCCGTCCGCCAGCAACTTACTGAGGCTCTTGCGGGCCGCGTCCGGCTGGCCGGTGCGCAGCTGCGCGACCGCGAGGTGGTAGCGCAGCATCGGCACCGCCGGCGCCGCCGCGACGGCTTGGTCGAGCGACGCGATGGCGCTCGCGGCGTCGCCCTGCTTCAGCTTCACCCAGCCGTAGGTATCGAGATAAAGCGGGTTCGTGCTGCCGGCGAGCCGCGCCGCGAGTTCCGCGGCCCGCTTCAGGCTCGCGGCGTCGGTACGGTACGTGACGAGGAGCATCGCGAGGTTGTTCGCGAGCGCGACCGCGCCGGGTTCGAGCTTCAGCATCTGCTCGTACTGCGCGATCGCATCGTCGCTCCGACCAGCCTGCTCGTACAGCTGCGCGAGGCGCATGCGAAGATTCAGCGGCTCCGCCACCTTGGGAACGGCGTCCTCGAGCGCCGCCACGGCCGCGGACAGGTCACCGCGCTGGATCGCGATGCTCGCGACGATGCCGTACGGGACCCACCACTTGGGGGCGCGGCCGATGGCGCTCGTCGCGCTCGCCTGCGCCTCGTCGTAGCGCTTCTCAGACGTCAGCAGCTCGGCCTTGAGGCCAAGCGGAAAGGCGTTGGCCGGATTGCGCGCAGCAGCGGCATCGAGGCGCCGGACCGCCTCGGGAACACGCTTCGTCGCGGCCAGGATCCGGGTACTTCCCGAAAGAGCCTCCTGTGCGTCCGGCTCCCGCTCGAGCGCCCGGTCGTAGGCCTTGAGCGCGTCCTCCGGGCGTTGCTGCCCCTCCGCCACGAGGGCCTGGTCAATGTAACCGGCGGCGGCCTGTGGCTGCGCCGTCCGGATGGCGCCCGCCGCCGCCTCAGCCGCCGCGTAGTCCTTGGTCTGCATCGCGGCCCGGAACAGGGCCGTCGCGACCGCCACGTCGCTCGGGCGCTCCTTGGCGAGCGTCTCGAGCACCGGCTTCGCCTGCTCGGGCTTCGCGACCTGCATCAGGACCTGCGCAAGGTCCAGCCGCACGGCAGGGTCCTGCGGGTTGACGTCGATCGCCCGCCGCAACGCCTCCTCCGCGAGCGCGGGCTCGCCGTTGGCGAGGTGCGCGCGCGCCAGCACCCGCATGATCGGCGTGGCATTCGGCTGGTCGCGGAGCACGGCACGCAGATCGGCAATCGCTCCCTTTGCGTCGCCGCGCGCAAGCAGCAGGTCGCCGCGCAGCACCAGGGCGTCATCGTCGCGTTCGTTCGCCTCGAGCGCCTCGTTGACGAGCTTTTCCGCCCCGGCGTAGTCCTTCTGCCGGACGTGCAGAGTCGCCAGCCGCGTTCGTGCCGCGAGTCCGCCGGCACGGCGCCCCTGCTGGTTGATGACTTCGCGGTAGATGCGTTCGGCGCCGGCCGGGTCGTTGGCCTCCTCAGCCAACTGCGCCAGCGCAAATCGCGGGGCGACATCGTCCTTGTCGGCCGCGATCTCGCGATCGAGCTCGGCGCGCGCCGCGTCGCGTCCGCGCCGGGCCTTCAGGAAGTCGACCAGTACGGCCTTGACGTTCGCGTCCTTCGGGAAGGAGGCCACTGCGTCCCGCAACACCTTCTCGGCGTCGTCGACCTTGTCGGCCACCGCGAGGAAGCGCGCCAGCTGGACGCGGCTGCTCGCGTCATCGGGCCGCAAGCGCACAACCTCGCGCAATTGGGCCTCCGCCTTCGCCTCGTCCTTCTCGCTGACGTACAGCTGCGCGAGCGCCAGGTGCAGATC
>JBBINS010000077.1:0-13226 GCA_037443765.1 Gammaproteobacteria bacterium
GCTGCTCGATGCGCGCGAGCTCGGGCGCACGCCGCGGGCGGCGCTCCTGTCGCACGCGGCGCGGGCGGTCGCCGTCGACGCCGGCGCCGAGGGCCGCGCCTTCGCGGCGTTCCGCGCGCGCGAGGCGCACTGGCTCGGCGACTACGCACTCTTCATGGCGATCCAGGACCGGCAGCAGGGCCTGCCGTGGTGGGACTGGCCGGAATCGCTGCGGCGACGCGATGCCGCCGCGCTCGCCGCGGCGCGCGGCGCGCTCGCCGGCGCGATCGCGGAGATCGAGGCCGGCCAGTACTTCTTCCACAGCCAGTGGCACGCGCTGCGGGCCTACGCCGCGGGCCGCGGCGTGCGGCTGTTCGGCGACATCCCGATCTACCTCGCACCCGACAGCGTCGAGGTGTGGGCCCACCCCGAGCTCTTCCAGCTCGACGGGGCCGGCCGCCCGACCGCGGTCGCCGGCGTTCCGCCCGACTATTTCTCGGCCGACGGCCAGCGCTGGGGCAACCCGCTGTACCGCTGGGAGATGCACGAGGCGACTGGTTTCGCGTGGTGGCTCGAGCGGCTGCGCGCGCAGTTCGAGCTCTTCGACCTCGTGCGCATCGACCACTTCCGCGGCCTCGAAGCGTACTGGGCGGTGCCGTCCGGCGCGCCGACCGCGGCGACCGGGGAGTGGCGGCTCGCGCCGGGCGAGGCGCTGCTGCGATGCGCCCGCAAGACCTTCGGCGGCCTCGAGGTCGTGGCCGAGGACCTCGGCGTCATCACGCCGGAGGTCGAGGCGCTGCGCGACGGCTTCGGGTTGCCGGGGATGCGGATCGCGCAGTTCGGCTTCGACGGCGACCAGCGCAACGTCCACGTGCCGCACAACTGGACGGCGCGCTCGGTCGGCTACACCGGCACGCACGACAACGACACGAGCGCCGGCTGGTACGCGCATCTCGATTCCGGTGCGCAGCAGTTCGTCGCCGACTACCTCGGCACGACGCGTGCCGACGTGGTGCCGGCGCTCGTCCGTACGGTGCTCGCCTCGGTCGCGCAGCTCGCGGTCGTGCCGATGCAGGACCTCCTTGGCCTCGGCACCGACGCGCGGATGAACCTGCCAGGGACGACCGAGGGCAACTGGACCTGGCGCTTCGGCTGGACCGACGTGCCGGCCGGACTCGCCGCGCGCTGCGAGCGATGGAACCGGGTCTATGGCCGGGCCTGAACCCTTCGGCCGGTCGCCGCGCGCTGCCCCGCGGGGCGCGGCGCTGCTCGCGCTCGGGCTGCTCGCGGGCTGCTCCGCGCTCGCGCCCCACTTCGAGCATCCGCACCTCTACCTGATCAGCGTCGAGGTCAAGGACGCGACGCTCGCGGAGCAGCACTTCCGCGTGCGGATGCGGGTCGAGAACCCGAACGACCGGGCGCTGCCGGTGCGTGGTATCGACTACACGCTGCAGATCGGCGGCGAGGACTTCGGTGCCGGCACCTCGGTGAGTGCGTTCACGGTGCCGGCGCACGGCGAGGCCGAGTTCGAGATGCTGATGACGACCAACCTCGCGGCCACGCTGTGGAAGGTGCTGCCGCGGCTCAAGGACTCGGCGCAGCCGCTCGACTACCGTCTGGTCGGCAAGGTCAGCAGCGACCTCGCGTTCCTGCACTCGATCCCGTTCGACCAGCGCGGCACCTTCCCGGTCAGGTAGCGCGCACGCGCAGCGTCTCGCCGATCGCGTCGAGCATCAGGCGCAGGTGGTCGTAGTCCGGGTGGCGGAGCCGCAGCCAAGCGTTGGCCATGTAGCCGGCCTCGATCGGCTGAGTCGGGGTGCCGGGTGGCGGCAGGTGCGACGCGACGATCCATTCGCCGAACTTCGCCCACACGCGGTCGGCACCTTCGTAGCCCGCGATCCGGCCGTCGCGGTCGGGCCGCAGCGCGATCATGCCGCATGCGTAACGGCGCGTCGGCGGCACGAGCGGCCGGCCGTGCACGATCGCCATGCCCCACTCGCGGTAGATGTCGAACTCGTTGGCGGCGGCGTAGACGTCCCACTGGCCGACGCCGGGCGGTCGGCAGCCGATCTCGGAGAACTTGAGGCCCTTCGGCCCGAAGAACCACTCCATGTGGGTCGCGGACGTGCCGATGCCGAGCACGTCGATGACACGGCGCGTCATCCGGCGGACCTCGGCGTAACCCGGCGCGTCGATCCGGTTGGTCGCGACGATCTGCGGCGAGATCCAGCGCTCGCGCATCGCCACCAGCACGCCCGGGTAGTAGTGCGAGATGAATTCGTGCGCCACCTGGCCGTTCACCGCGATCGTGTCGATGAATCCCTCGTGGCCCTCGATGAATTCCTCGACGGCGATCGATGCGCCGCGCTCGACGCCGGCGGCCGCGATCGCGCGCTCGAGCTCGGCCGGCGTGTCGACGCGGGTCGTGCCGGCGGCGCCGGCGCCGGCGCGCGGCTTCAGGATCAGCGGGAACCCGACGCGGGCGGCGAACTCGCGCACGGCGCGCGCGTCGTCGGCGCTCGTCGACTGCGCGCACGGCACGCCGGCCTCGCGCAGCGCCTGTTTCATCGCCGGCTTGTCACGGCACAGCCACGCGGTGCGTACCGAGGTCCCGGGGATGCCGCTCGCCTCGCGGACGCGGGCGGCCGGCAGGATGTGTGCCTCGATCGTCGCCTCGAGGCGGTCGACCCAGACCCGTCCCTGGACGCGGCGCACCGCGGCCAGCAGCCCCGCCTCGTCGACCACGGAACGGACGGTCTCGTAGTCGGCCAGCCACTGGCGCAGCTCCGGGTCGAGCGCATCGGACGGGCGCTCGCCGATGCCGATCACGCGCGCGCCAGCCGCAGCGAGCCCGCGCACGAACTCGCGCTGATAGTACGGGAAGGCCGGTTCGACGAAGATGACGTTCATCGCGGTTCCGTCTCCGGCTGGGGTGCTCAGTCCGGCCCGACGAGCCGGCGGTATTCGTCGATGTAGAGCGCGCCCTGGCGTTCCCAGGAGAAGTCCTGCGCCATCGCGTTCGCGACGAGCTGGCGCCAGTGGTGCGGCTGGCGGTACAGCTCGAGCGTCGTCTCGACCGCCCAGCGCAGCGCCGGCACGTCGTAGTGCTCGAAGACGATGCCGGTGCCTTGGCCGTGCGCGGGCGTGTAGAGCGACACCGAGTCGGCGAGGCCGCCGGTGCGGCGGACGATCGGGATGGTCCCGTAGCGCAGGCTGTACATCTGGTTCAGGCCGCAGGGCTCGTAGAGCGACGGCATCAGGAACGCGTCGCTCGCGGCCTCGATCCAGTGCGCGAGCTCCTCGCTGTAACCGCGGTGGTAGACGACCCGCCCCGGGAAGGAGCGCTCCAGCCAGCCGAGGAACTCCTCGTACTGGCGCTCGCCGGAGCCGAGCGCGACCAGCGCGCAGTCCCGCTGACCGAGGATCTCCGGCAGCACTGCCGGCAGGAGTTCGATGCCCTTCTGCACGACCAGTCGGCTGACGATGCCGAACAGCAGCGTGCCGGGGCTCGCGCGCATGCCGAGGCGCTCGAGGAATGCGCGTTTCAGCGCCGCCTTGCCCGCGAGGTCGTCGCGCGTGAAGTGGAGCGGCAGGTACGGATCGCGCTCGGGGTCCCACTCGTCGTAGTCGACGCCGTTCAGGATGCCGACCAGCCGGTCGCCGCGCGCGCGCAGGAACGGGTCGAGCCCGAGGCCGTATTCCGGCGTACAGATCTCGCGCGCGTAGGTCGGGCTCACGGTCGTCACGAGGTCCGCGTAGAGCACGCCGTGCAGCATCGAGTTGATGCGGCCCGCGAGCAGGTCCTCCTGGTGCAGCAGCCACGTCGCCTCGCCGAGCCCGAGCTCGGGCAGGTGCGCGGCGCCGAATACGCCCTGGTAGCCGATGTTGTGGATCGTCAGCACCGAGCGGGTGGCGCCGAACAGCCGGTCCCAGGCGTAGGCGGTCTTGAGGAGCAGTGGTCCGAACGCCGTGTGCCAGTCGTTGCAATGCAGGACGTGCGGCGCGAATCCCATCCGCTGCGCGCAGTCGAGCGCGGCGCGCGTCAATGCGAGGAAGCGGCGGTGCTCGTCGGCGTCGGCCGTGTACACGCCCGGCCGGTCGAAGAGCGCCGGGCAGTCGACGAAATAGAGCGGCAGGTCCGAGCCCGGCGCGGGTCCGGTCAGGATCCGGTAGTGATAGCGGTGCGGACCGAGGTTCAGCTCGAGGTTCTGCAGGAATTCGACTGGCGCGAGCGGCAGCCGCTGCTCGGCGATCCGCCGGTAGAACGGCACGAACACCCGCACGTCGTCGCCCCGGCGATGCAGGTAGCGCGACAGCGCCGTCGACACGTCCGCGAGGCCGCCGGTCTTCGCCAGTGGCGCGTATTCGGCGGTGACGAAGAGGACCCGGTACGGCACGCCGGCAGTATAGCGAAGGGCCGCGAGCCCCAGCCGTGCGCTACGATCCGTCCCCGGGGAGATACGCCATGAACGTGCTGCTGCTGTCGCCGGGTTACCCTGCGGAGATGCCCGAGTTCGCGCGCGGACTGGCCGACGTCGGCGCCACCGTCATCGGCGTCGGCGACCAGCCGGCCGAGCGACTGCCCGAGCGCACCCGGCGCGCCCTCGGCGCCTACGTCCGCGTGCACTCACTGTTCGACGAGGCACGCTGCGTGGACGAGCTGCGCCGCGAGTTCGGCGGCCGGCGCATCGATCGCGTCGAGTCGCTGTGGGAACCGCTGATGCTGCTCGCGGCGCGGCTGCGCGAGGCGCTCGGCGTGCCGGGTCTCGACGTCGCGGCGACCGTGCCGTTCCGCGACAAGGAGGCGATGAAGCGCAAGCTCGACGCCGCCGGCATCCGCACGCCGCGCCACGTCGCCGCGCACAGCGTCGCCGAATGCTGGGACGCGGCCGGGCGCGTCGGCTTCCCGGTGATCCTGAAGCCCATCGCCGGGGCGGGCTCCGCCGACACGTGGCGTTGCGACGACGCCGACGAGCTGCGCGCGGTGCTGCCGCGGATCGCGCACGTGCCCGTGGTCAGCGTCGAGGAATTCGTCGACGGCGAGGAGTACACCTTCGACACGGTGACGATCGACGGCGCGATCCAGTACTACAACGTCGCCTGGTACCGGCCGCGGCCGCTGATCGCTCGCACCAACGAGTGGATCAGCCCGCAGGTGGTCGCGCTCCGGGACCCCGACGCCGCGGAACTCCGGGCCGGGGTGGCGATGGGATTCGCGGTGATCCGCGCGCTCGGCTTCGAGAGCGGCTTCACGCACATGGAGTGGTACCGCAAGGCCGACGGCGAGGTCGTGTTCGGCGAGATCGGGGCCCGGCCGCCGGGCGCGCACCAGGTCGACCAGATGAATTACGCCTGCGACTTCGACGTGTTCCGCGAGTGGGGCCGGGCCGTGACGGCGCGGCGGTTCGACGCGCACATCGAGCGGCGCTACAACGTCGCGACGATCTTCAAGCGCGCCCAGGGCCAGGGCACGATCCGCGCGATCGAGGGGCTCGAGGACATCTATCGGCGCTACGGCCCGACGATCGCCTGGAACAACCTGTTGCCGGTCGGCGCGCCGCGCCGCAACTGGAAGCAGACGCTGGTGTCCGACGGCTTCCTGCTCGTCCGGCATCCCGACCTCGCCACGACGCTGGCGATTGCCGACGAGATCGGCGAGCGCGTCCAGCTCTATGCGCGCTGAGCGCAGCCGCACGTAAACAGAGGATGAGCCCATGAAAAATCGCTTCGCCGTCCCCGCGCTGCTCGCGCTGCTGCTGCTCGGGCCCGTTCCCGGCCGCGGCGAGGTCGCGCCGGACGTCGCCGAGGCGGGCTCTGCGGAGGACATCGCGCGCGCGACGACCGAGCCGCGGTTCCTGTCGCCGTGGGTCGCGTACCTGCCGGCGTCGGCGAGCGTGCCGTCGCCGCGCGCGTTCCTGCACCGGATTCCGGGGGCACCCGGCGAGCTGGTCGAGTCGGCGCAGGCCTATGCCTATTGCCGCGCGCTCGCGGCCGCGTCGCCGCGCGTGCGGCTGTACACGATCGGGCGCTCAGAGGAGGGGCGCGACATCGTGCTGCTCGCGATCGCCGATGAGGACGGTATCCGGAGCCTCGACCGCCTCAAGGCCGCGACCGCGGCGCTCGCCGATCCGCGGCGCACCGACCCGGCGGCAGCCGAGCAGCTGATCGACCGGGCGCGGCCGGTGTACTACTTCAACGCCGCGCTGCACTCGGACGAGACCGGCTCCACGGAGTCGGTGCTCGAGCTCGCCTACCGGCTCGCCGTTTCCGAGCAGCCGATGATCCGCCGTATCCGCTCGAACCTCGTCGTGCTGATCAACCCGGTGTCGAACCCGGACGGCCGCGACAAGCAGGTCGAGTGGTTCTACCGCTACCTCAAGGGCAAGACCGACCGCGCCTCGCTGCCGCGCCAGGCGCCGCCTTACTGGTCGAAGTACGCGTACGTCGACATCAACCGCGACGCGCACCAGCAGACCCACGAGACCACGAAGGCGGTGCATCGCATGTTCCACGAGTGGCACCCGACGGTCGTGCACGATCTGCACGAGGCGGTCGCGCTGCTGATGACTTGGAACGGCACCGGCCCCTACAACCCGAACATCGATGCGATCACCTTCAGCGAGTTCCTCGAGCTCAGCTTCCACGAAGTGCAGGTCATGAACGGCCTCGGCATGCCGGGCGTCTCGACGTGGAACTTCGGCGAGGGCTTCGCGCACCTGTTCCTCGACTCGGTGGCGATGAACCACAACTCGATCGGCCGCGGCTACGAAACCTGGGGCAACGGCACTGCCGAGACGCTGACCTGGACGCTCGGCCCGGAGGACACGAGCCGCGAGTGGTGGCGGCTGGTGCCGCCGCCCGCCACCGAGTTCGCCTGGTCGGCCCGCGACAACGTCAACTACAACGAGACCGCCGCGCTGGCGGCGCTCGACTTCTCGGCGCTGCACGCGCGCGAGCTGCTGTCGAACTTCTACCAGAAGGGATACCACTCGTGGCGCAAGGGCGTCGACGAGGCGCCGTTCGCGTTCCTGATCCCCGCCGACCAGGGTGACCCGGCGCGGGTCGCGGCGCTGGTCGCGCGCCTGCTCGGCCAGCGGATCGAGGTCAGTCGCGCGATCGCGCCGCTGACCGTCAAGGAGGGCACGTACCCCGCGGGCACCTACGTCGTGCGCCTCGACCAGCCGTACCGCAATTACGCGGTCGACCTGCTGACGCCGCAGCACTACCCTCGCGACGGCGGCGAGCCCTACGACGACGTGTCATGGTCGCTGCCCGCGCACTACCACCTCGAGGTCGTGCCGACGGCCGACGCGTCGGTCCGGTCGGCGGCGCTGGCGGCGCTCGATTCGGCGCCCGTGGTCCACGGCCGCGCGCCCGGCGCGGGTGCGGCGTACCTGCTGCGGGACACGGGGCAGGAGAGCCTGCTCGAGGCGCGCTTCAGGCTGGCGGGGTTCGAGGTCGAGGTCGCCGAGCGCGCGTTCCGGGCTGACGGCCGGGAGTATCCCGCGGGCTCGTGGATCGTCGGCGCGCGCGCGGGCGTCGCCGACGCGCTCGGCCGGGTCGCGGCCGACCTCGGGCTCGATTTCGACGCGGTCGCGGCGCTGCCCGACGTCGCCCGCCACCGGGCGCCATGGCCGCGTCTCGGCCTCTACGTGCCGTGGGCGGACACCGACTCGATCGGCTGGGTGCGCTACTCGCTCGACCAGCGCCACGTGCCCTACGGCTACGTTCGCGACGAGGACGTCCGCGCCGGGCACCTGCGCGAGCACTACGACGTGCTGCTCTACGGCCACGTCGACCTCGAGCTCGCCGAGATGATCCAGGGCATCCCCAAGGCCTGGGGACCGATGCCGTTCAAGAAGACCGCAGCGACGCCGGCCTTCGGCACCCCGGCGTCGTCGGACGACATCACCGGCGGCCTCGGCGGCGCGGGGCTCGCGAACCTGGCCGAGTTCGTCGAGCGCGGCGGCCTCCTGGTCACGCTCGGCAACGGCTCGATGCTGCCGCTCGAGACCGGCCTGGTGCGCGGCGTGCGGCGCGAGGCCGGCGGGGTGCCACGCAGCAGCCAGGGCGGCGGCGCGGACGCCGCGTCCGCGGCGCAGCAGGCCACCACGCGCACGCCGGGTGCACACCTGCGCGTCTCGTTCGCCCGGCCGGACCACCCGATCGCCTACGGGTACGCGCCGCGCACCCACGTGTTCCGGCAGAATTTCGCGCTCTACTCGACGCCGCGGCGCTGGCTGCGCATGGCCTACTGCACGACCTGCCTCGACGGACCCTTCGATTCCTCGGGCGTGGTGCTCGAGTGGGGCGATCGCGACGGCGCGCCGCTCGTCGTCAGCGGCCAGGCGTGGGGCGAGGCCAATCTCGTCGGCCGCTGGGCGATCCTCGACACGCCGGTCGGGCAGGGCCACGTCGTCGCGTTCAACTTCAACCCGCTGCACCGCGACCTGAACCGCGGCGACCAGCGGCTCGTCTGGAACGCGCTGATCAACTGGCAGGCGATCGTCGCGGCGCGCTGAGTCGGGCGGCGTCGCGGCGGCGCGGTCAGCGCCGCTGCATCTTCCGCAGTTGCAGTGCCGGCTCGCACAGCAGCAGCGGCACCGACCAGCAGCCCCAGGCGAGGATCGTGTCGAGGTTGTCGTCGCTCATCAGGTGCCACGGCAGCAGCGTCTTCTCGATCAGGCGGAACGTGACGAATGCGAACGTCACGGTATAGCTGCGGATCATCCACTCGCGATGCTGCTCGAGCGCCCCCCGCCGGACCGCCACGATGGCCATCGAGGTCGTCACGAGCCACGCGGTGCTCAGCATGAACAACCCGGCCGCGTACGCGGCGAGCCTCGGGTCGATCGTGAGCGAGAGGTAGTACGCGGCGGCGCTGCCCAACAGGACGGCGATCGCGTAGGCGCGCCCGAGCGCCCGATGCGGCGCGCCGGTGCGTCCCGTGAGACCGAGCCAGAGCTGGGCGAGGCCGACCGTCGCCGCGACCGCGCCGCCGGCGACGTGGGTCACGAGTCCCCAGCGGCGCGGCCAGAAGTCGCCGTAGGTCCTGGCGTCGAACGTCAGGTAGTAGGGCAGCGCGCTGTGCTGCAGGAAGTACGTCGCCCCGACCGCGAGCGCCACGAGCACGAGGAGGAGTCCCCGGTGCTGCGCGAGACGCAGCCCGGGCAGATGGGATGCCGCCATGAAGGTCCCCCTGTCTTGTCGTTGTCGGCCGGCGCCCCGAACCCCGCCGCGCGCCGCAAGGCGCGCGGCGGCCCGATTCAGGCGCTCTTTTCGAAGATGGCGTAGTGCTTGCGCGCGCGCTCGAGCGTCTCCCAGGTGCCGGTGAATCCCGCCGGGACGACGAACGCGTCGCCCGGGCCGAATTCCACCGCGACCCCGTCGCTCGACACGAGCCGCACGCGTCCCTCGAGAAGGTAGCAGAACTCGTGCTCGGTGTAGCTGACCTTCCAGCGGCCCGGCGTGCTCGTCCACGTGCCGCAGTGGAATTGCTGCGAGGGGTCCGAGTAGCGGTTGTCGAGCGTCGCGCGCGGCGCGCCGGCGAGCACCCTGGCCGGGTCGAACGGCGACTCGGCGGGGGCACCGGCGTTGCGGAAATCGAGGATCGCCGGAACGGTCATGCATGCTCCTTGAGGTACTTCGGCAGCATCGCCCGCCAGGTCTCCCAGTTGTGGTCCCATTCGCGACCCCACAGGTCGACGCGGTTCGGGACGCCCTTGGCGCCGAGCAGGTTCGCGAGCCGCCACGACTCGCCGACGTCCTCCCACTTGCCCTGGCCGGTCGGCAGCAGGATCGCCCGGTGCCGCAGCTGCGCGAGCTGGGCGCCCTCGCCGAGCGACGGCAGGTAGTGCAACGGCGAGGAGTAGTAGAAGTCGAGGTTCATGCGCCCGCTCAGGTATTTCGACAGGTCGAAGGTGCCGCTCATCGCGATCGCGAGCCGGAACGCGTCGGGGTGCCGGCACACCGTCGCCGCGGCGTTGAAGGCACCGATCGAGGCGCCGGCCGCGATGATTTCGACGTCCGGCGTGCGGCAGTCGGTGCGGATCAGCGGCACGACCTCGTGGTACACGTAGGCGTCGAACAGGTTCTGCACCCGCGAGCAGTACTCCGGCGACTCCCGGCCCTCGACCCAGTGGCGGCCGGCCACGCTGTCGATCGAGTAGATTTTGACCCGGCCGGCGTCGACGAGGTCGGCGACCGCCCCGATCAGGTGAAAGCGCTCGACCTCCTCGTAGTCGCCGCCGGCGGTCGGAAAGAGCAGCACCGGCGCGCCGAAGTGCCCCCAGCGCACGACGCGCGCTGGCTCAGGCAGCCGTTCGGTGTTCCAGTTCCAGTGTTGCTTCTGCATGGCTGGGCGCGCGCCTCAGGCGCCCGCGGCCTCCGCGCGGCGCCACGCCTGGATCCGGTTCCAGAACAGCTCCGTGAACTGCTCGACCTCGTGCGGTGGGTAGAGCGCCTGGACCTTGGCGCGGACCGCGCCGCGAGCCGCCGTACTGCCGAAGAACTCGTCGGCGACGGCGTCGAGGTGTCCGAGGTGGCGCGCGCAGAACTCGGCGAAACGGTCGCTCTCGAAGTGCCGGCGCGCGAGCCCGGCGTAGGCGGCGAGCCGGTCGGCGTAGGAGCCCTCGCGGGCGGCGGCCTCGAAGTACGGCTGCCAGTCCAGGTTCATGCGCATCGGCCGGTGGGTCGCGGCGCAATAGAGCGACCAGCGCAGGTTCGCCTTCACGAGCCACGGGAAGTGGTAGTGCAGCGAGGTCACCTGCGAGTCGGGGCATGCGTTCGCGAAGTCGATCGGGTGCCAGTCCTCGCCGCGCAGCAGCGCCTCGCAGGAGTTGAAGTCCCAGCCGAAGAAGGCGTTGATCGTCAGCGTGATCGCCTCGAGCTCGCGCGCCTGCGGGTCGCCGACGAAGCCGCGATCCATCCGGTAGCGGTCGTGCAGCGGCGCGGCTGGGTCGTAGTGGACGAGCCGCGTCTGCGGCCCGAGGCCGATGCAGCGCACGAAGCGGTCGTACGGGATCACGCCCTTCTGCAGGTGCATGATCTTGGTGCCGCTCGCCTCGTAGGCGGCCCGAAGCGCCGCCTCGTTGTCGATCTTGGTCACCCCGACCCAGCCGCCGCCGTCGTAGGGCTTCATGAAGAGCGGGTAGCCGAGCTGCGTGCCGATCGCGCCGACGTCGAACAGGCGCGCGTAGCGCTGCAGGGTCGGCTCGAGGTCGGCGCTCTTCTCGTAGGATTTCGGCGGCACCATCCACGTCTCGGGGATCTTGAAGCCGAGCCGCATCATCGCCGCGTAGGTGGTGTGCTTCTCGTTCGCCTGGATCGACCAGGGATTGTTGAAGACGTAGAGGCCGTCGAGGACGACCGCCTTCTTGATCCATTCGCGGCTGGTGTTGTACCAGTGCGTCAGCCGGTCGACGACCACGTCGTAGCGGCACGGCTGGCGCAGATCGAACGGCTCGATCGTGACGCGCTCGGCCGCGAAGCGGAGCGTGTCGCCGTCCCACGGGATGCGGAGGTCGAGCCGCTCGAGCAGCTGCTCGTAGCAGGCCGGCCAGCAGATGTCGGCTCCCAGCGAGAGCCCGATCCGGCGCGTCACCTCTCCCATGGATTCCCCTCGTCGCGAGCTGTTATTCGTACACCATCCACAGCGGCCCTGGGAACAGGAACGTGAGCCCGGCGCGCAGCCGGTCGCGCCAGTTCTGCCAGTTGTGGCCGTCGCGCGCCTCCTCGTAGCGGACCTGGATGCGCGCCGCCTGCAGGAGCGGCACCAGCGAGCGGTTCTCGTAGATCAGCGACTCGTAGATGCCGCAGGACACGTAGATGCGCTCGGCCGGCCGGCCGGGGCAGGCGCGAAACGCGTTCATGAAGCGCACGACGGGCTCGAACACGGGGCCGCGCCTGTTCTCGCCGATGTCGGTGAACGCGAACGAGCCCGACTGCAGCAGCAGTCGCCCGAACGCGCCGGGATGGCGCCAGGCGGCGTGCAGCGAGGCGACGCCGCCGAGGCTCGCGCCCATCGCGCAGCGCATCGCCGGGTCCGCGTCGAGCGGCACGCGCGCCGCGACCGCAGGCAGCAGCTCCTCGACGAGGAAATCGGCGTGCGCGTCGAGGCCGACGTACTCGCGCAGCCGGTCGGGCGACTCGGTCAGCGCCACCACGAGCGGCGGGATCTCGAGCCGGTGGATCAGGTTGTCGAGTACGGTCTTCAGCTGCGCGTAGCGCAGGTAGTCGCCACCGTCGTGCAGCACGAGCAGCGGATAGCGCCGCGTCCGACGGAAGCGCGCCGGCAGGTACAGGTTGACGTCGCGCCGCCCGACGTGGCGCGAGTCGATCGCGAGGCGCTCGAACGCGCCGGCGCGGGCGCCGCCGTCCGGCAGCGTCCACTCCGGCGGCACGTAGCCGTAGCCCTGGCAGACGGAGTTCGCGCCGAACGGGTCGGAGGCCTTGAGCGGGTTCAGCGGGTCGAGGATCCACTCGCTCGACGCACCGCGCTTGACCTCGAGCTTGTACTCGAAGCGCGAACCGGCCGGCAGCGCGAGCGTCAGGATCCAGAGGTCGGTGCCGGCGGCGCGTTCGAGCGGCTGCACGGCGGGCAGCCCCGAGATGAACATCCTGAGCAGCACGGCGTCGGCCTCACCGTGGAACAGGAACGTGACGCCCTCCGGCGCGATCAGCGGCACGGCGTGCGCGGCGAGGAACGCATCGAGCGCTGCGCGGTCCGGCGTCGCGCTGGCCAGCAGCGCCGCGAGCGGCGCGCTCATGCGCCGACCTCGACGACGCGGCCGGAGCGCGACAGGCGCCGCAGGTCGCGCGTCGCCGCCAGCCGGCCGCGGTGCCAGCGCACGAGGCTGCCGTGCTCGAGCGTCAGGCAGCGCGCCGGCGCGAAGCGTCGCGCGAAGGCCTGCACGCGCGCGGGCTCGTTGAGCAGCAGCCGTGCGCCGGCATGCGGCAGCGCGACGACGCCCGCCACGAGGCCCAGCCCGGGTTCGAGCACCTCGGCATGCGAGGCACCCTGAACAGCACCACGCGTTCCGAGAGGGCCATCGCGCCCGCCGACCACGCGACCAGCGGCTTGCGCTCGATCAGCGGACCGAGGCCGAAGAGTCGCAGACGGTTGAGGAGCACCGCGACGTGGCCACCGGCGACCAGCACGGCCGCCGCGGCGTCGATGGCGGCGGCGAGCGCGGCGCGGTGCGGCGCGAGGCTCGGCCGCGGGGCGTGCTGCCAGCGGCGTGCGAAGG
>JBBINS010000078.1:0-13120 GCA_037443765.1 Gammaproteobacteria bacterium
CGGCTGGTACATCGGCGTCCGCTCGAGCTCGAGCTCGTGGGTGGTGTGCCGCGTGGTGAGCGGCGTACCGAGGGTCCGCAGCAGCGCCAGGTTGCCGCCGCGCGACGCGTAGGGGCCGTGCGCGACTCCGGGCGGCCGCCAGCAGTACGCGCCCGCCGTCATCGCCCCGACCGGGCTCAGGAAGTCGCCCGACAGCAGGAACATCTCCTCGGCGCAGCCGTGGATCTCCTGCGCGCCGCGCCAGCCCGGCGGGTGCAGGTGCGGCGGCGAGGCGATCAGCGCCGTCGCCGAGCCGCCGGCGAGCGAGCCGCGCAGCACCTTGCAGCGACGACCGGCGCCGCCGAACGCGTCGTTGCCGTCGTCGGCGCTCCAGGCGAGCGCGAAGGAGTCGATGAGCTCGCCCTCGCCGTCGGCCCCGGGGCCGGCAGGCGCCGGCGCGCTGGAATCGCACTTGGGCTCGGCGCCGAAGAACTGCAGTGCGACGGCGCCGTCCGCGGCGGTGCGGACCGCGTGCCGGCGGCCCGGCGGAAACCAGCCGTAGCAGTCCTGGCCGTAGCGGCGGCCGTCGAGCGCGAGCAGGCCCTCGAGCACGAACAGCTCCTCAGTCGTCGCGAGCGGACTCGGAGCGGGTGCCGACCAGCCGGACGGATAACGCACCAGCAGGCTCGCGGCGCCCGATTCGGGGTCGCGGCTCAGGATCTTGACCTGGCAACCGGGCAGGAACGGCCACGGGCTGGGTTGCCACGGCAGGGCCTGTGTCTGCAGATAGTCGATGGGCGGGCGCGCCATGCGAATCGCTCCGGCGAAGCGTGAGGCTACGCACCCCGCCGAGACTACGGGTATTGGCGAATTCCACAGCGTCGCCGAGCGGCCCTACGGCCTTGCGGTGTGCGCTGCAGCGAATTAAGTGTTCTTCATACTTGCTGAGTTCGGCCGCCCGCGCCGCAACATTGAATGGCGACGCCCGATTGGGCGCGACGCCCTGAAAACCTTTGGAGGTTACGTCTCATGTTTAAGAAGCTCGCTCTGCTCGTTGCCGCCCTGACGCTCGCCATGCCGGTCTTCGCGGCAGACACGGCCCCGGGTGCCTCGGCCCCGGCCGCCACTTCGGACGCCAAGCCGGCGAAGAAGCACCACAAGAAGCACAAGAAGGACACGACGGCGAAGACGGACGCTGCGGCGCCCAAGTAAAGCCTTCGTCGATCTGACTTGCGAAAGTCAGGGGCCCCGGGCGGCGTCAGCCGCCCGGGGCCTTCTCGTTTCCGGGCCCGGCGCGCCGGCGCCTACCAGATGTGCACGCGCTCGGCTGGCGGCAGATACAGGCGGTCGGTCGGCTTCACGCCGAAGGCCGTGTACCAGGCGTCGACGTTGCGCACGACGCCGTTGGTCCGGTACTGCCCCGGACTGTGCGGATCGGACAGCAGCTGGTTCCTGAGCGCCTCGTCGCGATACAGCACGCGCCAGACCTGCGCGTAGCCCAGGAAGAAACGCTGCTCGCCGGTCAGTCCCTCGAGCACCGGGGCCGCGCGCTTGCCGAGCGCGACGTGGTAGGCCTCGTGCGCCGCCTCGATGCCGCCGAGGTCGCCGATGTTCTCGCCGAGCGTCAGCCGCCCGTTCACCTTGATCCCCGGCAGCGGCTCGAAGGCGCCGTACTGGTCCGCGAGCCGGCCCGTGAACTTCTGGAACTCCGCGACGTCGCGCTCGCTCCACCACGCCCGCAGCACGCCGTGGGCGTCGGACTTCGCACCCTGGTCGTCGAAGCCGTGGCCCATCTCGTGGCCGATGACGGCGCCGATCGCGCCGTAGTTGACGGCGGGGTCGGCGGCAGGGTCGAAGAACGGCGGCTGCAGGATCGCCGCCGGGAACACGACCTCGTTGAAGGTCGGGTTGTAGTACGCGTTGACCGTCTGCGGCGTCATGTGCCATTCGTCGCGGTCCGTCGGCTGGTCGAGGCGGCGGGCCTCGCGCCGCCACTCGAACAGTCCGGCCCGGATCGCGTTGCCGAAGGCGTCGTCGCGGCGCACCTCGAGCCCTGAGTAGTCACGCCAGCGGTCGGGGTAGCCGATCTTCGGCCGGAACGTCGCGAGCTTCTCGGCCGCGGCAACCTTGGTCTCCGCCGTCATCCACGGCACCGCGCGGATCCGCTCGCCGTAGGCGTGGCGCAGGTTCTCGACCAGCTGGAGCATCGCCGCCTTGGAGGCCGGCGGGAAGTAGCGGGCGACGTACTGCTGGCCGACCGCCTCGCCGAGCGCGCCGTTCGTGGCCTCGACCGCGCGCTTCCAGCGCGCGCGCTGCTCGGGCTGGCCGTTGAGCGTGTGGCCGAAGAAGTCGAACACCTCGGCGTCGAGCGCCGCGGGCAAGAGCGGTGCGTGCCGTCGCAGGTAGTGGTAGCGCAGGTACGCGCGCCAGGTCTCGACCGGCGTCGTCCGCAGCAGCTCGGCGAGCGGCGCCATCGCCGTGACCTCGGCGACGACGACGTGATCGGCGCCGCCGAGTTCGGCGGCCTCGAGCGCGGCGTCCCACGGGAAGGCCGGCGCGAGGGCGGCCAGCTCCGCCCGGGTCCTCGGGTTGTAGGTCTTGTCGCGGTCGCGCCGCTCGGCGCGGGGCCAGTGCAGCTTCGCGATCGACGTCTCGAGCGCGAGGATCGCCTGCGCGCTCGCCGCCGGGTCCGGCTGGCCGGCGAGCGCCAGCAGTCGTCCGATGTGCTCGGCGTACTGGCGGCGGATGGCCGCGAACTGCGCGTCGTCGCGCAGGTAGTAGTCGCGGTCCGGCAGCCCGAGCCCGCCGTGACCGACGTAGACGACGTAGCGGTCGGGGTTCTTGCGATCGATCGAGACGCCGAAGTCGATCGGCGCGGGCAGCTGCAGGTCCGGGCGCGCCATCAGCCGCGCCAGATCCTCGGCCGAGGTCGCGGCGCCGATCGCCTCGAGCGCGGGCCTCGCGGGCTCGAGGCCGCGCGCCTCGATCGCCCCCGAGTCGAGGAAGCTCGCGTAGTAGTCGCCGATCTTCCGCTCGACGCTGCCGGCGGCGGCGCTGCCGGAGGCCGCGGCCTCGAGGATCTCGTGGACGTGCGCGTCCGATTCCTCGCGCAGCCGCGCGAACGTGCCCCAGCTCGTGCGGTCGGCGGGCAGCGTCGTGGTCGCGAGCCACCGGCCGTTCGCGTAGCGGTAGAAGTCGTCGCCAGGCCGCACGGTGGGATCGCCGCCCGCGAGGTCGAGGCCGTAGCGGCCGATGGACGGGGCTGGTGCAGCGGCGAGCGCCGCGCTGCCGAGCAAGCCGGCGGCGAGGAGTCCGGCGAGGGATCGGATACGGGTCATGGTGCCACCTCAGTCAGCGGCCCAGGGTCGGGACGCGGGGTAGGCACTATGCCAGCAGGCGGGAAACGTCGCGACGCGCGGGCGCCGACGACGGGATCCGGGGAATCGCGGCCGGCGGGGGCGCGACGTCGGCGCGCCCCCGGGGCCCCGGAACAGGATCAGATCAGGCGGGCTTCTTGACCCAGACCTTGCACCAGCCGCCGGCGGCGACGAGCTTGCCGGCGAAGATCGTGCAGGGCGCCGTCGCGTCGGTCGCCTTGCCCTGGTACTGCGCGCAGTTCGCGCACTTCTGGTCGGGCTTGTGCATCGGGTTGGTCTTGGCGTCGACCTTGGTCGTGTCGACCACGTAACCGAGGCTCTTCGCCTGCGCATCGGTGTTCGGGTCCAGCGTGGCGGGGGCGGCGTCGGCCCGCGTCGCGAGGCCGATGACCGGGATCGCGGCGAGTCCTGCGAGAGCGCCTTTCAACACGGACCGGCGCGGCATCTTCTGGTCGAACATCGTCTGACTCCTTCGGATAGTCACTCGGGGAAGAATTCCTGCAGCGCAGCGGCGCTGCGCCGGTGGTCCCGCGGGGGGACGCGGCGGTGATTCTACGCCGGTCCCGCCCGCCCGTGTCCGCCCCGCATCGGGTACTGGACACGGCCGATGCTGAACCGCTGCGGCTGAACGGGCCCTGAAGGCCGTAACGAGAACGGTTCGCGAATCGACTGGCCGCCTTCAGCGGCGCAGATAAAGCCGGTCGTCGAAGCTCAAGACCCACTGCGGCGTGTAGACGACCGCAATCGAGATGATGAGGCCGTTCATGAAGGCCTCGGCGAGTCCCATCATCGGCAGCAGCAGCAGGTACTCGTCGCCGAGCTGCGCGCGCGGCAACGAGCCCGCACACCACAAAAGCGCCAGCCGCGCGAGCGAGGCGAGCAGGAACGCGACGATCGAGCCCGTGAACGCGGTCCCGAAGAAGAACACGAAGTAGTTGTGCGGCAGCCGGGCCTCGACGAGGCGGTGGATCAGCGCGGTCGTCGTCGCCGGCACGATGCCGAAGCACAGCAGGTTCGCCGGCCACGCCGCGAGGCCGCCGTGCTGCAGGCCGTCGGCGCCGAGCACGACGCCGATGCCGATCACCGCGAGCGACCAGCCGTGCATCAGCGTGAGCGCGCTCACCAGCAGGAACTGCAGCGTCAGGCCCGGCGTCACGCCGGCGCGCAGCGACCAGACGATCAGCAGCACGACGAGCCCGCCGAGGTAGACGTGCTGGCGGTCGCTGCGGCCGAGCCAGCTCCTCCACGGCGCGGTCGCGAGCGCGACGGAGCAGGCGGGCAGCGCGAGCGCGAGCGCCGCGATCTTGGTCGGTGCGCTCAGCAGGGCGGCCTCGAGCTGCATCGGGCGTTCCTCAGGGTTTGGGGGGCGGCGCGCTGCCCGCGTCGCCGGGCGGCTTCTCCAGGATCGTCGCGTACTGGTCGACGGTCGCGAACTCCTCGTCGGTCTCGACCTTGACGTAGCCATTGCCCACCCAGCGCGCGGGGATCGGCAGCGAGCTCACGATCGACGCGACCACCGCCGACAGGTACGGGATCGACTGCACGGCCATCACCAGCACCCAGGCGCGCAGGTCGGGGCTGTCCATGCGCATCCGGTCCAGGCTCGCGTTCTCGAGGTTGGTGGTCACGGCCCAGGCGCTCATCAGGAGCGCGAGGGCCATCAGCGCCTCCTCGCGGCAGGCCTGCAGCGCGCCCCACAGGCGCTGCGTGTCGGCCTGCTTGGGCGTGCGGAAGAACGGCTCGTTGTTCGTCAGCAGTCCCTTCAGCACCGCGAAGCCGATCGTGTGCGCGAGCCCGAGCCCGGCGATCGAGGCGGCGATCGTCTGGCGGAGCCCGGCGCCGACGCGCACGCGATAGAGGTGCATCAGCTTCGCGAGCTTGAACACGAACAGCGACAGCGGCAGCACCGAGAACATCGCCATCGGCGCGTCGAACTTCGCCGGCATCGTCACCATCAGCAGCGACCAGAACAGCGCGAACAGGTTGAACACGACGTTCAGGCCGTCCGCCAGCCACGGTAGCCAGCCGGCGAGGAAGTGGTAGCGCTGGCCGGCCGTCAGCTGCGTCGTCCGGCGGCCGAGCAGCGCGCCGCCGTGCGTGCGCAGGATCTGCATCGCGCCGTAGGCCCAGCGGAAGCGCTGCTTCTTGAAGTCGATGAACGTGTCCGGCATCAGCCCCTTGCCGTAGCTGTGCGGGATGTAGGTCGCCTCGTAGCCGTGCTCGAAGACCCTGAGGCCGAGCTCGGCGTCCTCGGTGATGCACCACTCGGCCCAGCCGCTGAGATCCTCGAGCACCCGGCGGCGGACCATCGTCATCGTGCCGTGCTGGATGATCGCGTTGCGCTCGTTGCGCGTGATCATGCCGATGTGGAAGAAGCCGCGGTACTCGGCGTGGCACATCGCCTTGAAGGCGTTCTGCTGGTCGTCGCGGTAGTCCTGCGGCGCCTGCACGATCGCGATCTTCGGCGAGCTGAACACCGGCGCGAGGTCCTTGAGCCAGTTGGGCTCGACGATGTAGTCGCTGTCGATGACGGAGACGATCTCCGCGTCGGGCGCGGTCTGCCGCAGCGCGAAGTTGAGCGCGCCGGCCTTGAAGCCGGCGAGCGGGCTCACGTGGAAGAAGCGGAAGCGCGGGCCGAGCTTGGCGCAGTGCGCCTCGACCGGGCGCCAGACGGCCTCGTCCTTGGTGTTGTTGTCGATCACCAGCACTTCGAAGTCGCCGTAGTCGAGGCGCGCCAGCGCGTCGAGCGTCTCGATCAGCATGTCCGGCGGCTCGTTGTAGGCCGGCACGTGGATCGACACCTTGGGCCGGTAGCGGCCGTCGGAGCCCTCGGCGGCGGGTCCCACCAGCAGCCGGCGCCGGAGCCGCACCCAGTGCGCCTCGGCCCACTCGTGCGCCTCGGCGAGCAGCACGGCGATCACGCCCAGCATGCCGATGAACAGCAGCACGCCGACCGTGATGTTCGTGACGGTCAGGTACTGCTGCGAGTAGGTGTAGATGACCCAGGTCGTCAGCGCGCTGGTCGCGTAGATGATAATCGCGAGGAAGCTGCGGCCGCGGTTCTTGAGCGTGCCGCTGTACATGTAGAACCAGAACAGCATCGCGGCGGCGAGCACGACCGACACCGCCGCGAGCATCTGCCACTGTGGCACGCGCACGATCGGCTTGAGAAACTCGAACTTCGGCCGGCGCTCGGCGTCCCACACGCCCCAGTAGGCGCCGACGCCGCCCTCGCTCTGGGCCTTCCACGGCTGGTCGAAGGCCTCCTCGATGTAGTACGGGACCTTCTCCTTCTCCGCCCAGGCGAGGAAGCGCCTGAGGAACAACGCCTCGTTGGCGTCGCTCGCGACCGCCTTCTCGCGCGTGCGCCCGTTCGAGGGCCAGCCGACCTCGCCGATCACGACCGGCTTGTTCGGGAATCGCGCCTGGACCTCGCGGTACATGTGGATCGAGTAATCGACGGCCTTCTCGACGTCGACGCCTTCCCAGTAGGGCAGCAGGTGCACCGCGATGTAGTCGACGTGGTCGGCGAGCTCGGGGTTCTTGAGCCAGACGTGCCAGGGCTCGGCGGTGCTGATCGGCTGCTCGATGGCGTCGCGCGCGTGGTCGAGGAGCTTGAGGAAGTCCGCGAGCGGCAGGTCGCCGCGCAGCACCGACTCGTTGCCGACGATGATGCGCACGACGTTGCGGTGCTTGGCGGCGAGTTCGATCGCCTTGGCGAGCTCCTGCTCGTCGCGCTCGCGCCGCGCGTCGATCCAGACTCCCATCGCGACGTTGAGCCCGCGCTCGGCGGCGAGCTCGGGCACGAGCCCGATCGTGCCGGCGACCGTGTAGGTGCGCACCGCCTGGGTCTTGCCCTTCAAGAGGTCGAGGTCCGCCGCGATCTCCTCGCGGGTCGGGTACTCCTCCTTGATGGCGTTCTGGCCGGGCCGGTACGGCGACAGCGCGAACCCCCAGACCTTGTGCGGCCACTCCGGCTCGGTCTCCGGGCGGTTGAACCACGCCCACGTCCCGATCGTCACGAGCGCAAAGGCGAGCGCGATCAGGAGCGCGGACAGACGCAGCTTGAGGGTAACCATGCAGGCGGCAAGGATAACCCGCGCGGCCGGTCCCGGTCGCGGCGGCCGGACCCGTGCCGGCAGTCCGGCGCGGCGGGTGCCCCGGCACTTTCCGGCTCCGGCCCGTTCCGTTACCGTGGACGTCCCTGCCCGTTGCCGTCGCGCGCCCCATGCTGACCCCGCCCGAGTCGCCGGCCGCGCCGCGCGTCGCCCTCCCGCCGGTCTGCGCCACCGCCGCCGTTACGAACGGCGCCGCGAACCCGCCGCCGATGCTGCGGGTCGAGGCGCTCAGAAAACTCTACGGCGGGCGCGAGGTGGTCCGGAACCTGAGCTTCAGCGTGCGCCGCGGGGAGTGCTTCGGCATTCTCGGCCCGAACGGCGCGGGCAAGACGACGACGCTGCGCTGCTGCCTCGGCCTCACCTACGCCGACGGCGGCACGATCGAACTCGGCGGCCTGCCGGTGCCCGAGGCGGCGCGCGTCGCGCGCTACCGAGTCGGCGTCGTGCCGCAGTTCGACAACCTCGACCCGGACTTCACGGTGACCGAGAACCTCGTGATGTTCGCCCGCTACTTCGACATCCCGGGGCGCGTCGCCCGCGAGCGGGTGCCGCGGCTGCTCGAGTTCGCCGGCCTCGCGGACCGCGCCAAGGCGCGCATCGACCAGCTGTCCGGCGGCATGAAGCGGCGCCTGACGCTGGCGCGCGCGCTGATCAACGACCCGGACGTGCTGTTCCTCGACGAGCCGACCACGGGCCTCGACCCGCAGGCGCGCCACCTGATCTGGGACGGGCTCAAGCGGCTGGTGGCCGGCGGCAAGACGCTGATCCTGACGACGCACTTCATGGACGAGGCGGAGCGGCTCTGCAACCGGCTGTGCGTGATGGACGAAGGCTCGATCATCGCGCTCGACACGCCGCGCGGCCTGATCGAGAAGCTGATCGAACCGGTCGTCGTCGAGGTCTACGGCGAGGGCGTTGCCGGCTGGGCCGAGAGCCACGCGCGCGCCGTCGTCGACCGGCTCGAGGTCACCGGCGAGACCGCGTTCTGCTACATGCACGACCCGGAGCTGCTGCTCGCGCTGACCCGTGCGGATCCGGAGTTCAAGGTGCTCAGGCGCGCGGCGAATCTCGAGGACGTGTTCATCAAGCTCACCGGCCGCGACATCCGGGACTGAGCATGAGCCGCCGCTTCCTGTACCTCGTCGAGCGCAACTTCCTGGTGTGGCGGAAGCTGCTGGTGCCGTCGCTGATCGCGAACCTCGCCGATCCCCTGATCTACCTGCTCGGCCTCGGCTTCGGGCTCGGCGCGCTGGTCGGCAACGTCGACGGCCGTCCCTACAGCACCTTCCTCGCCGGCGGCATGCTCTGCTACTCGACGCTGAACAGCGCCTCCGCCGAGGCGCTCTACTCGGCGTTCTCGCGCCTCAAGGTGCAACGCACCTGGGAGGGGATCCTGCATGCGCCGATGACGATAACCGACGTCGTCGTCGGCGAGTGGCTGTGGGCCTCGGCCAAGGCGACGCTGTCGGGTTGCGCGATCCTGGTGGTCATGTACGGCTTCGGTTTCGCGCACGGCGCGGCGCCGCTCGTGGTCGTACCGGTGCTGTTCGCCGTGGGGCTGTGCTTCTCGGGCGTCGCCCTGATCATGACGACGCTCGCCAAGGGCTACGACTTCTTCACCTACTACTTCACGCTGCTGGTGACGCCGATGGGATTCCTGTCGGGCGTGTTCTTCCCGTTGCACCAGCTGCCGCACGCGGTGCAGAGCGCCGCGTGGGTCCTGCCGCTCGCGCACGCCGCCTCGCTCGCGCGCGGGCTGACGCTCGGCGACCCGATGCCGTGGCCGTGGCTGAGCCTCGCGGTGCTGCTCGCCTACGGCGTGGCGGGCGTGTGCGTGGCGGCGTGGATCGCCCGGCGGCGGCTCACGAAATGACGGCCGCTCGCGCGGTTCAGTGCCGCTCGGGGTCGGGATCGACGGCGCCGAGGCGCGGCAAGCCGGCGGGCCGGAGTTCCTCGGCCTGCGGCTCGCGCGGCAGCGTGTCGAGCGGCGCGAGCACCTCGATCTCCTTCGCCTCGGTGCCGACGTTGAGGTCGCGGAAGCGGCGCGCGGCCGGCAGCACGCGCGACTCGAGCGAGCCGACCGCGTCGTTGTAGGCGGTGAGCGCGCGCTTGAGGCCGCCGCCCATGGTCGCGAAGTGGCCGCCCATCACCTGGATGCGCTCGTAGAGGTCCTTGCCGAGGTCGGCGATGCGGCGCGCGTTGTCCGCCAGCGCCTCCTGGCGCCAGGCGTAGACCACGGTCCGCAGCAGCGCGATCAGCGTCGTCGGCGTGGCGAGGATCACCTTCTTCTGGAAGCCCGCCTCGATGAGTCCGGGGTCCTGCTCGAGCGCCGCGCTGTAGAACACCTCGCCCGGGATGAACAGCACGACGAAGTCCGGCGTGTTGTCGAACTGGTCCCAGTACTGCTTCAGCGACAGCCGCTGGATGTGGTCGCGGATGTGGCGCGCATGGTCCGCGAGCTTGGCGGCGCGCGACTTCTCGTCGCCGAGCTCGAGCGACTCGAGGTAGGCCTCGAGCGGCACCTTCGCGTCCACCACGAGGCTCTTGCCGCCGGGCAGCTTGACGACGAGGTCGGGCCTGAGATCGCCGGCCTCGCCCGCGACGTGCTCCTGCTCGAGGAAGTCGACGTGGTCGACCATGCCGGCAAGCTCGACGACGCGCTTGAGCTGCAGCTCGCCCCAGCGGCCGCGCACGCTCGGGCGGCGGAGCGCGCCGACCAGGTTGCCGGTCTCGCGGGTCAGCGCCTGCTGGCCGGTGGCGAGCGCCTCGACCTGCGCCAGCAGCTGGCTGTAGGCGCCGAGGCGATCCTTCTCGATCTCGCCGATCCGCGCCTGCACCTTGTCGAGCGACTCGCGCACCGGCGCCACGAGCTCCTGGATGCTGAGCTGGCGCTTCTCGAGGTCGCCGCGCGCGGCCTGCTGCAGCGTCTCGAACTGCGAGCGCGCGAGGTCGATGAACTGCTGGTTGTTGGCCTTCAGCGACTCGGCGGCGAGCGCGCGGAAGACGTCCGTGAGGCGCGCCTGCGCGGTCTCGAGCAGCGCGCGCTGCTCCGCGAGCGCCCGGTCCTGGGCCTCGAGCCGGGTCTCGAGCGCCTGGCGGGCCTCGCCGAGGCGCCGGGCCTCGGCGCGCAGCGCCGCGAGCTCGGCGTCGCGTCCGGCGAGTTCCGCCCTGAGGCCGTCGAGCTGGCGCGCGGTCGCCTCGGCGGCGGTCCTGAGGCCGGTCTCGGTCAGCAGCCGCTCCTCGAGGGCGGCGGCGCGGCGGGCGCCCCCCAGCAGGTAGCCGACGGTGCCGGCGGCCGCGGCGGCGGCGAGCGCGATCAGCACGAGCGTGGTCATGGCCCGAAGTGTACGCGGCGCCGGCCGCGGCGGCACCGGCCGGCCTAAAGACCCGCGGCGGGCGGCCGATAACCGGCGTAGGGACTCCCCGCACACCCTGGCAAGCACGCGCGATGTCGACCCCGAACCCCGCCCGGAGCGAGACGCCGCTCACGACGACGCAGACGCTCACGCCCTTTGACGTGACGCGCAAGCTCCAGGCCGAGCTCGCGGCGGGGGACGTGCGGCTGCCGTCCTTCCCCGACATCGCGGCGCGCGTCCAGCAGGTGCTCGAGGACCCGCGCGCGACACCGGTGCAGATCGCCAAGGTGCTCGGCGCCGACGCGGCCCTCGCCGCGCGGGTGCTGCGGATCGCGAACTCCTCGGTGTTCAACCCGTCCGGCAGGCCCGTCACCGACCTGCCGCACGCGGTCAGTCGCCTCGGCTTCGAGCTGGTGCGCTGCGCGGCGATGTCGTTCGCGCTGCGCCAGATGCAGATCGTCGACGCGGACAGCGAGCTTCGGCCGCAGCTGCAGGAGCTGTGGCGCAAGGGCGCGCTCGTCGCCTCGATCGGCTACGTGGTCGCGCGCGAGACGCACGCGACGAACGCCGACGAGGCGCTCGTCACGGGACTGCTGCACAACGTCGGTCGCCTGTACCTGCTGCTGCGCGCGCGCAGCCTGTCGTCGGCAGTCATCGAGACCGGCATGTGGGAGCAGGTGTCGCACGACTGGCACCCGCGGATCGGCAGCGCCATCCTCGAGCACTGGAAGTTTCCCGAGCGCGTGGTGCGCGCGGTCGCCGACCAGAACGCCTGGGACCGCCCGACCGCCGGCGGCAGCGCCCTGACCGACGTGCTGATCGTCGCGACCTCGCTCGTGCCCTGCGTCTTCTACCGCGAGCTGCTCGACGACACGGTGACGGCCGTGGCGCCGTTCCGGCGCCTCATCCTCGCGACCGAGGACTGCAACCGGCTGCTCGCCGCCACCGCGCCGCACATCCACGGCCTGCGGGACGCGCTCGCCGCCTGACCGCCCGGGCCGCGCCCTTTCGGGCCGCGCGCTTGCTAGACTCGCGACGGGGCCTGTAGCTCAACGGTTAGAGCAGGGGACTCATCGACCCGACCGGTCGGGAAGGTGCCTTCGCGCGGTAACGCGCGAAGTGGACGGGATGAATTCAGGGAACCCTCACCGGGTCCGCACGCGCGGATGCGATGGCAACCCTGAGCCAAGCCGGCGGTGCACCGCCGGAAGGTGCAGAGACTACCTGGGGGCTGGGCTCGCGCCCGAGTGCCCTTGATGACAGGCACGAGCGTCCCGCACCCGAACGGCGTGCTGCCGGCCGAGGCGCACGCGCGAGGGTGAAGAGATAGTCCACTCCCGCGGGAAATCGCGGGGCAGAGTGAATCCCTTGGTTCTGGGTTCGAGTCCCAGCGGGCCCACTAATTTCTGCGCGGTCTGTTGCGGATCGCGTTGTGCCGAATGCCATAACCTGTCGCAAAACGACAGGTTATGGTGCCAACTCGGGTGGCAATCCGGGTTCAATTCGGCATTCCGTGCAACCGCGGGGTCATGACCGTACGTACTCAGAATCCCTCCCGAATGGGCCTATTCGTCCGAGTCTCCCGACGAGTCATGGTCATGGCCCGGCGGCAAGGAGCCGCCGGGCAGCTAGGTGGGTCCGGTGCTGTCACCGTGCCTGGCTTGAGCTCCCCACGGGCTTGCCAAGCGCCTTGATCAGCTCCGCAAGCTTCGGACCGACCGTGCCGATGAATCGCGGCGCAGCACGGCCCGCGTCCGCATAGCCGATCGCCGTCGACTCGGCATGCGCATCCAGCCCGACAAAACCCGTGATAGGCTCGTTCATGGTCTGCCTGTGCTTCTTGTAGATCACGCCCAAACGCGTTCTACATGTGGCTCCGCACACGCAAGTGCGCAACCCACGAAATGCCTGGAGGCAGACCGCTTCCTTCCCTCAACCAGATACGCCCGCCCCCTCATGGCGGGCCATGTTGTCTAGGACGGCACCGGTGGGCGCAGCTGCAGCGCCCCCGCGATCACCGCAGATTCTGCATCGCGCCCGAAGCGCCAGGACGGGCCGGGTGCCATGGCCCTCCATGACGAGCCTGGTGAAGGCCAGATCGCCACAGCGACGGCACCTCGAGCAGTAGACGGCCAGGCCGTGTCGGTGCTCGCAGAGGTCCGCGAGCGTCGCAGGGGTGACCGGTTGGCAGGTGAGAACGGGGGTCGGCATGAACTCGGCGCGCCGCCGCTCGTCGGGCTGCTCTGTCCGGGAGGGGCAGGGGCGGGGTAGGGTCAGCGCGGGGGGGGGG
>JBBINS010000079.1:0-12948 GCA_037443765.1 Gammaproteobacteria bacterium
CTCGGGCAGGAGCAGCTCGATCAGCGTGCCGAGCGGCCAGCCGCGGCCCGGCAGCTGCGCATCGAGCTTCGGCCAGCCCGTCGCGAGGCAGGGCCGCTCCGCGGCGCCGTGGGGCTCAGCGCCGCCGCGCGCCCGCCAGAGCGTCGCGTTCGCGAGCAGCGCATCGAGTGACGCGTTCATCTGTGTTGTGGCCCGTCGACACCGCCGGAACGGGAAACGCTATTGCAGGAACTCGGTCTTGCTGCCGCGGCGCAGGACGCCGACGACGACGCCCTCGATCAGCACCGACTGCTCCTTGAGGTCGACGCGGATCGGCTCGAAGTCGGCGTTCTCGGGCAGCAGCCACACGACCGAGCCTTCCTGGCGGTAGCGCTTCACGGTCACCTCGTTCTCGAGGCGCGCGACGACGATCTGGCGGTTGCGGACCTCGGGCGTGCGGTGCACGGCGACGAGGTCGCCGTCCATGATGCCGATGTTCTTCATCGACATGCCCTGCACCTTGAGCAGGTAGTGCGGGCGCGGGTTGAAGAGCTTCGGGTCGACCTGGAAGCGGCCCTCGATGTGCTCCTCGGCGAGGATCGGGCGGCCGGCGGCGACCCGGCCGATCAGCGGCAGGCCGAGCTGGTCCCGGAGCGCATCCTTGATCTGGATGCCCCGCGAGGCGCCCGGCACGAGGTCGATGACCCCCTTGCGCTTCAGGGTCTTCAGGTGCTCCTCGGCGGCATTCGCCGACTTGAAGCCGAGCGCGGCGGCGATCTCCGCCCGGGTGGGCGGCATGCCGGACTCCTCCACCTGCTCACGGATGAAGTCGAGGATCTGGCGCTGGCGGGGGGTCAGGTCGGTCATGGCGTCACCTGTATGAACATACAGCCAACTGTGAGTATATCCAGTCCCGGGGGTCTGGCAACCCCCCTCCGGCAAAAGAGACCGGCCGACCGTCCCCGTCCCGCTGTCCCGGATGCACCGCGCCCGACCCGCCGCCACCGGCATCGCCCGCCGCACGCCATCCCGCGCCACCTCGGCCGCGCATGGAACCGGCGCGCCGCGACGCACACGCGACGCACTTGCACCTCCCCGTCGCGCGCGATCCGCCGGCGCGACACCACCACCGACGACGCGACGATCGACGCCACGCGATGATCGCGGCGCACGTTCAGCGTGCATTCAGGTGCGGCGCGGTCCCATCGTCGTCCGTGCGCAAGCGTACTGTCGGCAATGAGCGACGGCGTATCATGGCGATGGTGCCACGTGACGTAATCAGGTAAATTTCCCAGCCGAAGTGGCGCGTGCGCCGCGTGCCCCGCCCGATCGATGATCGGTCGCGGCGAATCTTTTTAGTTGTTAGCAAGAAGAAGGGAGCTATTCATGACCAAGATGCTCACGGTTGGCGCGGCTGCGCTCTGCGTGATGTTTGCTGCGGGCTGCACGGACCTGAAGCCGATCCAGTCGCAGATCGACGACCTCAAGTCGCAGGTCAGCAAGCTGGCGTCGAGCCAGGACAGCGCGAAGGCGGCTGCCGACAGCGCCGCGCGTTCGGCCCAGGCTGCCCAGACGGCTGCGCAGCAGGCGCAGAGCAAGGCGGACGCCGCGGCCTCGGCTGCTCAGGCGAGCCAGCAGTGCTGCGACGCGACGAACGAGAAGATCGACCGCATGTTCAAGAAGTCGGTCTCGAAGTAAGTCCTGCCTCCGGGCAGGCGCGACCGCCCGGTGGTCGCGCGACGTCCGAGAAAGCCGCGGCCCTGCCGCGGCTTTTTCTTTGGTGCGCGGGTGTTTCCGCGCGTCGCGCCGGACGCCCGCGCGCGGCGGGCGTCCGGTCAGCCGGCGTGACAGCGACGCGCGCGCCAGTGGATGAGGCTACCGAGCCGCGTCCGCATCAGTGGGATTGAGCAGCTTCAGGCCACGGAAGCGCCGGAAGTCGCTGTCGGTCGAGCAGAGTGTCGCCCCGTGCTCCATCGCGAGCGCGGCGAGCGCCGCATCCGTCACGAGCGGTCCGCTCACCTGGGCGTCCGACACCTGCGCCTGAAAGATTTCCCAGAACCGGTCTCCGGCTCCGACGACCGCAACGTTCGGTCGCTCGAGCCAGGCGCTGACGATGCCGCAGGCGTCGGGACCGGATAGCGGCTGGCGCACGGCGCGCGAGTCTGTAGCGATGCGCACGAACGCCAGCAGTGTCTGCCACGGCAGCGCGACCGTCTCCTCGGCGTTGAGCGCCGCGTCGAGCCACCGGCGGCAGGCCGCATGGTGCGGCGAGCTGCTGTCGTAGGCGTACAGCAGGATATTCGCGTCGAGCAGCCTCACCGCCGCCGTGCGCCCTCGACCTCGTCAAGCAGTGCACTGACGTTGTCGTAGGACAGGCCCGGTAACGGACCGCCCAGGTTGCGGGGTTCGACGCGAAACGGCGGGAGCGCCCGGAGCGCCCGGCGCTGTGCGAGCGCGGCGCGCAGATGCTCGTTGACGACGGCCTTGAACGGTCGGCCGCTGCGCCGCGCCTCGGCTTGCAGCCGCGCTGCAACGTCGTCGTCCAGCGTGAGCGTCGTTCGCATGTCATGATGCTAGCGCGATAGCATCATGATGTCTACCGCCATTCGACGCCGCATCACCAGGAATCGGGCGCGCCGGACGGCCCGGGTGCGAGGTGTCGTTCCGCGCACGCGACACCGGCAGGGCAATCGTCGGGCAGCGGCACCGACGCGCGGAGTCAGCGGGCGCCGTGCGCCCAGTCGAGCAAGGTCGTCGCCGTGCGCCAGTTGCGCGCCGTCGCGTCGACGCCGAGCAGCCGCTCGACGCGCCCGGCGAGTCTCGAGTCCGCGAAGCCGCCGGGCGTGTGCAGGTAGAACACCCGGCCGGTCAGCGCGAAGGCCTCGCGACCGGCGCGCAGGCGTTCGAGCGCGCCGAGATCAGGCGCCTTCGGCGTCGCGGTCAGGAAGAACAGGTGCACCGACTTCGGTTCGCGCTCCGCCGCCGGGAACGGGTTCGCGGCGATCGCGCGCGCGAGCTGCGGGACCCCGAGGACCACCAGCCGCGGCTCGAAGCCGTACCGGTCGAGCAGCAGCGCGCCGATGCGGTTGCCGAGTGCGCGCGCCCCACCGGTCGGGCTCCTGAACAGCACGTTGCCAGTCTGCAGGTAGCTGCGGACGTCCTCGAGGCCTTCCTCCTCGAGCAGCGACACGAGCCCCTTCATCGGCAGCGAGCGGCGGCCGACGACGTTGACGCCGCGCAGGAGTGCGATCCAGGTGGCCACGTCGCGACGCTATCACGGCGGCAGCCGAGCGACGATCGCCGCGGGTGCCGCCCTGGCGGCCGCGCTCAACGGCAAATCGTCGCGAACTCCTGGTACGGCTTCGCGGGCAGCGGCGGGTACGGGATCCCGCGCGCGTCCATGAGCTGCTCGAGGAGCGTGCCGCCGTTCTTCGAGCCCGCATCCGGGTCGGTGGCGTAGGCGGCGTCGCGCTCGGCGTCCTCGAGCGTCGTGAGCGTGAAGCCCTTGCGCTCGAGGAGGTCGAGCAGGTCCGGCAGGACGGCGCTCGAGTAGGCGCCGAGGTGCAGCAGCAGCACGTGGCGGATCGGGCGACCGAAGACGAGCGTCGCCATCTGCCGGCCGCCGTCGAGATAGCCGGACGCGATCGAGAGGTAGAGCGAGCGGAGCTTCGCGAGCGCGCGCCGGTCGCCGGCGGCGACGCAGCGCGCGTAGGCGCTGTTCCAGAGGTAGTCCTCGTAGTCGAGCGTCACCTGGGCGATCCGGTAGCCGCGCGCGGCAAGCGCCGCGCGCACCGCCCGCCGCTTCTCGAGGGTGTCGCCCTCGCGCAAGTACGGGTAGCGCAGCCACCGCCAGCCGTCGCCGGGGTCGAGCAGCTCGAGCGCCGGCTCGTCGCGGCGCACGTCGGCGAGGAACTCCTGCGGCGTCGACTCGTGCAGGTCGAGGTGGCCGTAGGTGTGGTTGCCGACGCGCGCCCCGCCCGTCACCCAGTGGCGCAGCGCCTCCGCTCCGTCCCGGTCGCCCTCGAGCTTGCCGGCGTTGACGAAGCCGTACACCGGCGGCACGCGGCGGGCGTGCAGGATCGCGAGCACGTCCTCGACGATGCCGACGCGCGTCGTGCCGGGCGCGAGGACGCCGTTGAGCGGCAGGTCGTCGAAGGTGATCGCGACCGGCTCGCCGCGGCCCGCGACCGGCGCGAGCGACGCGCCCGCGAGGGCGAGCGCGGCGAGGGCCCGGCGGGCGATCACCACCGCACGATGCACCGGCGCGCCGGTCGCCTCACCGGCTGGCCAACGCCGCGCCGCCGGCCTCGGTGACCGGGACGGGGATGCCTTCGGCCTGCTCGAACGCCGTCTCGGCGCGCGCCCAGAGGACCGGGCCCGCCGCGTGCTGGCGCACGGCGTTCGCGACGAGGCGCGCGAGCGACGTGCGGTCCGGCTCGACCACGGCGCTCGAGGTCGCCTCGAGCGGCGGGTGCACCTCGACGTAGAGCCGGCCCTCGCTCCAGCCGACCTTGTGCGGCTGGTTGACGAGCCGCACCGGCGTGTCGACTGCCACCATCTTGAACAACTCCTCGATGTGCTCGGGGTAGAGCCGCATGCAGCCGTGGGTCACCTGCATGCCGACGCCGGCGGGCTTGTTGGTGCCGTGGATCAGGTACGAGCCGCCGGGAATCGCGAGCCGCATCGCGAACAGGCCAAGCGGGTTGTCGGGGCCGGCCGGGATCATCTTCGGCAGGATGTCACCGCGCGCGGCGTGCTCGGTGCGTACCGACTCGGGCGGGTACCAGGGCGGGTCCTTGATCTTGGAGGCGATCTTGGTGAGGCCGAGCGGCGTCGACCAGTCCATCTTGCCGACGCTGACCGGGTACGTCACGACGACGCGCGGCTCGCCGGGCTTCGCCGGCGGGTAGTAGTAGAGCCGGTGCTCCGGCAGGTTGACGACGATGCCCTCGCGCGGCGCGTCCGGCAGCACCCGCCGAAGTGGCAGCCGCACCACAGTGCCCTCGCCGGGCAGCCACGGGTCGACGCCCGGGTTGGCGTTCACGACCTCCTCGTAGCCGAGGCTGTAGCGGCGCGCGAGGTCGATCAGCGTGTCCTCGCGGGTCGCCTGGACCTCCGCGTACTCGCCGACCAGGTCGCCCTCGGCCGGTAAGGGCATCGTCGAGGCGAGCGCCGGGAGGCCTGTCCCGGCGAGCAGCGCCGCGAGCGCGGCACCGGTCCACTTGTTGCGCATCGACAACACCCAACTGTCGCCAAACTGTGACATTAAGCACATTTCGGAGTAGTGTTCATAACCTATTCTGCGCGCTCGATAAAGACATTATTGACGGGGAGAGAAGCGCATGGATCGCCCGGGCTCGACTACGGTGGCACTGCCGCCGGGTCTCGAGGACGCGTCGCCGTCGGGCTGGGATGCCCACACCGTCTGGCAGGAACGCGTCCGCAATCCGCACCTCGGCTCGAAGCTCGCCGCGACCGCGCCGCGCATCGTGCTCGAGGACCGTTCGGCGGGCTGGGACCCACTCGAGACCTGGCGCCTGCGCGTGCGGCGTCCCCGCAAGAACCCCGCCTGAGCCCCGCGCTCGTCAATAGCGGACGAGCGCCGAACCCCACGTAAAGCCGCCGCCGAAGGTCTCGAGCAGCAGCGTCTGGCCGCGCTGGATGCGCCCGTCGCGCACCGCGGTGTCGAGCGCGAGCGGGATCGAGGCCGCCGACGTGTTGCCGTGGTCCTGCACCGTGACGACGACCTGCTCCATCGGCAGCGCGAGCTTCTTCGCGGCTGCCTGGATGATCCGGAGGTTCGCCTGGTGCGGGATCAGCCAGTCGATCTCGGAGCGGTCGATGCCGGCCTTCTCGAGCGTCTGGTCGACGAGCCGCGACAGGGTGTTGACCGCGACCTTGAAGACTTCGTTCCCCTTCATCTGGATCGCCGCCGGCGCGCCGGCGCGCAGCTTGTCGAAGCCGCTCGAGACACCGTACGGGAAGCCGAGCAGGTCCTTGTAGCGGCCGTCGGCCGAGACGATCGTCGTGAGGATCCCGGGCTCCTCCGAGGGCTTGAGGATCACCGCGCCCGCGCCGTCGCCGAACAGCACGCAGGTGCCGCGGTCGGTCCAGTCGACGATGCGCGTCAGGCATTCCGAGCCGATCACGAGCGCGCACTTCGCCTCGCCGAGGCGCACGAACTTGTCGGCGATCGAGAGCGCGTAGACGAAGCCGCTGCAGGCGGTCTCGACGCTGAACGCGGCGGTGTCGTGGATGCCGAGGTTCGCCTGCACCAGCGTCGCGACGTTCGGGAACACGAAATCCGGGGTCGTCGTGCCGACGCCGATGAAGTCGACGTCGTCAGGCCCGACGCCGGCCATCTCCATCGCCTTGCGCGCCGCCTCGGTGGCCATCGACGAGGTGGTCTCCTCGGGCGCCGAGATGTGCCGGCGCGCGATGCCGGTGCGCGAGCGGATCCACTCGTCGGTCGTGTCGACCATCTTCTCGAGGTCGGCGTTGGTCAGGATCTTGGCGGGCAGATACCGACCGGTACCGGCGATGCGTGAGTACATGTCAGGCTGCCTGTGCTTTGAGTTCTGCGCTGATCTGCGACGGCACGCCATTGCGGGCCTCGACGCCCGCGACCCGCACCGCGTGCGCGAAGGCCGTAACGTCGGCGCCGCCGTGGCTCTTGATGACGACGCCCGCGAGCCCGACCATGCTCGCGCCATTGTAGCGCCTCGGGTCGAGGCGCTTCCTGAGCCCGCCGAGCGCCGGCGCCGCCGCGAGCGCGCCGAGCTTGCGCCAAGGGCTCGCCGTGAACTCGCTCCTGACCGCGCCGCCGATCATCCGCGCAAGTCCCTCCATGGTCTTGAGCGCGATGTTGCCGGTGAAGCCGTCCGTGACGACGACGTCGACCGCGCCGGTGAAGGTGTCGTTGCCCTCGACGAAGCCGACGTAGTCGAGCCGCGAGCCGAGCAGGCGCTGGTGCGCCGCCTTGACGATGTCGTGGCCCTTGATGTCCTCGCTGCCGATGTTGAGCAGTCCGACGCGCGGCCGCGGCCGCGCCGTGAGGTCCGCCGCGACCACCGCGCCCATGACCGCGAACTGGTAGAGCTGCTCGGCGGTCGCCGCGGAGTTGGCGCCGAGGTCGAGCATGTAGGTGTGGCCGCCCTCGGCCGGTATCGCGGCGATGATCGCCGGACGCTCGACGCCCTCGATCATGCCGAGCACGAAGTGCGCGGTCGCCATCAGCGCGCCGGTGTTGCCGGCGCTGACGCAGGCCCCCGCCTCGCCCGCGGCCACGAGGTCGAGCGCGACGCGCATCGAGGAGTCCTTCTTGCGGCGGATCGCCTCGCGCGGCGTGTCGCTCATCGCGACCACCTGGGTCGCGGCACGGATCCGGACGCGCGCGTCGGCAGCACGGTGCGCGCGGCGCAGTTGCTCTTCGAGGAGCTCGGGACGCCCGACGAGGACGAGGTCGAGGTCCGGGTTGCCCTCGAGCGCGGCCAGCGCTCCGCGCACGCACACCTGCGGGCCCTGGTCGCCGCTCATCGCGTCGACGGCAATGCAGACTCGGGACGTCAAGCGGCGATGGTCGCAGGCGGTCGCGGGCCGCAGGCCCGCGGCGCGCCTACTCCTCGGGCGTGTTGACCGTCGTGTCGATGACCTTCTTGCCGCGGTAGTAGCCGTCGCGGCTCACGCGGTGCCGGAGGTGCGTCTCGCCCGACGTCGGGTCGACCGACAGCGCCGGCGCCGTGAGGTGGTCGTGCGACCGGTGCATGCCGCGCTTGGACGGCGTCTTTCTGCTCTTCTGAACGGCCATGATCTATCTCCTGAAATCCGGTTCGAAATCCACTATCCGCGCTTCATCAGCTCCCGCAGGTCGGCGAACGGCCGCGTGACCGGCTGCGCCGGCGCCAGCGGCGCCTCGCTCTCGGCCTCGACCTGCGCCTCCTCGGCGAGCTTGAGCGCGCACTCCGCCGGCGACGCGTGCATCGGCACGAGCGGCAACGCCAGCATCAACTCGTCCTCGACGAACTCGGTGAGCTGGATCCGCCCGCCGGGCGCCGTCACCGCGTCGTACTCATCCGGCACCTTCCCGGCCTCGGCGTCGCGGCCGACGAAGGCGACGCGCACCGGCGACTCGAGCGCCGCCTCGAATTCCTGCAGGCAGCGCTGGCACACGAGCCAGGCCTTGGCCCGCACCGCGCCCTCGAGCGCCGGGTACGCCCCCGCCGCGTGGAAGCGGAACTGCACTGCGGCGCGGCCGTCCGGCCGTGCCAGACTGTCGCGCAGCCGCGCGAACCCGTCGATCGGGAACTCGCGTTCGAGCCGGCTACGTTGGGCAGCGAGCTGCCCAACGTCCAGCGGGTCTTCAAGGGGCCTCGCCATAGGGCCGCGTATCATAGTGACCACCCTCGGCGCTGTCAAAGCAAATCCAACCGCAACGCGTTGATTTGCAAGACTTGATGCGCCGCCCCAACGGGATGCCCGATGACAGCCGACAAAGCCCCCCTCATCCTCGCCTCCACGTCCCCGTACCGGCGGCTGCTGCTCGAGCGCCTGCGACTGCCATTTACGGCCGAGGCGCCCGGTGTCGAGGAGGCGGCGCTGCCCGGCGAGGAGCCCGGAACGCTCGCGCTTCGGCTCGCGCGCGCCAAGGCCGCCGCGGTCTCGAGGCGCCATCCGGGCGCGGTCGTGATCGGCTCGGACCAGGTCGCAGAGTGCCGGGGCCGCGTGCTCGGCAAGCCCGGCGGGCCGGAGCGCGCGCGCGAGCAACTCGCGCTCGCGAGCGGCACGACGGTCGTGTTCCACACCGCGGTCGCGCTCGCGCACGCCGACGGCGAGACGGTCGACATGCACACCGACCTCACGCGCGTGCGCTTCCGGCGCCTCGACGCGCGCGAGATCGAGCGCTACGTGGCGCTCGACGAACCCTACGACTGCGCGGGCAGCTTCCGCTCCGAGGGCCTCGGCGTCGCGCTGTTCGAGGCGGTCGAGAGCGAGGACCCCACCGGCCTCGTCGGCCTGCCGCTCGTCTGGGTCGCGGGCGCCCTCGCCCGCGCCGGGCTCAGCGTGCTCGGGTCAGGCTGACGGCGGCGGCGGCGCGCTCGGCCGCGGCCTCGACCGCGCGCCGGTAGGCGGCATCGAGCGAATCGCCGGGACCGACGCGGATCGCGAGGTCGCGCAGCAGCCCGTCGGCGATGTCGTAGATCCAGCCCTGCACCGCGAGCGGCTGGCCGCGCTCCCAGGCGCCCTGCACCATGGTCGTCTGGCAGACGTTGACGACCTGGTCGACGACGTTGAGCTCGCACAAGAGCCGCGCGCGCGCGACGTCGTCGGCCATCACCTGCAGCAGCCCCTCGTGCCGGCGCATCACGTCCTGGATGTGCCTCAGCCAGTTGTCGATGAGCCCGAGCCGCCGCTGCTCCATCGCCGCGAGCACGCCGCCGCAGCCGTAGTGGCCGCAGACGATCACGTCGCCGACCTTGAGCACGTCGACGGCGTACTGGATCACCGACAGGCAGTTGAGGTCGGTGTGCACGACGACGTTGGCGACGTTGCGGTGGACGAACAGCTCGCCCGGCAACAGACCCACGATCTCGTTCGCCGGCACGCGGCTGTCGGCGCAGCCGATCCACAGGTACGGCGGCGACTGCTGCCGGGTGAGCTTGTGGAAGAACTCCGGGTCGTTCGCCAGGATGCGGCGTGCCCAGGCCCGGTTTTTCGCGAACAGATGATCGGCGGTCGTCACCGGCGTCGGTCCTTGCGCTTGCGGGTGGTGCCGAGCGCCTCGAGTACCTGCGCGAGCTCGGGCGGCAGCGGCTGGTTGACGGCGAAGGTCTTGCGCGACCCCGGCCACTCGAAGGTCAGCGACTGAGCGTGCAGGAAAAGGCGGTTGAGCCCGAGGCCCGCCATCTCGGCGTTGAAGTCGCGGTCGCCGTACTTGTCGTCGCCGGCGACCGGGTGGCCGGCGTGCGCCGCGTGGACCCGGATCTGGTGGGTGCGACCGGTGCCGAGGCTGACCTCCATCAGCGTCGCGCGCGAGCCGAAGAAGTCGACGGGCGTGAACGTCGTGTCGGACTCCTTGCCCGACTCGGCGACCTTGACGACCCGCTCCCCGCCCTGCCGGGCGCGGGTGGCGAGCGGCGCGGTGATGGTCTTCTTGCCGAGGTTCCACGGCCCCTGGACGAGCGCCAGGTAGCGCTTTTCGACCAGGCCCTCGCGCAGCAGCCCATGGAGCGTGCGCAGCGTCGTGCGGTTGCGCGCGACCAGCAGCAGCCCGCTCGTGTCGCGGTCGAGGCGGTGCACGAGCTCGAGCGTCTCGGTCGGCCGGGAGGCCCGCAGCGCCTCGATGACGCCGAACGACAGCCCGCTGCCGCCGTGCACCGCAAGCCCGGCGGGCTTGGCGATCACCAAGAGGTCCGGGTCCTCGTGCACGATCGCCGCCTCGATGGTGGCGAGCAGGTTCTGCGGCGCCCGGCGGGGGGCGTCCGCGTCGGGGGGGCGCACCGGCGGCAGGCGGATGTCGTCGCCGGTCGCGAGGCGGGTCTCGGGCTTGGCGCGCTTGCCGTTGACCCGGACCTCCCCCTTGCGGAGCAGCCGGTAGACCCGCGAGCGCGGCACCCCCTTCAGGGCCCGCATCAGCCAGTTGTCGATCCGTTGGCCGTCGTCGTCGGCGAGGACGGCGATGTGGCTGACCTTCGTGGTCTCGGTCGGCGCGGCAGGTTTCGATTCGTAAGACATTGATTTACCGGCAGAGATCTGGTAGCTTTTCGGTCCGTAGGCGGGCGACGCAGGGAAACGCGAAGCGTTCCCTGGTCGCTGCCTCAGCGCGGTTCTCGCATCTCGAATCGGTCGGCCTTGGAATCCTTGAGGATCCGGTCGGCGGAGTGCGTTGCGGCGACCGCATATTAGTTGGTCCGCCATCCCCCGTCTCGGGTGATCGGACCATCGTTCGGCCGATGACTTGGAGGCGCGGCGTCGAGCCGCCCGCGGAAGGGCCACTGGAACGTGGTGCCCCGCGTAGACCGGTCAACGGGCTCAAGAAGGACTGCAGGCAGGGTGCGTCGTCAGGCTGGTCTCAAGGACCCTGGACGCGCCCGCGATTCTAAGATGGCTGAAGATTTCCCATCCACGACCCGCTCCCGCCTCGCATCATTCGCGACGCTCCGATCCGGAGACAGCGCACCCCGAGCATTGGCCCCCGCTGATACCCAAGTAGGGGCACATGAAGAGAATGCTGATCAATGCGACGCAGGCCGAGGAGCTGCGCGTCGCCCTCGTTGATGGACAAAAGCTCTACGACCTGTCGATCGAGATACCGTCCAAGGAACAGAAGAAAGCCAACATCTACAAGGGCCGGATCACCCGGCTCGAGCCGAGCCTAGAGGCGGCCTTCGTCGATTACGGCGCGCAGCGCCACGGCTTCCTGCCCCTCAAGGAAGTCTCCAAGGAGTGGTTCAAGGCGCAGCCGCAGGGCGGGCGCATGAACATCCGCGAGCTCCTGTCCGAGGGCCAGGAGATCGTCGTCCAGGTCGAGAAGGAGGAGCGCGGCAACAAGGGTGCGGCGCTCACCACCTTCATCAGCCTCGCCGGCCGCTTCCTCGTGCTGATGCCGAACAACCCCCGTGCCGGCGGCGTCTCGCGCCGCATCGAGGGCGAGGACCGTGACCTGACGCGCGAGGCGATGGAAGGCCTCGTGATCCCCGACGGCATGGGCGCGATCGTGCGCACCGCGGGCGTCGGCCGCACAACGGCCGAGCTGCAGTGGGACCTCGACAACCTGCGCACCAACTGGGACGCGATCGACGCGGCCTCCAAGGACCGCTCGGCGCCGTTCCTCGTCTACCAGGAGAGCGACGCGGTTGCCCGCAGCCTGCGGGACTACCTGTCCGACGACATCGGCGAGGCGCTCTGCGACGACGAGGGTGCCTACCAGCGCGGCGAGGAGTACATGAAGCGCTTCATGCCTCCCGAGGCGCAGCGCCGGCTCAAGTTCTACAACGACGACGTGCCGCTGTTCACGCGCTTCCAGATCGAGAGCCAGATCGAGTCGGCCCACTCGCACAAGGTCAACCTGCCCTCGGGCGGCAGCCTCGTGATCGACCACACCGAGGCGCTGGTCTCGATCGACATCAACTCGGCGCGTGCGACCCGCGGCTCGGACATCGAGACCACCGCGACCAACACCAACCTCGAGGCCGCCGACGAGATCGCGCGCCAGCTCAGGATCCGCGACCTCGGCGGCCTGATCGTCATCGACTTCATCGACATGGAGTCGACCAAGAACCAGCGCGCGGTCGAGGACCGGCTGCGCGACGCGGTCAAGATGGACCGCGCCCGCATCCAGATCGGCCGGATCTCGCGCTTCGGGCTGCTCGAGATGTCGCGCCAGCGCCTGCGGCCCTCGCTCGGCGAGTCGACCCACATCGTCTGCCCGCGCTGCGTCGGCATCGGCACGATCCGCAGCGTCGAGTCGCTGTCGCTCGCGATCCTGCGGCTCATCGGCGAGGAGGCCCGCAAGGACCGCAGCTCCAAGGTGATCGCGCAGCTGCCGGTCGAGGTGGCGACGTTCCTGATCAACGAGAAGCGCGACTGGCTGCGCACCCTCGAGGAGCGCAACCGGGTCGAGGTCGTGCTGGTGCCGAACCCGCACATGCAGACGCCGAACTACTCGCTGCGTCGCGTGCGCGACGACGAGACGGCGCTGCCCGAGAACGCGATGACGAGCTACCAGATGGCCGAGCAGCCGGCGCTCGAGATTGCGACGCCCGCCGCGGAGCCGAAGAAGGTGGCGGAACCGGCGGCGGTGCAGCCGATCATGCCGACGGCGCCTGCGCCGGCGTCACCCGCCAACGTGTGGACGCTGACCCCGGAGGCGCCGCCCGCGGTGGCCGCGCCACCGGTCGCGGCGCCGGTCGCCGCGGTCCCGGCGTACCGCGAGGGGATCTTCAAACGCATCGGGGTGTGGCTGTTCGGCTC
>JBBINS010000080.1:0-12778 GCA_037443765.1 Gammaproteobacteria bacterium
GGCCGGATGGGACCGCGCCGGTCGGCCGCCGGGCGGGCCGCGGGCGTCGCTGCCGGCGGGAGGGCCGGCGCCGTGCGGCGCTCGGCGCCTGACCATGGCGGGGTTTCGTCGCTGGCGACCGTGAATTTCGCCATCATCGTGTCGAGCCGGGACGCCTGCTCGCTCAGTGCCTGCGCGGCCGCGGTGGCCTCCTCGACGAGGGCGGCGTTGTGCTGGGTGACGGTGTCCATCTGCGTGATGGCCTGGTTGACCTGATCGATGCCCGACGCCTGTTCCTTGCTCGCCGCGGCGATCTCCGAGACGATGTCGGTGACTTTCTTGACCGAGGCCACGATCTCCACGAGCGTCTGGCCGGAGTCATTGACGAGGCTCGATCCCTGCTCGACTTTCGCGACGCTGTCGGCGATGAGTGCCTTGATCTCCTTGGCGGCCTCGGCGCTGCGCGAGGCGAGGCCCCGGACCTCGGACGCGACGACCGCGAAGCCGCGGCCCTGGTCACCGGCGCGCGCGGCCTCGACCGCGGCGTTGAGCGCGAGGAGGTTCGTCTGGAAGGCGATCTCGTCGATGACGCCGATGATCGCGGCGATCCGCTTGCTCGAGGAATCGATCGCCTGCATCGCGCCGATCGCCTCGGCGATGACCGCGCCGCCCTTCTCCGCCTGACCACGAGCCGCCGCGGCGAGCTGGTTCGCCTGCGCGGCGTTGTCGGCGTTCTGCCGGACGGTCGAGGTCATCTCTTCCATCGACGAGGCGGTTTCCTCGAGTGACGAGGCCTGCTCCTCGGTGCGCTGGCTCAGGTTCGTGTTGCCGGCCGCGATCTCGTCTGCCGCCCGGAGCACCTCGTTCGCGGCCGACTTCACGTCGCGCACGAGGGTCGCGTTGCCCTCGAGGATGGAATTGATGCCGTGGGCGAGGGTGGCGAAGAATCCCGTCGCGCCCTTGTCGCGGATCCGGCGCGTCAGGTCGCCCTTCCCGGCGGCATCCACCACGTACTGGACCTCGTTCTCGGTCGCGAGTTCCTGCGTGCGATCGACCCACTGGACCGCCGTGCCGAGGCGCCGGCCGGCGGAATCGATGACCGGCGAGGCGATGATCCTGAGCGCGGCACCGCCGAGGCGCATGTCGGCGGTATGCGTGGCAGCCAGCGACGCCAGCAGGTTGCGCTGGTGCGGGGGCGACTTGTGGAACGTGTCGAAGCTGCTGCCGACGATGCATTCGGCGTCGAAGTGCGGTAGCTGCTTCCTGATCTCGCCGGCGTTGGCGCGGAACATTTCCATGACCGCGTCGTTGGCGTACACGATCCGTCCGTCCGCGTCCGCGACCATCATGTTGGCGGCGCAGCGGTCGAGCGCCACCTTGATCCTGGTGTTGGCAGCGGCCACTTCGGCCTCTCCCTCGAGCCGGTCCTTGAGCATCGTCTGCATCTGCGCGAGCGCTTCGACGATGGCGCCGGCCTCGTCCCCGGTCTCGGCGACCAGTCGCGACGAAAAGTCGCCACCCGCGATGCGCCCGAACGCCGCGCGCACGGTCGCGAGCTGGCGGACGAGCTGGCTGCGCAGGCGCCAGCCGGCGGCCAGGGCCGCAACCAGTAGCACGACCACCGTGCCGAGCGTGCCGGCGATCGCCCGCAGCGCGGCCGCGACCCGCTCACCGGTCGCGCGATCGGCCGCCCCGAGCGTCGCGTCGAACATGCGGTAGGTCGAGGTGACCGTATCGGTGCCGGCGGCAATGACCTCGGCGGGCGTGGCCGTGATCGGCGTCGACAGCAGTCCCTGCTCGACCATCTGCTGGAAGGCGTGGACGTGCGCGCCGTACTCCTGCTGCCGGGCACGCACCTCGGCGAGGCGGGCGCCGTCGCTCGCCAGTACGCGCGCGAGGCGGGCGTCCGCGAGCTCGATCCGCAGGCCGATTTGCTCCGCGATGCGCATGACCGCTTCGCGGTCCGGGCCCTCGAGGCGGCCCGCCTGCGCCGCGGTCGCGCCGCGGGCACGCAGTACGCCGACCAGGTTGGCGATCGGCAGCAGGCGGTAGCCGGTGGCGTCGAGGAGGTGGACCGAGTCCGGCGACGGGTCGGTCACGAAGCCGGCCGCGTCGGCGACTGATTCCTCCAGGGCCAGGAGCTCGGCGACCAGGCGGTTGTGCGCGGCGAAGTTCTCGGCCGGCGTACTGGCGCGCCAGTTGCTCTTGCGCTCGGCCCAGGCGGTGCTGATCGGCGCCATGCGGTCGCGCGTCCCGAGCGCTGGGCCCAACTGGGAATCGACGGCGGTCAGTCGCTCGAGCGCCCGGTCGACCGTGGCGTCGAGCGCCTCAATGCGCCCGGCCGCGGCGGCATCGCCGCCGAGTGCGAGGGTGCTGAGTCCCCGCCGGAGCGCGAGCGGCTCGAGCAGATCGCGGACCGCCCTCGAGTACTCGAGGCCCTGCCGCTCGTGTCGCGCCGCGGAGATTTCGTTGCGCCATTCCATGACCTTGACGGCCGTCAGGAAGGCGAGCGGCAAGAGCAACAGCACCGCGACGAGCAGCAGCTTCCCGGCGACCGAGAGGCGGACGTTCATGAATGCACCGGAGGTAGACCAGTCTCGCCACGAGATGTCGTCTTTCCGGCACGATACTGAATTGCGGCCTGTACTACCCTGAGCTTAAGGGTGGGAGCCTTACGCCGCGTGCGCGCCGCAGCGCCGACGCCGCGAAGCCGCCCGGGCGCGCCGCCGCGCGCACCGGTCAGGTCATCTTGCGGTCGTCGAGTCCGATGCCGCGGGCGATGATCTCCTTCATGATCTCGGACGTGCCGGCGTAGATCCGCGAGATCCGTGCATCGGTATACAGCCGGCTGATGCGGTATTCCTGCATGTAGCCCGCGCCGCCGTGCAGCTGCAGGCATTCGTCGGTGACGCGTCCCTCGAGTTCGCTGCACAGCAGCTTGCCCTCGGCCGCGAGTTCCGGCGTCAGGCGCCCCTCGACGTGCTGGGCGACGCAGTAGTCGACGAATACCTGCGCCGCGTCGAGCTGCGTGCGCATCTCGGCCATCTTGAAACGAGTGTTCTGGAAGGCGCCGATCGGCTTGCCGAACGCGCGCCGTTCGCGGACGTAGTCGAACGTCAGGTCCCATGCCGTCTGCGCGGCCGTCGTGTACTGCACCATGCTGATGAGCCGTTCCTCGGCGAGGCAGCGCGCGAGGTACTTGAATCCCTGCGTCGGGTCGCCGAGCACGTTGCGCTTCGGTACCTGCACGTTGTTGAAATAGAGCTCGGACGTGTCCTGCGCCTGCAGGCCGATCTTCTTGAGGTTCCGGCCGCGCTCGAAGCCCGGCATGCCGCGCTCGACGATGAACAGGCCCAGCCCGTGCGACTTCCCGGGCACCGTCCGCGCGGCCACGATGAACACGTCGCCGATCTGGCCGTTCGAGATATAGGTCTTGGAGCCGTTGAGCAGCCAGTAGTCGCCGTGCTCCTCGGCGTGGGTCTTGATCCCGGACAGGTCGCTACCGGCGCCCGGCTCGGTCATCGCGATGCCGAGGATCGTCTCGCCGCGGACGCAGGGCGGCAGCAGGCGCGCCTTCTGCTCCTCGTTGCCGAGCGCGCCGAGGTACGGTCCGACCAGCCGCGAGTGCAGTGTCAGGTAGAGACAGGGCTCGCCGTGACGGATGTTCTCCTCGATGAGGATCTGCTCGTAGCGAAAATCGCTGATTCCGGCACCGCCGAATCTCTCGTCTGCCCACATCAGCAGCAGCCCCTGCGCGCCGGCCTCGAGGTAGGCCTCCCGGTCGCAGTACCCCTGCGCGCGCCAGCGCTCGGAGTGCGGTGCGACGCGCTCCTGGAAGAATTTCCGGCAGGAGTCGCGGAACAGCTCGTGCTCCGTATCGAACAGTGTGCGGGGAAGCATCTGCGGGCGTCCTGTGGGGGGTGTCAGGCGGCAGCGCCGGGGGCGCGCGGGGTATGGTACGCGGTGCCGTCCTTGGCACGGGCGCGCAGCGCGGCTGGTGCCCGGAAGCGCTCGCCGTGCGCGCGCGCGAGGCGAGCGCAGTCGGCCACGAAGCGCGCGACGCCGATCGTGTCGATGTAGGACAGCGTGCCGCCGGTCCACGCCGGAAAGCCGATCGCGAGTATCGAGCCGACGTCAGCCTCCGCGGGCGTGGTCACGACGCCGGCCTCGAAGCAGCGCGCAGCCTCGAGTGCCTGGATATGCAGCAGCCGTTCGCGCACCGCCGCGAGCGACGGCTGTACCGCCGCCCGAGGGTATTCCGCGGCCAGCCCGGGCCACAGCCGCTTCGGCGCGCCCGCAGGGTAGTCGTAGAAGCCGCCGCCGCTCTTGCGGCCGAGGCGCTTCAGGTCCTCGACGAAGTGCTTCAGCACCGGCAGTGACACCGGCGCGACGTATCTGTCGCCGAGGTCCGTCCGGGTCTGCAGCGCGACACGGTACTGCAGCTCGAGCGACACCTCGTCAGTGACCGCGAGCGGTCCGACCGGCATGCCCGCCACGCGCGCCGCGTTCTCGATGAGCGCGGGGTCGATCCCCTCGGCGAGCATTGCCTGGCCCTCCTGGCAGTACGCACCGAACACGCGCGACGTGTAGAAACCACGGCTGTCGTTGACGACGATCGGCGTCTTCTTGAGCAGTGCCACGAGATCCAGCCCGCGGGCGAGCGTCTCGTCGCCCGTCTTCTTCGTGACGATGACCTCGACGAGCGGCATCTTCTCGACGGGCGAGAAGAAATGGAGACCGATGAAGCGCGCCGCGCTCGGCGCCGCCGCCGACAGTCCCGTGATCGGCAGTGTCGAGGTATTGCTCGCGATCACGGCGGTCTTTGGCAACACGGCGGCCGCCCGACGGGTCACCTCGGCCTTCACGGCGCGGTCCTCGAACACCGCCTCGATCACGAGATCGCAGCGCGCGAGCCGCTCGTAGTCGGCCGTGGCCTCGATCCGGCCAAGCACCGCGGCGGCGCTCTCGGTGGTTCGCCGTCCGCGCTCGACCTCGCGCGCAAGCTCCTTCTGCGCGTGCGCGCGACCGCGCGCGGCCTGCTCAGCCGTCGTGTCGAGCAGCACGACCTCGAGGCCGGCACGGGCGGCGACGTGCGCGATGCCGGCGCCCATCATGCCGGCGCCGAGGACGCCGAGGCGCGGCGGCGACCCGCGCGGCACGCCTGCGGGCCGGCGCGAGAGCTTGTCGAGCTCGCCCTTGCAAACGAACATCGTCCGCATCAGGTTGCGGGCGACCGGCCCGGTGAGCAATCGTGCGAAGTGCTTCGACTCGACCCGCAGCGCAGTGTCGAACGGTACCGTCGTGCCCTCGTAGAGCGCGCTCAGGATCTCGGCGGGCGCCGGGTAGTTGCGCTGCGTGAGCTTGGTGACGAGTGCGGTGCCGACCGAGAAGGCCTGCCCGATCGCCGGGTTCATGAGTCCCGCGCCGCCCGGGATCCGGAATCCCTTGCGATCCCACGGTGCGACGGGCTCGGGGCCGGTCGCGATCCAGGCGCGCGCCCGGGCCACGGCCTCTGCGGCCGGAGCGAGCTCGTGGACGAGTCCGATCTTGAGCGCCTCCGCCGGAGGCAGCGACGAGCCATCCGTCAGGAAGCGCGCTGCGGCCGCGATGCCGATCAGCCGCGGCACGCGTTGCGTGCCGCCCGCGCCGGGCAGGAGCCCGATCTTGACCTCGGGCAGGCCGAGCACCGCCTTCGGGTCGTCGGCGAGCACGCGGTAATGGCAGGCGAGAGCGAGCTCGAGTCCGCCACCGAGCGCGAGGCCGTTGATGGCGGCGGCGACCGGCTTGCCGACCGTCTCCACGCGCCGTAGCAGCTGGGACAGCGACTGGCTCCAGTCGAAGGCCTGGCGCGGCGTGATGCCGCGCTCGTACGCAGTCACCAGGTCCTTGATGTCGGCGCCGGCGATAAAGCTCGCCTTGCCCGAGGTGATGACGAGACCGCGGAGCGCGGCGTCGTCCTTGAGCTGACGCACGATCGCGTCGAGGTCGGCGATCAGCTCGGGGGTGAAGACGTTCATCGAACGGTCGGGCAGGTCGATGGTGGCCGTCAGGATGCCCGAGCTGTCGGCAACGGCGGTCAGTGTCTTGTACATGGCTGTCTCCGCTCAGACCCGTTCGATGATGGTGGCGGTGCCCATGCCACCGCCGACGCACAGCGTCACGAGCGCGGTGGCGAGGCCGCGCCGCTCGAGTTCGTCGAGCACGGTGCCGAGGATCACCGCGCCGGTCGCGCCGAGGGGGTGGCCGAGTGCGATCGCGCCGCCGTTGACGTTGACCCTGTCGTGACTCGCGCCCGTGTCGCGCATGAAGCGCATGACTACGGCCGCGAACGCCTCGTTGACCTCGAACAGGTCGATGTCGGACACGCTCATGCGGGCGCGCTTGAGCGCCTTCTGCGTCGCGAGCGCCGGTCCCGTGAGCATGATGGTCGGCTCGCTGCCGATCGAGGCAAAGGCACGGATCCGGGCCCGCGGCGCGCGTCCGAGCCGTCGCCCGGCCGCCTTGCTGCCGAGCAGCACGGCGGCGGCGCCATCGACGATGCCGCTCGAGTTGCCGGCGGTGTGCACGTAGCGGATGGCCTCGACGTGCGGATATCGCAGCATCGCGACCGACGCGAATCCCCCCTCCTCGCCGGCCTGCTGGAACGCGGGCTTGAGCGCGCCGAGGTCCGCGAGCGTGGTGCCGGGTCGCGGCAGCTCGTCGCGCTCGAGCAGGGTCTCTCCGATCACGTCCCTGATCGGCGCCAGCGAGCGCGCGAACCGGCCTTCGGCGATCGCGGTCGCCGCGCGCCGCTGGCTCTCGAGGGCGTACGCGTCGACGTCGGCGCGTGAGAAGCCCTCGAGCGTCGCGATCAGGTCCGCGCCGATTCCCTGCGGCACGAAGTAGGTCCGCCGCGCGACCGCGGGGTCGCCGTACCAGGCGCCGCCGTCGGAGGCCATCGGCACGCGCGACATGCTCTCGACGCCGCCGCCGACCGCGACGTCCGACTGGCCGGCGATGATCTGTGCCGCGGCGCTGTTCACCGCCTCGAGGCCGGACGCGCAGAAGCGGTTGAGCTGGTAGCCGGCCACGTTCTCGTCGTAGCCGGCGTTGAGCGCCGCGATCCGGCCGATGCCGGAGCCCTGGTCGCCGACCGGCGTGACGCAGCCGAGAATGACGTCGTCGACGACGCGCGTGTCGAGTGCGCTGCGCTCGCGCAGGGCCGCCAGCACCTGGCTCGCGAGCTCCACCGGCGGCACCTCGTGCAGCGCACCGTCGGGCTTGCCGCGGCCGCGCGGGCTGCGGACGTGGTCGTAGATGTAGGCATCGGCCATGGAACGGTTGTCCTCTCTGATGCCCTCGCCGGCGCAGGCGCGCCGCCAAGAGCGGCTAGTGCCGCGGTGCTTCGAGCGCGCGACGTGCGGCGGCCGCGATCGCGACGCCGGCGGTCGTCGGCAACGTCAGCCCGCCGTCGATCGTGAGCGTCTGCCCGGTGATGTAGTCGCCGGTCGGGCCCGCGAGGAACAGTACCGCGTCGGTGACCTCCTCGAGCGTCGCGAGGCGGGGTACCGGCTGGCCGCCGACGAGCGCCGCCTCGCCGACCGCGCGCAGGAAGATCTCGGCGCCGACCGTGCCGGCGACGAGGCCCGGGGACAGCGCGTTGACGCGCGCGCCGTCGAGGCCACCCCACTCGATCGCGAGTGTTCGCACCAGTGCTTCGATGCCGGCCTTGGCCGCGCAGGCGTGCGCCTGCAGCGCCATCGGGATCCGCGCCTGTGGAGCCGAGATCGCGATCAGGCGGGCGCGCGGGGCGAGGTGCGGGTGGCACGCGCGGAACGTGTGGAAGGTGCCCTTGAGATCGATGTCGACGACGGCAGCGAACGCGTTCGACGACAGCTTCTCCGCGGGTCCGAGGAAGTTGCCCGCGGCGCCGGCGATGACGACATCGTAGCGACCGAAGTGCTCGAGACCGGCGCGGGCCGCGGCCTCGACCGCGGCGCCGTCGCGAACGTCCGCCGCCACGGCGAGCGTCGCGTCCGGCGCGATCGCGTCAAGCTCCGCCCGGGCCGCCGCCAGCCGGCCCGCATCCCGGGCAACGATCGTGACCTTGGCGCCGTGCTCGACGAAACGCCGCGCGATGGCCTTGTTGATGCCGGAGCTGCCGCCCGTGATGAACGCGACGCGCGACCGCAGCCGGGCCGGTCTGAAGCAGGACTCGCTCATGGGGCCTCGCGGCGCGACGGCCTCAGCTCGGCAGTCGCCGACAGACCATCCGCTCGACGTTGTGGATCATGTGCATGGTCACGTCGGTCTGTGACCAGCGGCCGAGCGGCCGGTACCACGAGGAGACCCAGGTCACGAGGCCGCCGATCGACACGGCGGTCAGCAGCGGGTCCTCGACGTCGAAGTCGCCCGCCTTGGCTCCCGCCTCGAGGAGGCGGGCGAGCCGCACGCCGAATTCCTTCCGCAAGCCCATGAGCTGCTTGGCGTCCTTCGGCTGGAGGTTCTTCTCCTCCCGCTCGTAGACGACGATGTACTTCTGATTCTTGATGATGATCGTCGTGACGCTCTCGACGATCATGCGAAGCTTCTCGCGCGGCGGCAGCGAGGTCGCCAGCGCCTCGTCGAGCGCGTCGAGGGAGCTGCGAATGCCGATCTCGCAGATCGCCCGCAGGATCTCGCTCTTGTTCTTGAAGTACGAGTAGATGAAGGGCTTCGTGACCTTGAGTGCCTCGGCAATCGCATCGAGCGTCGTCGCCTCGTAGCCGAGCGCGAAGAACAGTTCGCGCGACGCCTCGAGGATGCGGCGGCGTTTGAATTCCTGGACCTCGGCTTTGAGTTCCGCGGGCTTCAAGGGGCTCATCGGGCAAGATCCATCCGCGCATTGTAACGGTCGCTCTGGTCCCCGACTAGGCGATTCAACCGCCGATTCGGTCACGGCGGATCAGAACGCCCGCCTTTTCACGGTCCCAGGTGTCGGGCGTAAGCCCCGCGGCGCGCAGCTCGGTCTTGAGGACCTTGGCCGACGGGGTCTTCGGCAACTCCGACAGCACGCGCACGTAGCGCGGGATCATGAAGTAGGCGAGGCGGTCGCGCAGGAACTCGACCAGGGCCGCCGGGTCGACGGTGCGCCCCGGCGCCGGCGCGACCACCGCGAGGACCTCGTCCTCGCCGAGCTCGCTCGGCACCGCGACGACGGCCGCCTCCCGGACGTCGGGGAAGGCGATGATCTCGGCCTCGACCTCGAACGACGAGATGTTCTCGCCGCGGCGCCGGATCGCATCCTTGATGCGGTCGACGAAAAAGTAATTGCCGTCAGCGTCGACCCGGAAGGCATCGCCGGTGTGGAACCAGCCGTTGCGCCAGGCCCGCGCGGTCGCTTCCAGGTTCTTGTAGTAGCCGTGGTTCATCGCCCAGGGCCGGTCGGTACGCACCAGCATCTCGCCGATCTCGCCGACGGCGACCTCGCAGTCGTTCGCGTCGACCAGCCGCACCGCGACGCCCGTGCGAACCTTGCCGCAGGTGCCGCGCACCGCCGGATTCGGCTCCGAGACGATGGGCGAGGAGATCTCGGTCATGTTGAAGATCGTGTAGACGTCCGTGCCGAAGCGCTGGTGGAATTCGAGTGCGCCCTCGCTGAGCGGCACGATGAAGCACTTGCGGACGCGATGATTGCGGTCGTCCGGGCCGGGCGGAGCCTTCAGCAGGAACGTCGCCATGACGCCGAGCAGGAACACGGCCGTCACCTCCGTCTCCCGGACCAGCGGCCAGAAGCGATCGGTCGAGAAGCGCTCCGGCAGCACGACCGAGCCGCCGCGCGCGAGCATCGCGAAACACAGCCCGAGCCCGCCGATGTGGAAGAATGGCATGTTGACGAGGAAGCGGTCCTCGCCGGTGATGAAGTACCAGGACTCGGGCCCCGGGTTCGTATACATGTGCAGGTACGACGACAGCACGCCCTTGGATGGCCCCGTGGTCCCGGACGTGTAGATGATCGACTGCGTATCCCACGGCTCGATCGCGCGGGCGAGCGGGCCCGGTTCGGTGGCGCCCTCGCTCAGGCTCTCGAACGTGACGGCGGGCAGCGGCGCGTCCGGCGGGACCGGCCCGCCCGTGACCACGAGCCGCGCGAGTCGCGCGTGCCGTACCCCCGCGAGGCGTGGAACTAGGTCGACGTGCACGACGGCGACGGTGGCGTCCGAGTTCTCGACGACGTGCTCGAGGACGCCCCCGCGGTACGCGGTATTGATCGGAACGTACACGGCGCCGAGGTAATTGATCGCGTAGTACGTGAGCAGCATGTCGGGCGTGTTGGGCTGCCACGCGAGGACGTGGTCACCCTGCCGGACGCCGAGGCGCTCGAGCCCGGCGGCGACGCGGCGCGTCGCCTCCGCCAGCTGTCGGTAGGTCAGCTGCCGGCCGCCATCGAATAGCGCGTAGACCTGATCCGGCTTCTCGTCCGCGAAGCGGTCGATCAGGTAGCGCACGACGCAGCGCTCGGCCGGCGGAACGCGAGGGTCGGAGTGCCGGGTGGGGGCCGGTACCGGGGTTTTCATACCGCTCATTGGCATCTGTTTCCTAATAGTAAGTATTTGTACACGATCGGTATAGTGGTTACAATCGGCGTCGTCCGCCGGGCCGCGGGCCCGTCATAGCCAAGTCTCGCCACGCGAGCGGAGAGCGTCATGTACCAGACGACCATCCCGTTGACCCCGATGCAGCGCGTCTACAGCGGCCGGCCGTGCGCCGAGGCCCTTGCCGAGGAGGCTGCGCTGCACGGCGCGAAACGCGTCTTCCTAGTCGTGAGCAACTCGCTGCGCCACAAGACCGACGAGGTCAAGAAGATCGAGCGCGCGCTCGGCTCCAAGCTCGTCGGCATCTACGACAGTGTCCGGCCGCACGTGCCGCGCGAGGACGTCTGCGCCGCGGTTGCCGCGGCCGAGCCCCTCAAGCCCGACCTGCTCGCCTCGCTCGGCGGCGGCTCCGTGACCGATGCGACAAAGATCCTCGGGCTTTGCCTCAAGCACGGCCTGCGGACGCCCGAGTCGATGGAGCCCTTTCACATCGTCGTGCACCCGGACAAGACCGTCACCGCGCCCGCGTTCGAGGGGCCGGACCTGCCGGTGGTGCTGATTCCGACGACGCTGTCGGGCGGCGAGTTCAACGCGCTGTCGGGCGCGACCGACAAGAAGGTCAACGTCAAGCAGGGCTATGCGCACCCGAAGATGACAGCCGCGGCCGTGATCCTCGATCCCGCCGCCAGCGTCCACACGCCAGAGTGGATCTGGTTCTCGACCGGCGTGCGCTCGCTCGACCACTGCTTCGAGACGCTCGGCGCGCTCGGCTCCAACGACTACTGGGACGGCATGGCCATGAACGGCCTTCGGCTGCTGTCGCAGGGCCTGGCCGCGGTCAAGGCGAACCCGAACGACCTGACGGCGCGCCAGCAGTGCCAGATGGGCGCGTGGTGCTCGATGGTCGCGATCGTCTCGGGGCTGCCGATGGGCATCAGCCACGCCGTCGGTCACGCGCTCGGCGGCTCGTTTGACGTTCCGCACGGCTACACCTCCTGCGTCGTGGCGCCGTTCGCGCTCGAGTACAACAAGGGCGTCAACGGCCACCGGCAGAAACTGATCAGCATCGCGCTCGGGCAGCCCGACGTCCCGGCGCACGTGCTCGCCGACGGGCTGATCCGCAGCCTCGGCATGCCCCGCAGCCTCACCGCGGTCGGGCTGAAGGAAAAGGACCTCGAGCCGCTCGCCGGGTTCACCTTCCAAGACATCTGGTGCGGCACGAACCCGCGGCCGATCGCCGACAGCCGCGCGCTCGTCGAATTGCTGCGGCGCGCACTCTGATGTTGGCGCCCGCGTGAGCGACGACGCCGGCACGCTGGCGTCGCGGCTTGTCGCGGGGGACCGGGCCGCGCTCGCGCGCGCGCTGACGGTGCTGGAGCGCGAGCCGGGACGGGTCGCGGCGCTCGACGCGGCGCTCGCGTCCAGCACCGGCCGCGCCTACACCGTCGGCGTGACCGGTGCGCCCGGCGCCGGCAAGTCCACGCTGGTCGGCGCGCTGATCGCGACCGGCCTCGAGCGCGACCGGCGCGTCGCGGTCCTGGCCCTCGACCCCCGCTCGCCGCTGACGCACGGCGCAATCCTCGGCGACCGGATGCGCATGGAACAGTCACTGGGCGACCCGCGGGTGTTCGTCCGGTCGATGACCGCCGACCCCCACGGCGGCGGCCTGTCCGCGACCACGCCACTCGCGGTCCGCGCGCTCGACGCGGCAGGCTGGCCGTGGATATTCCTCGAGACGGTCGGCGTCGGCCAGTCGGAGCTCGACGTGGTGGAGGCCGCCTCGACCACCGTCGTGGTTCTGAACCCGGGGTGGGGCGACGAGGTCCAGGCCGTCAAAGCCGGGCTCATGGAGGTGGCGGACGTCTTCGTGATCAACAAGGCGGACCGCGCCGGCTCATCCGAGCTTCGCAGCGACCTCGAGCGGCTCGCCAAGGGCGGGCCGGCCGGCGCGTGGCGTGTCCCGATTCTCGACACGGTGGCGAGCGAGCGTCACGGCATCACCGAGCTCTGGGGCGCCGTCGAGGCGCACCGCGAGTTTCAGGAACGCACCGGCGGTCTCGCGATGCGGCGCCGCCGCTTCGCGGCGCTCGCGGTGCGGGCGCTCCTCGAGCGCACCTTCCGCGCCGATCTCGACGCGGCGCTCGCCGACGAGGTCGGGCGGGTGCTCCTCGCCGACTATGATTCCGGGGTCCGCTCGCTGGACGCCGTCTGTGCCGCGCTCCGCGCGCGGCTGCCCCGCTGACGCC
>JBBINS010000081.1:0-12777 GCA_037443765.1 Gammaproteobacteria bacterium
GGTAGCGCTCGAACCGGTAGCTGCCGAGCGCCCAGCCGAGCGCGGCGTGCGTCGCGGCGGCGGCCGGCAGCGGATCGGCGAGCCGGTAGCGGCCCGGCGGCAGCCGCTCCGGGCCCGCCAGCGTGTGCTGCGGCGTCAGGTCCGCGAGCGCGGCGAGCCGGCCGACGCCGAGCGCGGCGCCCGCGAACCGTCCGGCGGCGTCGGGCAGCGCGAGCGCACGGCCCCGCTCGCCGCGAAATCCGTTGCTCCGGGCCCACGCCTCGAACCCCGTCCGGTCGGCGGCCACCACGCCACCGGTCCAGGTGTCCGCGTCCTGCTCGCGGACGAGCCACAGGGGGTGGGCGTTGTCGTCGGTCGCTTCAAGCACGGGTGGCGGGGGTGACACGGGGCCTCGACGCGCGGGGGTGACGGGTCCGAATACTCGGCCCCGAGTCCCCACGTTGACAAGGCCGACGCCGCTATGCTGACATCGGCAAGTTAGTTGAAAGCGCGAACCCCATGACCGTCCGTGACCGCCTGGCCCGCCCCGCCTCCCTGACGCCGACCGCGCTGCGTCCGCTCCTGCTTGCGGGACTCCTTCTTCGCACGACGAGGTGCGGGCTCCACGGCTGACGACAGGTCGCCACGAACATCAGGAACCCCGCACCGGCACCGCCCGAGGCGGGGTTTTCTTTTGGCCTTTTCATTGCATCCGGAGACAGCTCATGCGGATTTACTCGGCGAAAGATGTGGACCAGAAGGCGCTCAAGGGCGCGACGATTGCCATCCTCGGCTACGGCAGCCAGGGGCGCGCGCACGCGCTGAACCTCAAGGACAGCGGCTACGACGTCGTCGTCGGCCTCCGGCGCGGCGGCGCGAGCTGGAAGAAGGCGCAGAAGGACGGCCTCAAGGTCGCCGAGCCCGCCGCGGCGGTCAAAGGCGCGGCGCTCGTCGCGCTGCTGACCCCCGACCTCTCGCAGCCGGCGGTCTACGCCGAGATCAAGGCGAACCTCGCGAAGGGCGCGACGCTGCTGTTCGCGCACGGCTTCAATATCCACTTCAAGCAGATCAAGCCGCGCAAGGACCTCGACGTCGTGCTGATCGCGCCGAAGGGCCCCGGTGACCTGGTGCGCCGCCAGTACCAGCAGGGCCGCGGCGTGCCGTGCCTGATCGCGGTGGCGCAGAACGCGACCCGCCGCGCCAAGCAGAAGGCCCTCGCCTACGCGCACGGCATCGGCGGCACGCGCGGCGGCGTGCTCGAGACGACGTTCGAGGAAGAGACGGTGACGGATCTCTTCGGCGAGCAGGTCGTGCTCTGCGGCGGCGCCACCGAGCTCGTGGTCAAGGGCTTCGAGACGCTGACCGAGGCCGGCTACAAGCCGGAGGCCGCGTACTACGAGTGCCTGCACGAGCTGAAGCTGATCGTCGACCTGCTGCACGAGGGCGGCCTCGCGAAGATGCACGAGTTCATCTCGGAGACCGCCAAGTACGGCGACCTGACGCGGGGCCCGCGCATCGTGACCCGCTCGACCAAGGCCGAGATGAAGAAGATCCTCAAGGAGATCCAGTCGGGCAAGTTCGCGCGCCAGTGGATCCGCGAGAACAAGACCGGCAAGAAGAAGTACCAGAAGCTTCTCAACAAGGACCTCAAGCACCCGATCGAGAAGGTCGGCCGCGCGCTGCGCGCCCGCATGCCCTGGCTGGAACAGGGCCGTTAATCACCCCGGGAGTGCCACGCCATGTGGAGCCACGATCCGAACCGCGTCATCATCTTCGACACCACGCTGCGCGACGGCGAGCAGTCGCCCGGCTGCAGCATGAGCCCGCCGGAGAAGCTCAGGGTCGCGAAGGCGCTTGCGGATCTTGGCGTCGACGTCATCGAGGCGGGCTTCCCGGCCGCCTCGCGCGGCGACTGGGAGTCGGTGCAGACGATCGCCCGCGAGGTCACGGGACCCGTGATCTGCGGGCTCGCGCGCTGCAACCGCGACGACATCGAGAAGGCCTACGGCGCGATCAAGGATGCGCCGCGGCACCGGATCCACGTGTTTCTGGCGACCAGCGCGATCCATCGCGAGCACAAGCTCAACATGGCGAAGAGCGAGATCCTGAAGGCCGCGGTCGAGGGCGTGCGCCTCGCCCGCAGCCTCGTGGCCGACGTCGAGTTCTCGCCCGAGGACGCCTCGCGCACCGAGCTCGAGTTCCTGGCCGAGGTGGTCGCCGCGGTCATCGAGGCCGGCGCCACCACGATCAACGTGCCGGACACCGTCGGCTACACGACGCCGCAGGAGTTCGCCGAGGTGTTCGGCTACCTCAAGCAGCACGTCGCCGGCATCGACAAGGTCGTGCTGTCGGTGCATTGCCACAACGACCTCGGCATGGCGGTCGCCAACAGCCTGTCGGCGGCCGGCGCCGGCGCGCGCCAGATCGAGTGCACGATCAACGGCATCGGCGAGCGCGCCGGCAACTGCTCGCTCGAGGAAGTGGTGATGGCGCTGAAGACGCGCGAGGCGTTCTACGGGCTGCACACCGGCATCCACACCACCCGCCTCTACCCGACCTCGCGGCTGGTCTCGACGATCACCGGCATGCCGGTGCCGCGCAACAAGGCGATCGTCGGCGAGAACGCGTTCGCGCACGAGTCGGGCATCCACCAGCACGGCATGCTGAAGCACCACTCGACCTACGAGATCATGCGCCCGCAGGACGTCGGGCTGTCGCGCACCAACCTCGTGCTCGGCAAGCACAGCGGCCGGCATGCGTTCCGCGACCGCGTCCGCGAGCTCGGCTTCGAGCTCGGCGAGGCCGACCTCAACCGCGCCTTCGACGAGTTCAAGACGCTGGCCGACAAGAAGAAGGAGCTCTTCGACGGCGACATCGAGGCGCTGGTGCTGCGCGCCGGCGGCAACGGCGTGGGTCCGTGGCACATCGACGCGCTGTGGACCTCGGCGACGACCGGCGCGGCCGCCTCCGCGGTCGTTCGCCTGACGCACAGCGACGGCCGCGTCGTCGAGCAGGGCGCGACCGGCGACGGCCCGATCGACGCCGCCTTCAAGGCGATCGAGAGCGCGACCGGCACCGCGGTCAAGCTGCACAGCTTCGAGGTGCGCAGCGTCACCGAGGGCGAGGACGCGCAGGGCGAGGCGATCGTCAACGTCGTGCACAACGAGCGCAGCTATCGCGGCGCCAGCATCAGCACCAACATCATCGAGTCGAGCGCGCGCGCCTTCCTCGAGGTCATCAACCGCATCCAGTCGAGCCGGCCGGGCGCGCGTCCGGCGCACGCACAGCTGTCGGCGGACGCCAACACCGTGCAGGCGGCGGTATGACCGCGACGACGCTGTTCGAGAAGATCTGGCGGGCGCACGAGGTCGTCGCCGAGACACCCGAGACTCCGGCGGTGCTGTACGTCGACCTGCACCTGACGCACGAGGTCACGACGCCGCAGGCGTTCGCGGTGCTGCGGGAGCGCGGCCTCAAGGTGCGCCGCCCCGACCGCACGGTCGGCACGATGGACCACTCGACGCCGACGGTCGCCGACGAGCTCTACGGCCGCGTGCCGATCCGGCTCGAGAGCGCCGCGCGCCAGGTGCGCGAGTTCGAGAAGAACTGCGCCGAGTTCGGCGTCGAGCTGCTCGGCATCGACCACCCCGACCGCGGCATCGTCCACGTCATCGGCCCCGAGCTCGGCGTCACGCAGCCCGGCCAGACGATCGTCTGCGGCGACAGCCACACGAGCACCCACGGCGCCTTCGGCTCGCTCGCCTTCGGCATCGGCACGACCGAGGTCGGCCAGGTGCTCGCGACCCAGTGCCTGCTGCAGCGCAAGCCGAAGACGCTCGCGGTCAACGTCGAGGGCGCCCTCGGTCGCGGCGTCACGGCCAAGGACCTCGTGCTCGCGATCATCCAGCGGCTCGGCGTCGGCGGCGGCACGGGCTCGGTGATCGAGTACCGCGGCGCGACGATCCGCGCGCTGTCGATGGACGAGCGCATGACCGTCTGCAACATGTCGATCGAGGCCGGCGCGCGCGCGGGCCTCGTCGCCCCGGACGAGACCACCTTCGCCTACGTGAAGGGCCGGCCGCGCGCGCCCGCGGGCGCGGCCTGGGACGCCGCGCTCGCCGGCTGGAAGACGCTCGTGACCGACGCCGGCGCACGCTTCGACCGGGAGATCAGCCTCGACGCGGCCCGCCTCGCACCGATGATCACCTACGGCACCAACCCCGGCATGTCGGTCGCGCTCGACGAGACGATCCCGCTGCGCCCCGGGGACGCGATCCACGCCAAGGCGCTCGAGTACATGGGCCTCGAGCCTGGCCAGCGCATGCTCGGCCAGAAGATCGAGACCGTGTTCATCGGCAGCTGCACCAACGCCCGCCTCTCGGACCTGCGGGCCGCGGCCGCGGTGCTGAAGGGCCGCCACGCCGCCAAGGGCGTGACGCTGCTCGTGGTGCCCGGCTCGCAGCGCATCAAGCGCGAGGCCGAGCGCGAGGGCCTCGACCGGGTGTTCACCGACGCCGGTGCCGAGTGGCGCGAGTCGGGCTGCTCGATGTGCCTCGGCATGAACGGCGACCTCGTCGCGCGCGGCGCGTACTGCGTGAGCACGAGCAACCGCAACTTCGAGGGACGGCAGGGCGTCGGCGCCCGCACGCTGCTCGCGAGCCCGATCTCCGCGGCCGCCGCGGCGATCGCGGGCCGCATCGCCGACCCCCGCGAGTACCTGGCCTGACGCGAAGGACGCCCCGCATGGACCCGATCCGAATCATCCGCTCGCGCACCGTCGTGATGCCGCGCACCAACATCGACACCGACCAGATCATGCCGGCGCGGTTCCTGACGACCACCACCCGCGACGGCCTCGGCCAGCACCTGTTCGCCGACTGGCGCTACGACGCCGCGGGCCGGCCGGTCGCCGACTTCGTGCTCAACCGCCCCGAGGCGGAGGGCTGCCGCGTGCTGGTCGCCGGCCGCAACATCGGCTGCGGCTCGTCGCGCGAGCACGCGCCGTGGGGCCTGTGCGACTACGGCTTCCGCGCCGTGGTCAGCACCGAGATCGCCGACATCTTCAGGAACAACAGCCTGAAGAACGGCCTGCTGCCGGTGGTCGTCGACGAGGCGACGCACGAGTGGCTGATCGCCAACCCGGGCGTCGAGGTGACGATCGACCTCGAGACGAGCACGCTCGCGCTGCCGGACGGCCGGCGGGTCGGGTTCCCGGTCGAGGCCTTCGCGCGCTACTGCCTGCTGAACGGCGTCGACGAGACCGGCTACCTGCTGGCGCAGGAGCCCGCGATCCGCGCCTACGAGGCGAGGGCCGGCAAGTGAGCCCGCTGATCGCGGTGCTGCCGGGCGACGGCATCGGCCCCGAGGTCACCGCCGAGGCGGTGCGCTGCCTCGGGGCGATCGGCCGCAAGTTCGGCCATGCGTTCCGCTTCGAGGAGGCGCCGGTCGGCGCGGTCGCGATGGACGCGACCGGCATGCCGCTGCCGCCGGCCACGCTCGCGCTCGCGAAGACCGCCGACGCCGTGCTGTTCGGCGCGATCGGCGCGCCGCGCTACTCCGATCCCGCGCTCAAGGTGCGCCCGGAGCTCGCGATCCTGCAGCTGCGGCAGGAGCTGGGCCTGTACGCGAACCTGCGGCCCGCGATCTGCTACGCCTCGGTGCTCGACGCCTCACCGCTCAAGCCAGAGCTCCTCGCCGGCGTCGACATCATGGTCATCCGCGAGCTCACCGGCGGGATCTACTTCGGCGCGAAGACCCGCACCGAGACCTCGGCGAGCGACCTGTGCGTCTACACGGTGCCCGAGGTCGAGCGCATCGCACGCCTCGGCGCCCGGCTGGCCCGCGCCCGGCGCGGGCGGCTGACCTCGGTCGACAAGGCCAACGTGCTCGAGACCTCGCGCCTGTGGCGGTCGGTGGTCACGCGCGTCATGGCCGCCGAGTACCCCGACGTCGCGCTCGATCACATGTACATCGACGCGGCGACGATGCACCTGTTGCGCCGGCCCGCCGACTTCGACGTCGTGATCACCGAGAACATGTTCGGCGACATCCTGACGGACGAGGCGTCGATGCTGCCCGGCTCGCTCGGCCTGTGCCCCTCCGCCTCGCTCGGCGCCGGCACGCGCGGCCTCTACGAGCCGATCCACGGCTCGGCGCCGGACATCGCCGGCCGGGGGATCGCCAACCCGTACGCGACGATCCTGTCGGCGGCGCTGCTGCTGCGGCACTCGCTCGGCCTCGAGCGCGAGGCGCAGGCGCTCGAGGCGGCGGTCGTCGGCGCACTCGACGGCGGCGTGCGCACCGCCGACCTGCGGCCGTCCGGATCGCCCGCCTCGACCCGCGTCGCGGGCGAGGCGGTGCTGGCGAGGATCTGACCCCGCCGACCGGCCCGGCCGCGACCACTGCGGTCGCTACGGATCGTGCCGTGACTTGCGCCCCTGTTACGTTCGACGGCGATGCGGGACGCTCGGCGGCGCCCCGCGGCGTGGGCGTACGGTTGAGGCGGCCAACAGCAATGATCGAGCGCGAGCGACGGGGTCCGGGATGAGTCGTGCCCGGCGGCAGGCGGCCGCGGCCGCGGTCGCGCTCGCCCTCGCGGGCGCCGCGCCGGCGGCGTCGGGCTACGACTGCCTGTCGACGCACGGCGGTCTCGACGCCGCCGCGAACCAGGCCGCCGAGCGCGATCCGAAGGCCGCCATCGCCCGCCTGCAGGCGGCGCTCGCGGCGCCCGTTCCCGCCGGCCAGAACCGCCGCGCCCGGCTCTACGTCGAGCTGTCGAACGCGGCGATCGTCGACGACCAGCCGGCGCTGTCGCGCAGCGCCGCGACGCGGGGCCTCGCCGCCCTCGAGGACCGCGGCGAGCGGCCGCTCGTCGACGCGCTGTCGATGCTCGAGGCCTTCGCCATCAGCGAGCTCGGCGACCCGCGGCGCGCGCTCGAGCTCTACGAGACGATCGCGGCCGGCGTGCCGGAGAGCGCGCCGTACTACATCTGCGTGCTCGACGAGCTCGCCTACATGGACTACCGCAACGACCGGATCGGGCCGGCGGTCACGAACCTCGTGCGCGCGTACACGCTGGCCGCGGCGCCGGGCTTCGAGGCCGATCGCGCCAACACGGCCGACGAGCTCGCGACGATGTTCCAGCGCCTCGAGTTCACCGACGAGGCCCTGCCGCTCGCCGAGGAGGCGCTCACGCACTTCCGCGCGCTCGGCGACGCGCGCGGGGTCGCGGACGCCCTGCGGCGCCGCGGTGAACTGTTCGGGAGCGTCGGCCGCTTCGACGCCGCCGAGGCCGACCTCGGCGAGGCGCTCGCCCTGGCACGCAAGGTCCACGACCGCTTCCGCGAGCTGTTCACGAGCGTGTCGATCTGCGTGACCGAGCGGCGCGCCGGCCGCTTCGCGGCCGCCGAGACCGGCTGCCGCGACGCGCAGCGGGTCGCGACGAGCTTCGAGAACCCGCTCGGCCGGCGGGCCGCGGACCTCGCGACCGCCGAGCTCGAGCTCGCCCGCAGCCACGCGCGGCTCGCGCTCGCGGCGCTCGACGACCTCGACCATGTGGCGTTCGGCGGCACCACGCGCACGTTCTCGCAGCGGACCCACCTCGCGCGCGGCCAGGCGCTCGCCGCCGCGGGCGACTACCAGGGCGCCTACGCGGCCGCCGAACGCTACATCGCCGCGTCGCACGAGAGCGCCGAGGCGCAGACGGCGGCCCGCGTCGCGGTGCTGCGCGTGCAGTTCGAGACCGAGCGCGCCCAGCGCGACCTCAAGCTCGCGACCGCCGGCCGGCAGCTGCTCGAGCAGAAGGCCGCGAGCGACCGGGCGATGCGCAACGTCGCGATCGGCGGCTCGGCGCTGACGCTCGCGACCGGCGCGCTCTACCTCGCGGGCCGCCGGCGCCGGCTCGCGGCCGACCAGGCGCGGCGCGACGCCGAGCAGCGGCTCGACGCGGTCGGGCGCCTGACTGGCGGGGTGGCCCACGACTTCAACAACCTGCTGACCGTGATCCAGCAGTCGGTCGGCGTGCTCGCCGCGAACCCGGCGGTCGGCGCCGACCCGCTGGCCCAGGGGCTGCTGCGCGCCGCCCGCGAGGCCGCCGCGACCGGCGGCGCGATCACCCGCCAGCTGCTCGCGTTCGCCCGTCAGCTCGAGCTGCGGCCGGAGATCGTCGGGCTCGCGCCCTTCCTCGAGCAGCTGCGGCCGATGCTGGAGCGCGCCGCGGGCGCCCGCGCGTCGGTCCGGATCCGCACCGAGGCGGAGTTGCCGTCGGTGTACGTCGACCCGGCGCAGCTCGCGACCGCCCTCCTCAACCTGGTCGTCAACGCCTGCGACGCGCTCGATGCGCCGGCGCCGATCGAGATCGCCGCGCAGCGCGCCGCGCCCGGCGGGGCGGCGCTGCCGGGCGGCGGCGACGGGGTGCGCATCGACGTGATCGACCACGGCCGCGGCATGTCGGCCGAGGTGCTGAGCCACGCGGTCGAGCCGTTCTACTCGACCAAGGGCCCGGGCGGAGGCTCGGGGCTCGGCCTCAGCGTCGTCGACGGCTTCGTGCGCCAGTCCGGCGGCCTGCTCGGCATCGCGAGCACGGCGGGGCGCGGCACGACGGTGACGCTCTGGCTGCCCGCCGTGCCGGGAGTCGCGTGATGGCGGAGCCCCCGGCGGCCATGCGGCAGATCATGGTGGTCGAGGACCACGTGCAGCTGCGGACGGTGCTCGAGCTCAGTCTCGCGACGCTCGGCTACCGCGTCACGGCGTTCGCCTCCGGCACCGAGGCGCTCGCGGCGCTCGAGGCCGGCGCGACGCCCGACGTCGTGCTCACCGACATCCGCATGCCCGGGAGCCCCGATGGCCTGCAGCTCGCCGACTGGCTGCGGACGAACCGGCCCGCGACGCCGGTGCTGCTGCAGACCGGCTACACCAACGTACCGACCCGCGGCTTCGCGATGATCCGCAAGCCCTACACGCCCGAGGAACTCGGCGCCGCGCTCGCCGCGCTCGTCGGCGGCGCGGCCTGAGCGCGCGGCCTCAGCCCGCGGCGAGCGCCCGGTCGAGGCCCGCCGTGAGGTCGGCGACCAAGTCGTCGCCGGCCTCGATGCCGACCGACAGGCGCAGCAGGCTGTCCGAGATGCCGGCGCGCGCCCGCGCCGCGGCATCCATCGCCGCGTGGGTCATCGACGCCGGGTGCGCGACGAGACTCTCGACGCCGCCGAGCGACTCGGCGAGCGAGAACAGCTCGAGCCCCTCGACGCAGGCGCGCACGCCGGCGGTGCCGTGCACGACCTCGAAGCTCAGCATCGCCCCGAAGCCGCGCTGCTGGCGCGCCGCGAGCGCGTGCCCCGGGTGCGAGGCGAGACCGGGGTAGTAGACGCGCGCCACCGCCGGGTGCCCGGACAGGGTGCTGGCGATCAAGGCCGCGTTCTCGGCGTGCAGCGACAGCCGCGCGTGCAGGGTCCGCAGGCCGCGCAGCGTCAGGAAGCTGTCGAACGGCGCGCCGGTGATGCCGAGGCAGTTCGCCCACCAGCCCAGCTCCTCGTACAGCGCCTCGGTCTTCGCCACCACCGCCCCGCCGACGACGTCGCTGTGGCCGTTCAGGTACTTCGTCGTCGAGTGCACGACGAGGTCGGCGCCGAGCGCGAGCGGCTGCTGCCAGACCGGCGACAGGAAGGTGTTGTCGACGACGACGAGCGCGCCGGCGGCCGTCGCGAGCGCGCTCGCGCGCTCGAGGTCGGTGATCCGCAGCAGCGGGTTCGACGGCGTCTCGAGCCAGACGAGGCGCGGCTTCTGGGCGAGCGCGGCGGCGAAGGCCTCGAGGTCGGTCGGGTCGACGAAGTCGACGCGCAGCTGGCCGTGGCGCGCGAGCGCGCTGAACAGCCGGTGGGTGCCGCCGTAGCAGTCGCGCGGCGCGAGCACGAGCTCGCCGGCGCGGCACAGGTGCGCGACCAGCGTCACGGCGCCCATGCCGGAACCGGTCACGACCGCGCCGGCGCCGCCCTCGAGGCCCGCGAGCGCCTCGGCGAGCGCGTCGCGCGTCGGGTTGCCCGAGCGCGAATAGTCGTAGCGGCGCTTCTCGCCGAAGTTCGAGAACGAGAACGTCGAGGTCAGGTGGATCGGCGGGACGACGGCACCGTGCTGGGTGTCGGTGTCGAGCGCGGCGCGCACGGCGCGCGTGCGGGGATCGGTCGGGCGGCTCATCGGGCGGGTCCTTCGAGACAGTCGGCGAAGATGGGGCGGAGCGCGTCCGCTTCCTTGAGGAAGGCGTCGTGGCCGTACAGCGACTCGAGCGTCACGAGTCGCCCGGCCGGCAGCCGGTGGCTGAACGCCTGCATGTCGGCGTACGGCACGAGCTGGTCCTCCGGCACCGCGACCGCGGTCACCGGCACGCGCACCTCGGCGGCGTCGATCCGGAAGAGGTCGATCGACTCCGACAGGCACACGAACGACTCCGGGCGGTAGCGGGCGACGTAGGCGTCGCCGCGCGCGAACAGGTAGCCCTCGACCGGCGGCTGCGGGCGCCCGCCGGCGGCTGCCGGCTCGCCGCCGAACCTGAGCGCGAATTCGCGCGGCGTGCGGTAGGTGCACATCGCGAGCGCGCGGGCGAGCTTGAGGCCGCCGGCGGCGTCGCCCTGGCGGATGCCGAAGCGCACCATCTCGCGCTCGACGCTGCGCCACGCCGAGGCCATCGGGTGGATGCGGTCGGCGGCCGAGAGCACGAGCAGCCGCGCGGCGAGCGCCGGGTGGCGGGCGCCGATCGCGAGCGCGACCTGGCCACCGTAGGAGGCGCCGACGACCGCGTGCAGCCGCCCGAGGCCGAGCTCGGCGACGAGCGCCGCGATCGCCTCGGCCTGGTCGTAGGCGCTCAGCGCCGGGAACGACTCGCCGGATCCCGGCCCGGTCGAGGCGCCGCTGCCGCCGAGGTAATCGACGCCGAGGACCCGGAAGCGGCGGGTGTCGAGCGCCCGGCCGCGCCCGACCACCGGCGCCCACCAGCCCTCGTCCTCGGCGCCGACGCGCCGGTGTCCGGAGATGCCGCCGATCGCGAGCACGCAGGGCGCCGCGCGCGGTCCGGTCAGGCGCCACGCGAAGGCCGGCGCGTCGAGGGCGCCGCCGTGGTGCAGAGGGAACGGCGCGCCGAGGCGGACGACGCCCTCGTCGCTCGTCACGGGATCGGCCACCAGGGACCGCAGCTCGTCGGGAGACACCATCGCCCACTCCTCGGGTCACGCGCTGGCGCAGACTCCCGAGCCGCCCGGGGGGCGGAACCGGCCCGATCCGGGCCACGGCGGCCCGGTCATCCGGCGACCCATCTACCGGACCCGGTTCGGATCCGCAGGAGTTGGCACCTGGACGCTTCGCGCAGGTTGCCCCGGCTTCAAAGGGCCAGTCCCTCAGCCGGTCTAGATGGGCGGCCGGAGTCTAAAGAGCCGCACCGCGGTGCGTCAAGAAACTTGCCAGCGCCCCGGGTCCTGTATTAATGTAATATCGTATTAATACATTGTGGCAGGTCATGAAGCTGCACCGACCCTTGAGTCCGCGCCAGGAGGCGCTCGCCGAGCGGGCCCTCTACCAGGCGGTCCTGACGCTCCGGACCTCGGACGAGTGCCGGGCGTTCTTCCGCGACCTGTGCACGCCGGCCGAGCTGCAGGCGCTCGCCGACCGCTGGGCGGTGGTGGAGCTGCTGCGCGAGAATCGCCCCTACCGCGAGATCCACCGCCTGACGGGCGTCTCCGTCACGACGATCGGCCGCGTCGCGCGCTACCTGCTGGCCGGCAACGGCGGCTACGCGCTCGCGGTCGCCCGCACCGCAGAGGCCCGCCATGGATAAGGAACAGCGCCTCAAGGTCGCGGTCCAGAAGACCGGCCGGCTCACCGACCACTCGCTCGACCTGCTGGTCCGCTGCGGGCTCAAGTACAGCCGCGGCAAGGACCAGCTGCTGTGCTACGGCGAGAACATGCCGCTCGACGTGCTCCTGGTGCGCGACGACGACATCCCCGACCTCGTCCAGGAGGACGTCTGCGACCTCGGCATCGTCGGCCGCAACGTCGTCGAGGAGAAGCGCCTCGGCTTCCTGGCGCGCGGCGCGGCACCGCTGTTCATCGAGATGCAGCCGCTCGACTTCGGCCGCTGCCGGCTCGCGATCGCCGTGCCCGACGACTTCGACTACCGCTCGCCGCGCGACCTGGACGGGCGCCGGATCGCGACCACCTACCCCAACATCCTGGCGCGCTGGCTGCGCGAGAGCGGCATCGAGGCCGAGGTCGTCGTGCTGTCGGGCGCGGTCGAGATCGCGCCCCGCCTCGGCCGCGCCGACGTCATCTGCGACCTCGTCTCGACCGGCAGCACGCTGCAGGCCAATCACCTCAGGGAGGTGGAGATCGTGCTCGAGAGCCAGGCGATGCTGATCCGCACGCCCGTGCCGCTGCCGCCCGCCAAGGAGTCGCTCGTCGACCGCATGCTGCTTCGGATCGACGGCGTGCAGCAGGTCAAGGAGAGCAAGTACATCATGCTGCACGCGCCGCGCTCGGCGCTGGCCGCGATCCGCCACCTGCTGCCCGGGTCGGAGTACCCGACCGTGATCCCGCTCGAGGGCAACCCCGACAAGGTCGCGGTGCACGCGGTCTGCCGCGAGAACGTGTTCTGGGAGACGCTCGAGGGCCTCAAGGCCGCCGGCGCCTCCGCGATCCTCGTGCTGCCCGTCGAGAAGATGCTCGCGTGATGCTCGCGCGCCACGACTGGACGGCGCTGTCCGCCGCCGGGCGCAAGGCGGTGCTCCGGCGGCCTTGAGGCCCTCGAGCGTCTCCCAG
>JBBINS010000082.1:0-12711 GCA_037443765.1 Gammaproteobacteria bacterium
CGCCGTGGATCTGCAGCGCCTCGTCGGCGACCATCGCGAGCATCTCGGTGGCCTTGAGCTTGGCGATCGCCATGTCCATGTCGGTCGCGACCTTCTGGTCGAACTTCCACGCGGCCTCGAGCGTCAGCAACTCCGCGGCCCGAAGCTCCACCGCCATGTCGGCGAGCTTGAAGGACACGCCCTGGAACTTGCCGATCTGCTGCCCGAACTGCTTCCTCTCGACCGCCCACTGCTGGGCGAGCTCGAGGGCGCGTTCGGCGCGGCCGAGGCAGGTCGAGGCGACCTGCAGGCGGGTCGCGCCGAGCCAGGAGTTCGCGACCTCGAAGCCCTGGTGGACCTGGCCGAGCACCGCCGACTTCGGCACGCGGCAGTCGTTGAACTCGAGGATGCAGTTGTTGTAGCCGCGGTGCGAGACGTTCTTGTAGCCCGACCGGACCTCGAAGCCCGGCGTCCCCATGTCCACGAGGAAGGCGGTGATCAGCTTTTTCGGGCCGCGCGGGCCGGACTCCTCGCCGGTGGCGGCAAACAGGATCACGAAGTCGGCGTGGTCGGCGTGGCTGATGAAGTGCTTGACGCCGTTGATGACGAAGTCGCCGCCCTTCTCGACCGCGGTCGCCTTCATGCCGCGCACGTCCGAGCCCGCGCCGGGCTCGGTCATCGCGAGGCAGTCGACCCGCTCGCCGCGGACCGACGGGAGGAGGTAGCGCTCGCGCTGCTCGCCCTCGCAGGCGCAGAGGATGTTCGACGGCCGGCCCACGCAGTTGTAGTGGAGCGCGTAGCCGGTGCGGCCGAGCTCCTTCTCGTAGAGCGCCCAGGTGACCGTGTCGAGCCCCGCGCCGCCGACCTCGGCCGGCATGTTGGCGGCGTAGAGGCCCGCCTCGATCGCCTTGGCCTTGAGCTCCTGGTGGAGCTCCGGGCGCAGTACGCCGGTCGCCTCGATCTCGGCCTCGTGCGGCATCAGCTCGTTCGTGACGAAGTCGCGCGTCGTTTTGATGATCAGGCGCTGCTCGTCGGAGAGTGAGAATTCCATCGTCGTCCCCCTCGCTATCCGGCCGGGGCGCGCGCCCGGCCTGGCTTGCGGGCGATCCGCGCCTCGACGGCACCACCGCCCGCGCGGGCGGCCTCCGCCGCCCAGGCGCGCCACAGCTCGAGCTGCAGCGCGAGTTGCCCGAGCAGCCGGTCGGCCGGCCACTCGGCCGGACTCAGCACCGCGCTCGGCGTGAGTCCGTTGATGAACGTCGTGATCGCGCCGAGCACCTGGTCGCGGACCGGCTGCGGCCAGAGCGGCCACTCCGGCCAGTTGGTGGCGAAGCAGCGCTCGTAGAGGCGCATGTACTCGCGGTGCACCCAGGCGTTGATGCGCTTCAGGCGCTTGTCGGCCGGGACCTGCCCCCAGAACCCGATCCAGAACGCGCACTCGGTCTTGCGCTGCTCGTCGAGCGGCAGGGACTCTGCGAGGAGTTCGAGGAGTTCGAGGAGTCCGAGCTCGGCCCCGGCCGAGTGCGCGTCGAGCCGCTCCTCCATGCGCTTCAGGATCAACCTGAGCGCCGCGAGGATGATCTCCTGCTTGGAGTCGAAGTAATGGGCGATCATCCCGGTCGTGTAGCCGGCCTCGCGGGCGATCTTGACGACGGTCGCCTGCTCGAAGCCGTGCTGCGCGACCACGCGGCAGGCGACGAGCGCGATCTCGTCCCGGCGCGCCGCGTGGTCGACGATCTTCGGCATCCGGGCTCAGCCCTTCTGCATCGAGATGGCGCGCCCCGCCTCGGTCGGCCGCGGCAACGTCGCGTGCAGCGCCGCGAGCGCCTCGAGTCCGCCGAGCACCGACGGCGGCATCGGCACGGTCTTGCCGGCCTTGGTGTCGACGTGCAGCCACATCTGCTCCGCCGTCGCGGCCACCCGGTCGTCCTTCGCCCGGTGCAGGCGGTGGAACAGTCGGAAGCGCTTCGCGTCGACGTCGAGCACCTGGGTCGTGACGTAGATCGACTCGTTCGGGCCGACCTCGGCGAGGTAGCTGACGTGCGTCTCGGCCGTGAACGGCGACTGGCCCCGGGCCCGGTAGGCCTCGTCGATGCCGAGGCGCCGGAGCAGCACGTCGACCGCGTCGCCGAACACCTGGAAGTAGCGCGCGTCCGTCATGTGGCCGTTGTAGTCGATCCACTCCGGGCGCACGGTCGTCTCGACGAGCCTGAGCGGCGCGTCGCTCGTCGCCGGGCGGGCCGCCGCCGTCGCCGCGGCATCGTTGTAGAGCCGGGTCTCGAGCGCCTTCAGCGTGCCGCCGGCGCCGATGTCGAACTGCCGGAGCACCTGCTGGATCGCGACCAGGTAGTCGTCGCGCAGCCGCTCGAGCTCGCGGATCGAGCGTCCGGCGGCCTGCTCGGCCGTGCCCTCGACCATGCGGTCGATCAGCTGCTCGGTGAGCTCCGGCGCCTCGAGCTTGGTCCACGGCCACTTCAGGCAGGGCCCGAACTGGTGGAGCATGTGGCGCATGCCCGGCTCGCCGCCCGCGAGGTGGTAGATCTGGTTCGTGCCCATCGCGGCCCACCGCAGGCCCGGGCCGTAGATGATCGACTCGTCGAGCTCGCCCGTGGTCGCGACGCCGTCGTTGACCATGTGCAGGATCTCGCGCCACAGCGCCTCCTGCAGCCGGTCGGTGAGGTGTCCGGGGATCTCCTTGCGCACCTTGAGGGCGTGCATGCCGATGTACGTGTAGAAGCGCTTGGCCGCCTCGATGCTCGCGGGCGCGGTCCTTGCGCCGCCGACGAGCTCGACGAGCGGCAGCAGGTACACCGGGTTGAACGGGTGGCCGACGATCAGCCGCTCCGGGGCGACCATGTCCTTCTGCAGGTCCGAGGGCATGAGCCCCGAGGTGCTCGAGGCGATGACGACGTCGGCCGCGGCGTGGCGGCTGACCTCGGCCAGCACGCGCTGCTTGAGCGGCAGCTGCTCGGGGATGTTCTCCTGGATGAAGTCGACCTTCGCGGCCATCGCGTTGAGGTCCGTCGTGAACGACAACTTGCCCTTCGGTGGCAGCGGCGCCGAGGTCAGCCGCGCGAGCGCCGGCTCGGCGTTCGCGACCGCGCCGCGGATCCAGGACTCCATTTCGGGCTTGACGTCCGCGGCGATCACGTCGATGCCGAAGTGCAGCGCACGCGCCGCCCAGCCACCGCCGATCACCCCCGTGCCGAGGAGACCCAACGTCTTGACTTGCCTCATGTTTCGGTCGCTCCCGCGAGGCCCGACGGGGCCGCGTTTTTTTAATCTGAGGACAATAATATAACACGCGCGCCGCAGGGGCGGCGCGGTGGCGGCAACGGGATTCAATGGCTGGCGCGGAGCTCTCCGCGCGCCCCGTCCCCGGCCGGACGGCCGGGTGGGGCGGCTGGCGGGCCGCAAGGCCCGCCAGCCAATCGCACGATCAGAACTTCTGGCCGAACTTCACCCCGACGGTGCGCGGCTGCGCAGGGATGATGTAGGGCTGCAGCGCGTTGTTGGACTGTACGAACCGCGAGTACTCGGCAAGCTTGTCGGTCGCGTTGGTGATGAACAGGTCGACGTGCAGGCCGTTCCTCTCCACGCCGGCCGACAGGTCGAGCATGCCGTAGGCCGGCTGCATGCCGATGATCGCCACGTCCGCCGTCTTGAGTGCCGGCGCCACCTGCGTCTGGTAGACGTAGGCCGCCTGCAGGGTCATGTCCCAGTCGTTGGCGAGCGCGATGGTCTCGCGCGCGACTGCGTTGCCCTTGAACTTCGGCGCGATCGGCAGGTTCGACCCGGCCGGCGCCAGCGGATTGGGGCAATTGGTGACTGCGTTGCCGTTCGCGTCCAGCGTGCCGCAGTAGTTCGTCGTCATGACCGGGTTGAGCAGTGAACCGTTCACCGAGAGGTCGAAGCCGCCGCCCATCGCCCACTCGAACTCGGACTCGATGCCCTTGATGCGCGCCGTGCCGCCGTTCGTGATGATCGTCAGGCTGTTCGGCCCGAGGAACGAGAACTGGAAGTCCTTCCAGTCCTCCTGGAACACCGAGCCGTTCCAGCGCACATGACGGTTCAGCCACTGAGTCTTCCAGCCCAACTCGTAGTTGGTCAGGTAGTCCGCCTTGTAGGGTCCGAGGTTGCCGCTGCGGTTGACGCCGCCCGGCCGGAAGCCCTTCGAGTACGTCGCGTACAGCATCGCGTCCGGCGTGAACTTGTAGGTAATGTTCGCGCGCGGCACGTGGCCGCTCTCCTTGACCTCCTTGTCGAGGTTCGAGCACGGGTTACCGGCGATCGTCGGGCCCTCGAAACAGGCGTTCATGCCCGGCCCGAAGCCGAACCAGTTCTGAGCGTTACTCGAGTAGCCGTAGAAGCCGGCCAGCGAGTTGTCGGTCTTGAAGTAGCGGTAGCCCCCCGTCACCGAGAGCTTCTGGTTGATGTCCCACGTGACCTGTGCGAAGGCCGCCTGATCGCGGTCGACACGCTGCTCGTCGGTGAGCCAGACCGTGTTGTTGAGCGTCGGCACCGACAGATACTGGGCGAAGCCGTTCGCGTTCTGGACGTACGGGTTCGAGAACCCGTAACCGGGCTCGATGTAGTCCTCGAAGATGTTGTGCAGCTGGCGCTCGACGAAGAGGCCGACGGTGCCCTTGACCGGCAGATCCTGCGGCGTCGTCAGGCGGATTTCATGGCTCCACTTCTCGAAGTGGCCCTTCGTGTAGACGAGTTCCTGCGGCATGATCGGCGTGCCGCCGGTAACTACGCCGTTGGCGTTGGTCTGCAGCCCGCTGGCGCCGAGCCAGTAGTGGCCCGAGCCGAAGCGGTGGTCGTAGAAGAACGAGTAGTCCGCGTAGTCGGCGATCGAGTGGATCTCCCGCTTCATGTACGCACCGGCGTACGTGAGGTCGAAGTTGCCGATCTTGCCCTCGACGGTCAGCGCGCTCTGCACCCACGAGTCCTGCGAGTTCTCAGGCCCGAAGTGCACGATCTGCAGGTCGCCGACGCCCGGGTCGTAGCCGAAGAAGCCGTCGGTCGTGACCGACTGGCCCATCATCGTCGGCGTGATGATCAGGTGGTCGTCGAGCAGGTTGAGGCGCAGCGCCGCGCGGCCGCCCTGCGTGTCCGCCGTGTTGTAGTCGTTCTTGACGTAAGCCTTGTTCGAGATCGAGCCGGCGCCCACCGGACAATTGGCGTTCGATGCCGTCGCGAACGTGACGCCGGGCGTGCTGGCCGCGCACCAGCTCGGGAAGTAGCGCTGGCCGTTGACGATGCCCGCCGCCGCGTTGGTACCGGCGACGTTGTCGATGAAGCCCGCGGCGTGCTCGTCCCAGGCCACGAGGCGAATCGCCGCAACCGGCGTCAGCGGCAGGTTCACGAAGCCCTCGACGCCGTAGCCGACGCCGCCGTGATAGACGTTGTTCAGCGTCAGGTCATAGCCGGCTGCGAACTTCGTCGGATCGGGCTTGTTGGTGATGATGCGGATAGTGCCCGCCTGCGAGCTCGCGCCGTACAGGGTGCCCTGCGGCCCCTCGAGGACCTCGACGCGCGCGATGTCGTAGACGTGGACGTCGACCGTGCCGTCGATCGTCGTGACCGGCTGCTCGTCGAGGTAGGTGCCGACGCTCGGCTGCGAGCCCGAGTGGTTCTCGTTGGCGCCGCTGACGACGCCGCGCATGTAGACATGCGACGAGCCCGGCTGGCCGTTGCCGCCCTGGCCGTCGCCGCGGCTGAACGCCACACTCGGCAGGTACTTCACGTAGTCGTCGAGGTTCTGGATCTTCAGCTCTTCGAGCTTTTCGGTGCCCAGGGCGACGATCGCCACCGGCACGTCCTGCATGCGCTCGCTCTTCTTCTGAGCGGTGACGACGACCTCCTCGAGGCCGCCCGAGCTGTCCTTCTGCTGGGCGTAGGCCGCCGGCGCGCCGGCGAGCACCGCGGAGATCGCCGAGGCGAGCGGCAGGTACGTGAGTGCCTTGCTCCGCTTGGCGCCGTCGGCTGCCAAGCCGGCTCGCGGGTGGTTCTGATGTCGGCTACGGTTCATGTCGTCGCTCCCCTGCTCATTGAGATTGGACCAAGTTATCGTCATTCGATTAGACAGACTCTGAAAAAACCGGGACCTCCGGATACCGATCCAGCACCGGCCCGAGCGCCGCCGTGAGCGGGCCGAGCCAGGGCTCGAAGTGCTTCCAGTGGTCGACCCCCTCGCGATAGATCGGCTGGCGGACCTGCTCGGAGCTCGCGGTGCGCACTGCGCGGTCGTTCTCGTAGAACCTGAGGCAGCGCTCGTCGAACGGCAGCCCGCAGTAGTCGAGCACCCGGCGCACCTCGGCCTCCGTGTCGTCGATCATCCGCTCGTAGAACACCCGGTGGACCCGGCCGGGCAGCACCGCGTCGAAATGCGCCAGCAGCTCGACGTAGTCGCGGTAGTAACGGCCAACGCCGTCGAGCGAGTAGGAGAAGCTCTGGCCGCGCGCGAAGTGCTGCTTGAAGTTCGAGAAGCAGCAGCCGAGCGGGTGGCGGCGGGCATCGATGATCCTGGCGTTCGGAAGGATCAGGTGGATGAGCCCGACCTGCAGCCAGTTGTTGGGCATCTTGTCGATGAAGTACGGCGCCGCGCTCTTGCGCTGCACGCGCGTGTCGACAAGGTACTGCTCGCCGAGCGCGCGCAGGCGCGCGGGATCGAGGTCCGCCACCACTCCCGGGTAGCGCCTCTGGTCGTCCTTCGGCCTGGGGCCGGCGAGATCGCGCGCGATGCGGCCGATGTCCGGCAGCTCCATCGTGCCCTCGACGAGCGGGTGGCTCGCGAGGATCTGCTCGAGCAGCGTCGAGCCCGCGCGCGGCATGCCGACGATGAAGATCGGGTCGGCGGTCGCGGCGCCCGCGCCGGCGCGGGCCGCGAAGAACTCGCTCGTGTACAGCGCCTTGCAGCGACGCACGTAGCCGCTCGTCTCGTCGGCGTCGTAGGGCGTCAGGCGCCGACGGATCGCGCTGCCCGCCTCGTAGTGAGCGAACGCGTCGCCGAAGGCCTCGCGATCCTCGAGCGCCTTGCCGAGCGCGAACTCGAAGTGCAGGCGGTCCTCCGGTTCCAGATCGTCCCGGCCGAGCGCCGCGCGCATCGCGGCGATGTCCGCGTCCCCGAACTGGAAGGTCTTGAGGTTCGCGAGGCTCCAGTACGCCTCGCCGAGGCCGGGCTCCAGCGCGATGCCCTGGCGGTAGGCGGCGATGCTGTCGTCCTGGCGGCGCGCGGTCTTGAGCGCGTGGCCGTAGCTCAGCCAGACCTTCGGCTGGTCCGGGTACTCCTTGAGCACGGCCTCGTAGACCTCGATCGACTCGGAGTAATCGCCGAGGTGCGCCAGGATCGCGGCCTTGAGGTTGCGGTAACCAGGATTGCGCGGCTCCTTCGCGAGCAGCCGCTCGATCTCGGCGAGCGCCTCGGTGGCCTTGGTCTGCCGCAGGAGCACCACTGCGTAGTTGTGCCGGGCCGCGTCGAAGCTCGGTGCGAGTTCGAGGCAGCGCTCGAGCAGCGCCTCGGCGTCCGGGTAGCGGCGCAGCCGCGCGGCGACCTCGCCCAGCATCCTGAGCGCCGCGACGTCGGTGGCGTGCACCTTCAGGTGCTCGCGAAGCAGCGCCTCGGCGACCGGCAGCTTGTTTTCGACCAGCGCCGCAGCCGCCGACATGAGTCGTGGATCGCGGTTGGCGGCCCTGATGAACCGCGCGCGCGCCTGGTCGGCGCCGGGGGCGTCACCGCTCGCGTCCAGGTGGTCGGCGAGCAACCGCCACGCGTTCGGCAGGTCCGGCTGGAGTTCGGTCGCACGCCTGAGCGCCGCGATCGCTTCGCTACCGCGACCGGCGTCGCCGAGCGCGATGCCGAGTTCGAGCTGCGCCGCGGACCAGCGGGATTGCTCGCGGGCGAGCGGTTCCAGGACCTCGAGCGCCGCGGCGAACTCGCCGACGATGCGGCGCGCGATGCCGAGGATGAGCCTGGCGGGCGGGTGACCGGGGACGGCTTTGAGGATCTCGCTCGCCTGCTCCGACGCGAGCTGCGGCTGCGTCTCCAGCAGCCGCGCGGCGTGCGCGAGTGCGACGTCGAGCGTCCCGACGGGCTCCGAAGCGGTGCTCAATAGACGATCCTTACGCCCCGTTGCGCAATCTCATGCCGATGAGAAACCGGCCGGCCCTCATTGTCAATTAAGCCACGCCGCAGCGCCATCATTTGCGGGCCTTGGCCAGCGTTGTTGCGATTGTACAACGGCCGCCACGCCGGTGCCCTCCGGCCGGCCAGCGGCCGGGGACCGGAGCGCGAGCTCAGCAAAGGCCCGTTCGCGCGGCCGCACTGTGGCCGAGCACCGTCAGGATCAGCCGCCCCGCCGTGATGCAGGTGATCGCGTTCGAGGCGTCGTAACGCGGGGCGATCTCGACCACGTCCATGCCGAGGACCGGCTGGCGGCGGGCGAGCGTCGCGAGCAGCGTCGCGACCTGGGCGTAGCCGAGGCCCCCCGGCGCGGGGGCCATCACGCCGGGCATGGCGGCGGGATCCAGTCCGTCGGCGTCGATGGTGATGTAGAGCGGGAGCTCGGGCGGGATCGATTCGAGCACGCGCCCGAGACCCCCGGCGTGCACGTCGGCCGCGGTGAAGAGCCGCGACCCGTAGGCGCGCGCGGCGTCCACCTCCGCCCGGCGCGCGCTGCCAGTACCGCGCAGTCCCAGCTGCGTCATTCCCGCGACGGAGCGCTTGGTGCTCGCCCAGTACAGGGGGCTCGAGTAGCCGCGGCGGACGCCGCCGACCTCGACCCGCCAGTCGAGGTGCGCATCGACGTGCACGATGTAGAACGGCCGGCCGAGGCGGTCGAGCGCATCGAGCGCCGGGATCATCACGCCATGGTCTCCGCCGAGGACGAACACCTGCGTCCCGCCGCGCCAGAGCGTCGCGAGCGTGTCGGTGACGCGCGCCAGGTAGGCGTCGTACGGCTCCTCGCCGCGACTCAGGTTGCCGCAATCGATGCAGCGGCCGGGCCGCACGCCCTCGAGGTCCGAGCCGAGGTCGAAGTCGTAGTGCGCCCCGTCGCCGTACCCGAACAGGCCGGACGCGGCCCGGATCGCCTCCGGCGCCCGGCTCTGGTCGTTCGGCTGCTCGTCGCCCGCGTACGGCTCGCTGTGCGCGATGCCGACGACCGCGACGTCCGCCCGCGAGCGCCCGGGGTCGAGCACCACCTCGAAGTTCATGAACGGCCTCGACGGCCGCGCCGGCTGGCTCATGCTCGCGCTCCCGCTGCGGGCGCCCGGGGAGCCACCATGACCCCGCCGGCGCCGCGCGGGACGATAGCACCGTGGCCGACGATCGGAGTCGTGCCTTGCGTGCGGGGGCGTTAAAATCACCGCCCCGAACGGAACCCGCCATGCCCCTCCCCGCCCGCCGCCCGTCCGTCCCCGTCCGCGTCGGTCACGTCACCGTCGGGGGCCCGGCGCCGATCGTCGTGCAGTCGATGACCAACACCGATACCGCCGACGTCGCGGCGACGATCGCCCAGGTCAGGGAACTCGCCCGCGCCGGCTCCGAGCTCGTGCGCGTCACCGTCAACGAGAAGGCGGCGGCCGCGGCCGTGCCCCACATCCGCGAGGCGCTCGACCGGCAGGGCGTCGACGTGCCGCTCGTCGGCGACTTCCATTTCAACGGCCACAAGCTGCTCGCCGAGGAGCCGGCCTGCGCCCAGGCGCTCGCGAAGCTGCGCATCAACCCGGGCAACGTCGGCCGGGGCGCGAAGCGCGACCCGCAGTTCGCCGAGATGATCGAGATCGCCTGCCGCTACGCGAAGCCCGTCCGCATCGGCGTCAACTGGGGCAGTCTCGACCAGGACCTGCTGACGCGCCTGATGGACGAGAACTCGCGGCGCGCGGCGCCGTGGGAGGCGATGGACGTCGTCCGCGAGGCGACCGTGCTCTCGGCGCTCGAGGCCGCGGCGCGCGCCGAGGCACTCGGGCTCGGCCACGACCGCATCGTGCTGTCGGCGAAGGTCAGCGGCGTGCAGGACCTCGTGTCGATCTACCGCAACCTCGCCGCGCGCTGCGACTACCCGCTGCACCTCGGCCTGACCGAGGCCGGCATGGGCTCGAAGGGGATCGTCGCGTCGACGGCGGCGATGGCGGTGCTGCTGCAGGAGGGAATCGGCGACACGATCCGCGTGTCGCTGACGCCGGATCCGGGCGGCGACCGGACGCGCGAGGTGGTCGTCGCCCAGGAGATCCTGCAGACGATGGGCCTCAGGGCCTTCACGCCGATGGTGATCGCCTGCCCGGGGTGCGGCCGCACGACGAGCACCTATTTCCAGGAGCTCGCGCAGCGGATCCAGTCGCACATCCGCACGCGGATGCCGGACTGGAAGCGCGCCCACGAAGGCGTCGAGGACATGACCGTCGCCGTGATGGGCTGCGTCGTCAACGGCCCGGGCGAGAGCAAGCACGCGAACATCGGCATCAGCCTGCCTGGCACCGGCGAGCGCCCGGTGGCACCCGTCTACGAGGACGGCGAGAAGACGGTGACGCTGAAGGGCGAGCGCATCGCCGAGGAGTTCCAGGAGCTCGTCGAGGCCTACGTGGCGCGCCGCTACGCGCGCCGGGAGATGGCGCCATGACCGAACCGCTCGCGGATCGTCGCTGCGTACCCTGCGAGGGCGGCGTCAAGCCGTACACCGAGGGCGAGGCGCGGGCCGCGCTCGCCGCGCTCGACCCCGCCTGGCGCCTGGACGCGGCCGCGCGCCACCTCGAGCGCGAGTACCGCTTCAAGGACTTCTACCGCGTCATGAGCTTCGTGAACGCGGCCGCCCACATCGCCAACCGCGAGGACCACCACCCGGACCTCGAGCTCGGCTACAACTACTGCCGCATACGGTACACGACCCACGCGATCCAGGGGCTGTCGGAGAACGACTTCATCTGCGCGGCGAAGATCGACCGCCTCTAGGCGCTCAGGTCCCCGGCCGCCGGCCGAGGCGCGCGGCGAGACGCGCCCGGAACGCGAGATAGGCGCCGAGCACGACGCCGCAGAACAGCACCATGGCGGCGCCCTCGATCGCCTGGAACACGGGGCTCAGGTACTGCGCGCGCCGCGCCGCGAGCTCGCCGAGCCCGGCTGCGAGCCGCTCCGGCGGCAGGCCCGCCGACCACAGCTGCGCCTCGAAGGCGCCGTAGCGCGCGGCGAGGAGCCCGGGCCGCAGCGCCGCGTACAGCAGGTAGAGCCCGAGACCGTCGAGCACCGCGACCAGCACCGCGATCACCGACGCGGCGGCGAGCCGCGCCCGGAAGCCGCCGCCGTCGGGCGCCGCGGCCGCGGCCCGGGCGCCGAGCTGCACGGCGATCAGCGTGACGAGGATCGTCGCGTAGCTCGCGAAGCGGCCGTTCGCGGCGGGCGTCAGGAGCGCCGGCCCGATGCCGGCGAGGCACGCGAGCGCGCCACCCACGAGACCGGCCGCGGCCGCGAGCGCGAGCGGACGCGCACTCACGGGGCGCCGAGCGCGCGATCGATCAGCAGCCGCTTGAGCGGCTCGGCCCGGTTCACGAGCCGCAAGCCCAGCCGGCGCCCGCGCCGCACGGCGGCGCGCTCGTCGGTGAACACGCGATAGATCGCGTCGAGTGCGACTCCCATGAGCGCGTTGTCGGCGCGGCGCGCGCGCGCGTAGCGCCCGAGCGGAAGGGCGTCGCCCGGGTCGCCACCGGCGGCGACCGCGCGACCGAGCTCGGCGGCGAGCGCGAGCACGTCGAGGAAGCCCTGGTTGACGCCCTGGCCGGCGAGCGGGTGCACCGTGTGCGCCGCATCGCCGACCAGCACGAGGCGGGTCGCCGCATAGCTCCCGGCGTTGAAGCGCCGCAGCGGAAACCGGGCGCGCGGCGCGGTGGCGGCGAGCGCGCCGAGCACCCCGTCGCTCGCACTCGTCACGGCTGCCGAGAAGGTGGCATCGTCGAGCGCCGTGAGCCGCGCGGCCTCGTCGGGCGACGTCGACCAGACGATCGACACGCGCCCGTCCGCCAGCGGCAGGATCCCGAGCGGGCCAGTCGCGAGGAAGCGCTGGCGCGCCGCGCCGCCGTGCGGAATCCCGGGGGCGAGGTGCGTGACGACCGCCTCGGCCGCATACGGGGCGCCTTCGCCGCCGAGCCCGGCGAGGCGGCGAAGCGGCGAGTCCGCGCCGTCGGCGGCGACCACCAGCCCCGCCGTGACCGCCCGGCCGCCGAGCGTCACCCGCGCGCCGTCGGCGTCGAGCTCGAGACCGGTGACCGGCGTGCGCACGAGTGTCGCGCCGAGCGCGAGCGCCCGCTCGATCAGCGCCGCCGCGGCCGCCCGGTTCTCTACGATGTGGCCGAGGTTGGGTTCGCCCACCTCGGCGGCATCGAAGACGAGCGTCTCGGGACCCGAGGGCGGCGACGCCGCGTCCCAGACGACCATGCGCTCGTACGGGCACGGAGCGCGGGCCGCGACGTGCGGCCAGGCGCCGACCGAGACCAGCAACCGCTCGCCGGCGCGCGACAGCGCCGAGACGCGCAGGTCCAGGGGATCGGCGGGCAGCGGTGGCAGCGCCGGCTGCGGCTCGACGAGCGCCACCTTGAGGCCGCGGGTCGCCTCGCCCGCGCCGAGCAACGCGGCGAGGGAGGCGCCGACCATGCCGCCGCCCGCGATCACGACGTCGAACTCGCGCCGCGCGCTCACGGCCGCGGCGCCTCGCCGGCGACGAGCGGCAGGCCGCGCGC
>JBBINS010000083.1:0-12584 GCA_037443765.1 Gammaproteobacteria bacterium
GAGCCGTTCCGCGCGCTCCGCCGTCGGGGCCCGGTCGGTCGCCGGGCGCACCGCCTCGGGGCCGGCGCAGGCGCACAGGGCCGCGGCGGCGACGAGCAGCGCGCAGAGACGATGGGTGCGCCCGCCGGCGCGCCGGGTACCGCTCTCGGGACGTTGCATGCGTCGTTCCCTCCGTGCAGGATGCCGTCGCGCGAGTTCCGCGTGCCGACCGCCCAGTATAGTGTCAGCGCCCGGCACCCTCTTCGTCGTCGCGACCCCGATCGGCAATCGCGGCGATCTCAGCGAGCGCGCCCGCGAAACGCTGGCCGCCGTCGAGCTGATCGCGGCCGAGGACACCCGCCACACCGGCCAGTTCCTCGCGCAGCTCGGCATCCGCACGCCGCTCGTCGCGCTGCACGAGCACAACGAGGCGGCGCGGGCGGAGGAGTTCGTCGCGCGGCTCGTGGCCGGATCCCGGATCGCGCTCGTCTCCGACGCCGGCACGCCGTTGATCAGCGATCCCGGCTTCCGGCTGGTCGCCTCGGCCGCCGCCGCCGGTGTCGCCGTGGTGCCGATTCCGGGGGCCTGCGCCGCGGTCGCGGCGCTGTCGGTGGCGGGCCTGCCGACCGACCGATTCGTGTTCGAGGGCTTCCTGCCGGCCAAGGCGGCGGCGCGGCGCGCGCGGCTCGCGGCGCTCTCGCCGGAGCCGCGGACGCTCGTGTTCTACGAGGCGCCGCACCGCGTCGCCGAGACGCTCGAGGACCTCGCCGCCGTATTCGGTGCGGGCCGCCACGCGGTGCTCGCGCGCGAGCTGACGAAGGTGCACGAGACCGTCTATCGCGGCTCGCTCGCGGAACTCCTGGCGCGGGCCGGGACCGACCCGAACGTGGCCCGCGGCGAAGCCGTGCTCGTGGTCGCCGGTGCACCCGAGGCCACGGGCGCCGGCGATGCCGACCTCGCGCGGCTCGACCGGCTGCTCGCGGGGCTGCTGACCGGGCTCCCGTTGTCGCAGGCGGTCGACCTCGCGGCCGAGTTCAGCGGCGAGCGCCGCAATCGCGTCTACGAGCGGGCGCTGGCGCTCAAGCGCGGCCCGGACGGCTGAGGCCGCGCGAGGCGGCGCTTGAGGTTCGGGTCCCCGGGCCCTATGGTGCGCGTGGGAGTCGGCCAGGCAACCGCTCGCGGTTCGACCGCGGGAGGAAAGTCCGGGCTCCATAGGGCAGGGCGCCAGGTAACGCCTGGGGGGCGCGAGCCCACGGAAAGTGCAACAGAAAGCAAACCGCCGAAGCCACAGGTTCGCCTGAGGCTGGTAAGGGTGAAATGGTGCGGTAAGAGCGCACCGCGTGCCTGGCAACAGGCATGGCACGGCAAACCCCGCCCGGAGCAAGGCCAAATAGGGGAACGGGTCGGCCGGAGCTTGCTCCGACCGGCAGCGCGCGGCCCGCGCGTGTTCCCGGGTAGGTCGCTTGAGGTGCACGGCGACGTGCATCCCAGAGGAATGGTTGCCCAAGACAGAACCCGGCTTACCGGCCGACTCCCACCTCTTTCCCCGGCACCGTGCGCAACCCGCACGGCACGCCGTGTGACGCGGGTCTCACTTCCCGACCGCCCCGGTTGGCCCGCTTTTTGCTTCGTTCTGACATAACGCCGCAAGATCCCCTTGTAAGCCACTGATTTTTGCGTCTTTCATATTCTGGGGGCCAGCGCAGCTGTCCCCGGTAAGTGATTGTCGTCACAGGAAAAATCCACGCCCGGAGCGTTGACCTCATCCGGGCTTCCCCCTATAGTGGCCGCCGGTGGGAAAAAGTGGGGAGGAATGGGACCTGGTCCCATCCAGCACGTGTTTCGGGGCGCCAATCAAGTCACTCTCGATGCCAAGGGCCGGATGGTCATGCCGACCCGGTACCGCGACCGTTTGGTCGAGCGGTCGAGCGGGCGCCTGGTGGTCACGATCGACCGCGACCAGTGCCTGATCCTCTACCCGCAACCCGACTGGGAAGAGATCGAGCGGAAGCTCATGCGTCTGCCGACCTTGAACCCCCAGGCCCGGCGCATGCAGCGCCTGATGGTCGGCTACGCCACCGACGTTGAACTCGACGGTCACGGCCGCGTGCTGCTGCCGGCCGAGCTGCGCACGTTCGCGGGGCTGACCCGCGCGGCAGTGCTGCTCGGCCAGGGCAACCGGTTTGAACTCTGGGACGAGGCCCGGTGGAACGAGCGGCGCGACGAGTGGCTCAAGGAAAAGGAAGAGGAGCTGCCCGGGGACCTGCCGCCCGACCTCGGGTCGCTGACGTTCTAGCGGTGGCGGCGGGTGCAGAGCCGGCCCACGCGCCGGTGCTGCTCGAAGAGACGCTGGCCGGCCTCGCGGTCCGGCCCGACGGAACGTACGTCGACGGGACGTACGGGCGGGGCGGCCATTCGCGCGCCCTGCTGGCGCGGCTGGGTTCGGGGGGAAGACTCGTTGTCGTCGATCGGGATCCAGAGGCCATTCAGAACGCGAGGCAGGAATTTGGCGGTGACCCGCGCGTTCGTATCCACCATGCCACCTTCGATCGCCTGGCCGAGCTCGTCGGCGAGGCGTCGGCCGACGGCGCGCTGCTCGACCTCGGCGTCTCCTCTCCCCAGCTCGACGACCCGGCACGCGGCTTCAGCTTCATGCGCGACGGCCCGCTCGACATGCGCATGGACCCGGGCGGCGGCCCGAGCGCCGCGGATTTCCTCGCCGGCGCGACCGAGGCGGAGATCGCGGCGGTGATCGCCGCGCACGGCGAGGAACGCTTCGCACGCCGGATCGCCCGCTCGATCGTGGCGTCGCGCGCGACCGGGCCGCTGGCGACGACCGGCGCGCTCGCCGACCTCGTCAGCGCCGCGATCCCGGCGCGCCTGCGCGAGCCCGGCAAGCACCCGGCGACGCGGACGTTCCAGGCGCTGCGCATCCACGTCAACCGCGAGCTCGAGCAGCTCGCGCGCGGCCTAGACGCCGCGCTCGCCGTGCTCAAGGTCGGCGGGCGACTCGCCGTCATCAGCTTCCACTCGCTCGAGGACCGGCGCGTTAAGCGCTTCATGCGCACGCACGCGCTCGGTGACCCGGTGTGGCGCGGCCTGCCCAACCTGCCGCTCGCCGCGCAACCGCGCCTCGAGCTGGTCGGCAAGGCGCAGCACGCGCAGGCCGACGAGGTGACCCGCAACCCGCGCGCGCGCAGCGCCGTGCTGCGCGTCGCGTGCAAGGTGCGCGCGTGAGCCGGCGCCTGCTCGTGATCGTCGTGATCGCGCTCTGGTCGGCGGTGCTCGGCTCGGCCGCCGGCGTCGTCTACGTCAAGCACCAGGCACGGACGCTGTTCGTCGAGCTCGAGAGGCTGTCCGGCGAGCGCGACCGGCTGAACGTCGAGTGGGGCCGGCTGCAGCTCGAGCAGAGCGCCTGGAGCGCGCACGGCTTCGTCGAGCAGGTCGCCAACCAGAAGCTGCAGATGACGGTGCCGAAGGCGACCGAAGTGAAGATCGTCCAGCCATGAAGCTCAAGCGCACCGAAGCCCAGAGTGCGGCGCGGCAGTTCCGCGTGCGCGGCTGGTTCGTGCTCGCGGCGCTCGTGCTGTGTGCCGGCGCGATCGTAGCGCGCGCGCTCAACATGCAGGTCATCAACCACGGCTTCTTCGCCAAGGAGGGCGCCGAGCGCTTCATGCGCAACGCCCGCATCCCGGCGCACCGCGGCCAGGTGCTAGACCGCTTCGGCGAGCCGCTCGCGGTGAGCACGCCGGTCGACACCGTCTGGGCGGACCCGAGCGAACTCAAGGACTCGCCGGAGCAGATCGCGCGGCTCGCCAAGGGCCTGAACCGCGACGTCGACTGGGTGACGCGGCGCGTGACCTCGAACCTCGAGTCGCAGTACCTCGTCCTCGCCAAGCAGCTGCAGCCGGACGAGGCCGAGCGGATCCGGTCGCTGCAGATCCCGGGCGTCAACCTGGCGCGCGAGTACCGCCGCTTCTACCCGGCCGGCGAGGTGACCGGCCACGTGCTCGGCTTCACCGGCGAGGCCGACCAGGGCCAGGAGGGCCTCGAGCTCGAGTACGAGCAGAAGCTGTCGGGCGAGGACGGCTTGAAGCGGGTGATCCAGGACCGGTACGGCCGCGTCGTCGAGAACGTCGACAGCGTGCGCCCGTCGCGCCCCGGCGAGGATCTCGTGACGAGCCTCGACCTGCGGATCCAGTACCTCGCCTACCGCGAGCTCAAGAGCGCGATCCGCGAGTACCAGGCGCGCGCGGGCTCGGTGATCGTCGCCGACGTGCGCACCGGCGAGATCCTCGCGATGGTCAACCAGCCGTCGTTCAACCCGAACGACCGCACGCAGTTCGAGGTCGCCCGCTACCGCAACCGCGCCGCGACCGACATCTTCGAGCCCGGTTCCTCGATCAAGCCGTTCTTCATCGCGACCGGGCTCGCGACCGGCAAGTTCAGGCCGAACAGCGTCATCGACACGAACCCCGGCTACATCAAAGTCGGCGTCAAGGTCTTCGAGGACGAGCACAACCTCGGCATGGCCGACCTCGCGACGATCCTGCAGAAGTCCTCCAACGTCGGCATGGCGCACATCGCGCTCGCGCTCGACAAGGACGCGATGTGGAAGACGCTGACCGGACTCGGCTTCGGTCAGGTCTCGGCGACCGGCTTCCCCGGCGAGTCGGCGGGGCTGCTGAGTCCGTACTCGCATTGGAGCAGCCTGACGGTCGCGACGCTCGCGCACGGCTACGGGCTGTCGGTGACGCCGCTGCAGCTCGCGCAGGCGTACGCGACGCTGGGCGCGCTCGGCCAGCGCCGGCCGCTGACCTTCCGCCGCGTCGACGCGCCGGTGCCGGGCGAAACGGTGCTCGAACCGCAAGTCTGCCGCGACCTGATCCACCTGCTCGAGACGGTAGTCACGAACGGCACGGGCAAGAACGCCGCGGTCCCCGGCTACCGGATCGCCGGCAAGACCGGAACGGCGTGGAAGTCCGTCGGCGGCGGCTATTCGACCGACAAGTACATGGCCGTATTCGGCGGCGTCGTGCCGGCCTCGGCGCCGCGCCTCGCGACGGTCGTCGTGATCGACGAGCCGAGCAACGGCAAGTATCACGGCGGTGACGTCGCGGCGCCGGTGTTCGCCGCGGTCATGGCCGGCGCGCTGCGCCTGCTCGCGGTGCCGCCCGACGACCTCAGCAACGTCCCGTCCGCGACGTTCGTGCAGGCGCTGAGCCGATGATCGCCGCGACGCCCGCCCACGACGGCATCGAGCTCGCCTGGCTGCTGGCGGGCCTCGTGGCCGCGCCGCGGATCGCGGTGCGCGACCTGCGGCTCGACAGTCGCGCCGTCGCCCCGGGCGATGCGTTCGTCGCGCTCGCGGGCCGCTCGACGCACGGCCTCGATCACGTCGACGAGGCGATCGCGCGCGGTGCGATCGCCGTGATCTGGGATCCGACCGAAGGCCGCGCGCTGCCGCCGCTGCCGCCGGCGGTTGCCGCGGTGTCGGTGCCGGGCCTCAGGCCCGAGCTCGGCGACGTCGCCGATCGCTTCTATGGCGAGCCGTCGGCCGATGCCGCGGTCGCCGGCATCACCGGCACGAACGGCAAGACGACCTGCGCGTGGCTGTATGCGGTGTGCCGCGGCGCCGCCGGCGCCTACATGGGAACGCTCGGGACGGGGCGGCCGCCGGCACTCGCCGCGACCAGCCACACGACGTTGGACGTCGTCTCCGTGCACCGCGCGCTGCGCGCGCTCGTCGATGGCGGTGCCCGCCACGTCGCGATGGAGGTCTCCTCGCACGCGCTCGACCAGGGGCGCGTCGACGGCGTGCGCCTGCCGCTCGGCGCCTTCACGAACCTCACGCGCGACCACCTCGACTACCACGGCACGATGGCGGCCTACGGCGCCGCCAAGGCGCAGCTCTTCCGGAGCCGCGGCGTCGAGCACGCGATCGTCAACACGGGCGACGCGTTCGGGCGCGAACTCGCCGCCGGACTCCCGCCGGGCGTCGAGCTCACCCGCGTCGAGGTGCTCGGCACGGCGCCTGCCGGCGGCCGCTACGTGGTCGCGACCCGGGTCGACTGCGGCGCCACGGGCCTCGAGCTCACGGGCGTGACGCATGCCGGCCCGTTCCGGCTGCGCTCGCCGCTCGTCGGCGCTTTCAACGCCGAGAACCTGGTCGTCGTGCTCGGACTGCTGCTCGCCGCCGACGTGCCGCTCGGCGACGCGCTCGAGGTGCTCGGCGCGGCGCGTCCGCCACCCGGCCGGATGGAGACCTTCGACCTGGGTGCCCACGGCCCGACGCTCGTCGTCGACTACGCGCACTCGCCAGACGCGCTCGCCAAGGTCCTCGCCGCGCTCCGAGCCCACACCACCGGCACGCTGTGGTGCGTGTTCGGCTGCGGCGGCGATCGCGACGCGGGCAAGCGGCCGCTGATGGCGGCCGCGGCCGAGGCCGGCGCCGACCGGCTGGTCGTCACCGACGACAACCCGCGCAGCGAGGATCCCGACCGCATCGTCGCGATGATCACGGCGGCGCTGACCGGACGCGTGCCGGCGCACATCGAGCGCGACCGCTCGACCGCCATCCGCGGCGCGGCGGCACAGGCCCGGCCCGGCGACGTGATCCTCATCGCCGGCAAGGGGCACGAGGACTACCAGATCTACGGCACCGAGCGCCGCGCCTACAGCGACCGCGCCGTCGCGCGCGACCTCGGCGGGGGCGCGCGATGAAGCGCTCGCTCGCCCATTTTGCCGGCGCGATGCGCGGCCAGCTGCAGGGCGCCGATGCGGCCTTTGGTGCGGTCTCGACCGACTCGCGGACGCTGGCGGCCGGCGAGCTGTTCGTCGCGCTCAGCGGCCCGAGCTTCGACGGCCACGACTTCGTCGCCGCCGCCGCCGGGCGCGGCGCCGCCGGCGCGGTGGTCGCGCGGCCGCTGCCGGTGGCGATCCCGCAGATCGTCGTCGACGACACGCTGCGCGCGCTGCAGTGCGCTGCCGAGGCCTGGCGCGGGCAGTTCGCCATTCCGGTCGTCGCCGTCGCCGGCAGCAACGGCAAGACGACGACCAAGGAGCTGATCGCGACGGTGCTCGCCGGGCGCGGCCCGTGCCACTCGACGCGCGGCACGCTCAACAATCACATCGGCGTGCCGCTCACGCTGCTCGGGCTCGACGCGCGTCACGCGACGGCGGTCATCGAGATCGGTGCCAACCACCCGGGCGAGGTCGCCGCGCTCGTCGTGCTCGCGCGGCCGACGGTCGGGATCGTCACCAATGCGGGTGCCGAGCACCTCGAGGGCTTCGGCTCGATCGAGGGCGTCGCGCGCGCCGAGGGCGAGCTGTTCGCCGGGCTCGGCCACGGCGCGACGGCGGTGATCAACGCCGACGACGTGTACGCGCCGTTGTGGCGCGAGATGAGCGGCGCGGCGCGGCGGCTCAGCTTCGGCCTCGCCGCCGGCGCGGACTTCCGCGTCGCCGGCGCGGTGCGCGCCGAGGGCCCCGCCGGCGCGACGCAGGAATTCGAGCTCGCGACGCCGGCCGGCAGCGTCGGCGTGCGGCTCGGTCTCGCCGGCCGGCACAACGTCCTGAACGCGCTCGGCGCGGCGGCGGCGGCCCACGCCGCGGGCGCCGACCTCGCGACGATCGCCGCCGGGCTCGCGCGGATGAGCCCGGTCCGCGGTCGCCTGCAGGTCAAGCCGGCGCTAAAGGGCGCCTACCTGATCGACGACTCCTACAACGCGAACCCGAGCAGCCTGAGCGCCGGACTCGACGTGCTCGGTGCCGCCGCCGGTGAGCGCTGGCTGGTGCTCGGCGACATGGCCGAGCTCGGCACCGCCAGCCGCGACGCCCACGTCGCCGCCGGCCGCGAGGCGCGCGCCGCCGGCGTCACGCGCCTGTTCGCGGTCGGCGCCCTGACCGGCGATGCGGTTGCCGAGTTCGGCGTCGGCGCCGAGTGGTTCCCCGACGCCGCGGCGCTGGCCGCGCGCGTCGCGCCGCTGCTGCGTGCCGGGGTCACGGTGCTCGTCAAGGGTTCGCGACTCAATCGCCTCGAGCGCGTCGTCGACGCCCTGCAAGCCGCCGCCGGCGCCGCGCCGCGCGGCACTCCCGGCCACTAGCGAGTCACGATGCTGTACCGCCTCGCCGAACTGCTGCTGCCTCACTTCTCCGGCTTCCGGGTATTCACGTACCTGACGCTGCGCGGCATCCTCGCGGCGCTGACGGCGCTGCTGATCGCGCTGCTCGTCGGGCCGTGGATGATCCGCAGCCTGGCCGCGCGCCAGATCGGGCAGAACGTGCGCGAGCTCGGCCCGCAATCGCACCTGTCGAAGCAGGGCACGCCGACGATGGGCGGCGCGCTGATCCTGGTGGCGATGCTCGCCTCGACGCTGCTGTGGGCGGACCTCAGTAACCGCTACGTCTGGATCGTCGTGGGCGTGACCGCGGCGTTCGGGCTGATCGGCTTCTACGACGACTACCTGAAGCTCGTGGTCGGCAACTCCAAGGGGCTGGCCGCGCGCTGGAAGTACCTGCTGCAGTCGTTCGCGGGCCTCGGCGCGGCGGTCGCGCTGTTCTACAGCGCTGCGACCCCGGACGCGACGGCGCTGCACGTGCCGTTCTTCAAGGAGGTCGCCGTGCCGCTCGGCCCGGCCACCTTCATCGTGCTCAGCTACTTCGTGATCGTCGGCAGCAGCAACGCCGTCAACCTGACCGACGGCCTCGACGGGCTCGCGATCATGCCTTCGGTGATGGTCGCCGGCGCGCTCGGCGTGTTCGCCTACGCTTCCGGCAACGCGATCTTCGCCAACTACCTGCTGATTCCGCACGTCGCCGGCGTCGGCGAGGTGCTGATCTTCTGCGCGACGCTGGTCGGCGCCGGGCTCGGCTTCCTGTGGTTCAACACCTACCCCGCGCAGGTGTTCATGGGCGACGTCGGCGCGCTGGCCCTCGGCGCCGCGCTCGGCACGATCGCCGTGGTCGTGCGCCAGGAACTCGTGCTGTTCGTGATGGGCGGCGTGTTCGTCCTCGAGACCGTGTCGGTGATCCTGCAGGTCGCCTCGTTCAAGCTGACGGGCAAGCGAATCTTCCGCATGGCCCCGATCCACCACCACTTCGAGCTCAAGGGCTGGGCCGAGCCGAAGGTGATCGTCCGCTTCTGGATCATCACCGTCGTGCTCGTGCTGGCCGGGCTCGCGACGTTGAAGGTGCGCTGATGGCGGAGCGCCGCAACCTCGTGGTCGGACTCGGCAAGACGGGCCTCTCGGCGGTCCGCTGGCTCGCCGCGCAGGGCGAGGCGGTCGCCGTGACCGACTCGCGCCCGTCGCCGCCCGGACTCGAGGCGCTGCGCTCGTTCGGCTCGACGCTGGTCGCGCGGCTCGGCCGCTTCGATCTCGGCCTGCTCGACGCCGCCGACCGCATCGTGCTGTCGCCGGGCGTGTCGCGCGCCGAGCCGATCGTGCGCGAGGCGCTCGCGCGCGGCCTGGTCGTCGTCGGCGACGTCGAGCTGTTCGCGCGCGCCAAGCGCGCACCGGCGGTGGCGATCACCGGTACCAACGGCAAGAGCACGGTCACGACGCTGGTCGCCGAGATGGCGCGCGAGGCCGGCCGTCGCGTGCTGGCCGGCGGCAACCTCGGCGAGCCGGCGCTCGACCTGCTGGCGCAGCCGGTGCCGGAACTGTACGTGCTCGAGCTGTCGAGCTTCCAGCTCGAGTCGACCGAGTCGCTCGAGCTGCTGGCGGCCGCCGTGCTCAACGTGACGCCCGATCACATGGACCGCTACGCGACGCTCGCCGACTACGCCGCCGCGAAGGCGCGGATCCTCGCGCACGCGTCGGCGGCGATCGTCAATCTCGACGACCCGGCGGTGGTCGCGATGCCCCGGCCCGGCCAGCGCCGCGTCGGCTTCAGCATCGTGCGCGCGGACGCCGACTTCGGCCTCGTGGACGCCGGCGGCGAAACGCAGCTCGCGCGCCGGGGCGAGCCGCTGTTGCCCTTGCGCGCACTGCGCCTGCCGGGCCGGCACAACGCGGCCAACGCGCTCGCGGCACTCGCGCTCGGCGGCGAGATCGGGCTCGAGCTCGCGCCGATGCTGCGCACGCTGACCCGCTTCGACGGCCTGCCGCACCGTGGCCAACTGGTCGCCGAGCGGCGCGGCGTGCGCTACGTCGACGACTCGAAGGGCACCAACGTCGGCGCGACGCTCGCCGCGGTCGCCGGGCTCGACGGGCCGCTCGTGCTGATCGCCGGCGGCGAGGGCAAGGGGCAGGACTTCACGCCGCTGGCGGCCGCCTTCCGCGGCAAGGTGAGGCACGCGGTGCTGATCGGTCGCGACCGCGAGCAGCTCGCCGCGGCGCTGGCGGGCGTGTGCACGACGGAGTTCGCGGCCGACATGGACGGCGCCGTCGCGGCCGCCGCGCGAGCCGCCGCGCGCGGCGACCTCGTGCTGCTGTCGCCGGCGTGCGCGAGCCTCGACATGTTCCGCGACTACGCGGCGCGCGGCGATGCCTTCGCCGCCGCCGCGCGCAGGCTCGACGCATGAGCGCCACGACCCTCGCGATGCGCCATGCGGGCCGCGGCCGGCTGCAGATCGACCTGGTCGTTGTCGGCCTGGTCGCGGCGCTGCTGCTGCTCGGCCTCGTCATGGTCAGCTCGGCCTCGGTGACGCTCGCGGCGCGCGACGGCAACCCGTTCTTCTTCCTCGAGCGGCAGCTGCTGTTCTCGCTGGTCGGCATCGGCTTCGGCGCGGTGGCGCTGCGGATCCCGACGGAAACCTGGGAGCGGTTCAGCCACGTCCTGCTCGCCGTATCGATCCTGATGCTGGTGCTGGTGCTGTTGCCGGGGATCGGCCACACGGTCAACGGCAGCCGGCGCTGGCTGCACCTCGCCGGCCTCAACTTCCAGGCCTCCGAGGCCGCCCGCGTGCTGCTGCTGATCTACCTGTGCAGCTATCTCGTGCGCCGCGAGGAGGAGGTGCGGACCACCGTCGTCGGCTTCCTCAAGCCGCTCGGCGTGCTCGGCTTCGCGGCAGGGCTGCTGCTGCTCGAGCCGGACTTCGGCTCCGGCGTCGTGCTGCTCGCGACGGGCATCGGCGTGCTGTTCCTCGCCGGCATCCGGCTGCGGCACTTCCTCGCGCTGTGCGCCGCCGCACTGGCGCTGTTCGCGCTGGTCGCGGTCGCGAGCCCGTACCGCGTGAAGCGGCTGATCACCTTCCTCAATCCGTGGGACGACCCGTTCAACGCCGGCTTCCAGCTGACGCAGTCGCTGATCGCGATCGGCCGCGGCGAGTGGTTCGGCGTCGGACTCGGCGCGTCCATCCAGAAGCTCTTCTACCTGCCGGAGGCCCATACCGACTTCGTGTTCGCGGTGCTGGCCGAGGAACTCGGCTTCGTCGGCATCGCGCTCGTCGTCGCGCTCGTGCTCGGCCTCGTCTACCGCTCGCTGACGATCGCCCGCAACGCGGCCGAGGCCGGCCTCAAGTTCCAGTCGTACCTCGCAGCGGCCTTCGGGATCTGGTTCGGCCTGCAGGCGTTCATCAACATGGGCGTCAACATGGGGCTGCTGCCCACCAAGGGGCTGACGCTGCCGCTGCTGTCGTACGGCCGCTCCAGCCTCGTCGTGACGCTCGGCTGGATCGGGATCCTGCTGCGGGTCCACCACGAGACGCAGAGCACCCGCTCGGTCGCGCTGCGCGGAGGTGCGCGGTGACGACCGTGCTCATCATGGCCGGCGGCACCGGCGGCCACGTGTTCCCGGCGCTCGCCGTCGCCGACGTGCTGAAGAGCCGCTCCTGCCGCGTCGTCTGGCTCGGCGCCCGCCGCGGCATCGAGGCGCGGCTGGTACCCGCCGCGGGCATCCCGGTCGAGTGGGTCCGCGTCGCCGGCCTGCGCGGCAAGGGCCTCGGCAGCTGGCTCGCCGCGCCGGTCAATTTGCTGCAGGCGCTCGCCGACGCGCTCGGCGCGATCCGTCGCACGCGGCCGGACGTCGTGCTCGGCCTCGGCGGGTTCGTCGCGGGGCCGGGCGGGCTCGCGGCGCGACTGCTCGGCCGGCCGCTCGTGATCCACGAGCAGAACGCGATCGCCGGCCTCACCAACCGGATCCTGGCGCGCGTCGCGCACACGGTCGCCGAGGCCTTCCCGGGCAGCTTCCCGTCCGGCGTCGGCGCGGTCGCCGTCGGCAATCCCGTCCGCGAGTCGATCGAGGCGCTCGGCGCCGGCGCCGCGGTGCGCGCGCCGCGCCAGCCGCGCCGCCTGCTGGTGTTCGGCGGCAGCCAGGGCGCCGCGGCGCTCAACCGGATCGTCCCGGCCGCGCTCGCGCTGTTCGCGCCGGCCGAGCGCCCGGCGGTCCTGCACCAGACCGGCCGCGACCGTCGCGAGGCCGTCGCCTCGTCCTACGCCGCGCTCGGCGTCGAGGCCGAGGTCCGCGAGTTCATCGACGACATGGCCGCGGCCTATGCCTGGGCGGACCTCGCCGTGTCCCGCAGCGGGGCGCTGACGGTCGCCGAACTCGCCGCCGCCGGGCTGCCGGGCCTGCTGGTGCCGTTCCCCGCGGCGCCCGCGAACACCGCCATCACCGCCCGGAACTGCCCCTTGGGGGTGAGCAGGAGGGCGAGCCGCCCCTGG